>JAFTPT010000022.1 GCA_017463155.1 Blautia sp.
AACCGGCATGCCAAAGTCGCAAAAGAAGCAAAAGTATCATTCACCCTGAGATTTTTGATTCTATGGAATTGTCAAAGAGCACTGTCTGTAGACTACCAAAGACAGTGCTCTTTTTATAGACGCCGATTATTTGCCGCTTACTCATGACATGGGAAAATGCAAGGATGAGTTTAAAGAATATCTCATTTCTGCGGCAACTGGAAAAGATGTTGAGAGGGGTTCTGTGACACATACATTTGCAGGAGTTCGATATCTTCTGGAGAAGTATCATGTTGCTGAAACGGAGGGATCCGCAACTTACTATACAAGTGAGATCATTGGATATGCGATCGGGGCACATCATGGATTGTTTGATCTGGACGGACCTGCTAAAGTTAATGGATTTACACATCGTCTGGAAGCTTTGAATACTCACTACGATGAGAGCAGGACGAATTACTTGAACGAGTGCCTTTCCCAAAAAGAAATTGATGAACTCTTTCAGAAAGCTGCGCACGAAATGGAAGTGGTTCTTACTTTAGTGAATAATCTTCCAGCGTGGGAAGACAAAGATATAAATTATTGTAGTAACGAAGTAAAATTCTATGTCGGACTGTTAACCAGGCTTCTTTCTTCTGCACTTATAGAGGGAGACCGTTCTGATACAGCGTCATTTATGTCAGAAGGAAGGATCTCCTTCGAAAAAGAAGCGGATGATCTATTATGGGAAAACTGCATTGCGAGAATTGAAGAGAAAATAAGTAGTTTCCCTTGTGAAAAGCCAATAGATCAAATGCGGCGAACGATTTCAGACATGTGCAAAGATGCGGCAGGGCGTTCCGACGGAGTATTGAGGCTGAATGTCCCAACAGGAGCAGGTAAAACACTTTCGTCATTGCGATTCGCCGCTGCGCATGCCAGAACTGCATCCAAAAAACGCATCTTTTTTGTGTCGCCGTTATTGACGATACTTGAACAGAATGCAGCCGTGATCAGGAATGCCGTTGGAGATGACAGTATTATTCTTGAGCATCATTCTAATGTTGTAAGGGATAATGACAATAGTGAAACTGTCAGTGAAAACGAACTCCTATGCGAGAACTGGCATTCACCGATTGTAATCACCACAATGGTACAGCTGCTGAATACTCTGTTTTCTGGGAAATCTTCTTCAATCCGACGCTTTCACTCTCTCTGTAGCAGTTTAATTGTGATTGACGAAGTACAGATGATTCCGACCCATATGCTGTCCATGTTTAATTTGGCGGTGAACTTTTTGGCTGAAGTCTGTCATGCGACAATACTTCTTTGCTCAGCCACACAACCTTGTCTTGAAGAAGCGGATCATCCGCTTGTAAAAGATATTCCACAGTTAGTACCTTTCGACAAGTCCATGTGGAATACCTTCAAAAGGACAGATCTAATCAACGCAGGAGTAAAGGATTACCAGGAAATAGATGCCTTTGTTAAAGATATTTTGGAAGAAAAGAGGAGCCTCCTGATCATTTGCAACAAAAAGGCGGAAGCGGAACGCTTGTTCATCCTATTTTCCGATATAGAAAAAGTTGACTTATTTCATCTTTCGGCATCTATGTGTCATAGACATAGGGAAATCGTGCTTAAAGAGATAAAAAACAGTTTGGCAAAAGAAGGTATGCAGCACAGAACCTTATGTATCGCAACACAGGTCATAGAAGCGGGGGTGGATATTTCTTTCGCATGTGTAATCAGACTGACGGCTGGTTTAGACAGCATCGTCCAGTCAGCCGGAAGATGCAATCGAAACGCTGAAGATCCTAATCCCGCCCCCGTCTATGTGGTCAGACTTCAGGGTGAGGATTTGTCTCATCTTTCCGAGATAAAGCGTGCGAAAAATGCTTTTATAGAGTTGTTGAATGCTTTTGAACAAAACTCGGAAATATTCGACCACGATTTGATGTCGGAGGAAGCTGTGGAGTATTACTATAGCAGACTTTACAAAGAGATGGAAACAGGCTATCAAGATTATCCGCTAAAGAAGTTCAGCACTTCGCTTTACGGACTAATGAGCGGGAATGAGCGTTTTCGAAAAACGAATCACTCTTATTATCTATGTCAGGCATTTCAGACAGCCGGAAAATATTTTAGTGTATTCGATGAAAATACGGTAGATGCGATTGTCCCGTATGATGAAGGAAAGTCTATCATAGCGGATCTTCAGGATGAAGGCGTGCGCTTTGACTATTTCCAGCGTAGGGAATTGTTGGAAAAAGCGAAGGGATATACGATACCGCTTTTTGCTTATCAGAAGGAGCATCTCGAATCTGAAGGTGGGATTTACTATATTTGCGACGGGACAATTGCTGTTTTACAGGATGGTTATTACGATAATAATATTGGAATGACTTTGAAGAAAAGGCGGATGGGATTTATGGAGGTATAACAATGAAAACAAAACATCCAAACATTGTTGAATTTGAAGTTACAGGTGCCTATGCTCTGTTTTCTGACCCTATTATGAGGGTTGGAGGAGAAAAGTGCAGTTATCAGATTCCAACATATGAAGCTCTGAAAGGTATCCTCGCATCCGTGTATTGGAAGCCAACGTTTATATGGTACATTGATGCAGTGCGTATCATGAACCGTATTCAAACAGAGGTAAAAGGCATCAGACCTATCAAATATTCCGGAGGGAACGAACTGGCTTATTATACTTATCTTAAAGATTGTCGTTATCAGGTGCGGGCTCATTTTGAGTGGAATGATAATCGGCCTGAACTGTCCGAAGACAGGAACGAGAACAAGCATCATGAGATTGCAAAAAAGATGGTTCGTAAGGGAGGCCGCAGAGATATCTTCTTGGGAACGCGTGAATGTCAAGGATTTGTGGAGCCCTGTGTCTTTGGAGAAGGGGAAGGGGCGTATGATGATCTTCAGCATCTGGCCTTCGGCACGATGTATCATGGCCTAACATATCCGGATGAAGGATATTCAGATGAGACGAGAACACACCTCTCCAAAAATCTTTGGCAGCCGGTCATGAAAAATGGTGTTATCAATTTCCTTCGGCCGGAGGAGTGTCCAGTGCACGAGCTGCTTCATGAAATGCCGGTTAAACTATTTGGGAACGACGCGGGAAACTTCTCCGGATTAAATGAGTTTAAAGGAGGTGAGAGAAATGGGACTCCTGCAGATGGCGTATGAAACATATGATAAGGCGGAAAAAGACTATGCCGGGATTATCCGAAGTGATATGCGAGAGCCTCTGGCGCCGATTTCGCATGCTATAGCCACTGCTGGTGTAGAAATCACTATCAATCAGGATGGATATTTCGTAAATGCGGATATCGTCGATAAAGAAAATGCGAAGACAATCATACCCGTCACAGAAGAATCTGTAGGAAGAACCAGCGGGGCCTGCGCACATCCACTCTGCGATCAGATCGGATATCTGGATCCGCGCAACTCTGAAAAAAACAACCTGTATATGGATCAGTTAAAGAGATGGCTGGAATCTGAATACACGCATCCGATGCTGATGCCGGTATATACATACGTTTCCAGAGGAAGTGTCGTAAACGATCTTCTCAAATCAGGCTGCGTAAAGCCGGGAGAGATAGAAGGAACTGTTAAGGATGAAAAAGTCTTTATTAGATGGCGCGTCATCGGTATCGGGGATGAAAGTGGTGCTTGTTGGACAAACAGAAATTTGCAAAAGGCATTTTCTGCGTGGTATGTGAGTACGCTAGACAAGTCGGACAAGGTAATTTGTAGCATCACTGGTAAGGAAACATTACCGGCAAAACAACACATTAAGGGAATTGTGGCATTGAATGGGAACGCCAAGCTGATCAGCGCTAACGATAGGACAAATTATACATATCGTGGCAGATTCCTTGATGATTCAGAAGCAGTTTCCATCGGCTACATTGCATCCCAGAAAGCACATAATACGCTCAAATGGCTGATTGCGAATCAAGGTGTCCCTTATGGTGGAAGAACATTTGTATGCTGGAATCCGGATATGAGGCCGCTTCCTAAACCAACCGGGCTTATGGGACCGCCGACAGGTAAAAAAGAAAGCGATCCGGTTTTTCTGTTAAGTGATTATAAAAAGAATCTTCGAAATGCACTACAAGGTTGGGAAACCAATCTCCCATTGGGATCAAAAGCTGTGATAGCTTCTTTCGATGCAGCTACAAGCGGCCGCCTGTCACTGAACTATTATAACGAATTGCAGGCATCCGATTTTCTGGAGAGACTTGCATGGTGGGACGAAACATGCTGTTGGCTTAATGGTCCATATGGCATCCAATCACCGCCTCTTTATAGAATAATACAATTTGCTTATGGATCACTCAGATCAAATCAAATGGAAGTGGACGTCAAGGTTTCCAGACAGATTATGATGCGTCTTCTTTCTTGTCGAATTGATAAGGCTCTTATGCCGTCCGATATAGTGAAACGATTGATTGATAAATGTCAGAGTCAGGAATTATATCCAGATGACAAAGAATCCAGATATCTTCGAAGTACACTGATTCATTGTTCATGTGCTGTGATAAGGAAGTATTACATTGATCATTTTAAGGAGGAATGGAGTATGGCTTTGGAACCTGAAAAAAGGGACAGAAGCTACCAATATGGAAGGCTGCTGGCCATTTTTGAAAAAATGGAGAAAGATACTTATCAAATCAGTGAAGGCCGGGAGACAAATGCAATCCGCATGCAGTCTGTCTTTGTGAAAAAGCCCTTATATGCTACCCGTATTATTTATGAACAGATCAATCGTGCCTATGCGCCTCGGCTGAGAGAGGGACAGCGCGCATATTATGAAAAACTGATTGGTGAGATTATGGCCGTTATCAGTGATCTGCCCGATAGTGACCAGGACAAGGCGTTAGCCGATTCCTATATTATAGGATATTGTCTGCAGAAGAACGAGTTTTATACGTCAAGAAAAAAAGAAGAGAGCAATGAGGAGGAATAATCATGGGAAATCTGAAGCATAAGATTGATTTTGTAGCTGTTGTTACTGCGGAAATGGCGAATCCAAACGGAGATCCCTTAAATGGGAACCGGCCTCGTACGGATTATGAAGGACTGGGCGAAATCTCAGACGTTTGTATTAAAAGGAAGATCCGAAATCGTATGCAGGATATGGGACATGCTGTGTTTGTTAAGTCCGATGATCGTTGTGATGATGGATATGAAAGCCTTAGTAAAAGAGCAGAAGGAAATGGATTTAAGACCATAAAAGATCAGGATGAATTCTATAATAAGGCATGCAAAACTTGGCTCGACGTTCGTTCTTTTGGACAAGTATTTGCATTTAGTGGACTTACTTGTAAATCAGTCGGAATCAGAGGACCTGTTTCTATTCATCAGGCGGCGAGTGTTTCTCCGGTGGAAGTTATTTCCATGCAGATCACGAAGAGTGTCAGTGGAGAGAAAAAGGGTGATAGCCGGGCTTCAGATACTATGGGAATGAAGCATTTTGTTAAGTTTGGGCTCTACACGATCAAAGGATCGATCAATGTTCAGTTGGCTGAAAAAACCGGCTTTACGGAAGAGGATGCCGAGGTGATCAAGGAAGCCCTCCGTACACTTTTCATTAACGACGCGTCATCTGCTCGCCCCGACGGGACCATGGAGATGGTCAGGCTTTATTGGTTTGAGCATGATTGCAAAGACGGTCGGTATTCCACTGCTAAAGTGCATCGTTCTGTCAAAATCTCAATTAAAAATGGAATCGTTATTCCGACATCGATCGATGATTATGACATTACTGTAGAAGCGCTGGAAGGATTGGAGCCGGAGATCATTGAAGGAATTTGAAGAAGAAAGCTATCTGATGATGTCAGGTATCCAGCATTTCTGCTTCTGCCGCAGACAATGGGCATTGATCCATATTGAACAACAGTGGAATGAAAATGTCCGTACTGCCGCAGGCAGAGTAGAGCATATCAGGGCCCACGATGAAGACAGTGTCGAAAAAAGAGGAGATCTCCTGATCGTACGTGGGCTCAGAGTCATTTCACATGAGCTGATGCTTTCAGGTACCTGTGATGTAGTGGAATTTCGAAAAGAAGAGAAGAACGGTATCCCTATCCGGTATTGCGATGGCCTATGGCTGCCTATGCCTGTGGAATACAAGCATGGAAAGCCGAAAGTATCAGATGCAGATAGGCTCCAACTATGTGCGCAAACGATAGCACTTGAGGAAATGCTCGTTTGTCAGATTCCAACGGGCGCGCTTTATTACCATGAGACGCGGCATCGGGAGTATGTAGACATGACGGACGACCTGAGGAATATGACGAAGACTTATGCGGAAGAAATGGCCGGCTATTTCAAAAGGGGATATACTCCAAAAGTAAAGACAGGAAGTTATTGCCGCGCATGTTCTTTGAAAGATCTGTGCCTTCCGGTATTATGTAAAAATAAAGATGTAGGTGCTTACATCGATGAAGCTATAGGTATGACCATATGAGACATCTCCTTAACACATTATACGTCACATCACCTGAAAACAGACTAAACCTGGATGGAGGGAATGTGATTGTTTCCAGAAATAGCGAAGTAGTAGCCAGAATACCTCTTCACACACTGGAATCGATAGTCTGCTTTTCGTATTCAGGCGCAACACCAATGCTTATGGGGGCTTGTGCAGAAGCGGGGATCGATCTGAGCTTTTTTAGTCCGCATGGTAGTTTTTTGGCCAGAACGGTCGGAGAGGAGCGTGGAAACGTTCTCCTTCGTATGGAGCAATACAGAATTTCTGATTCGGTTGAGGCAAGCTGCACCTATGCTCGCAACATGGTCTTGGGAAAGGTATATAATGCCAGAAAAGTCATAGAGAGAAGCCGAAGAGACCACTCTATGAGAATACCCATTGAAAAGGCAGAAAGGATTTCCGGGCAGCTTTTAGATTCCTTGGGAAAGATCAGATCGTGTAATGACTTGGATAGTCTTCGGGGAATCGAAGGAGAAAGTGCACAGAGATACTTTGATTATTTTGATGATTTGCTTTTGCAGCAGAAAAAGGAATTTGCTTTTAAAGGCAGATCCCGTCGTCCACCTATGGACCGGATAAATGCTTTGCTGTCCTTTGTATATTCACTTCTGGCTGGCGACAGTGCAGCAGCGCTTCAGTCTGTCGGATTGGATCCATATGTGGGATTTATGCACAGACCTAAACCCGGAAGAAGAAGCCTGGCGTTGGATCTTATGGAAGAGTTCAGGCCGGTTATGGGTGACCGTTTTGCACTTACTTGCGTTAATCAGAAAATGATACAGCAAGATCATTTTAATATCCAGGAAAGCGGAGCAGTTTTTCTGAATGATGAAGGCAGACGAATAGTGTTACGAGCTTGGCAAGAGAAAAAGCAAGATCAAATAAGACATCCGTTCCTTAATGAGAAAGTGGAGTGGGGGCTGATTCCATATGTGCAGGCACTTCTTCTAGCCCGGACTATTCGCGGGGATCTGGAAGCATATCCACCGTTTTTCTGGAAGTGAGGCAAGTATGTTGGTAGTGGTAACTTATGATGTCAATACGGAGACAGGAGAGGGAAAGGCACGGCTTCGTAAAGTGGCTAAAAAGTGTATGGCATATGGACAGAGAGTACAGAATTCTGTATTTGAGTGCCTATTAGATGAAGCACAGCTGGTTGCCTTTCAGACGGAGTTAGTCACTCTGATCAATCCAGAAACAGATAGTCTTAGATTCTACAAACTTGGAAACCAGTACAAAAATAAAATCAATCATTTTGGGGTGCAATTGGATTATCCCCAAGACGAGATACTGATAATATAATTGCGTGTGCGAACTTGGAGTCCTCATAAAAACTCAGGGAGGTTCGCACCAAAAAATGTGCTTGAAAGATTGACTATCCACTATATTCAAATGGTCTAATCGATAAAGCACAATTGCAAAAACAGAAAAACTATGAATTATTTACAAAAAAACAGTTCAGATATTTGGCTGTTTTTGCTGTCCCGCCCCACGCGGGCGGGTGGATTGAAATAATATTGTAAAGAGCCTGATTCCGGGATATGGCCGTCCCGCCCCACGCGGGCGGGTGGATTGAAATGTTTTTATTTGACAATAAAACATAGTACCTAACGTCCCGCCCCACGCGGGCGGGTGGATTGAAATAACAACTTTGAAGGACGGAAGTACGATTTCACCGGTCCCGCCCCACGCGGGCGGGTGGATTGAAATTGTGATGAGCTCACGACAAAGGAAACGATGCAGAAGGTCCCTCCCCACGCGGGCGGGTGGATTGAAATACCTGCCTTATCAACCTTATACTGAAGGTTACTGTCCCGCCCCACGCGGGCGGGTGGATTGAAATAGTGGTTGAACATAGGAAATATATGTCATCCATGTCCCGCCCCACGCGGGCGGGTGGATTGAAATAGATTGACCGTCACTTCCCTGCCGATCTTGATGGGTCCCGCCCCACGCGGGCGGGTGGATTGAAATAAGGTTGGCGCAGTAGTGACGGATATTGATAAGATGTCCCGCCCCACGCGGGCGGGCGAATTGACATACACGTTCCCGCAGGGCGTTTTGTTCAAAACAAAGAGTGGTATGATTATACTCAGAAAAGAATTATGACATGTCTTTACGGAACACAAGATGTGCAGTACGGCACATTTTGATAGATGGAGCTGTTAACGATGTTAAACATTTATTTTGGAAATATGCCGGATTCTATCTACAATACGACAGTTTTTTTCAAAAATGATTACGAGGATGAATGGATCCTGGATCCACTTGTCAAGGAAATGATATTGGATGTTGACAAATCCGAGGTTCTTGATAGTGGCGTGATCGACAGCCCGGTCCTCGGAAAGATTCCTCCGCTTGGTTTGTCAGGAGGGGTAAAAACATTGATTCTGGTCCTGTTTGAGCCGGGAAAGGTTTTTAATGCTTCAACCTGCGGAGACAACTGTGCCAAATGGCTACTGAAAATTGCTGAGCATGAGGACCGCACAGTCAATCTCCGTCATATCATGGATTTCGGACGTGAACCGATAGAAATAAAGATCCTGAATAACGGTGAGATTGTTCATTCGATGAAGGAGCTTACCGAGACAGCAATCGAGTACTTGTGAGGTGATCATATGAAGGGGATACATCGTATCATCATTCAGAACAAGCGCCTTCGCTATGATTTTGAGGTGAGACGGAATTTGACTGTCATCCGGGGAGACAGTGCGACCGGCAAGACAACGCTGATTGATATGATCCAGGAATACAATGATAATGGGGATGCGAGCAGCATTGAACTTGCATCAGACAAACAGTGCTTTGTATTACAAGGGGCCACATGGAAGGGGCAGTTGACGGAAATCAATGACAGCATTGTTTTTATCGATGACGGAAATGCGTTTGTGTCCTCAGATGAATTTGCTGAGACGATTCGTAATACAGATAATTACTACGTGATTGTGACAAGAGAAGGGCTTTCTAATCTTCCATATAGTGTGGAAGAGATTTACGGAATTCGCCTCAGCGGCAGATATGGCGGCTTAAAGCAGAAATATAATGAATTTTACAGAATTTAACAAGACAGGGAACAAGACAGCCCCCTGTCTTGTTATTTTTTATCCAGTGGTTTCGAACTGCGTTCTGGAACGCGGAGCGTTCCACCTGCTTTGGATAACCCCTGGCCGACAGCTGTGATTCCACGGCGAGCGCCGCATGCCGCGTTGGGGGGAGTACAGAGATATGCTGGCTGCGTAGGGACACTTCGCAGTCGACGCCAGGGATCGCGAGCATAGTTTCATACGTGCAGGCCGCCTTGGATCACATAACGTTACACAATCAACAGTCCAGAGTTTTGATCCAAGGCTTGGCCGGAGCGTATGATAATCAATGGCGGAGCGATCCCAAGGAGACAAGCGTGTCCCGGGCAGCCACATATCTCGTCCCCCCCCAGGCAGCATGCAAGCGAGCCCAGATTAATACCTTAAATTAGATCATGCAAGATAGTTGCACATCCTTTTTCAGGAGTGGTATGATAGATATATACCCTGCCGTGTGCGGGTGTGACATGATCATTAACAAAAACTACAGAAATGGAGGGCACAAGTATGGCAGTTAAGATCGTACCAGGAACAGGCGGAGAGAAATACATCCCTTATCATGCAAGAAAAGGCAACGAATCCATCGTATATTTTACCAGGGATCTGTCGGCGGCAGGCCTTCAGAAGATCTATGACAAGGTCAGCGCAAACCTCACGGGTAAAGTGGGCATCAAGCTTCACACCGGTGAGAAGAACGGCCCGAACATCATCCCCCGTGACTGGGTGGAGGCGCTTGTGAAGGACCGCCTTCCCGAGGCGAACATCGTGGAGACCAACACCTACTACGAGGGCGACCGCTACACCACCGAGCAGCACCGCGAGACCCTCAAGGTCAACGGCTGGACCTTCTGCCCGGTGGACATCATGGACGAGGACGGCACTACCACGCTTCCGGTCGCGAACGCCAAATGGATCCCCGAGATCACGGTGGGCAGCCACATGACGTCCTATGATTCCCTGCTTGCGCTTACGCATTTCAAAGGCCATATGATGGGCGGCTTCGGCGGCTCCAACAAAAACATCGGCATCGGCTGCGCGGACGGCCGGATCGGCAAGAAGGACATCCACACCGTGGTCGGCTCCGACAACATGTGGAGTATCGCCGAGGAGGAGCTGATGGAGCGGATGACCGAATCCACCAAGGGCACCATCGATTTCTTCGGAAAGAACATTTCCTACATCAACGTGCTGCGGAACATGTCCGTGTCCTGCGACTGTGAGGGCGTGGAGGCGGAGCCTGTCGTGACGCCGAATATCGGCATCGTGGCTTCCCTCGACATCCTGGCGGCCGACGCGGCTTCCGTGGACCTGGTCTACGCACTGGATCAGAAGGACCGCTCCGCCCTGGTGGAGCGCATGGAGACCCGGCACGGCCTCCGGCAGCTGACCTATATGAAGGAGATGGGCATGGGCAACGACCGCTACGTGCTGATCGACCTTGACAACGACGAAAAACGGATCCTCCCGGCGGACGCCGTGGCGGATGTGAAACCCTTCGAGGGCTGAGAGATCAAAACGCTCCGCGAGGATGCGCACTGCGCGTAAAGAGGAAGTGCTGCCCTCATGGAAGAAGGAGATAACCATGAATCCTGTACTGCAGAACAAATATCATTGCATTTTTACGGTCAGCGTCCCGCAGGACTTTGCCCGGGGGCTGAAGACGGACCCGGAGACGGAGATCCCGGAGGCACGGCAGTATTTTACGAAGCTGGTCGAGGCGCATGTGGAGCCTTATTTCAGGGAATGGTTCGAGCGTCTGCTGGATCCGGAAGGCCTTGTGGAGGCTTTTCAGGCGGAGGACAGCCATGAGCATGAGTACATTCATGCGGACGGAGAGCAGAAGACCTGGATGCGCTGCGCCGTGGACGTGACGGCACGAGGAGAAAAAAATGAGCCGGCGGAGCTGCTGATCTGCGTCAAGGACATTGACAGCGTCAAGCAGGAGCGGCTTCGTATCGAACAGAAGAAGGCGGAGCGGGAGCTGCTGGTCAACCAGGCCTTTGAGAACTCCAAGATCATGAAGTTCACCTTCTTTGTGCAGGAGGGCTACGGGCTGGCTTCCCAGGGCATCGAGGACCTGCACGGAGCACCGCGCAGGCTCGACGGCATGCCGGATTCTTTCCGGGATATGTTCGTAAAACCGGAATTCCACGCAATCCACGACGAGATGTACGCGAGGTGCATGCAGGGGATCAACCGGGCCAGCTGTGAGCTGGTGGATATCAACGACCACTGGACCCGTGTCACCCTGGAGATCGTGGAGTGGGACGACCAGGGGGTTCCTTCCATCGTGCTCGGCATCGTGGAGAACACGGACGAGCTTCACAAGGTCAAAAACGAGGCGGCCATCCTGGAGGAGGTCTGCCAGTTCGCAGTCAGGAACCGCTATGAGGAGGCTGACCTGATCGACATCGCAGCCGGTACCGTCCGGTCGGTCCTCGAGAACGAGCAGGGCAGGCAGTCCCTGTTCCATCATGAGCAGGCAGACGACTACGGACAGTGGATACGGGAGCTGGAGGAGACCTATGCCCTGACCGATGAGGACCGGGAATTGCTTACAACGCTTGAGCTTCCAAATCTGGTCCCCCTGCTCAAGGAAAACAGCAAGCATTCGATCCGCTGCCGTCTGAAGACCGGCGGAGAGGATTATACCTGGACACTGGTGGAATGTATTTTTTACAAGGGCGATGAGAACAAGATCATCATGCTGACCACCAATGTGCAGGAGGAAGAAAACGTCAAGAAAAGGCTGCGGGACGCGGCGGAGGAGGCCCAGGAGGCCAACCGTGCCAAGAGCGCGTTCCTGGCCAACATGAGCCACGAGATCCGGACGCCCATGAACGCCATCGTGGGCATCAGCGAGATCCTGCTCGGCAAGCAGCTCCCGGAGGACGTGCTGATCGACATCAACACGATCCAGAATTCCGGCAGCAGCCTGCTTGGGATCATCAACGACATCCTGGACTTTTCCAAGATCGAGACCGGCAAATTCGAGATCAACGAGGTGGAGTACATGCTTCCTTCCATCCTGATGGACGTGAGCAACGTGATCTCGGTCCGGCTTTCCGGCCGCCCGGTCTACTTTATGATGGACATCGACCCGGCTCTGCCGAACCATTTTATCGGCGACGACATCCGTGTCAAGCAGATCCTGATGAACCTGATCGGAAACTCCGTCAAGTTTACCAAGGAAGGCTTTGTGGAACTTCGCGCCGAGGGGCATTTCCTGGAGGACCAGCTTCACTACGAGCTGATGTTCGAGGTGCGGGACAGCGGGATCGGTATCAAGGAGGAAGATTTTGACAAGCTGTTCAAGACCTTCTCCCAGGTCGATACGCGCAAGAACCGGGCCATCACGGGCTCGGGCCTCGGGCTTTCGATCAGCAAGAACCTGGCCAACATGATGGATGGAGACCTGACGGTGGAGAGCGAGTACGGCAAGGGAAGCACCTTTACCGTGCGGATCATTCAGAAGGTAGAAACCTACGAGCGGATCGGCGAGGTGCACAGGAAGGATGTGCGGATGCTGATCTGCGAGCAGAACGAGACCATCATCCACAGTATCCGGCGGACGCTTGAACGTCTGGAGATCGAATATGACATCTGCCGTGAGCCGGACAAGATCCGGAACTATGAGGGCATGACCCACGTGATGGTACGCCGCAAGGTCTTCGGGAACATGCGGGAGAAGCTGGAGTTCATGTTCGAGCAGAAGAACATCTACCTGATCCTGGAGAACGACGAGCACGCCGAAGGCCATTACATGAAATATAAACAGCTGCAGCTGCCGCTTCTGTGCATGCAGCTGATCAACGCGCTGAACGGGGAGGAGATCATCAGCAGTATCAAGAAGAAATCCTTCGACCGTTCCCAGATCGTGCCGCTTAGCTTTGCCAGGGTCCTGGTGGTCGATGACAACACCACCAACCTGCAGGTGGCGCAGGGCCTGATGGCGCCCTACAAGATGAAGATCGACGTGGCGACCAGCGGCTTCAAGGCCATCGAGCTGGTCAAGGCGATCCACTACGACGCCATTTTCATGGACCACATGATGCCGGAGATGGACGGCATCGAGACCGCGCATTATATCCGGGAGATCCCGGGCGATTACTACAAGAAGGTTCCGATCATCGCCCTGACGGCCAACGCCATGAGCGACGCCAAAAAGATGTTCATGGAATCAGGGATGGACGATTTTGTCGCCAAGCCCATCGAGATGACCGAGCTGAACCGGGTCCTCAAAAAATTCGTACAGCCGAACGCGCCGGAAGGTTACTTAAAGAAGATCGGCGTGCAGACACAGGCGCAGCCTGCGGGCAAAGAAAAGAACGCCTTCGGGATCGGTGCCGTATCCACCCTGCCGGTGGGCAGCGACATGGACGGACAGAGGCCGATGACCGTCTCCTACGCCGGGGATCCGGGCATCATGCCGCAGCTGTTGATCCAGAACAACCAGCTTCTTTCCCAGAATATGCTGCTGCTGAAGCACCTGCTCGGAGAACCGATGGAAGAAGCTTCCCCCGTATCGCAGCAGATGATGGACGATCCGTTTCTGCGGCCCTATGCTGCGCAGGGAGCTGTCGCTCCGGAACCGGAGAATGCGGAAGAACCGGAGGAGCAGGGCAGCTATGAGCAACTCCGGGATCACATCCCGGGGGTCGACATGCAGAAGAGCATCGAGATCTACGGCGGCTCCGTACCCATCTACCACAACATCCTGAAGACCTACTATTTTGACATCCTGGAGCGGGAGCCGAAGCTGCGCAAGATCTACGAGGACCGGGATATCCGGAACTTTACCATCTACGTGCACGCCATCAAGAGTGCTTCGCGGGGCGCCGGCGCCAACGAGCTGGCCGACATGGCCTATGAACTGGAGACGGCAGGCCGGAACAATGACTGGACCCGCATCCGGGCGCAGTTCGAGGGCTTCATGGACGAACTTCACCGGATGGTGGAGAATGTTGGCAAATATGCCCGCAGGTATCTTCTGGAGGAGGATGCGGAGGAGCGGGAAAAAGCCGACCGTTTTGACGAGGTGACCGTTTCCGAGATGAAGGCCGCCTGCGACGAGATGGACTACCTGCGGGTGGAGGAGCTGATCCAGAGGTTGCGCGAAAAGGAATATCCCGAGCCCCAGGAGAACCTGCTGAAATGCATGCAGCGGGCCTGTGAGGCTTTTTCCTACGAGGAACTCGAAAAACTGATCCGCGAGATATAAGGAGCGATCCTTTTCGCGGGAGAAGGATGATAACATGAACAAGCACACGATACTGGTCGTTGATGACAACCGGACAAACCTGCAGATCGTACGGGACGTCCTGGAAAAGAACTACACGCTGCTCCTTGCGAACAGCGGAGAAAGGGCACTCAAGTTTATTCAAAAACGAAAGCCGGACCTGATCCTGCTGGATCTGATGATGCCCGGGATGGACGGTAAGGAGACCTTCCGGGAGATCCGGAAGGAGCCGGAGAACACCGGCATTCCGGTGATCTTTCTCACTGCCAACCAGGACGAGGAGGCGGAGGTCGAATGTCTGGCCCTGGGTGCCAGCGATTTTATCACCAAGCCCATCGTTCCCCAGATCCTGGAGCGCCGGATCAGCAATACCATCGCCCTGGAGGAGCTGCAGAAGCACCTGCAGCAGAAGATTGACGAGAAGACGCAGGAGATCAAGACGCTGGCCCTGCAGTCGATCTACGCGATCGTACATACGCTCGAGGCCAAGGACGACGTGACCCGGGGCCATTCGGTCCGCGTCGCCGGCTTCAGCCGGGCACTGGCCGTGGAGATGGGGCTCGACGATACCAAGGTGGAGCAGGTGTACCAGACAGCGCTTCTGCACGACGTTGGCAAGATTGGCATTCCCGACGCGATCCTCAAGAAAAAGGGGCAGCTGACGGAGGAAGAGTTCACGATCATCAAGCAGCACACCACCATCGGCGCGGACATTCTGTCTACCATCAGCACCATGGATTTTCTACAGCAGGGCGCCCGCTATCACCATGAGCGCTATGACGGCCGGGGTTATCCCATGGGGCTTTCCGGAGAGCAGATCCCGCTCATCGGACGGATCATCGCCGTGGCGGACGTCTACGACGCGCTGATCAGCGAGCGGCAGTACAAGAATGCCATGGAAAAGTATTCCGCCCGGGACCAGCTATTAAAGAATTCCGGCTCGCAGTTCGACCCGGAGGTGCTTCGATGCTTTATCCGGCTATTGGATTCCGGCGTGCTGGACGAGATTGAGAAGCTGTAATCAGAAATGGAGAAACAAAAAATGAAAAAGATCCTGATCATCGATGCCTGTATGCGGAAAGAAGATTCCCGCACGGCGCTGCTTTGTAAAAAGGCAGTGGAGACCTTGAAAGAGCTTCATCCGGACTGGACATTTGAGCGGGTGGCCCTGGCGGACCTTCCGCTTCGGTATCTCGACAAGGATTCCCTGACGGAAAGGGACGCTCTGCTTGCCGAAAAGCGCTATGACCATCCGAGGTTCGACCTGGCTCATCAGTTCCAGGAGGCGGACGGCATGATCGTGGCAGCGCCCTTCTGGGACCTGTCGTTCCCGGCGGCTCTGAAGGTCTACATTGAGAATGTATCGGTGGACGGCCTGACCTTCTACTGCGACGAGCAGGGACTCCACGGCAAGTGCAGAGCAGCGTGGATGCTGCATCTTAGCACCCGGGGCGGCCTCTGGGACGAGGAAACGCGGCAGGATGAGCACTATCTGCGGGCACTCTGCGGATTCTTCGGCGTCGGCGCCTACCATGTGGTCGCGGCGGAGGGAATCGATATCGTGGGACTTGATCATGAGAAGATCCTGAAGGACGCGCTTTCGGAGACGGAGAAGGTCTGCCGGACGCTTGCATGAGAAGAAAGCCCGGCGGACAGGGCATGGTTGGTGGTTTTTCAGAGCATACAGAGCCTGCATGGCAGGAGAAAGAAGGTCAATATGGCAAATCTGGTGTATTCAAATGATGGAAAACTGTATCATATCCAGGTCGCGCCCGGCGAGGTGGGCCGGTATGTGATCCTGCCCGGCGATCCCAAGCGGTGCGCCTCGATCGCCAAATATTTTGACGATCCGGTGCTGATCGCGGACAGCCGGGAGTATGTGACCTATACAGGGTACCTGGACGGCGAGAAGGTCAGCGTGACCTCCACCGGCATCGGCGGCCCGTCGGCCTCGATCGCCATGGAGGAGCTGGTACAGGCCGGCGCGGATACGTTTGTGCGCATCGGCACCTGCGGCGGTATGCAGATGGACGTCGTTGGCGGTGATATCGTGGTGGCCACCGGAGCGATCCGGATGGAGGGCACCAGCAAGGAATACGCCCCGATCGAATTTCCGGCCGTCGCGAACCTGGCCGTGGTGAACGCGCTGGTGGCATCTGCGTCGGATCTCGGGACCACCTTCCACACAGGTGTGGTGGAGTGCAAGGATTCCTTCTATGGCCAGCATTCCCCGGAGACCAAGCCCGTGGGCTATGAGCTCCTGAACAAATGGGACGCCTGGCTGAAGCTCGGCTGCCTTGCTTCCGAGATGGAGTCCGCGGCCCTCTTTACCGTGGCCAGCTATCTCCGGGTGCGCTGCGGCTCGGCCTTCCTCGTGGTGGCCAACCAGGAGCGGGCCAAGGCCGGCCTTGACAATCCCCAAGCCCACGACACAGACATGGCCGTGCGGGTCGGGATTGGCGCCCTGCGGAAGCTGATCGCACAGGACAAGGCACAGAAATAACAATACAGCCGGAGCCTCACGAAAAGGCTCCGGTTTCTTTGTTTTCATAGTAACATCGAGGGAGAAAAAAGCAATGAAGATTTTGAAAGAGGATGATTACCGCGCGACCCGCTGGGACGGCGGGATTACCCGGGAGATCTATCTGTATCCGGAGACCGGGAGTTATCAGAAGAGAGAATTCCAGGTACGGATCAGCAGTGCGGTGATCGAAAAGGAAGAATCCGATTTTACGTATCTGCCGGGAGTTTCACGCTATCTGATGATGCAGAAGGGAACAGCCGTTCTTTCCATGCCAAACAGCGAGAAGCTGCTGAAGCCGGGAGAGGTCTTCTCCTTTGAAGGAGATGTCCCTATCCACTGCAGCGGAAAGGGAACAGACCTGAACCTGATGCTGAAGGACGGTGCGGAGGGAGAGATGCGTTTCTGCATTCTGGAGCCGGGAGAGGTGCTGCTCCTCTGTTCTGAAACAAAGCACTTCATGGCGGCATACCTGATCGGGGGAGAAGCAATCGCGCTTCCCGGATCAGAGACGGTCAGAGCCGGCGAGACGGTCCTCGCGGATGTGAACGAAAAACTCGAGATCACCTGCAGGGGGACAAGCCCGGTACGGATGGCCGTAATTACGTGGAGTGTGAAGTGAAAACCGGTAGCCGGGATATCGCTGCCGGCACATAAAAACCGGTACGTTCCGGTTATTGCTGTTTGTGCTTCTGTGTCAGCCGGCCGTCCCACACGACGCCTGCGGCTACCAGCAGGATCCCCAGAAGCTTGCGCGCGCTGATGTTGTGGAAGACCAGCGAGTCGAACACGATGCCGGCGGTCAGCTGTCCGGCCAGCAGAAGGATCGTGGAAGCCATGACGTTCAGGCGGTTCAGCGTCACCATGCTGATCAGGAAGGCGACGATCCCGAAGGTCCCGCCCAGGTACAGGTACCAGGGGGCTTTTCCGAAGGAATACAGGTCCACGTGGAACCGGCTGGAAACGACCAGCAGAATAAAGGACAGGACGGTCGCCACCACATAATTGACCAATGATCCGTTGTTGGTGCCGAGGTATTTTGTGCAGCGGTAATTGATCATCTTGGAGATGACCGCAGCACAGCCTTGAATGAAAGCCAGTGTAAGTACAAAAGCCATAACAGAGAACTCCTTTATATGAGAGATGTGGCCGGGGTCCGGAGAACGGGCGCCGGCTTCTTTGATGCCCAAAACAGGTTATGCGAGGTTGATGAGGACAAGTCCGAGGAGGATCAGCAGAAAACAGGGAACCCTTTTTTTGTCAAAGGGGACCCTGGGTACGCTGAACCAGCCGAAGTGGTCGATGACGGCCGAGATCACCATCTGCCCGGCGATGCCGATGCAGGTAAATACGGAGACGCCGAGGGTGTTGATGCAGTAGCTCGATACCACCACCAGGAAGATGCCGAAAAAGCCGGCCGAATACAGGTACCAGGGCATGCCGGTGAGGTGGATCTTTTCCTTTGCGTAGAGCTTCATATAGAGGATCAGCAGCAGGCCGCCGATCAGATGGACCATCAGGCTCATCCCGAACATGCCGACATGGTTCCGCAGCATGCTGTTGAGACTGGCCATGGCGGCCTGGCAGCCGCCGGCAAATAAAGTCAGAAGTGCGTACATTTCTTTTGCTCCCGTGAACATTTGATGGAGATGATTGTATCACCGCAGGAACGGAAAAGCAAGGCGGAACCGTTTCTATCGACACCTTGTGGAAACAGAGCGGAAGTGGTAAAATTTTTACAATGAATATGCAACTGAGCGGAAGGAGAAAAGCCATATGAAATATGATTTTACGACCATCATGGACCGAAAAGGAAAGGACGCCATCGCGGTGGACAGTATCGGAGCGCCGGGCGGGATGGCACCGGAGGCGCCGGACCCCGGGTTCGACGTGATCCCCATGTGGGTGGCGGACATGAATTTTCCGACGGCGCCCAGCATACAGGAGGCGATCCGGGCCCGCATAGACCATCCTGCGTACGGGTATTTTGAACCGACGGACGAGTATTATAATTCGATCATCCGCTGGCAGAAAACGCGTCACGGCGTGACCGGCCTTCACGTGGAACACATCGGGTATGAGAACGGCGTGCTCGGCGGTGTCGTGAGCGCGCTTTCTGTCCTGTGCTCCCGGGGAGACGCGGTCCTTGTTCACACGCCGACCTACATCGGCTTTACCGGGGTGCTGCGTAACAACGGTTATCAGATCGTTCACAGTCCTCTTTTCAAAGACGGGGAGGGCACCTGGCGGATGGATTTTGCCGATATGGAGGAGAAGATCCGCGACAAGCATATCCACGCGGCGATCTTCTGTTCGCCGCACAATCCCTGCGGCCGGGTCTGGGAGAGAGAAGAACTTGAAAAGGCCTATGAGATCTTTGAGAAATACGGCGTGACGGTGATCAGCGACGAGATCTGGTCGGATATCATCCTGGACGGGAATACGCATATTCCGTCCCAGAGTGTCAGCGAATACGCCCGCAGTCACACGGTCGCCCTGTACGCCCCGTCCAAGACCTTCAATCTGGCCGGGCTGGTCGGAAGCTACCACATCATCTATGACCGGATCCTCAAGGAACGGATCGACAAGGAGTCCTCCCTCTGCCACTACAATTCGATGAACGTGCTTTCCATGCACGCCCTGATCGGCGCCTACAAGGACGAGGGGCAGGAGTGGGTGGACGAGCTGTGCACCGTGCTGACGGAGAACGTCCGCTATGCGGTCGGCTATATCCGGGAGCATTTTAAAGGCGTGTCCGTGGCAATGCCCGAGGGCACGTATATGCTGTTCCTCGACTGCCGGGAGTGGTGTGAAAAGAACGGCCTGACGCTCCCGGAGCTGGAAAAAAAGGCGTGGCGCGTGGGCGTCGCATGGCAGGACGGGGCGATGTTCAACGGCGAGTACTGCGTGCGCATGAACCTGGCGCTTCCGCTGTCCCGCGTTGAGGAAGCCATGGAGAGATTGAATAAGTACGTCTTCTCTACGATAGAATGATCTGGTTCGGGGTCGTGTAGTAGGAGTAGATCTGACACCCGAGCTCCTGCATCAGCTGCACCTTGGGTCTGGCGGAGCGTTCCGTATCGCTCTGCATCAGCCAGCCGGGTGCGTCGAAAAAGGCGCCCTTCGGGGCGATGAGGCGGTAGACCTCCGCATCAGGCCCGCCAAAACCGTGGTGGCCCATCTGCACATAGTCGGAGGCAAGCTTCGTCCCGTACGTGCCTGAAAGGAAGGAGGTCATGCTTTTGCCCATATCCGCGAGGAAAAGCATGCTGGTTTCCTTTCCGCAGAGGCGGAAGACCAGGCTTCCGTCGTTCATCAGATCGTCGGAGGCTTCAAAGACGACGTTGTCGTAGGCGCTCAGGACTTCCATTTTGAGACCCATCACGTCCAGGACATCGCCGGTGTGGACATATTCAAGGTTCGGGATGTCCATGGACAAAAACCGTTCGTAGCAGTCGTAGGAATCCCAGGAGGCCTTTGCCTTCATGATTTCCGCATCCGGATGCTCCGGAAGGTAGATGTGATGGATGGAGATCGTGTCTTTCATCTCGTCATAGATATCCATGAACGCGGTGATGTGGTCGGAGTGCGGGTGCGTGAGGATCCAGGCCTCCACCCGGTTTCCGTACTGCGCGATGATTTTTTTGAGCCGCGCTGCCTCGTAGGGGCAGCCGCCGTCGATGATCACGAGGCCGTTTTCCGTCGTGACCGTGTAGCACATTTCCTGGGATTCGGTGATATCGCCGAACTGCGTGACCTTCCAGGCGCTTTCCCGGTACGGGTCAAGGTCCGGGATCAGATCCTGGCGGACGTTCCAGGACGCTGCCATTTCGCTTTGCCGCTCCAGCGTCTCGACAGCGCCGGACAGTAAGTTGATCTTTTGATTGACCTTGTAGATCCCGGCCGCAGCGCAGAGACACGCCAGCAGGAACAGGACGGCTGCCAGGATAAAACCTGTATATTTTCGCATTTTTGCATCTCCTTCTGAATGATTCATCTTTGATTATAGCATGAATGAAAATAAATGGATATCATAAAAAGCATGGCCTGGAATGAGAAAAAATTAAAATCACGATTTCATAAAAAAGGCATGGATATTTTGCCGAATCTATTGTACAATATGATTTGTAAACAAAGACTGTTCTGAATAGTTATCGGCAAATCGTGATAAATACGGGAAAAGGGGGAATGCGCCATGAAAGCCTGGGAGATGGCCCGCAAGGTGTTTGCCGAGGCCAGACCGGTGATCCGCACGGAGGAAGAACAGACCTGGACAGACCTGGTCGACACGGCCGGTTTTTATGACAGCAACCTGTCCCTGGACTGGGGGAGCAATGTTCCCGGCAGTGGCGCACCCGAGAAGATCATGGTGGCGGCCGTGCAGGCGCTTGAAAACCGTGGCTACAAGGTGAGCGACCGTGGCTACGAGCTCCTGAACGAAGGCCTTGCGGCCTTTGATAAAAAAGACTTCGTCCGGCTGCAGCAGGTATCGGCACTTCTTCGCCGGGAGCTTGCGAACGCGGAGGTCGATCCTCTTTCGGACTACTGGAATTATCACTATTACACCAGTTTCCTTGAGTATGCCATGTCGGTCCGGTTCCCCGAGGCCGTGCCGGTGGATGTGCATTCCGCACGTTTTGCGGACCAGATCCGCGCGGGCTGGCTCAGCCAGCTGATCGGCGGCGCCATGGGGACCATGGTGGAGGGCTACACGTCCAAAAACCTCTTCGAGGTCTTTGGCGAGACCCGGGATTATCTCCGGGAGCCCAACACCTACAATGATGACAATACCTTTGAACTGGCTTTCCTGGACGCCTTTTCACAGAAGGGCTACCGCGTGACTTCCGAGGACATCGCGCTGGCCTGGGTCGGCTTTATTCCCGCCGGCTGGTCGGCGGAGGAGATGGCGATCCGCAACATCCGAAACGGCATCTTTCCGCCGGAGAGCGGTACGTACCGGAATCCCTTTAACGAGTGGATCGGCGCGCAGATGCGGGGCGGGATCTGCGGCATGTGCGCACCGGGCAATCCCTACCGGGCGGCAGAGCTTGCCTGGAAGGACGGCGAGGTCTCCCATGCCAACAACGGCATCCTGGGCGAGGTTTTCAACGCTGTCATGACGTCGCTTGCCTTTGTCGAAAAGGATATGCAGAAGATCCTGCGGACGGCCATCGAACTGATGCCCAAGGACAGCGAGTACAGGACGGTCGTCGATTTTGCCTGGAACTGCTGCGAGACCTATGAGGACTGGCGCCACGCCCTGGCGGACTGTGAAAAGCAGTTTGAGCGTTACAACTGGATCCACGCGTATCCGAACGTCTGCAACGAGATCATCGCTCTGTACTACGGGAACGGCGACTTTGAAAAGACGCTTTACATCATCACCATGTGCGGCGTGGACGTGGACTGCAACGCAGGCATGATCATGCCGGTGGTCGCCATCCGGGAGGGCACACCCGCCATCCCCGAACGGCTGCAGCATCCGGCCTTTACCAAACTGGACACCTACATGCGCGGGCGCTACCGCGAGATCTCCATGGACGAGCTCGTGGACCTGACGGTGACCAGCGTGCGGAAATACAATCCGTAATACAAGAATCAGTGACCAAAGCTTCAAAAGTTTTTTAATAAAAAGGAGGAAAACAATATGAAGAAAAAGGTGTTAGCGATCGCATTGTCAGCAGCAATGGCGCTGTCTCTGGGAGTGGTTTCCCTTCCGGTCATGGCCGAGGACGGACCCTACAAAGCAGCACTGCTCCTGAACGGAACCCTGGGCGACAAGTCCTTCTTTGACTCTGCAAACGCAGGCCTGACCGCTCTGAAGGAAGAACTGGGCGAGGACGTGTTCGATTTCAAGGTAGAGCAGATGGGCGCTACCTCCGCAGACGAGGCCAAGTGGGAGCCGACTCTGTATGACTACTGCGATGACGGCTCCTATGACGTTATCATTGTCGGTACCTGGCAGATGCTGGATGCCCTGACCAAGGCTTCCCAGGATTATCCGGATCAGAAGTTCATCTACTTTGATGAAGCTTTCGATTACAGCGCCGGCGGCGAGAACGTATACAACGTCATGTACAAACAGAACGAGGTTTCCTACCTGGTAGGTGCCGCGGCTGCCATGATGACCACCTGCGCAGACCTCGAGAAGGTCAACCCGGATGATCATGTCATCGGCTTCCTCGGCGGTATGGAAAACTCCGTCATCAAGGACTTCCTGACCGGCTACATTTCCGGTGCACAGGCTGTTGATCCCGAGATCCAGATCGCTCTGGCCTATGTCGGAAACTTCTATGATTCCGCAGCCGGCAAGGATCTTGCCCTGACCCAGTACAACAACGGCGCAGACGTAGGCTACAACGTAGCCGGTTCCGCAGGTCTTGGCCAGATCGAGGCTGCAGGCGATGCCGACAAGTACGCGTTCGGTGTTGACTCCGACCAGGCTGCCCTGCTTCCGGACTATGCTGCAAACATCCCGACCTCCGCTCTGAAGAACGTAGGCAACTCCCTGATCCGTGCCATCAAGCTTGACATGGAAGGCGGCCTTGGCTATGGCGCTCTGGAGTATCTGGGACTTGCAGAAGAAGGCGTTGAGCTTGTTGAGGATGCTCACTATGAAGAGATGCTTCCGCAGGAGATCCGCGACAAGGTCGAAGAGCTGAAGCAGCAGATCATCTCCGGCGAAGTCGTCGTTCCGACATTCCTTGGCGAGAACGCGATCTCCCAGGAAGATCTTGACGCTATGCTGGATGCGACCAAGGTCCAGTAAGCCGGTAAGAACCGAAAAACACAGTGCCCGTAGCCGGCACGGATGAACACGCTGGTAAAAAGGAACTGTCTGAGGAGGGACTGCTGCACCAGGCAGCAGTCCCTCCCTGTTTTTTAAGAGAAAAAGGAAAGGGGTGAGCAGAATTGGAAAATCAGGTCGTACTGGAAATGAAACACATCATGAAGATCTACGGAAATGGTGTTGTGGCAAATGAGGACGTATCCCTGGACCTCCGCAAAGGAGAAATCCATGCTCTGCTCGGAGAGAACGGTGCAGGCAAGAGTACCCTGATGAAGGTCCTGTTCGGGATCGAACAGCCGGATCAGGGTGAGATCGTGCTCAAAGGCACGCCGGTCACCATCAAATCTCCGCAGGATGCCATCAGCAAGGGAATCGGCATGGTCCATCAGCATTTCATGCTGGTCCCGTCGCTCAGCGTGGCAGACAATATCATTCTGGGCGTAGCGCCCAAAAAAGGCATCTTTATCGACACCGCCAAGGCGGTCGACGCGGCGCAGAGTATCGCCAGAGAGTACAATTTTGACATCAACGTCAACGACAAGGTCGAGGAGATCCCCGTCGGTATCAAGCAGAAGGTCGAGATCCTGAAGGCTCTGTACCGCGGCGCCGAGATCCTGATCCTCGATGAGCCGACGGCCGTTCTGACGCCGCAGGAGACGGAGGAACTGTTCGTACAGCTTCTGAAGCTCCGTGAAAAAGGCCACACCATCATCTTCATCTCCCATAAGCTTGACGAGATCAAAAAGATCTGCGACCGCGCGACCATCATGCGCAACGGCCGCAGCATGGGCACCTACGAGGTGAAGGACATCACGACACAGGAAATGTCCCGCCTGATGGTCGGACACGAGGTCTCCCTCACCTTCGACAAGAACGAGCAGCACCTGACAGACAATATCTTCATGCGCGTACGGAACCTCACCGTACACAACTCACAGGGCGTCCTCAAGGTGGATGATCTGTCCTTTGACCTGAAGGGCGGAGAGGTCCTCGGCATCGCCGGCGTTGAAGGCAACGGCCAGACCGAGCTCATCGATACGCTGACGGGCCTCAACAAGAAGTATCACGGTACGGTGCAGGTGATGGGCAAGGACATCGCGAATGCCTCCATCGACGATATCCGGAGCATGGAGGTGGCACACATCCCGGAGGACCGTATGGCGTCCGGCTGCGCGTCCACGCTTTCCATCAAGGAGAACCTGTTCACCAACCAGTATAAGAACGAAAAATATTCCTCCGGGCTCATGCTGAAGGGAAAAGCCATGGACCAGCGGAGTGATGAACTGATCAAGGAATACCTGATCAAGTGTAAATCCCGCAGACAGCACGTGGGCATGCTCTCCGGCGGCAACATCCAGAAGGTCATCGTCGCCCGTGAGTTTTCCACAAATCCCAAGATCATCATCGCCAACCAGCCCACCCGCGGCATCGACGTCGGCGCGGCGGCCTTTATCCGCAAGCGTCTGCTGGAATTCCGCGACGCCGGCTGCGCCGTGATCCTGGTCTCGGCCGACCTGACGGAGATCTTCTCCCTGTCCGACCGCCTGGCCGTCATGTACAAGGGCAAATTTGCCGGCTTCTTTACGGACGTCGCCAATGTGTCGGAGGATGAGCTGGGTGAACACATGCTCGGCATCAAGAAGGATGAGAGATTGGAGGGAGTATTGTATGAGTAGTGCAAAGAAATTTGATATGCTGCGGACCGTCCTGTCCGTCGCCATCGCGCTCCTGATCTCCTTTGTGATCATCTTCTTCGTGAGCGCACAGCCCCTCGAGGCCATCAAGTACCTGCTGATCGGCCCCTTCTCCAACAAGCGCAGCATGGGCAACGTGGTGGAATCCATGATCCCGCTGATCTTTACCGGTACCGGCGTATGTATCATGTTCTCCGCGAACCAGATCAACCTGGCCGGTGAAGGCGCCTTCCACATGGGCGGCCTGATCGCCACCTGCGTGGCCATCAACATGTCGATCCCGGGGATCTCCCCGATCGTGGCTCTTTTTGCGGCAGGCGTCGTCGGTGCTCTGTTCACCGCCATCCCCGCCGTCATGAAGATCACCACCACCGCCAACGAGATGGTCTCATCCCTGATGATCAACTATCTGGCGCTGTACTTCGGCAACTATATCCTGAACAACGTGATCGGCGATCCCGCGGCCAGCACGGCCTCCTATCCGCTGACCGCAGAGTCACAGCTTCCGGTCCTGGTGGACGGGACCCGTATCCATCTGGGCTTTATCATCGCCATCGCGGTCGCCATCCTGGGCTATGTATTCCTGTACAAGACCAAGCTTGGCTATGAGCTTCGCATCACCGGTGAGAACGAATCCTTTGCCCGGTATTCCGGCATCAGCATCGTCAAGGTCATCGTGATCTCCCAGCTGCTGGGCGGCTTTGTGGCAGGCCTTGGCGGCGGCGTCGAGATGCTGAGCCCGATCTACTCCCGGTTCACCTGGGCATCGCTCCTGGGCTATGGCTGGGACGCCATCATCATCTGTACCCTGTCCAAGAAGAATCCGCTGTACACACCGTTTGCGGCCCTCTTTCTGGCGTATCTGCGTACCGGCGCCTCCATCATGGCGCGCCGTACCGACGTCACACTGGAGATCGTGCAGATCACCCAGGGTATCATCATCCTGCTGGTCGTAGCCGAGCAGTTCCTGAGCGGCTACAGACACAAGCTGATCGCAAGAGAAGCAAAAGCAGAACTGAAAGAGGAAGGGGTGAAGTAATATGTGGAAAGCGATACTGTCTCCTGACTTTTTCGGGACCATCCTTCGTGCGACGACGCCGATCCTGTTCGCCACGCTGGCTTCCTGCGTAGCCTCCAAGTCCGGCATCACCAATATGGCACTGGAAGGTATCCTGCTGTTTTCGGCACTTTTCGGCGTTATCTTTTCCTCCATCACCCACAGCTGGCTTCTGGGCCTTATCATCACCGTGGTGATCGGAGGCCTGATCGGCCTGATCCTGGCCTTCTTCGTACTGAACCTGAAGACAGACGAGATCCTGGCCGCCATTGCCATAAACCTGACAGCGACCGGCGGTACGGTGCTGCTCCTGCTGGCTTTCTCCGGAGACCGTGGCGTTTCCTCCTCGATCCGGAGCGTGTCCGCGCCGAGCCTCACGATCCCGCTGATCGACAAGATCCCCTTTATCGGGCAGGTGCTGTCGGGGCAGAACATATTGACATGGCTGTCGCTCGTGGCGGTCATCGTAATGCATCTTTTCCTGTACAAAACACCGCTGGGACTTTCCATCCGGGCCGTCGGCGAGAACAAGAACGCGGCGGAATCCGTCGGTATCAGCTCCCGCAGGATCCAGTACATCGCGCTGGTGATCAGCGGATGCCTGGCAGCCTTCGGCGGCTTCTTCCTGTCCGGCGGTTACATGAACATGTTCACCAAGGACATGTCGAGCGGACGTGGTTTCATCGCGCTGGCCGCTGCCAGCATGGGCGGCAACACCCCGATCGGAGGCCTTCTGGTATCCCTGCTGTTCGGTCTTGCATCCGCGCTGGCCAACGTCATGCAGCTGATGTCCGTCATGCCGTATGAGATCATCCTGATGGTCCCGTATCTGACGACGCTCATCGGTCTGGGCGTGTACTACTATGCACAGAAAAAGAAAAAGGAGCGCCTGAGTGGAAAATAAACGTAAGATCCTGATGGACTGTGATCCCGGGATCGACGACGCGGTGGCGCTTGCGCTCTGCGCCGCGCATCCGGAGGCCTTCCGCCTTCTGGGGATCACGACGACGATGGGCAACGTGACGCTTGACAAGACGACGGACAACGCCCTTCGTCTCGCAGAATATTACGGACTTCAGGTACCGGTGGCCGCAGGGGCCGCCGGTCCTGTTGTCCGGGAGCCGAAGACCGCTTCGGACGTGCACGGGGCGAACGGCCTCGGCAATGTACAGTTTCCCGAGGCAAAAAACAAGCCGGTGCCAAAGCACGCGGTCCTGTTTCTGTATGAGACGATCATGGAGCTCCCGGCCGGCGAAAAGGTGACGCTCGTACCCACGGGTCCCCTGACCAACGTGGGACTCCTTCTCACCCTGTTCCCGGAGGTGAAGGAGCGGATCGAGGCCATCGTGCTGATGGGCGGGAGCGCCTCCGGCGGCAACCGCACCTCCACGGCGGAATTCAACATCTACGTGGATCCCGAGGCGGCCTCCATCGTGTTTTCCTCCGGAGTGCCGATCGTCATGTGCGGACTCGACGCGACGAGCCTCTGCGGCCTGGACCGCGAGACGGCGGCGCGCCTTTCCGAAGATCCACGGCCCGTCGTACAGAAGATCGGGCAGATGATCGCGTTCTATTTCTCCTGCGCGGTCTACCGTGGCGGCCCCATCGCGGCCACCCACGACGCGGTGACCTTCATGTACATGCTTCATCCGGAGATCTTTACAACAGAAAAAATGCCGGTCAGTGTCGACTGCGCCTACGGGGAGACCCGGGGCATGACGATCTGTGACCGGCGGAAATGGGCCTTTGAAGACAGGCCGCTTGTGACAGTGCTGACGGGCGCCGACGGTAAACGGTTCCAGGAGCTCCTGGTGGAGAGCCTGGAAACGCTGGCAGAACGGCTGGGGTAATGGAACGGGAAAAGACAGGGGACGGTTCTCTGTCTTTTTGGAACCGTCCCCCGTTCCACATCACAGCGACAGCTTCCGGAATTCTTCATCCGGCAGCAGTGCGCCGGAGGAGCCGACGACGGCCGCGGAGACGCGGTTGGCCTTCCGGATGGCGTCAGAGAGGGAATCTCCTTTTTTAAGGCAGGCCATCACGGAGCCGATGTGGGCGTCCCCGGCGCCGATGGTGTCGATCTGCGTGGCCTGAAAGGCAGGGATCGTCTGTTCCTCCCGCCCGTCATAATAATAGCAGCCGTTCTCACCGAGGGTGATGATCACGGTGGAGGCCGTCTTTTCATACAGCCAGCGGGCCGCCTTTTCGATGGTGGCTTCTCCGCTTACGGAAAGCGCCTCGGTCTCATTGAGATGCAGGATGGGATGAAGCCGGTACAGCCGTTCAAGGACGGGCGGCTGGATCCTGAGAAGCCTGGGGCCCGGGGCAAAAAAGACGGTCAGGTCCGGATTCTTTTCAAGAAAAGCGATGATGTTCGGGCCGGTCTCCTCCTCAATCTCGAGGCCGCAGATATAGACGTAATCCACCTCGGCGGGGTCGATCAGGTCGAACCACTCGGCCTGAAACCGGTACTCTGCACCGTGGTAGGAGACAAAGGAACGCTCGCCGGTGTTTTCCACAAAGCAGTAGCAGCAGCCGTTATCCATGTCCGGTGTGGGAATGGGGGATACGATGCCCCGCTCCGCCAGGTTTTCCCGTACGAATCGGCCGTACACGCCGGTCCCGACGGGTGAGAACAGGATGTAGGGGACGCCGAAGTGGCGGATCGAATCCGACACATTGTAGGCGCAGCCGCCCAGGGACATGCGCTGGGTGCGCACGTGGACGTCCTCCCCTGTGGCGGGAAGGTGGTCAATCAGGTCTATGATGACATCCACGACGGTGGAACCGATGACGAGAACCTTTTTCATAAAGCAGATCCTTTCTATCCGGGAGGAGCAGGGCATACAGATACCCTGCGGACAAGTATGTCTGCGCGTAACAACGCGCTTTAAACCTTCACAATCTTACCATAGAAACGACGCACAGAAAAGAGATTTTCCATGAGCAAAGCAACTTTACTGAAAAACGCGAACCTGATCACGGAGACAGGCGAGTGCCTGCGCCATCAGGACGTATACATCCGCGGGGACCGCATCGCCGCCATCTGTGAGGCGGGCACCGTGCAGGAGGATCCGCCCGCGGACGAGGTGATCGACTGTTCAAAATATTTTGTCAGTCCCGGCTTTACGAACCTGCACAGCCACACCGCGATGAACATCTTCAAGGGCATTGCGGAGGAAGTGACGGCGGAAGCCTGGTTCAATGAGATGATCTGGCCCTACGAGAGCAAGATGACCGACGAGGACATCTACGTGGGGACGGTCCTTGGCATCGCCGAGATGATCGACAACGGCGTCACGGCCGTGGCGGATCACTATTTCGGGGAAGAGCAGGTGCTGAAGGCAGCACTCGATACTGGGATCCGCATGGATATCGCCCCGACGATCTTCGGCACAGCGCCGGAATTCAGGGACCGGCTGGCCGCGGTCAGCGAGTTTGTCCGGAAACACCAGGAGGATTCACCACGGATCAGCCTGCGTCTTGGACCCCATTCCAACTACACCTGCCCGGAGGATACCCTTGCGGAGATCGTCTCCGAGGCAAAAAAACACGACCTTCCGATCCATCTGCATCTGGCGGAGACCGAGCTGCAGGTGACGCAGTCCCTGGAGCGCTCCGGCAAAACGCCCTTCCGCTATCTGTATGATGCAGGCGGCTTTGAGATCCCGGTGCTTGTCGCCCACGGTCTGTGGCTGACCGAGGAGGATCTTTCCTATATCCGTGACGACACCTGGTTTGCCTTCTGCCCCAAGACCTACATGAAGCTGGCGGCAGGCAGAGGCGGGTTTTTCCGCTTTGCGGATCAGCTGCATTACAGCTTCGGCACCGACGGAGCGGCCAGCTCCAATACGCTGAATACCCTTGAACAGGCCCGGCTTTTTGCCCTGCTTGAAAAGTTTGAACGGAACGACGCGACGGTCCGCCCGGCCGCGGAGGTCTGGCAGAAGCTGATGGCCGGCCACGAAGTGTTCGGCGCCGGCGGCGGAAGGATGGCCGAAGGCGCGGCCGCGGATCTTGTGATCTGGGATCTGCTGACACCGGATACCATGAATTTCTATGATCCGGTCTCCGCGATCCTCTACAGTGCCAACAGCCGGAATGTCCGTTATACGATGGTCGGAGGAGAATTCCTCAAGTATGACGGGAAGCTCCTCATGGATTTCCCGAGGATCACCGAAGATGCCCTGCGCCTTCAGAGAGAACTGCTTGACCGGGGCCGGGGAAAAGCACAGGTTTTCTATTAACGCGGATGCGTTTTTGATTACAGAATAGACAAGGAGAGACAGCAGTGGAGAAGTTGCAGGATCACAAAAAAGACCAGTTCAAGATCGAAAAAAAGGAGGATAAGAGTATGAGCAGTATGATCCCTACCCCGCACAATACGGCGGAATACGGCAAGATCGCCAAGAAAGTCCTGATGCCCGGCGATCCGCTCCGCGCGAAATTCATCGCGGAGACCTATCTGGACAACGCGGAGTGCGTGAACTCCGTCCGGAACATCTATGCCTTTACCGGTACCTATAAGGGCAAGGAAGTGACTGTCATGGGCAGCGGCATGGGGATGCCCTCCATCGGCATCTACAGCTACGAGCTTTACAATTTCTATGACGTTGATTCCATCATCCGGATCGGCTCCGCGGGAGCTCTGCAGGACTATGTGAACGTCATGGACGTGGTCATCGCCATGGGTGCCTGTACCGATTCCAATTTTGCCAACCAGTACTGCCTGCCGGGCACCTTTGCCCCCATCGCAAGCTATGAGCTGGTCGCAAGGGCCGTGGAAGTGGCTTCCCAGCAGGGAACGCCGGTCCATGTGGGCAACGTGGTCTCCTCGGACGTGTTCTACAGCGACAACCATACGACCGCTGATTCCTGGCGGAAGATGGGCGTCCTGTGCGCGGAGATGGAGTGCGCGGGCCTGTACATGAACGCGGCGAGAGCCGGCAAAAAGGCCCTCGGCATCCTGACAATCTCCGATCACATGTACCGGGACGAAGCGATCGACGCCGCCGCGCGCCAGACCAGCTTCCACAAGATGATGGAGATCGCACTGGAGCTGTAATAAAACAGAACGCTGAACGCGGAACGGGGGGACGGTTCTTCGTTCCATTCTGAGGAATGGAACGTAAGAACCGTCCCCCCGTTCCGCGAAGAACCGTCCCCCCG
>JAFTPT010000023.1 GCA_017463155.1 Blautia sp.
CCGTTTTTGGCTGTGTAACAAAAAAAAGACAGGTGACGGTTCTGTGTCTTGTTTGCTGAAGCAAACAAGACACAGAACCGTCCCCTGTCTTTTTTTTCCGTTATCAATACGGGCAGTCCTGTCCGAATTCCCGATAGATCTTGTCGAACATGTCCTGCATCTGCTTGTCCGTAAAGCCTCGGGTCAGGGCGATCCAGATGTTCGCCCCCTTGTACTCGTCGATGAATTCCTGCACGATCGCGTCGGCTTCCTCGTCGGACGGTGCGTGATCCGAAGGTGCCACGATCTCCACGCCGAATTTGAAACGGTCCCCGTACTCCCGGACCAGGGCCGGCTTGTCGTTGACGACCGGCTGTCCGCGCCAGGAATCAAGGCCTGCTTCGATCATGTTCGGGACCAGCGTCCCGATGCATCCGCAGGAGTGCATCTCCACGTACACGCCCATCTCATGAGCTGCCTCGACGATCCGTTTGATGCAGGGAACGATCAGCTCCCTGTGGGTATCCACCGAGAAGAAGGTCGATTTCTGGCTGCCCCAGTCATCGTGGAAATAGATGTGCTCCGTGTTGAAATACGTATGGTAATGACGGATCAGGTCGATGTAGAAGTCCGTCAGCTTGTCGAACAGCTCCCGGACATCGTCCTCCACGTCCGGATCGATCATCGCCACGGCGGCATCCTCGAATCCGAGGAAAGAGATCAGCCTCTCAAAATAACCGGTAAAGATCGTGGAATCGATCATCTTGTCGGTCGTCAGATACGCCTGATTCTCTTTGGCGCAGCCTTCCCAGTCAAGCTTGGAAAGATCCGGGAAGGTCACGTAATCCCGCCAGTCGCTGATGTCGTCCATCATCACATAGCCGGGGACCTCGATGGAGCCTCTCTCCGCGGGTACATAGACCCAGGGAACCCCGAAGAAGTCCTTTCCGCCGAACTGGTCATCCGTAAAATGCCCGGATTCATTCACCATCCCCCGGGCCATGTTCTCCGGGATCAGGGACGGATTGAACCGGAGCAGATCCCTGCTCGAAGGCGTCCACTGGACAGGTTCATTCTTAAAAAAACGGATAAAATTCTCACGTGGCGTCAGTTGTTCCATTTCCGTCATCTCCAATCTCTTTGCAGAAATGGCAGGCCACCATATGGCCGCCGCCCATATCCTGCAGTTCAGGTGTACAATTGAAACATTTCTCTTTGGCGTAGATGCACCGCGGCGCAAACCGGCACCGGTTGCCGGGGTTGACAGGCGATGTCAGCTCGCCCTTCAGAAGGATCCTCTCCCGCCGGTTCTTGAGCGACGGTACCGGGATCGCCGAAAGCAGCGCTTTGGTGTAGGGGTGCATCGTATGGGCAAACAGCGTCGGCGTATCGCATTTCTCGACCACCTGCCCCAGGTACATGACGCAGATGTTGTGGGAGATATGCTTGACCACCGAAAGGTCATGCGTGATAAACAGATAGGTCAGGCCTTTCTCCTTCTGCAGGTCCTGCAGAAGGTTCAGGATCTGGGCCTGGATCAGCACATCCAGCGCGGAAACCGGCTCATCGCAGATGATCAGCTTGGGCTCCAGGGCAAGTCCCCGGGCAATGCCGATCCTCTGGCGGCGGCCGCCGTCCAGCTCATGCGGGTATGTATCCGCGTACCGTCTGGCCAGGCCGACCGTGTCCATCAGCTCCAGCACCTTCTTTTCCCTCTCCTGCCTGTCCGGGATGGTCTTGTAGATCAGCATCGGCTCTTCGATCTGTTCCTTGACGCTCATCCTGGGATTCAACGAAGACATCGGGTCCTGGAAGATCATCTGCAGATCCGGGCGGAGTTTTTTGAACTCGGCGTCGGACAGCTTGGTGATGTCCTGCCCGTTGTACAGGATCTCCCCGTCCGTCGGCGGTGTCAGGCGGAGGATCGTCTTGCCTAGGGTCGATTTACCGCAGCCGGATTCTCCGACGATGCCGAGAGTCTCTCCCTTCTCCACCGACAGAGTCACGTCGTCCACCGCATGCAGCATACCGCCGGAAACACTGTAATACTTTTTGAGATTGCGGATCTCCAGCAATGTGCTCATTTCTCTTCCTCCTCAGACGATATCCGCAGACACCGGACAAAATGTCCGGGCTCCACTTCCGTAAGTGCCGGGTCGCAGTTTTTGCACGCGTCGCAGCGATGGTTGCAGCGGTCATAAAAGCTGCAGTATTCCGGCAGATCCATGGGATCCGACATCAGGCCCTCGATCGCCTGCAGCCTTTCCACCTCGGTATCGAGGCTTGGCAGAGCCGCAAAAAGAGCCAGCGTGTACGGATGCTTCGGATTGTTGAAAACATGCTCCAGCGTCCCGTACTCCACGATCTGGCCGGCATAGATGACCGCGCATTTGTCGCAGATGTCCGCCACAACGCCCAGGTCATGGGTGATCATCAGCATGGCCGTGTTGAATTCCTTCCGGAGTCCGCGCATCAGCTCCAGCACCTGCGCCTGGATCGTCACGTCCAGCGCCGTCGTGGGCTCATCCGCGATCAAAAGCCTCGGGCTGCAGGCCAGGGCCATGGCGATCACGATACGCTGCTTCATGCCGCCCGAAAACTCGTGCGGATAGTTCTTGAACCGTTCGCCGGGGATCCCGACAAGCTCCATCATATCCACAGCCTTTTTGTTGGCCTCCGCCCGGGAGACCTTGTTGTGAAGCCGTATGACCTCCGCGATCTGTTCTCCGACCGTGTAGACCGGATTCAGCGCGGACATGGGGTCCTGAAAAATCATGCCCACCTTGTTGCCGCGGATCTTGCGGAAGTATTTGTCGTTTTTGTTGCTCTGGCGCCGGTTGTTGGTCATATACCGGGTGATCTCCTCGCCGTCCAGCGTGATCTTCCCCTGGATCACGTGACCGCCGGGCTGGGGCAGAAGCCCCATGATCGTGAGGGCGATCGTCGTCTTGCCGGCACCTGTTTCGCCAACGAGCCCCAGTGTCTCACCGGGAAGGATCTCGAGGCTGACGTTGTTCACGGCTTCCGCCACTCCGGTCCTGGTCTCATAATGAACGACCAGGTCTTCAATTCGTAAAATCGGTTCATTCATAGCCATACTCTCCTACTTAAGCCTTGGATCCAGTGCGTCCCGCAGCCCGTCACCGAACAGGTTGAGGGCCAGGACCGTGATCATGATGGCGGCTCCGGGGAAGATCAGTATGTGCGGGGCGGTCCGGATGAAGGACCGGCCTGCGGACAGCATGGAGCCCCATTCCGGCGTGGGCGCCGCAATGCCCAGGCCCAGATAGCTCATCGAAGAGACTGTCAGGATCGCCGTAGCGATGCTGAAGGTGATATTGGTAAGGATCGGTCCCAGCGCGTTCGGAAGCATGTACTTGAGCAGCTGCCTCCGGCTGCCTGCGCCTATACAGCGGGCCGATTCCACATAGTCGCTGTTCTTGACCGAGAGGATCGCCGCCCGGACGATCCTTGCACGGGCCGGCATGGTACTCACGGAGATCGCGATCACCAGATTGACCACGCCTGTTCCCAGGGACGCCGCGATGGCGATCGCCATCAGCATGGGCGGGATCGACTGGAAGATATCCAGGATCCGCATGATGATCATGTCCGCCTTGCCGCCGTAGAAAGCTGCGAGAGCGCCCAGGACGCCTCCGAACAGGTAGGCGATGAACACGCAGATCAGGCCGATGGGCAGAGAGATCCGCGTTCCGTAAACGACCCGGCTGAAGATATCCCGACCGTAATTGTCCGTTCCGAACAGGTGATGAAGGCTGGGCCCCTGCAGTGCGTCCGTATAGTTCTGTTCATCGATCCCGTAGGGAGCGATGACGTCCGCGAAGATTGCCGTCAGGATCAGGATCGCGAGGATCACCATCCCCACGACGGCCAGCCGGTTCCTTTTGAGGCGGATCCATGCCTCCCTCGCCGGGGAGGACGGTCTCTGGGCGGAGCGGCTGCGGGAACGCTTTTTATCAAGCTTTGCCATGGCTGGCGTATACATTTTAGCCATTATACCGCCGCTCCTTCCTTCTTGTGTCTGCGGATCTTATTTCTGGACTGGAATTCTGTTTTCAGTCTCGGATCCACGATCGTGTACACGATATCGACCAGGAGCATGACCACACTGAAGGTGATCGCCAGGATGACGATACCACCCTGTACAGAGGGCCAGTCCCTCGAATTGATCGCGTTCAGCATGAACTGCCCGACTCCCGGGATCGAAAAGATGCTTTCCGCCACCACCGCGCCGCCAAGCGATACGCCGATCGTGTTTCCTACGTTGGCGATTACGGGCATCAGGGCGTTGCGGAGGCCGTGCTTGAAGATCACCACGGATTTCTTCTGGCCTTTGGCCCGGGCAGTCCGGATATAATCCTGGCGGATGACCTCCAGCATACTGGAGCGCGTGACCCTGGCCAGGTTTCCGACATTGCCGACGCCGATCATCGCCACCGGAAGGATCCAGCTGGCGATCCCGTTGATCCCGCTGGCCGGCAGCAACTGCAGCTTGACCGAGAAGATCAGGAGCAGCATGAGGGCAAACCAGAACTGCGGGATCGAGACGAAGAACAAAGCCGAGGCCATCGTCACGTTATCCACCCAGGAATATTGATAGACAGCGGACAGAACGCCCAGTGGCAGCGCGATCAAAAGCGCGACGGTCACGGACGCCAGCGTCAGCTTGAGCGTCACCGGGAACCGGTGCATGATCTCCTTGACCACCGGCTGGTGGTTGGTATAGGATTTCCCAAGATCGCCCCGGGTCACTACACCCCATACATATTTGCCAAACCGGACATAGACGGGATCGTTGAGTCCCATCTCCTCGCGGGCTGCTTCCCTGGCTTCCACCGTTGCGTCCGGGCCGACCACATTGTCCACCGGATCACCCGGAGTGATCACGCTCAGGACAAAGACGATCAGCAGGACGCCCAGGATCACCGGGATCATCCAGAGCAATCGTTTGATAATATAATTCAGCATAGCGTTTCCTCATTTATGTGACATGTGGGCCGCGGGAGTTGCCCGCGGCCCACATAAGCGGGGGATTTCACTACATTGTCATTGTGATCATTCTGCTTTGTACGCCTTGGAGAAGTCGATATCGCAGAACTCGGTCAGGGTGATTCCCTGAATATTGGAATCAGCCGCGCAGACCTTGTTGGGGGAGTAGAGCGGAATGGTGGGAACGCCGCCGTTCACGATCGTCTGGATCTGCTTGTAGAGCTCCATGCTCTTGTCGGGATCCAGCTCGACCTTGGCCTGATCCATCAGATCCAGCAGTTCCTGCGGAGCATCCACCCATCCGCAGCCGCCGCGCATGGTCTGGAAATCGATCCTGCTGTCAAAATAGCGGAAGATGATCGCCGGATCCGGATTTGCGCAGTTAACGATATGGGCATCGAAATTACCGGCGGAAATAATATCATAGAACTCGGAGGAAGCGACCGGAACCGGTGTCACCGTGATGCCGATCTGGGACAGCTGGTTCTGGATCATCTCACTGTAGGAGTTGAAGGTCGGAGCCTCTGCATAGAGCAGTTCGAAGGAGAAGCCGTCCGGATATGCGGACTGTGCAAGTTCTTCCTTGGCTGCCTCGAGGTCATTGTGATAATAGCTGGTATATCCGCCGTCTTCCGCAGAGATGTAACGGCTGGATGCCGGCGGCAGGAAGCTGTCGGAAAGGACGCCATAGCCGCTGGCTGCGATCGCCAGGTTTGCCTCGTAGTTGAGGGCCAGGGCGACGGCCTTTCTCGCGTGCTCATCGTTGAAGGGCTCCTTGGAGCAGTTCAGCTGCATGTTGGTGGAGTTGGAGGTCGGATAGTTGATGATGCTCACATCCGGGTTGCCTTCCAGCTCGGCGACCTGTACGTTGTCGGGATCCAGTGCGATGTTGACATCGTGGGATTCAAGGTTCATGATACGGGCGGCCGCATCGCCGATGATACGGATCTCAACCTCTTTGTAATAAGGAGTCTCGCCCCAGTAGTCCTCGTTCCTCTCCAGCTTGATGTAGGAGCCGTCGGACCATTCCACGAACTTGTAGGGGCCGGTTCCGGCCGTCGGATTGAGGGCCTGCGCTTCCGGACCGCCGCCGGCTTCCACGGAAGCCTCCACGACCATGCCAAGCGGCACGTTGGACAGGGTGTACAGGAAGTAGGGATCTGCGGTGTTGGTAGCCAGAATGACCGTATGGTCATCCTCGGCCTTGCACTCGTCATAGTTGAACATGCCATAGTAGTTGGACAGAGCGCCGCTGTCGATGGCGAGCTTGATGGTATACAGCACGTCGCTGGCCGTAAACGGATCGCCGGCATGGCTGGTCACATCGTCACGAAGTGTGAAGCGTACATGGGTATCATCGATGTACTCCCACTCGGTAGCGAGCATCGGGCCTACCGTATCGCTCTCGGCATCATAGGAGACCAGGCGGTCGTACAGAGTCTCACTCACCGGTGTGTTGACGCTGACGGCGGAGACCGTCGGATGGAAAAGGCTGGTGGGATTGCCCTTGTGGGCAACGACCAGTGTCTCATCGGAGGGCGTATACTCAGCCGCGCTGACCGAAGCCGTCCCCAGAAGCATGCCTGCCGTCATGGCAGCTGCCAGAAGAATTGCCATACATTTTTTCATAGTATCATCCTTTCTTTTCATTACCGGAGAGCTGCTTCGCTCCCTCCGCCGTACCTTCGGATACAAGTCCACTATAGCATCTTGCACGTCGCTCAGCCATATACACGGTGAACACCGTTTTTTACTGCAATTTGTGCACCGTGAACAAGTGCCTGAGCTATTGCTTCCTGTACAGAACTTCTGTATACTGAAAGAAAGGTTTTTTGTGGGATTTTCATAAAAATGCAGGAGGACATCCCTATGTTCAGAGCAGAACTGCTGATAAACGAGACCCCTTTTCCGCTGGTCTATCAGCATATACAGCTGAAATCACTCGCGCATATCCGCAGCATCCTCTTCCTGGAGCCCGCCGGGGAACCGCTTCCGGAGCACATCTATTTGTGCACCCTTGATTCCTTTCCGGAAAGCTTTGTACGGGCAGCGGACTGCACGTATCTGCTGTGCACGGACCCGGACGGGGAGGTGGATCCGCAGGCTCTTCTTACCCGTTTCGGGGACAGTCCTTCCAATATCCTTGTCTACCGGGCCGGGATCTTCCAGCTGTACAACCATGTATCGACGATCTTCATGTCCTATCATCAGTGGCAGTTCGATCTGCGTTCCACCGATGATGTCCAGATCCTGGCAGAGTACTTTTTTATCCGCACCAGGATCCCCATCGCGGTCCTTGGTTCCTTTTTCCAGCAGATCGCCTTCTGCTCCAACCGCCAGGACACGGATCCTCTGTTTCCGATCCTTGGGACGGGTGACCCCCTCCCCCACAGCCTGGTCAAGGAGCTTCTCGTGACCGAGCGGAAGCAGCGGCCGCACATGACCATTACCTTCCGGATGGACGGCCATACCTATCTGGCCCACCACATCCGCAAAAACGACAAGACCGTCGCGCGGATCCTCTTCAGTCTGCCCGGGGAGGAGCTCACAGACCGCAGCGAACACTACATCGATGACTTCATCCATGTGGTCACGCCCATCATCCTCACCAACGACGCCATGGCCCAGCTGTCCAAGGACGCGTTTGGATCCCTGATCGCCGACCTGGTGGATCTCAGGATCAAGGACACGGAGGAGCTGCAGCGGCGGCTGGAACTGGAGCCCGGGATCCTGAAGGGCAAATTCTTCCACGTGATCGTCATCCGTTTTTCCCGGACGGACAGGGCCATCCCCTATCATTATATTTCCGGGCAGCTGGAGCAGATCTTCCCGAACAGCAGCGCGACCTCCTACGAGGACACACTGGTCGTGATCGCTTCCAAGGGCACCTACGACGAGGAGGTCTGTTACGACGAGGGTCTCCTTACCGATCTGCTGGTCAGCTTCGACGCCTACGCGGGGATCGGCAACTGTACGCGCTTCCTGATCAACATGCGTTCGCTGTACCTGCAGGCCCTGGCTACCGCGAGGCTCGGCAGGATTTATTGTAAAGAAAAAAAGCAGCGGATCTTCCGCTACAATGATTACATGGTCTATTTCATTACGGACCTGTGCTTTGAAGCAGCCGTCAAGCTGCATCAGTTCACCTATCCGGCGCATCTGTGCCACCCGGGTGTGATCGCCATTCTCCAGTATGACAAGAGCAACGGGACCTCCCTGGAGAAGACGCTGCGGGCTTACCTGCATTGCAACTGCAACGCCACACTGTGCGCCAAGGAGCTTTTTGTACACAGGAACACCATCAACTACCGGATCGGCGTCATCGAGGACCTGCTGAAGGGCTCCCTTTCGGATCCCATGCTGCGCACGGAGATCCTGCTGTCCCTGCGGATCCTGGAGCACGAAAAACAATACCACGGAATCGACGAGCTGGCCCGGATCGAAAAGACCGCGATGAATTCCGATATACGGATAAAAAAATGAACCAAACGGACGAAAAAAGGAGCCTCTCATAAGAGAGGCTCCTATAGTAAGGTCATCTGCATGACTTCCAGTACTCGATCGCGTCGCAGATCAGTTCCAGATCCTTGGGCTTGGAGAAGCTGGAGGTGCTGAGGGTCAGGTCGTAATTCTTGGCCTGTCCCCACATCTCGCCGGTAAAGTCGTGATGATATTTGGCCCTGGAATGGTCCGTGGCAGTCATCGCCTGCTTTGCGGCACCCGCATCGGTTTGATTGCGGTTCACGGCCCAGCGTACCCGGTCGTCGGTATCCGCATGAACAAAAAGCTTGAAGCAGTTCGGGTCATCCCGGAGGATGTAGTTTCCGCAGTGCCCAAGGATCACCGCAGCCTTTTCCGTAGCCGCGATCTGCCTGAGCACGCTCACCTGCGCCGCATAGAGCTGTTCAAGCGGGTCCAGGGACTGCTGGATCCGGTAGGCGTACGTCGCGTAATCGTAGATTGCGCTGTGCCGCATCAGACGCTCGTGGATCGTCACAAAGCGCTCCGGAAGACCGGACTCTTTGATCTCCATCTCGACAAGCTCGTCGTTGGAGTAGATCTTGGCGCCGAGCTTCTCCGCCAGGGAGCGGGCCAGCAGGTCGCCGCAGGAGGAGAACTCCCAGTCGATGGTGATGATCAGCTTGCCGGGATCCACTACAGGCGCAGGAGCATTCTCCATCGCCGCCTCGGTCTTTGTCTTCAGGCCGCAGAAGCTTGTCAGCGGCTTCTCGATCGCATTCATGATCGGCTTCATGACCGGACCGAGGGTGAAGGCGCAGATTATAGTACCTTCACGGATGCCCACGAGTCCGTGGAAATAGACCAGTGAAAGGATCACACCGATCGACACGATGCAGATGTCAAAGACCAGCAGGCATCGGGGTACAGGCCATCCGATCTTCTGGGACAGGGCCGCGGTGACACCCTCCGCGGGCGCCGGGGATATCTGCGGGATGACGTAAATGGCGATACCGGCAGACATGATGGGGATACTGATGACCAGATAGACGATCTGGATAAAATAGTTCTGCGGGGCCGGCACGAAAGCCAGAAGATGCTGCCCCAGCGTCACAAAGTAGCCGAAAATGAAGGAGACCGCGATCTCGAGCAGCATTCTCACCTTGAAATCGCGCCGCAGCAGGATGAGCTGCACCAGAATATATACACAGTAGATTGCCGTTGTGCAGGTACCAAGGGCGATCGCTGTGTTGCCCTGATCCTGCAGGATATTGTAGATTACATTGGGTATTGCTGTTGTCGGACTTGCGCCGAGGTTCGCTTTGATGGCCAGCACGACACCACATGCCAGCACAAACTGTCCAAGGCAGAAGACCAGAAGGCGTTTCAACAGGTTCGTCATTGTCGTTAAGTTCCTTTCCGTCTTTTTCGTTCAAGATACACAGAATTGTCTGCAGGACTCAGCTCTTTAACGAATGAAGGAGTTTCAGGGTCTCCACATCCTCGGGGGTCAGCTTCATGTTCGTCACATAATTGTTACCCTCGTTATCCGTCACCTTGAGCTCCAGGATCATTCCGGGCTCGAGGCCCTTCTCATTGATCTTCCTGAAAAATAAGGGCACCTTCGGATGCTGCCTGGAAAAGATCGAAAATCGTTCCTTAAGCTTCAGAAGTGCCATCGGGTTTACTGCCATATCACTTCTCTCCTCTCGTTATTCAGACGTCCCAGACCGACGGAGGCAGTTCTTTTATGTCCGCACGGGGAAAACTCCCCTCCGTGATCGTGAGGATCGCATAGGTCCTACGCCTGGTCTGTTGTCTTGGTTTTGCAAGGCTTCCCGGATTAACGGCCAGGATCCCGTATCTTTCTTCAATCTCCGGCATATGGGAATGGCCGAACAGGATCACGTCCGCGCTGCTTTGGGAGGCGGCGCGGAATAATGCGTCGTTGCTGTAGCGAACCGCATGTTCATGGCCATGCACCACAAGGATCCGTTTGTCCTCCACCGTGAGGATCAGCCTGTCCGGATAGCCGGAATAGTCGCAGTTGCCGCGGACGGCATGAAACTCATAGCCCGGGTCGGGGCCCAGGATCGAATACAGGTTGCCCTCCACGTCGCCACAGTGGATCAGCATATCGAAAGGATGCTCCAGTGCGATCGCGTCATGCATATAGCTGTTTTTCCCATGCGTATCCGAAACCACCAGAATCTTGGTCATAAAATGAGTCTCCTGCGCGCGTTGACGCACACCACGTTTGCGAAAGCCGGATGGCTCCGCTGCTTCGCAGCTCCCGCCATCCTTCGAGAAACATTCGGAAATCGCCCCGCTCTCTTCGTTCGCGTGACTTTTTTCCTCATGTTTCTCTGCCCGCGCTATGTCTGCTCATGCTGGCATGCAAGCATGCCGCATGGCAGCCGCACCGCGGGGCTTTCTCTTTCACATTGACTTTCTCTCTGCTATTTCGGCCATCTTGGCGTCGTTGAGGCGGGTGTCGCCGTGGACGCGGGAGTAGCTTAAGTAGCCGTTCATGCGGTCGATCTTGGTCAGATTGCGGGAGCCGCAGACCGGGCACACGTCCATCTCCAGTTCCTCGTGGCCGCAGTCATCACAGTAGGCCAGCGACAGGTTGACGCCCTCATAATACCCGAGCTTCATGGCCCGGCGGATCAGGGTACGGACAGCCTCCTTGTTGTAGCTGATGGGATACCGCACATACTGGATCTTGCCGCCGTTGCAGAGCTCCCAGAAGCGTCCTTCCAGATCCTGCTTCTCGATCGGGGTGACATCCTCGGTCACATGGCAGTGGAAGCTGTTGCTCACATAGGGGCGGTCGGACACGCCGGCCACGATCCCGTACATCTTGCGGAACTGCTCCACCTGAAGACCGCAGAGACTCTCCGCGGGCGTTCCGTAGATGGCATACAGGTTGCCGTCTTCTTTTTTGTACTGGTTGACTTTATCGTTGATGTAGCGAAGGATCTCCAGCGCGAACTGTCCGTCCTCGGCGATGGACTTGCCGTTGTACAGCTCCTGGAGTTCATTCAGCGCCGTAATACCGAAGGAGGCCGTCATGGGCTTCAGGATCTTGCCGATCTTCTCATGAGGATCCAGATGACCGCCGTAGAAGCCGCCCTCGCAGTAGGCAAGCGGATTGGTGGAAGCGCGCATCTGTCCCAGATACTCATAGGTGCGGATGTGCAGGTTCCGGATCATTTCCAGATAGAAATCCAGCACCTCATAGAAGTCCCGGCTCTCCGAGCGGGCCTTTGCCAGGATCATCGGAAGATGCAGGCTGACGGCGCCCACATTGAACCGTCCTACGAATACCGGTACGTCATCCTCATCCGCAGGCTGCATCCCGCCCCTCTCATACCAGGGGCTTAAGAAAGCCCGGCATCCCATGGGGCTGATGACCTTTTTGTATTTCTTGTACATGCTGGCGATATAGCCTTCGCCGGACAGAGACAGCCAGTCGGGATACATGGTGCGGGACGAGCAGTCCACGCCAGCTTCGAACACATCCTCGGCGATCTTGCCCTTGCCATGGATCTCCTCATCATAGAGGAACACGATCTTCGGGAACAGCACCGGCTTTTTGTGTCCGGCTTTGCCCTGCCCTCCCTCATGGACCTTCAGAAGGGAGATCGTGCACATCTTTTCAAACTGTTCCACGCCGAGTCCCAGCGTCACCGTGACGAACGGATAATCGCCGCGGGAAGAACCGACCGTGTTCAGCTTGTACTCGATTCCCTGCCAGCCCTGGTCGTAGTCACGGCGCACCTTGTCGAGAGCGTACTCGATCGCCTTTTCCTCACGGCCGGCCCAGCTTTCATCGGCATATTTCAGGAATTCGCCGATGTATTTGTCATAGCTCTTCTGCGCGTAGGGGGCCAGGATCTTGTCCACCTCCGGCACCGTAAAGCCGCCGTACTGCTGGGCGGCCGTGCTCAGGATGATGTCCCCCATCACGTCAAAAGCCGTGTCGAGTGTCTTGGGCTCGTTGTACCAGACATTGCCCATCTCAAAGCCGCCTTTCAGCACGTTCGCCACGTCAAACAGGCAGCAGTTCATGGTATCCAGGCGCGCGGACTGGTCGTGGATGTAGATATAGCCGTCCTTGCAGGCCTGCAGCTCGTTGCGGTTCATGAAAAACTTGCGGTAGAGCTCCTTGTTGAGTTCATTGAAGATCAGGCTGCGCTTGGTGGCCACAAGGGCACTGTCCGTATTGGCGTTGCTCTTGTCGCCGATGTAACGGATCGCCTGGCTCTTGGTGTAGACATCATCCATCATATGGATGAAGTCAAGCTTATAATTCCTGTAATCCCGGTAGCTCTTGGCTACGGCCGGGTTCACTCTCTCCAGGGCACCCTCCACGATATTGTGCATCTCCTGGATCTGGATCCCTTCCTTGCCGAGGGCTTCGGCCTTCTCCTGGGCAAAGCGGCAGATGAAATCCTTTTCCTCATCGGAGAAGGTATACAGGATCCGCGCGGCGGATTTATTGACGGCCGCCACGATCTTCTGCGGATTGAAATCCTCTCTCGTCCCGTCCTTCTTGATCACGTAAAGCATTGTTCCCACCTCATAATAAAAAGCTGTATCATCTCTGTTCGGTACTATATATTGTACTGGATTCTCACATTTTCAACTACATCTTGTGTTTTATTGCCAGATACATAGTATACCACATTCCCGCTCAAAGTGCAAGGAGATACGACGGCGCAGCGATTCCAAGGAGACAAGCGTGTCCCGGGCAGCCACATATCTCGTACCTCCCCCAAGCGGCATGCAAGCGAGCCACATTATTTCGCCCTCAACACCCTTGCATATACGCGATGACAAACACGATGATCAGGATGGCAAAATAGAACAGTGCCGATCCGGAGGATTCCTCCTTTTTGCCGTTATTCTGCCCGGGCCTTTGTCCCGCAGCCGCTCCTTTGGGCGGAATACTCTTGGGATACTCCCTCGACAGAGGGACCGCCGGCTGCCGCTTCGCATTCTGACCGGCAGGCCTCTGGACCGCGGTGGGCCTGTTCCTGTCCGGAAGCGGAACTTCCGCCTCCCGCATCATCTGTTTTTCACGCCAGGAGGCGTGTGCGTAGTGGTCACGCCGGTTTTCATTCAGATGATATAATTCATCATCGTTGCGGTACGGCATCCCGCAAAGCTTGCAGCGGCCGTTCACGACCGGTCCGTCACATACCTGACATCGCTTCATGATCTTTCCCATACTCTATCTCCTTCATGCTACATGACCAGGTTCTCTTCCTGTTTTTATTGTAACGATTCCGGATGATTCTGTAAAGAGCCTGGTACTGTCCCTTCCGCATTCACAAAAAAGTACATTTTAAACATTTTGTTCGGTAACGAACAAAGTGGCGTTTTTGCATCTTGCAGGCAGACCTGTCCATCGTCTATCCTAAAGTCAGTATCCCCCCTGGGGGGTATTTCGGGAGTGTGACTCATATGATCAAAAAAATCAATGATATTCTGGCCGGATGGCCGATGACGATCATCGGCGGTGTTTTCCTGGCTGCTTCCTTTATTCTTCCGAGGGCCGGATGGCCCGCCGGCGAAAATCTGGCATGGGTGTGCGTCGTGATCTGCGGCCTGCCTCTTTTGTACCTGGCCATCTACCGCCTCATCCACAACAAAGGGATCTCCAAGATCTCATCCTGCCTCCTGATCTCCATGGCCATGATCGCCGCGCTCATGATCGGCGATCTGTTTGCCGCCGGAGAAGTCGCCTTTATCATGGAGATCGGCGCGCTGCTGGAGGACATGACGACCCGCCGGGCCAGAAAAGGACTTCGGAATCTGATCGAACTTGCTCCGGACACCGGACGTGTCATCCGGAACGGGACCGAAGAGATCATTCCCGTTTCCGGCATCCGCAAAGATGATCTGGTCAGGGTCTTTCCCGGCGAGACGATTCCCGTGGACGGTGTGATCGTAAGCGGGGAAACGTCCGTCGACCAGTCCGTGATGACCGGGGAAAGCCTCCCCGTCGACAAGGGGATCGGTGACTCTGTCTACAGCGGAACCATCAACCGCTTCGGCTCCTTTGATCTCCGGGCCGACAAGGTCGGGGAGGACAGCTCTCTCCAGAAGCTGATCCGCATGGTGGAGGAGGCGGACAGGAACCAGGCGCCTACCCAGAGGATCGCCGATAAATGGGCCAGCATCCTGGTGCCGGTCGCTCTTCTCATCGCGATCCTCGCCTATGTCTTTACCGGAAACATCGTGCGGGCGGTCACCGTCATGGTCGTCTTCTGCCCCTGCGCGCTGGTCCTGGCCACCCCGACGGCGATCATCGCCGCCATCGGGCAGGCAGCCAGAAACGGCGTTATCATCAAATCAGGGGAAGCCCTTGAAAAAATGGCCGGGGTCGACGCCATCGCCTTTGACAAGACCGGTACGCTGACGTACGGACACCTGGAGGTCAGTGACATTATCCCCCTGGGGGGGATTGACCGTCAGGATCTGCTGCTTCTTGCCGCGGCGGCGGAGAGCCGCAGTGAGCATCCCCTGGGAAAAGCCGTCACGGAAAAAGCAAAGGAAGAGGGCTTTACTCTTCCGGAGATTGAAAACTTCCGGATGACCGCGGGCAGAGGCGTTTCCGCTTCCATACAGGGAACGACCTGTTATTTCGGAAACAGATCCTTCCTCCGGGAGGCAGGCATTCCGGAAAGCCCTGACCTGCCGGAGCTCCTTCTCCGCCTCAGCGGGGAAGGCAAAGCCGCGATCATCGCCGCCGACAGCAGCCACGTTCTCGGCGTCATCGCTCTCTCGGACGTCCTTCGTCCGGAGGCGGCCGACATGGTAGCGCGTCTGAACCGCATGGGCGCGAGGACCGTACTCCTGACCGGCGACAATCCGAAAGCCGCCGCTTTCTTTGCCGGCAAGGCCGGGATCAGCGAGATCCATGCCGGTCTTCTTCCCGAGCAGAAGGTGGAAGAGCTTCGCGCTCTTCAGAAAAACGGCCGGGTATGCATGGTCGGCGACGGTGTCAACGACGCGCCGGCGCTAAAAACCGCCGACGTAGGCGCCGCCATGGGCGTCATGGGCAGCGATATCGCCGTTGACGCGGCGGACGTGGCTCTCATGACCGATGACATCACGCGCCTGCCCTATCTCAAGTGGCTGTCCGGCACCACCGTCCGGACCATCCGCGGTGCGATCGCCCTCTCCATGTGCATCAACCTGGTCGCGATCATCCTCTCCGTGACCGGCGTGCTCACACCCACCACCGGGGCTCTCGTCCACAATGCGGGATCCTGTTTTGTGGTCCTCCTGGCCGCCCTTCTCTATGATAGAAAGTATCCATATTGATCAAACGTTCTTCCGGCAGACATGCGCTCATCCCGCTGTCTGCCTTTTCTTTTGCGCGATAAGCAAAAAAGCGGGGCGGCGATGGAAGTCTTCCTTTTATGATCTGCTTCATGTATAATAGAGAAAACAGTATTCTGAGGAGGTGTCCCGCATGTCCGGAAAAAAAAGGCTGATGAAAGCGGTCCGGGTCGAAGCCCCGGGCCGGATCCATCTTGTACAGACAGATATACCCGAACCGACCCCCGGTTTTGCCCGGATCCGGGTCAAAGCCGCGGCGGTCTGTGCCACCGACCTGGAGGTGATCGACGGCCGTATTCCGGCCAGGTATCCCCTGATCCCGGGGCATGAATGGAGCGGCATCGTCGACGCCGTCGGAAGTCCTGCAGATGAAGCCCGGATCGGAAAGGCAGTCATCGGCAGCAATGATGTGGTGTGTCTCACCTGTGATGCCTGCCGCAGCGGAAACTGGCGCTACTGCGAGCATTTTGAAGAGATCGGTTTCAAGCGTGACGGTGCCTACGGGGAGTACTTTCTTGTCCCCGTCTACGGGCTTGTCGAAAAGCCGGAGAATCTCTCTTTTGAGGAAGCGGCTCTCAATGAGCCTCTCGGCGTTGCCCTGGGCAGCATGCAGAAAGGCGGGGCGGCCTTCGGGGACACGCTGACGATCTTCGGCGCCGGAAGCATCGGCCTGTGCATCCTCGCGGTCGGAAAGGCCATGGGGATGCGGCGGATCACCGTCGTCGCTTCCTCCGATAAGCGGCTGTCCATCGCCAAAGAGCTCGGCGCCGACCGCGTGATCGCGACTGACAGCGAAGATCCCGAGGAGGTGCTCCGTACTTATCATCCGGGCGGTTCCGACCTCGTCGTGGACGCGACCGGGATCGAATCCTGCATCCAGGCTTCTTTCCGGATCGCCCGCAAAGGAGGTACCGTCGTACTGGCGGGTTACGGGCGCGGCCGACAGATGTCGCTCCGCATCGACGACGTCCACATCAACAATCTGCGGGTCGTCGGAGCCGGCAACAACTGGAACATGCACAAAAAAGCCATCACCCTCATGGGCGACCGGGTGATCGACCTTCGTCCTCTGGTCTCCCGCACGCTTCGCCCGGAGGATTATGAAGAAGGGATCGAGCTGGTGCGGACACGGCCGGCCGGCTTTGTAAAGGCGGTGTTCGTCCATGAATAACGCCGTTCTCGGCATCGACATCGGCACCTCCGCCCTCAAGATCCTCTATGTACAGAACGGAAAAATCCTGCAGCGAAGCCGCTGCTCTTATGAAGAGGAATCCCCGGAGGGATGGTGGAAGGCGTTTCTGTCGGCACTTTCAGATCTTCAGGATCTCTCATCGGTACGGGCGGTCGGCTTTTCCTCCCAGGTAGGCACCTATCTCATCAACGGACAGCATCTGCTCCCGTGGAGCAGTCCGGAGGGCGCGGAATATGTGGACAGGATCCTGGAGCGTTACCCGGAGGAGGATTTCATCCCGGAGATCGGCATGCCGCACCCGCGGCTTTCGTCCTACCCGCTGCCAAAGCTATGGTACGCCGCCGCGCGGTATGGATCCGTGACCCGTGTCCTGCAGCCGAAGGACCTGTTTGTACAGCGGCTGACCGGGCAGTGTGTCTCCGACCCGTATTCATGGCGGGGACTTGCACATACTGCATCCGGTGATACGGCCTCGGCGCAGGGAAGTCACGACACGGCAGGAATCACGCCCTGCACCTACAGCCGCCGTTTTCTGCGGGATGCCGGCATCGATCCGTCCGCACTTCCGGCCCTCAAAATGCCCTGGGAGACTGCGGGACGGCTTCTTCCCGAGGCTGCCGCACGGACCGGTCTTCCGGCAGGCCTGCCGGTATATACGGGCCTGAATGATTTCTACGCCGCTCTTCTCGGCATGGGGATCCACGGTCCCGGCTGCTGGTTTGACATTACCGGAAGCAGCGAGCATCTCGGACTTGTGGAGGAGCAGCTTCACACCGGATCAGACCTGATCTCCTCTCCGTTTTTTTCGGGCTATGTCCATTACGGCGTGACGGCTTCATCCGGCGTTTCCCTTTCCTTTAGAAAAGAGGTCTTTCCCTGTGATATCCGGGACCCCCGCAGACTCCTGGATGACGCGCCGGTCTTTCTCCCCTACCTGAACGGAGAACGCGCGCCGGTCTTTGACCCTGCTGCCAGGGGAACCTTTTACGGGATCACCGGCAAAACAGGCGCGGCGCACATGGCCTACGCCGTGCAGGAGGGCGTCGCCTTCAGCATCTTTCATATTTACAGTCATCTCGGCGCCGAAGGAGGCGATTCCGTTCGTGTCTGCGGCGGTGCTTCCGGAAATCCGCTCCTCAACTATCTGAAGGCGGAGCTGCTCCAAAAGACCATCACGGTGATCGGGGAAAAGGACGCATCCGCTCTTGGCGGAGCGGTCACGGCGCTTCTGGGCGAAGGGCTTCTTTCTTCGATCCGCGAGGCAGCCGGACTAGCCGGTATCTCCGAAGAGGTCAGGCCCGACGGCCGGCTTCGCAGGCGTCTTCTCGAACGGTTTGATATCTATACAGCCCTGTACCGGCGGGTGCGCGGGCTCTAAGCATCATAAGGAGGTCAGAACAACATGTCATGTGTGATATTCGGAGCCGGCAAGATCGCCCGGGGCTTTCTCGGGCATCTGCTGTATCTCAGCGGGATCCCCTTCGTCTTTGTGGAAAGATCCGAAGATCTGGTACGGCTCCTCAACGAACGGGGTGAATACACCGTCAATATTCTCGGAGCCCCCGAAAAGAACTGCGTCGTAAAGAATGTAAGGGCACTTTCCTACGACCAGAAATCCGCCGTCGTGGACGTCCTCGCCAAAGCGGACGCCGTGTTCAACGCGGTGGGCGGTAAGAGCCTGGCGGAGCTGGTCCCCTACTATGCGGCAGGCATCGAAAAAAGAGCTGCCACCGGAAAGCCGCTGAATTTCGTCACCTGCGAAAACTGGACAAAGCCCGCGGACGTACTGAAAGCCGGCATCGAGCCGCTTCTTTCCCCGGAAGGCAGGGCTTATTATGAGAAAAGCGTCGGGATCACGGAAGCGGTCATCCTGCGGAGCGCGATCGAAGCAGAAAAAGAGCAGCTCGCTGTCGATCCCCTGATCGTCAACGTACAGGATTACTGGGATCTGCACGTGGACGCCTCCAGGCTTCGGGGACCTCTGCCGGACATCAGGGGCCTGCACCTGATCCAGGAATTCGGAGGCTTTCTCGAACGGAAATTCTACACCTACAACGCGGCCAACGGGACGACTTCTTTTCTCGGCGCCCTGCTGGGATACGAGATCCTGGCCGACGCAGCGCACGATACGTTCATCCTATCCGTGCTGGACGGGGTGTACCGGGAGACCTCGAAGGCTCTGTGCCTGAAATACGGCTTCTCAGAAGAAGAACAGTTCGCCTTTACGAGAGGCTCTTTCAATAAGCTGCAGAATTACGTGATCGTGGACAAGATCGAGCGGAACGCCCGGGATCCGATGCGGAAGCTTGGACCGGACGACCGGCTGGTGGGCTCCGCCCGCATGGTCGAGTCCTTCGGGATCCGGCCGGAAAATCTCTGTACCGGCATCGCCGCGGCGATCTATTACACAAACGACGATGGTCCGTCCGCCGTCGCGCTCAGGGAGCTTCGCAGCAGCCGCGGCGTCGACGCCGTCCTTGCAGAAGTATGTAAGCTCGATCCGGAAGGGAGCCTTGGACTTCTGATCAAGGAAAAGATCCGTTTCCTGCAGGAAAAAGGATATATCCGGTAATACACAAAAAAACAGGAGGTATCCATGAGCAAACAGATCACCATCATCGGCGCCGGCAAGACCGGGCGCGGTTTTCTGGCACGCCTGGCCGCCGAGAAGGATGTACCTGTCTCCTTCATCGACAAGGACGCGGCGCTGGTGCAAAGGCTCAACGAAGAAGGCAGCTATACCGTCCGCTTTTTTGGCGGCGGCCGGCAGAGCCTCACCATCAAAAACTATACAGTATCCACCTGGGAAAATGCCGATCTTTCCGGAAGCGGCACGATCCTGGTGAGCGTCGGTGCGGCGAATCTCCCCGACGTGGGGCACGCCCTCCGGCAAAGGCTTCTCCCCGGAAAAGACTGCCGGATCATCACCTGTGAAAACGCGGTGGGACCTGCAGAGCTGCTGGCGGACGCGATCGGCATGGATAACGTCCTTGTCAGCGAAGCGGCCGTTTTCTGCACGACCATCGAGGATGAGGGCCTTTCGATCGCATCCGAAAACTATCCGTATCTGCCCTTTGACAAAGACCGTCTTCCGGACTTCGATCCGGAGATCCCTACGCTCCGGCCCACCGCTCACTTCGGCGATTTCCTGAAGAGAAAGATCTTCACGTACAATTCCGCCAGCGGGGTGATCGCCTACATGGGCTGGCTGTACGGCTACAAGGTCTACGGCGAAGCCGCCAACGATCCGCGGATCCAGGAGCTCCTCACCCGGCACTATGAAGCGGTCAACCGGGCTCTCTGCCGGGAATTCGGTTATGACCCCGCGGACCAGCAGGAATTTGCCGCTCTTTCCCGGGCTAAATTCTGCAATCGGGAGATCGTGGACACCATCGAACGAAACGCCCGGCAGGCCAGACGAAAGCTCGGACGCATCGAGCGGATCTTCGGGCCTATGGAGCTGCTCAGGCAATACGGGGAGGACACTTCTGTCCTCCAGAAAACGGCAGCCGCCGCCATCCTCTACGCCGGACAGATCGAAAAAGAAACGGAAACGCCGGAAGAACTCATCCGGGCGGGGGCGCCCTGGATGGATGCCGGAACACGTGAAGAGATTTTGACTTACTGCCATACCTTTGAAAAAGAAAGACGCGCCTGAAAGGCGCAGGAGGTGCTGATAATGAAGAACCGGATTCTCTCCCTGGATCTTGCTCCCGGGCAGGCTGCCCTGTTTTATCTCGGGCAGGTCGGCTTTCTGCTGAAATATGCCGGCAGATATATCCTGATCGATGGCTACCTGACAGACTATGTGGACCGGAACTGCTGTACCGAGGCAGTCACATGGGTCCGCCTGTATGCGCCTCCGCTGAAGCCGGAGGAGCTGGATTTTGTCGATTTCGTTTTCTGTACCCACGCGCATTTTGACCACATGGATCCCTGGACCCTCGCCGCGATCGCAAAGGTGAACAATAAAGCACGGTTTTACGGCCCCCGCTCCGTCACATCCCTGCTGCCGGAGTACGGGATCCCTGCTTCGGCCATCACGGAAGTCCGGACCGATCAGGCCATGAACCTTGGCGATGGTATTTCCTTCACGGCCATCCCCTCCGCCCACGAGGAGCTTCATCCTGACGGGGAAAACAGCTATCTCGAGGTTGGATACATATTCACACTGGGAAACCTGCGGATCTACCACTCCGGTGACTGCTGCCTGTATGACGGGCTCGAGGAACGGATCATGCATATGGACGCTCTTCTGCTGCCGATCAACGGACGGGATTATTACCGTACGGTCAGAAAAGACATCATCGGCTGCTTTGACAGTGTGGAAGCCATCACGCTGGCCAAAAACACGGGAGCGGGCCTGCTGATCCCGATGCACTATGACCTGTATGATGTCAACGCCGTCAATCCGGCTTACTTCATCGACTGCCTGAAGGCCCAAAGCCCGGCGCAGTCCTTTCACCTGTTCACGCCCGGCGAAGGATACATCCTGTCAAAAGGCACGATCCGCCCCGACTGAAACGGGCGGTATCCCGAAGGATAAAGGCAATGCAAGATCAGATCTACTTCTCGGACCTGCTCCCGGAGCAGGATATGTACAGCATCATCGAAAAGACCGGCATGGGGCTTGAGAGCATCCGGTTTTCCATCGCGGAAAACCTGGATGTCTTTTCACAGACTCTAAAAAAAGAAAAAGCGCGTCTTCACGCGCTTTGTGTCCCTGCTCTCACCCTTCACGGGCCTTTTCTGGATCTCAATCCGATGTGCTTTGACCGCCTGGTGCGGGAGGCGACCCTCTATCGCTTTTCCCAGGCCTACGAAGCCGCCGAGATCCTGGGCGCCGGTAAGATCGTATACCACAGCTGCTTTGTTCCCGGCGTCTACTATCTGGAAGGATGGGCGGAACGGATGGCGGACTTCTGGAACCATTTTCTGGAAGACCGCCGCGGCATCGCCGTCTGCATGGAAAATGTCCTGGATCCCTATGCCGCACCCTTTCTCGAAGTGGCCGGCGCCGTAGAGAGCCCGGATTTCGGGATCTGTCTGGACATCGGACATGCCTTCTGCTACGGCCGGGACGCCCTCCCGGTCTTTACAGATACGTTAAAAGACCGGATCCGGCATGTGCACCTGCATGACAACCACGGGCAGGCGGATGAGCACCTCGGCCTGGGACAGGGGACCCTCCCCGTCCGGGACACGCTCCGTGCTCTCGCCGCGCAGGAATCCCCGCCTTCCTGGACCATCGAATGTGCCGATCCGGAGGCTGTCCTCGGGAGCTTCTCCTGCCTGAAGGACACCCTGTCAGAACAAAAAATTTCTCCGCGATCCTGACAGGGACATCTTCTCAATGCCCGGTACGCATCCATGCCGGATCAGCCGGCCGTTTCAGTCCTCTCCGGTCAGATGGACAACGACCGGTTCATGACCGACCGCCGGAAGGAATTTCTCCAGTACATCCTTCGTCTTCATCTTGAGGCTGGATGTGTTCATGCAGGGATGGCATCCCAGATATTCGTCCTTTAATACATCTTCATCGATCAGAAGCTGCACCTCGCTGCCGTGATCGTTCATGAGTCCCATGATGCTGAGCGATCCGGGCTCTATGTCCAGGAGCCTGACCATATCTTCCCCGCTCGCGAAGGAAAGCCTGGCGGAGTTGATCTGGCTTGAGAGCTCCTTGGTCTTGAATTTCTTGTCTCCCGGCATCATCAGCAGGTAATACCTGGTCTTCTGCCGGTTGCACAGAAACAGATTCTTACAGATCAGTACGTGCAGGACCGCGTCGATCCTGTCACAGGCCTCCATGTTGGTCGCCGGCTCATGGTCCGTCCTTTCATAAGCAATTCCCAGCCTGTCCAGCAGATCATACGTCCTGATCTCACGCGGAAGCCTTCCTTCGGTATTTTCGGGCCTTCCTTTATATAATTCCATATTCCGATCTCCCCTCTGCTAACTGATATGAATCCTGCATCATCATACCTCAATCGATCCCGTTTGTCCATATCCGGCGTTTTAAGCGGCTTCGGGACGTTTTGGGGAGTCTGTGTTCCATCTCCAGGTTATTTCTTCCTCAACACTCTCGCCACAGCTATGACGACTCCATATCCGACGCCTGCGACCGGCCAAACGATCCATGTCTTTTCCCAGGCATTCGTCAGAAAACTGACTGCCAGATAAATGGCCACAGCCAGTCCCCAGTAGATCTCTGCGACAAGAGCATTCTTCTGCTCGTCCTGTTTTCGCTCGACCGTATAATCGCCCTCCTGAAGAAGAGCCTGATAGCCGCCCCAGACCATGCATGTCCGCACGATCAGGAACACGCCGACCGCTACGACCACCAGCAAAACAGCAACCGCTGCGGACACAGCAGCATTATTCTCCCCAAAGGCGATCAGCGCTATGAAAATCGGTATTGCCGAAACCACACAGAGAACGATCCCTGTAACCAGCTGTACGGAATAGGTATGGCGGTATCTTTCCTGCCGTTCCCTGACCATGCCGTTCACGCCATATTCTGTATCGATCTCCTCTTTTTCCAGATACTCAAACCGCTGCCCCTGAAGGCCGGTTGTGATAAAGAGCGCGACGGCTCCGCCCACAAGCATGAGCAGGACGATCAGCCCGATCCCGGTAACTGCCGCCTCCGAAAGAGCGATCAGCGATCCCTCCCGCAGGCTGGCAAGTACAATGAGAAGTACCGGGGACAGAATACACATCATCACACCGATGGCAACTCTCCCGGATGCCTTTTCCCTGTGGGCAAGGAAGGAGGCCGCTTCCTCCATGGAAACTGCCCTTGCATTTCCGGCATCACTCTCCGGAAGCACTTCTCCGGGCAGCGAGTCGATGGTGTCCTTCAGAAGATAGTCGGTCGAAACCCCGAAGATTTCTGACATTTTCAGGATACGGTTCATATCAGGAACCGACTGGGCGCCCTCCCATTTGGAGATGGACTGGCGGCTCACATCCAGCTTCTCCGCCAGCTCTTCCTGGGACCAGCCGTTCTTTTTTCTGAGTTCTGTGATTTTATCTGCGAGTATCATATGGAACCTCCTCCGTTTGTTTTTTGTGCCTTAACTATAGCCAAACAGACGGTTGCAGACTACCAACCGGACTTGGAAATCTGTCAACCGGCGGTTGCAGCCCCCTCCGGAGCCGGTCGAATCGTTCTGTTTCAGCTTTTTTTCAAAAAAACTCTTGACGAAATCATTTTCTTAGTGTACTATGTGACTAGTTCACTAGATTACACATACATTCGCGAGGTGTGAACATGAAATATGATAATGCCATACCGATCTACCTGCAGGTCATCCGGGTGATCGAACGCGACATTGTCACCGGTCGGCTCGCCCCTGGCGACAAGCTGCCTTCTGCCAGGGATCTGGCGCTCGTCCATGGCATCAACCCCAACACGGCCGCCCGGGTCTACCGGGAGCTGGAGCAGTCCGGCGTCTGTTTTACCCGCCGGGGCCTGGGGACGTTTGTCACAGAAGACGAGGGCAGGATCCGGGCACTCCATGAGGAGATGGCCGACGACATCGTATCCCGCTTTGTAAGCGAGATCATGGAGATCGGAATGACCAGAGAAGAAACCATCAGTTTATTGGAAAAGAGGATCGAATCATGCTCGAAAGCAGAGAATTAACCAAAAAATACGGAAGCAAAACCGCCGTAGATCATGTCTCCATCAGCCTTGAACCGGGACATATCTACGCCATGCTCGGACCCAACGGAAGCGGCAAGACCACCTGGATGAAAATGGCCGGGGGCCTCGTAAAGCCCACCTCCGGAGAGATCCTTTACAACGGAGCCCCCATCGGGATCAACAGCAAACGGGACATCGCGTACATGTCCACAGAGCCCTATTTCTACAACTGGATGACCGCAAAGGACGTGGGAAAATATTACCAGGACTTTTTTGCGGACTTCTCCATGGAGAGATATCATGAACTGCTCGAACGGATGGAGCTGACGCCGGACCTTAAGACCAAAGCACTCTCCAGTGGTATGATGGCCAAGCTCAAGATCGCGGTCACCATGGCCCGCGACGCACGCGTATATCTGCTCGACGAGCCTCTCAACGGGATCGACCTGCTGGCCCGCGACGAGATCATGCGCAGCATCCTGCAGTCTTCCGGCAGCGACAAGCTGCTCCTGATCTCCAGCCATCTGGTGGAAGAACTCGAGACGATCGCCGATTACGCGATCTTCCTGAAGCAGAGCCATCTCATCGAGATCGTCGCGACCGACACGCTTCGCGAAGAACAGGGTAAATCCGTAGCGGACCGTTACCGCGAGATCTATGGACATGGAGGTGAAAACTGATGGGTAAGCTGTTAAAATATGAATTCCGAAAAACAATGTTCCTGAAACTGATCATGCTGGTCCTGACGGCGGTCGCCGAGGTTCTGTTCCTGTTCGCCGCATACAGGAAGGACCCTGATTCTCCGCTGATCGGGATCTCCATCTTCCTGCTGGTCATGATCGCTTCGGCCGGTATCACCTTTATCGGGCTGTACAGTATGCTCGTTCTTCAGAGAGACCTGAATACCAAGCAGAGCTACATGCTCTTTATGACGCCCCATTCCGGGTACACGATCGTAGGCGCCAAGGTTCTGGAAAACGGCATTTCCCTTTTGCTGACAGGTGTTTTTTACTCCCTGCTGGCAGCGCTTGACATCTACATCATATTTAAACAGTATGTAACGCTGGATGACATTGTACGGATGATCCAGGATATGCTGAGGTCGATGGACCTTCCGACCGAGCTTTCGGCCACGACCGCGGTGCTCATCTTCTTCACGCTCCTGGCAAGCTGGCTCTCCACCATCGTCTGCGCCTATCTGGCGATCATCCTCTCCGCCGCCGTACTGGCCGGAAAACGATTCTCGGGCGTTGTGAGCTTTATCCTGTTCCTGGCGATCACCATTGCCTTCGGCCGGATCGCCAATCTGATCCTGAAGGCACTGCCCTCCATGAAGATCGAATCCTCCATGCTGGTCCAGATCGGGATGTCCCTGGTGCTGTCTGTCATCCTGTATCTCATCTCCGGATGGATGGTCGACAAAAAACTGAGTGTATAACATGTGATGACTGCCTGTGCCTGCTTTTTGGGGCACAGGCTTTTTTTCTATACTCCATTGCATTAGAGGTGATGACCTGTTATAATACTTTTTTGTATATAAAACGACGCGAGATAAGGAGGCAGAATCGTATGGATACCATCAAGATCCCGCTGGGCTACAGTTCAGACCTTTCGCTGCACGACACCCAGATCGCCATCAAGACCGTCAAGGACTTTTTTCAGCAGACACTGGCGCAGAAGCTCAATCTTCTCCGCGTTTCCGCACCCGTTTTCGTGGACCCCCGGTCCGGCCTGAACGACAATCTGAACGGCGTCGAACGCCCTGTCAGCTTTGATATCAAGGGTTTTGACGGAAACGCCGAGATCGTACATTCGCTGGCCAAGTGGAAACGCTATGCGCTTCAGCAGTATGGTTTTCAGAAGGGCGAAGGCCTCTACACCGATATGGTCGCGATCCGCAGGGACGAGGACGTGGACAACATCCACTCCATCTATGTGGACCAGTGGGACTGGGAAAAGATCATCGGCAAGGAAGAACGCACCATGGAGACCCTGATCAACACCGTACGGGCCATCTACAGTGCACTTCGAAAGACCGAAAAATACATGGCCGTCCAGTATGATTACATTGAGGAGATCCTCCCGAGGGAGATCGCCTTTGTATCCACCCAGGAGCTGGTGGACATGTACCCGGATCTCACGCCGAAGGAACGGGAGTACAAGGCCGTCAAGGAAAAGGGCGCCGTGTTCCTGATGCAGGTAGGCAAAAAGCTCAGCAACGGCGAGCGCCACGACGGACGTGCGCCGGACTATGATGACTGGGAGCTGAACGGGGACATCCTCGTCTACTATCCGGTCCTCGATATCGCGCTGGAGCTTTCCTCCATGGGCATCCGTGTCGACGAGAAGGCGCTTGACCAGCAGCTGACCGAAGCCGGCTGCGACGACCGCCGCGAGCTGCCCTTCCAGAAGGCTGTCCTGAACGGCGAGCTGCCCTACACGATCGGCGGCGGTATCGGCCAGTCCAGGATCTGTATGTTCTATCTTCGCAAAGCCCACATCGGCGAGGTGCATGTATCCCTCTGGCCGGAGGAAATGCGCACCACAGCCGCCGAGAACGGGATCGTGCTGCTGTAACAAAACGGGGAAAAGACAGGGGACGGTTCTGTGTCTTGTTTGACGGAGCAAACAAGACACAGAACCGTCCCCTGTCCTTTCCCCATTCCGCCCTGTTTCACTTTCGTTTATCCATGATCCACGTAGGCTGCTGAGCTTCCTCATCATTTCGGATCCGGTAGATCAGAATGCCGATCGCAAGTGCCGAGAGCAGCGCGACCCAGGCACCAATTCCGGCCGTGGTAAGCTGCATGTTTACACTGCTGCTGTCCATATAGTCCGAAAGCTCCTCTCCCAGAAGGTTCCGAAGCTGCGGGTTCAGAAGCCTGCACAGGATCCGGATCCCGAGCCAGGACAGAAGGTCGAACACGGCGGCGAGCACGGCGAACAGCTGCCGGTGGCTTTCCCTGCGGAGGATGCCGCGCACAACGACCAGCAGGTTCAGAAGGAACATCACCGTGATCAGGATGCAGACCGGGATCACGGTGCCCGAGACCTTCGGAATATGATAAACACCGGTGTACATTCCCGAAAGATTCAGGATCCCGAGCGGGACCACATCCTCGATCGTATCCGCCAGAAGAGGATCAAGGCTGATCCAGGGCAGGAACACGGACAGGCAGGCGATCACCGCCGAAGCCGTCACCAGATGCCACTTCCTCTGCACCGTACGGGCAGAGGGTTCGTAGAATTGTCTGTATTTCATCTTCTTTTCTCCCGAAATCTTTCAAAGCCATTTTACAACGCCTTTGACGATCTTCATGGTGTACACGTCGTCTCTTCGAAGACGGAACGGATATTTGGCCGGATCCAGCATATACAGGCTTGTTTTCGGACGAGGCCGCTGCATGGACGTGTCGCACATGTACCAGACATCGTCCTTTTTGATCTCTGTCCAGCCGTGGGTCGAAAGACTTCCGGTCGGATGGCTTGACACGCCGCCGACCCCGACCCGCACTTCGTAACCGATCGCCTTGGCCGCATAGGCCAGTGCGACGGCTCCCCGGTAGCAGTTGCCTTTTTTATTGGTGAACATATACGCGGCGTAGGAAGGCATCTTGGATTTTGACACAGCATCGTGGGGACCGCCGTACCGGTAGACGCTCCACATCACATCATAGCATTTTTTCAGCTTCTGTTCTCTGGTCCAGCCGTTTTTGGTATATTTCCGGACGTAGGCGACCGCCTGCTTCATCACCTTGTCGGTGACCCGGATCCCGCTGCCGTCCACATAGTAATAGCCGGAAGAATCCCCGACGATGGCGTTCTTTTTGAGATGTCCGTCCTTCTTGTCAAAGAAGTAGGTATAGCTGCCGATCTTCCGCCAGCCGTACACTTTTTTACCGTTCAGGTAATAGTAGGATTTATTCGCCTCCGTGACCCAGAGCTTATGCGGGCTGGTCTGTCCGCGGATCGAACTGTAGGCCGGAACGCCGAGGAGTTTTTTATCGCCGGAACGGATCCAGGTTCGGACGGTATAGGCGTATTTGACTGCCGGAAGGATCTTATGGGCCGCCGATGACGTGTGCACGTAGGAATGCTGCGGCGCCTCCACCGAAGCGATCTGCACCCATTTATCGTTCTCTTTACGATATACATAGTATCCGTCTGCCCCTTTGACCGTAGTCCAGGTGATCCGGAGGCTCGTATTGCCGGCGGAAACCACCTTGCCGAGCTTTACGGAGGGAAGTGTGTTTTTGACCGGAAGCGGGTTTTCTGTTTCCTGCGATACCGTCTCCGCCATGATCGTGGACGGAAGGCCTGCCAGGCAGATCAGGAAAAGAAAAACTGCTATCGTCAGATAAAATCGATTTTTTGACACGGGATGCGAGCCCTCCTTCCGGTTCATCGCTTGCATATACCAGCTCTGTTTTTATCGGATGCAACTTATCCTGATTATACGACGGATTGAAAAATCAGGCAACTTCTTCTCCGGACTTTAGAAAAAATTTATTTGACACTGTATTCCCTTCATACTATCATATTTATATAGTTTTTATATCGAGGTACTACCGTGAACATTTTATTTTTTCTGACACCCAAGAGTGATGTCGCCTATATCTACGAGAACGAGACGCTCCGTCAGGCACTCGAAAAGATGGAGCACCGTAAGTTCAGCTGTATTCCCCTTCTGAATGCCGACGGCAAATATACCGGCACCATCTCCGAGGGGGATCTTCTCTGGGGAATGCGCCACCTGAACATCCAGGACCAGAAGGACGCAGAGGGTGTCTCCATCATGGCGATTCCGAGACGGGCGGCCTACAAGCCGGTCAAGGCCAGCGCCAACATCGAGGATGTTCTGGACTGCGCCATCAACCAGAATTTTGTCCCCGTCGTCGACGACATGGGCTCCTTCATCGGCCTGGTCACGCGCAAGGAGATTCTGAAATACTGCTATAAGGAACTGAAAAAAGCTGCCCGGCGGGACGGATAAGTCCCGGGGCAGCTTCTTTTTTTGTCTTACAGAACCTTTGACAGGAAGTCCCGGAGGCGCGGATTCTTCGGATTTGCAAAGAACTCCGCCGGCTCGTTCTCTTCCTGGATCTTTCCATCATCGATAAAGATCACGCGGGTTCCCACCTCACGGGCAAAGCCCATCTCATGGGTCACCACGACCATGGTCATACCGGATCTCGCCAGCTCCTTCATCAGCTCAAGCACCTCCCCGACCATCTCAGGGTCGAGCGCGCTGGTGGGCTCGTCGAACAGCATCACATCGGGGTTCATCGCAAGGGCTCTTGCGATGGCCACGCGCTGCTTCTGTCCGCCGGACAGCATATCCGGATAGGTATCCGCCTTTTCGGGAAGGCCGATCCTGGCCAGCAGCTCTTCTGCCCGTCTGGAAGCCTCCTCCTGCGTCATCAGTTTCAGCTTGACCGGCGCCATCATGATGTTTTCCTTCACGGTCTTGTGCGGAAACAGGTTAAACTGCTGGAAAACCATGCCGATCTTCTGTCTGTGCTTGTTGATATCCACCTTTGGATCCGTAATGTCGGTCCCTTCAAAAAGGATCCTTCCACCCGTGGGCGTCTCCAGAAGATTCAGCGAACGGAGAAAGGTGGATTTGCCGGAACCGGAAGGACCTATGACAACAACTACCTCTCCCTGGTGAATATCCGTGGTGATCCCGTCCAGAACCTGGTTGTCGCCGAAAGCTTTTTCCAGCCCCTGTACCTCGATCAGCACACTACCCTTCTCTACGTTCATTTTTACGAAGTCTCCTTTCCAGTCTGGTCATCAGGAAGCTCAGCAGCATGACAATAGCCAGATAGATCAGTGCTGCCGCGATCAGGGGCATAAATGCATTGTAGGTCCGGCTCTGGATCAGCATGGCCCCTTTGGTCAGATCCATCATGCCGATATAACCGATGATCGAGGTCTCTTTCAGAAGAACGATCAGCTCATTTACCAGCGCCGGCAGAACGTTCTTGAAGGCCTGCGGCATGACGATCATGCTCATGGTCTGTTTGAAATTCAATCCCAGGCTCCGTCCTGCCTCCGTCTGGCCTTTGTCTACCGACATGATCCCGGAACGGACGATCTCCGCCACGTAGGCGCCGGAGTTGATGCCGAAGGCGATCGTGCCCACGAGGATCTTGTTCAGATTGACACTGGCAAAGATCACGTAGTTTACGATCAGCAGCTGGATCATGCTGGGTGTACCGCGGATAACCGTCAGGTAAACGACGCAGATCGCGTTCAGAAGCTTCGGCCTGCCGGTCTTGTCGTAGGTGGACCGGATGATTGCCACCAGAAAGCCGATCACGATGCCCAGAAGAGAAGCCAGGATCGTGATGATCAGGGTCGTTTTGAGACCGTCGACCAGCCACAGGTACCTGTCATCCTTGATAAAATTGAGATAAAAGTCATCTGCAAAGCTAGCTGTTAAAAAGTTCATTTTTTTCTCCCCGCCCACATGCGAACAGAGCTGCCGGCCTATCGTCGGCAGCTCTGTCTGTTTCTATGGAGTCCTCAATCTAAAATGCTGATTATTTCTTGACAATGATGACCTGCTTCGCGTTGGTGTACGGTTCGGTAAAGTTTACGCTGGCCATACGGTCTTCCGTGATGGTCATGCCGGCGGCGCCGAAATCGGCCTTTCCGGACTGCACGGCCGGAAGGATCGCGTCAAATTCCATGTCGCTGATCTCCAGCTCATAGCCGAGCTTGTCGCAGATCGCCTGGGCGATATCCGCGTCGATACCGATGATCTCGTCGCCTTCATGATATTCATAGGGCTCGAATTCCGCGTTGGTAGCCATGACGAGGGTTCCGTTGGAACGATCCACATTCTCCGGAGAGGTGTAGGGGGTCTGGCCTGCCGCATCACCGATATAGTTGTTGATGATGCTGTCCAGTACGCCGCCGTCCTTCATCTCGGCGAGGGCACCGTTCATGGCCTCCAGAAGCTCCTCGTTGTCCTTTTTGAGGCAGATCGCATATTCTTCATCCGCGAAGGGCTCGTCCAGGATCTGCAGCTCGTCGGGATTCTTCTCGACAAATTTGGCTGCCGGCTCGGAGTCGATGATCACACAGTCCACCTGGCCTGCCAGAAGGGCCTGTACGGCTTCGCTTCCCTTGTTGTAACGCTCAATGGTGGAGCCTTCGGCTTCGTAATCGGACGCGTAGATGTCGCCGGTCGTTCCCAGCTGTACGCCGATGGTCTTGCCCGGAAGGTCGTCAATGGAGGCGACTTCCGCAAAAGAGACGGATGCCATGCCAAGGGTCATTGCTGCGCCAAGTACCAGTGCTGTGATTTTTTTCAGGTTTTTCATGAATAATCCTCCTTTTTTCCGTTCAAGGATCCACGTTTTCAAGTGGAACGGTTGAATAAATATACACAAATCGTGCATATGTTTCTGGTTCTCTATTATACCCTGTTTCCATCAAAATGCAAGAGCAGAGTTTTGGAAAATTGACGCCCGATGCGGATATCACCTGAAATCCGGAAGGATGATCTCCCCCGAAAAGACCTCCTCGGCCGGACCGGTCATGTAGACCGTGTCTTCGGTGCGGTCCCACTCGATCATAAGATCTCCGCCCAGAAGCTGCACCGTCACAGGTCCGTCCGGGGAAACAACGCCGTTCAGGATCGAAGCGACGGCGGAAGCACAGGCGCCGGTCCCGCAGGCCAGGGTCTCGCCGCTGCCACGCTCCCAGACCCGCATCCGGATCGTATGCGCATCCACCTTCGATACAAATTCGGTATTGACTCTGTCCGGAAAGCAGGGATGGTTTTCAAAAAAAGGGCCTATCTTCGGAAGATCCAGTTCTCCGGGATCCTCCACAAACACGACCGCGTGGGGATTGCCCATGGATACCGCCGTAAAACGCCACAGCTGTCTGTCAACCATATACGGAACATCGATGATCCTGCCGGATGCTTCCGCATTCCGGCATTCCTCCGGGGCGTCCTTCGCGAGCGCTGCAAGGTCCACGGGGATCGCCTCCGGTGAAAAGACCGGCTTTCCCATGTTCACCCGTACCTTAGCCACCTTTCCATCCTGCACTGTCAGGTCCAGGGTCTTGATCCCGGCGCCGGTGGCCACCGTGATGCGCTCTTTGTCCACGATCCCGTGATCGTAGGCATATTTGGCCACACAGCGGATCCCGTTTCCGCACATGGCACCCCTGGAGCCGTCCAGGTTGTACATGTCCATCTCACAGTCCGCCACATCGGACGGCCTGATCAGGATCAGCCCGTCCGAGCCGATCCCGAAATGACGGTCGCTCACGAACCGGGCTGTACCGGCCGGATCATCCACCGTCTCTTCAAAGCAGTTCACATATACGTAATCGTTTCCGATCCCCTGCATCTTCGTAAACTTCATAGTCACCTCTGTTTTTCCTGTCACTGATCAAAATGCGCCGATACCTTTTTCATCAGACGGATGATCGGTAGATGCTGGGGACATACCTCCTCGCACTGGCCGCACTCCACACAGTCAGCCGCCTTCCCGAAGTCCCTTGCCAGGGCTTCATAATTGGAAAAATTCACGGTCCAGCCCTTCTCCGCAAGATCCTCCCGCATATTCTCGTTATACAAGGAGAAATACTTCGGGATCGGAATGCTCTGCGGACATCCTTCCGTGCAGTAAGAGCAGCCGGTACAGGGGATCTCGATCTGGTCGTTGATGATCTGAGCCACGCGGAAGCAGAGTGCTTTTTCCTCCTCATTCAGCGGGGTAAACGACTTCATGTAGGAGAGGTTGTCCTCCATCTGCGCATAGCTGCTCATACCGGAGAGGACCACCATCACATTCGGCAGGCTGGCTGCAAAGCGGATCGCCCAGCTGGGCAGGGACATGCCCGGTGCAGCGTTCGTAAGCAGGCTTTCGGCCTTCTTCGGCATTTTTGCAAGCGTCCCGCCCTTGACCGGCTCCATGACGATCACGGGCTTGTTGTGCCTGACCGCGACCTCATAGCACTCCCGGGAACGGACCCACTCGCTTTCCCAGTCAAGATAATTGATCTGCAGCTGAACAAATTCCACCTCCGGGTGGTCTGTCAGGATCCGGTCCAGCACCTCCGGCTTATCGTGGAACGAAAAGCCCGCGTGCCGGATCAGCCCCTGCTGCTTTTTCTCCTGCTGCCAGGCAAAGCAGTCGAATTTCTCGTATTTGCCGATGCTGCCCGCGTCTATACCGTGCAGCAGGTAATAGTCGAAATAGCCGGCTCCGGTCTTCGCAAGCTGCTCATTGAAGACCTTGTCCCGGTCCTCCAGGGAATCGAAGAAGCCGGCATGCAGCTTCGTCGCCAGTGTAAAGCTCTCCCTCGGGTAGCGGTCTACCAGCGCCTCCTTTGCAAAATTCTCGCTTTTGAACCCCTGGTACATCCACGCCGTGTCAAAATAGGTGAAGCCGTTCTCCATGAACAGATCCACCATTCTCTTCATCTGCTCCACATCCACATCCGCTTCATTCTTCGGGTCCAGGAGCGGCAGCCGCATGAGGCCGAATCCCAGTTTTTTTGCAGGTCTGAAATCCATCTTCATTCTCCTTTCATTCTTTTTCTCTTTTTTTATCATAACAGGCCTTACCTACGGCAGAAACGCGATCACGCGCTCCGCGATGAACACGGCGCAGCAGGCCACGACCGCAACGGTAAGCAGGCTTTTTTCGAAATAGGCTGCCACGAGGGCGGCCGCAAAGCCGACGGCCCCCGCGAGGAGGCTTCCCGGCGCTGACAGAATTGCCGGAAAGGTCATGGCTGCCAGGCAGGCGTAGGGCACATAGTACAAAAATGACCGGACATGCACATTTTTGATCTCCCTGCGGGAAAGCACCAGCGGCAGCATCCGGATCAGATAGGTGACTCCTGCCATCACCAGGATATAAATATAGATATTTCCCCTCATCTATGCCTCCTCGACCGGGGCGATAAACGCGGCGATCCCGGCCACCAGCAATGTAATGATGATGATCACAAAGCCCGACGATACCTGTTGCAGCACCGGCACCCAGGCGAACAGGCAGCTCACCGCCATGGCCGCGATGACCACGGCCAGCACGGAACGGTTCTTCTTGGCCGGTGGAACGATCACCGCCAGGAACATCCCGTAGATCGCCACGCTCAGGGCACTCATGATGAAATCCGGAAGCACGCTTCCCGAAAAAGCACCGATGACCGTACCGATCGTCCAGCCCGGAATGGCCAGACACATGACGCCGTAATTATAGAACGGGTGAACCTTGCCCGGCTGACTCGCGCTGACGCCGAAGATCTCGTCCGTGACCCCGAAGGCCACCAGATAGCGATGTGCCCAGGGCACGTCCCTGCGGAGCTTCTGCGACAGCGAGAAAGACATCAGGCAGTACCGGAGATTGATCACCAGCTGGGTGAGTGCCATCTCCCAGTAAGTTCCCTGCGCAAATATGATCTCCAGACCGGCAAACTGGCCGGCGGAGGTAAGATTTGTCAGTGAGATCAGACCGGCCTGCCAGATCGTGAGGCCTCCCTGGACCGCCATCATACCGAAGGCAAAGGATACCGCAAAATAGCCCAGGCCTATGGGGATCCCGTCCCGCAGGCCCTTCTTAAAGCTTTCTGCTTTCATCTGGCTTCATACGCCTCCTGTTCCTTCAGTTCGTCCATGGAATCCAGCACCCGGAAACCATTTCCCTTGAGAATACTCTCCGTCACAAACATATCCTCCGCCGCGTACATGACGGCTACGGGCACGCCCGTCGAACGGTGGAAAGAGGTGTAGATGTAATTCAGGTTCACATTGCTCTCCGCCATCACGTCCAGGATCTCATCCAGCCCATCCACCTCATCCTTCATACTGACGACGATGACCGGGGTGATCCGGTTCATATATCCGTTTTCACTCAGGACCTGCTCTGCCTGGTCCGGATCATTGCAGATCATGCGGAACAGAGCATATTCCGGTGCGTCAAAGCAGGCGAAGCCATAGATCCGTATCTGCTTTTCTGCCAGAAGCGCCGTGACCTTGCGGAGACTTCCCGCCTTGTTTTCCACAAAAACGATATTCTGTCTGATCATTTTGTCAATCTCCTCTTCTTTATCTCATTATAGTAGCACATCGCTAAAGATATGGCAAATGATACCTGCCGGTATTTACCGCACGTACTCGTTTCTGATTGCTTTTGGCGCCCGTTTTCGTTATAATGTGCAAAGCGCAGGCTTCAAACTACCGAAGAGGCCCGAAGGCGCCGCGGAGTGACATGTCATCCCCGCAAATTCGATAATATACATGACGGAGGGCTGATACATCATGGTCATTGATTTTCATACACACATCTTTCCCGACAGAGTAGCGCCGAAGGCCATCTCCTCCCTTGCACCGATCATCCGCATCGAACCGTCCATGGACGCGACCCGCGCGGGCCTTCTCTCCTCCATGGAGCAGAGCGGGATCGACCTGTCCGTGGTCCTTCCCGTCATCACCGATCCGCACCAGTTCGATTCGATCCTCCGCTTCGCGGCCGAGACAAACGAGCTGTATGGAAAGGGGCCGGGACTGCGTCTCTGCTCTTTTGCAGGCATCCACCCGGAATCATCGGATTACAGGGAGCAGATCCGTCAGGTCCGCCGGGAAGGGATCCCGGGCATCAAGCTCCATCCGTATTTTCAGGGGCATGACATTGATGATCCCCTGTACCTGCGGATCATCGAGGCCGCCTCGGAGGAAAGTCTGATCATCGTGACCCATGCGGGCTTCGACCCGATCGCTCCCGACCGGCAGATGGCCGGTCCCGATATGCTTCTCAACGTGATCCGGGAGGTGCGTCCATCTCGTTTTGTACTTGCCCACATGGGCAATAACCGGAATCATGATGAATGCCTGGAAAAGCTTTGCGGACAGGACGTCTTCTTTGATACTTCCTTCTCCGTCCTTCATACGCCGGCCGAAACGCTGCTGCGCCTGATCAAGGCCCACGGCACCGACAAAGTACTTTTCGCGACCGACGCTCCCTGGACCGGACAGAAGGAAGCGCTGGAGCAGTTCCTCTCCCTGGACGGACTTTCCGGGGAGGAAAAGCAGCAGATCCTTTCCGGGAATGCATCTTCGCTTCTCTCCCTCCCGACATGACCGCCATCTTCCGGCAGACCGTCCGCCAAACGGCAGCCCTCATTTATTCTTTCCCACAGCAGGAGAACGATACCCCGGCGATGACTGCAGAATGTCACCACCGGGGTATCTTTTTAAGGAGAAGTCTATACGGTTTGTTTTATTCTTCCTCATCCTCAGGGAGAGCTGTCTTTCTCTTGACATGGACCTCTTCATCATAGCAGCTGAAGATCCGGTCCACGGCCTGTTTATCCTGTGAAGGCGTGATCAGGCTCACCACCGGGACCACGATCAGGCCTGCGATCATGGCCGCCGCTCCGGCGTTGATCGGGGAAGCGATAAACTTAATAAACATGTTCAGCACCGTGATGCCGACACCGACGATAAAGCTGGCCCACACAGCTGCTTTGGTGGTCTTTTTCCAGAAAAGGCCGTACAGGAAGGGAGCCAGGAAAGCACCTGCCAGCGCGCCCCAGGAGATACCCATCAGCTGTGCGATAAAGGTCGGCGGATTCAGCGCCAGCACGACCGAGATCACGATAAAGAACACGATGAGGATCCGCATGATCAGGAGCTGTTTCTTTTCATTCAGGTCCTTGACGATGTTCCCCTTGATGAAGTCCAGCGTGAGCGTCGAACTGGAGGTCAGCACCAGCGACGACAGCGTCGACATGGAGGCGGAAAGCACCAGGATCACCACGACGCCGATCAGAATGTCGGGCAGTGTCGACAGCATGGACGGGATGATCGCGTCATAGGCGATCCCCTTTTCCGTGTAGATCGAAGGATTGTCAAACAAGCGTCCGAAGCCGCCCAGGAAATAGCAGCCGCCGGCGATGATGATGGCAAACACCGTGGAGATCACGGTACCGGTCTTGACGGCTTTTTCATTACGGATGGTGTAGAATTTGTGTACCATCTGCGGCAGGCCCCAGGTTCCAAGCGAGGTCAGCACGATGACGCCCAGCAGGTTGACGGGATCCGGTCCGAAGAAGGACGTAAAGGCGCCCGGCTGACCCTGTGTGATCGGGATATCGCTGGGGATCTCCGCCAGCTTGCCGACAGCCGCCATAAAGCCGCCCTGGCTGTTCAGCACGGCCAGGATCACGGCGATGATGCCGAAGATCATGATGATTCCCTGGATAAAATCGTTGATGGCTGTCGCCATGTATCCGCCGAGGATGACATAGACACCGGTCAGGGTGGCCATCATGATAACACAGGCCGTGTAAGGAATGTCAAAGGCCATCCCGAACAGGCGGGAAAGACCATTGTACAGAGATGCCGTATAGGGGATCAGGAAAATGAAGCAGATCGCGGACGCCGCGATCCGGAGGGCGTTACTGTCAAACCGTTTGCCGAAGAAGTCCGGCATGGTCGCCGCCGTCAGGTGATGCGTCATGATACGGGTCCGCCTGCCGAGGATGATCCAGGCCATCAGGCTGCCGAGTACCGCATTTCCGATGCCGACCCAGGTCGTAGCGATGCCGTACTTCCAGCCGAACTGTCCGGCGTACCCGACGAACACGACCGCGGAAAAATACGATGTGCCGTAGGCAAAGGCTGTAAGCCATGGTCCCACGTTCCGTCCGCCAAGGACAAAACCATCCACGGAACCGGCGCTTTTACGGGAAAGCACGCCCACAGTCACCATCACTGCAAAAAATGCGATCAGCAGAATCACCTTGATAGCCATAAATACCTCCTGTCGTGTGTTACGCTTCCCGGAAACCGGTCCTACATGGCCGGCTTATTAGCTCTTCGCTTTCGCGCGTTGAAGCGTAACGCTTTTAATCGCTAAACTGTTGAATTCAGTATACCATCATTTTTCCAAATGTCAATCATTTTTTTCGCAGAGAAACCATGCTTTTTTTGCGATACGCTTGCTTCTTTTAGAAAGCGGTTGACATTTGCAGTGGAATTCGGTATTATAGACTTTAGCGAATTTATGCGTTAAAGTGCGAATCTGCCCGTTCGCAGGAAAGGGGAACTATGCCAATCACTGATATCCTGGAGAGAAATGTAAATCTGTACGGAGATGACGTCTGCCTGGTGGAGCTGAACCCGGAGATTCCGGAGCCCAGACGCGTCACCTGGAAGGAATATGAACTGATCGAGCCCTCCCGTGCTCCTTACTACCGGAGGGAGATCACCTGGAATGTGTTTAATGAGAAGGCAAACCGGTTTGCCAATCTTCTGCTGGAACGGGGCGTCAAAAAGGGCGACAAGGTCGCCATCCTGCTCATGAACTGTCTGGAATGGCTCCCGATCTATTTCGGTATCCTTAAATCCGGCGCGCTGGCCGTCCCGCTCAACTTCCGCTATTCCGCCGAGGAGATCCAGTACTGCCTGGACCTGGCCGAAGTGGATATCCTGGTCTTCGGGCCCGAGTTCATCGGACGGGTGGAGGAAGTGGCCGACGAGATCGGCAAGCACCGCCTCCTGTACTATGTAGGCGAGACCTGCCCCGGCTTTGCCGAAGATTACACGACCCAGGCTGCCAACTGTTCCAGCCGTCCTCCGCAGGTCCTTCTGACCGACGAGGATGACGCAGCGATCTATTTCTCCTCCGGAACCACCGGCTTCCCGAAGGCGATCCTGCACAAACACCGTGCCCTGATGCATTCCGCCGCCATGGAGCAGAATCACCATGGCCAGACAAAAGATGATGTATTCCTGTGCATCCCGCCGCTTTATCACACCGGCGCCAAAATGCACTGGTTCGGCAGCTTCCTGACCGGCGGCAAGGCCGTCCTTCTGAAGGGAACCAATCCGAAATTCATCCTGGAGGCCGTCTCCAAGGAAAAATGCACCATCGTATGGCTGCTGGTTCCCTGGGCACAGGATCTGCTGCTGGCCCTGGACAGCGGCGAAGTCAAGCTTGAAGATTACCAGCTGGACCAGTGGCGGCTCATGCACATCGGCGCGCAGCCGGTCCCGCAGAGCCTGATCAAGCACTGGCTGGAATATTTCCCGCATCACAAATACGACACCAACTACGGCCTCAGCGAGTCCACAGGACCCGGCTGCGTCCATCTGGGCCTCGGCAACATCCACAAGGTCGGCGCCATCGGCATTCCCGGCTATGGCTGGGAGGTCAAGATCATCGACGAGAACGGAAATCCTGTTCCGCAGGGTGAAACCGGCGAGCTGGCCGTCAAGGGCCCCGGCGTCATGGTCTGCTACTACAATGATCCCGAAGCGACCGCGGAAGTACTGCACGATGGATGGCTGTACACAGGTGACATGGCCATGCAGGACGAGGATGGCTTTATCTTCCTGGTCGACCGTAAGAAGGACGTCATCATCAGCGGCGGCGAGAACCTGTACCCGGTGCAGATTGAGGACTTCCTCCGCACCAACGACAAGATCCTCGACGTGGCCGTCATCGGCCTGCCCGACAAGCGTCTCGGCGAGATCGCTGCAGCCATCATCGAGCTGAAGCCCGATGTAACCTGTGATGAGGAGGAGATCGATCTTTTCTGCAAGCAGCTGCCCCGCTACAAGCGTCCCCGCAAGATCATCTTTGCAGATGTTCCCAGGAACGCGACCGGCAAGATCGAAAAGCCGAAGCTCCGTGAGATCTACGGCGCGACCAATCTGGTGGCTGAGCAGAACCAGAGCTGATTGGTCGATCAAGAACCCCTTGACAGCATATCTGCAAAGCAGCAGCCGGTCCTCCGGCCACCATAGACAGATTTCATAGAAGAGTATATTCGAACAGGCACAGAATCCATAACCGGATCTGTGCCTGTTCTGCTCTGATACTATCTTTTTTCATATAAATGAATTACGTACGCGGAGTGCCGCCTGTCTCCCACGTCTTTCCGTCCCGTATGTTTTATCTTCTCCCGCCCCGGAATCTCTCCCGGACCTCCTGCTCCCCGGCCGTAAGCCACGCATGGACCTCCGGTGTATCCCCGAGAATCCTCGTGAACGCCTGGTATTCATTGACAAGCCCCGTCCCGTGCAGCACCATGTGGGCTCCCGCATCGCTTCCGAGGGCGGCTTTGGCGCCTTTCTGATACGCAAGCCTCAGATTCTCTGCCGCCTTGTCGCGGATCCTTTTCAACGCTTCATCCGGGAAACGTCCGCAGCCGATCAGGTTCTCCACCGTCACCAGGGTCGGCACCCACACGGTATCCGAATCCGCCAGCATGCCGATGGTCTCCTCATCCATAAAATTCCCGTGCTCCAGGCTGTCCACGCCGGCACAGATGGCCGCCTGCGCCCCGTATACGCCGTTGGTATGGCTCATGACGGCCATGCCTTCTTCGTGCGCGATTCGTACCAGCTCCTTGACCTCCTGTGCAGGCAGGGGTGTGCCGGTGATCTTCCCTTCGTTGGCAAAATCCATGATCCCGGTGGTCATGATCTTGATAAAATCGGCGCCTTCCCGGATCGCCTGTAAAACCAGCTGATGGTATTCCTTCAGATCATGATATCCGAACCCTACGATCCCGCCGTAACAGCCCTCCCTGTGGATGGCAAACACCGGCGTCCGGTAATCGATCCCGTAGAGCGGAGCCAGTTCCTTCGCCCGCCTGGAAACGCCGAGCGCGTCTCCGCCATCCCGCACAAAACGGATCTCCTGCTTCTGGTAGGCACGAAAGTGTCCGTGGATCACCTCGTCCTGCACCTGCTCCCGGTGGAGATCCACCGCTTTTCTGTAATTCCACCCATCCATGATCAGATGGGCGTGACATTCTCCAAACATATCTGACCCTTTATCTGTATCCGCTATTCATCCTGCGGATTCCCTTCGTGATTGATGATTCTCTTCCTGTCGAAAGACCACTGTTCAGTCCGTCGTCTGCCGTACGGAAAAGAAGTCCCGGATCGCCTGCTCCTCTGCCTTTACGGAGCCCTGAACAAAGAAGGGCTTTCCGCCTCCGCGGCCGTCGAGCGCCGCGTTCATTTCTTTTGTCAGTGTGCGCAGATCTCCATCGATCTGTCCCATCGCGTATTTAAAGCTGCCGTCCGGGTTCTTTGAAAAGACCGCGCAGCGTCCGCCGCAGGTGTGCATCACGGCATCCGTAAGCCTGCGCACGGCGTCCGCCTCCATCTCCGGCTTAAACAGGAGCACGTCCCCTTTGCCCTCGTACTTTTCCGCTTCCGCCGCAAAGCTCTCGGCCTCCATATGCTGGAGCCTGCCCCGCAGGCTAAAGTTCTCCTCCTGCATATGCTGTACCGCCTTCGCCGTTTCGTGCGGTTTGGCTGACAAAAGAACGGATACCTGATGATTCTGTGTGCTGACCATCTGCAGGTACTGAAGTACCCGCCGGCCGCTGATCATTTCCACCCGGACGCCCTCCCGGAACCTGACCACCGACAGGAGCTTTACCATGCCGATCTCGCCCGTCCGTGCCACATGCGTACCGCAGCAGGCGCACAGGTCCACGCCGGGAAATTCCACGATCCGCACGTCCCCGGTGAGCTCCTTCTTGCTGCGGTAGGGCAGGGCCTTCAGTTCCTCCGGGCCCGGATACCAGATCCGAACCTCCTTGTTCTCCCAGATCCTCTCGTTGACCTGATCCTCGATCTCCAGCAGCTGCTCCTCCGTGAGCGGACCGTTAAAATCGATGGTGATCACGTCGCTGCCCATGTGAAAGCCCACATTGTCATAGCCGTAAGCCGCATGGACCAGACCGCTGACCATGTGCTCACCGGAATGCTGCTGCATCAGGTCAAATCGCCTGTCCCAGTCGATCACGCCCCGGACACGGGTACCGGCCGGAATCTCCTCCGCCGTATAGTGGAGCAGCTCTCCGTCCTTCTCGTGGACCTCCGACACGGCTGTCTCATTCAAAAAGCCCGTATCGCTCGGCTGGCCGCCGCCCTCCGGGTAGAAAGCACTTTTGTCCAGCACGACTGCGTATTTTTTGCCCAGAGGCCGGCACTCCAGCACCTCCGCCTCGAATTCTTTTGTATATACATCCTCGTAGTATAATCTTCTGGTTTCCATCATCGCTGTTTTCATCTCTTTCTCAGGATCAATCCGGAACTTTCCTTGAACCAGCCGGTCCTTCCGCCGACAGAGGCCTGGTAGTACTGGACGCCTTTGCTGTTGAAGTAAATATGTGTGATCTTGAAGGTCTGGCCTTTCTGGATCGTGGGGCCGTTCATTTTGGAGGGTTTGGAAATGCTGGCCGCTGTTTTAATCGCTTTGTTGGCATAAAGGCTGATGCTCTTCTTCACCGTGGTGTTGCGGGTGTGAAGCTTTGGCACGCCGGATTTGAGCGTGAAATAGGACCGCACCGCAAAGTCTTCCGGGTTCAGGTAGCGGAAGGCGCCGTTGGAGGCAAAGAATTTCGGATAGGATTCAATGACGAGTTTATCCCCGCTTGCCTTGAACGTATTGTTGAGATAAAAGCCCACGCCGTTTTCCAGATCCTTGTTGACGCATTTGACCTTACCGCCCTGATATGCGTAAACGCGGAAATCATTCGACCCGCCGGCATAGTGTGTCTGGCAGATCAGGAACACATTTTTGGAATTGAATTTGCAGAAATAGTAGATGCCCCCGCGGGAAGAACGGATCGACACCACCTTCTTGCCATTCAGGTACAGGCGGGTCTCGTGAATGCCGTTCCGCTGATAGTAACTGTTATCCGTCATCGTGTAGCGGATCTTGTCCTTCTTGCCATTCTTTGTAAAATCATAGCCTGTATAGGTAGTCCCGGCTTTCAGCTGGCGGATCGCCACCGCTGCCTGCGCCGGAACCGCCCGCAGCATAAGCAGCACAAAAAGAACGATGCAACACATAAACAGAATTCCGGATCTACGTTTGGTTTCGGTTGTCATGGGTGGTCTCCTTTCTCTACGATTGTCACATGTTCTATATAATGTTATACCGCTCACCGTATAAAGCGGTGGAGGGGGAACGAACGGACGCTGCCAAGGGGGTGAAGATCTTCGCCCTCCGTTCCGTTTTATATATTGTTGCGGATCAGCCCGGAGCTCGAATCCGGTACTTTATCAGTCTTTCAGACATCCTATCGGAACAATTAGTATTCCGTCTTGCCGTCTGTACGCATATTTGCCATTTGCGGTAAGTATCATTCGAAATGCTGGTGCTTTCATCCTGGCGGTATCGATCAAGCCGGCCAGGGATGTCAAAGTCTCAACGCCTTCGTTGATCAGTTTATCTCCGCCCAGCTTGATCTCAATGAGGCCATATGACCCGTTTCTAAGATGTACTACCGCATCACATTCAAGTCCTGCTTTATTCCTGAAATGATATACGTTTCCACCCAATGCTTCCGCATATACGCGTAAGTCCCGTACGCACATAGTCTCAAACAGAAAGCCCATCGTCTTCAGATCATCGAGCAGGTCATTGGGGCCAATTCCAAGTGCTGCTGTTGCGATAGAGGCATCCACAAAATAACGCGTGTCCGACGTTCGGATTGCAGTTTTTGAGCGCAGATTCGGATTCCATGCGGGCATGTCCTCAACAACAAAAATCTTCTTCAGAGCGGTCACATAGGAAGCGACCGTTTCTTGATTGATCGGCGTCCCATCGTTCGCTGTTATATCAGCCACTAATGCTGTGTTCGCTATCTGCTGACCCTGATTTCTGGCCAATGAACGCATCAGGCGTTTTACACGTTCCGGATTCTTCTCTACCCCATCCGCTCGATTGATGTCGGAATGGACGACCGCATCATAATAGTCTACCGCCTGATTCAATGCGATCCTCTCCCTCATATCAACGGAACGAGGCCAGCCTCCACGACAGATCAAAAAAGCAATCTGTTCAAGATCCAGCTCTGCCGCTCCATCGATCTCCGCCTGTCCTGCAAACAGCTTTGACAGGCTCACATCACCTGTCGATTCACCAGACTCAAAAAGGCTCATCGGCCGCATCATTAACCAGGAAAATCTCCCCGTGCCAGAATGCATGATTTCTTTCGTATCAGGTGGAACAGCCGAACCGGTAAGAACAAATTGCCCCATATCATCGCGATGATCCACCTCAAAACGGATCGCATCCCACAATTTGGGGGCAATCTGCCATTCGTCAATCAGGCGAGGGGTATCACCCTGAAGCAGCCTCTTGGGATTCATGGATACCATACTGATATTTTGTTCAATAGCCTGTGGGTCGTCCATATACAGGACGCTCCTGGCAATCTGCTCAGCCGTTGTAGTCTTCCCACACCATTTGGGGCCTTCGATCAAAACGGCCCCCTTTCCTTCAAGTTTATCCTGCAGTATGGAATCAACCACTCGATTACGATAATTCTTCATAAATATCACCCATCTCAAGCTTACCACAAAGCATTGCCCAGGACAAGCAAAATCCGACGATTGGCACATTTTCATTCCGATGATTGGCACGTTTTTATTCCGATTATTGGCTCGTTTTTATTCCGATGATTGGCTCGTTTTTATTCCGATGATTGGCACGTTTTCATTCCGACGATTGGCTCGTTTTCATTCCGACAATTGATAGATCGCTACTCTGTCAAATTGTACCAGTCAAGAAAAGTCGCATCATGAAACAATTCGCATACTATAGCAAACAATCCGGTAATCTGCCATTTACTTTGACCATCCCCCAAAAAAATGGTCAACTAAAACGCCCTTCTCACAAACCACGATACCCCGTGAGCGAACCGACGAACGGAGAGGTGAAGACCGGACAGAACGAAGAACCGTCCCTCCGTTCTTCCGGAACGAAGAACCGTCCCCCCGTTCTCAGTCCCCCCGTTCTTCCGGAACGAAGAACCGTCCCCCCGTTCTCTTCTCAGATACTCCCTGGCCGACAGCACCGCAGCCTAGGCGAGCGAACCGATTAAAACCATGTGGAGGTTGGACGGAACAGCTGCCGGGAGGGTAAAGATCATCTCTGCCATAGCAAGGGCTTTTGAGGGCGGTCTTAGGCGAGGCGAAATCCAGATCCTACGGAAACTCAGAACGCGAAGCCTCTGCTGAGCGTTCTGTTAGTTGCAGTTGGATCTTAGTTCGCCGCAGCCGTTGCCCGGGTCCTTGCGGGCAGAGAGATCTTCCTCCCTCCCCGGCAGCGTCCGTCCTCACTCCGCCACTTTAAGCTGTGAGCGAGCTGCACTTATATCCCGCTCACACCCCAATCTTCCGCCACATTCCTGAGTCCGTCCAGAACCTCTTCCCTGGAGTAGTCGTGGTTGTCCAGAAAGTCCGTATCCATATCGTTCAGATGCAGGTAGAACGTCAGCATCAGCTCCAGGTCATCCCGGGTATCGCCGGCCTCGGTCAGAAGCATGTTCTCGGCCTCATTGATGCTGCCCTGGTCCGCCAGGTCCATCACCGTCTCAAAGAGCCGTTCCCTTTCGGGATCTGTGCCCGTCGCCCGGTAATCCGGCATCTTTGCCTCGCCGAACAGGAGCTTTGTGATCAGCCTCGCCGTGTCCTTTATATTATTGACCATGTAGTCATCCTGATAACCCATATCATTCTCCTTTGCCGTCCTGCTTTTTGCCGGACTCCGCAGCTGGATCCGGAGCTTTCCGGGACTGCTCCTCCTCTTCACGCCCGAGCGGTTTCTTTTTACGATGAAAGAGCGTCTCCTTGGCCGAACAGTACTTGTCCGCCAGACAGACGATCCACGCCTCCTTGTTTTTCGGCACACGTGTGATATTCAGAGGCCACATGTGGCTGTAAATGATCCTGGCCTCCTTGTCTGAAATATGAAAGCGCTTCCGGGCATTCTCGAGGGCCTTGTCCGCATGGTGATAGCCATGAAGCGGCCGGGTCTCGTCCTTATCATGCCAGTCGTACAGATAAAAATCATGCAGCATGGCTCCACGCACCAGGGCCTCTTCGTCTCCATGCAGATGCAGGAGCTTATTCAGCCGGCGGCTGGTCCGCGCCACGCTTTCGCAATGATCGTAGGTCGATACCGAGCCGTGCTGCGTATACTGCTTCATCCGCTGCACCTCCGGATCATTCTTCAGTTTTTCCAAAACCGTATCTGCTTTATCCAATCTTATTCTCCCGGATCCTCCGTCAGTTCACGGAGAAGATCTCCTTGTACACCGTCTTGCCGTTTTTCTGCTCTGATTTCATGAGCGACACTTTTTTGACCGTCATCTCCTGCTTCGGGATCGCAAGCGACGCGGGCCGGCGGCCGGTCACCTTGCGGATGATGGTGATGTGCGGTTCAAATTTGGACCGGTCATAGGAGACGCCGTTCTTATCCAGCTCCTTTTTGAGGTCGCTTGCATACTTTTTGATCTTCTGGTTCCCTTTGACGCCCACATACAGAAGATCGCCGAAAAAGCCGTGCCCGTCCAGACTGATCCGGTACTGCTCGAGCGGGACCGCCTGCATGGCCGCCTTGATCCCTTCTATATCGTTCACCTCACCGATAAAGGCAAGGGTCATATGCAGATTCTGGGCAGGTACATAGTTCCCGCCGAGTCCCAGCTTTTTTGTCTCATGCATGACCTTGATCAGGGCGTTCCTGAGATCGTCCGATGGCTGCACCGCTAGAAACACTCTCATAAGCAACCTCCTTATCATCGCCTGTGCCAAAGCGCCCCTGCCTCCTTCTGCTGTGCGGATCGTACGGGCGTCCGGCATCTGCAGGCACTATTTCACTGTACCCATAGTACCATACAAAACTATTCTCTTGCAATGCCGCCCCGCAAAATCGGCGCATACAAGCGTTGCCTTTTGGGCGGCAGTCGGGTATAATCGGTTCATACCGGAAAGGCAGCTGACACAGCTTCTGCCCGTGCCTGGACAGACAGCCGGACAAAAAAACGCAGGAGGCCGTCCCCATGATCTTTTTTCAACAGTTTTATCTGGACAGGGAGAAAGACATCGTCGTAGACCTGTATATGGAAGGATCACGCATGTATTTTGTGATCCGAACTCCCAATCATCACACGCAGAATCTGATCTGCAATCTGGCAAAGCTCTGTGCTCTCGCCACATCACGGGACCAGAACGGCCTGACCGTGATCCGCGGAGAGGTGCCCTGCTATATCGACGGCGACAACCGGCAGATGTACATACTCCGGCTGGGGAATACCAAGATCGCCAACATCTATCCCAACGGACAGGTGGAACTCAAGGCCTCGATCCCCGCCATCTCCAAGACGCTCATGAGCCAGACCAAGGATTACCGCCTGGGGATCGAAAAAACGATCGTGAAGACCTACATCATGAACGACTGCAAGTTCCGGACGGACCTGCACACGCACATGAACGGAAACCTCCCCCCGGACGTCCTGATCGCCCTGGGGATCACGCACCAGATCCGCTACCCTTACTACTATATCAAAAAGCTGAACCTGAAGTGTACACCATCTCAGCTGGAAGCACTGGAAGAACGGCGCGTCGCGGCGGAACAGAACCTTGGTAGTACGACCCTGACCGGGCGTTACCGGGAGCGACGGATCGACGACCTCACCTTTATCAATTTCGCGGATCTGATCCTCGGAAATCCCGGGGATGCCGCCGGCAATATCGAACGGATCCGGAATTCCCTTACCATCCCGAAGGACGGCCAGGCCGTGTTCGCGGATCTGGAAAAAGTCTATCTGTACCGGTATGTCTTTACCAAAGGCAGGCGCTACGAGGAGCCTTACAGCGGTATCAACATTGACGGGATCCCGGACCGGGAGGTGGCCGCCTACGCTGCGCGGATGCTGCGCGACCGGGAGGATGACCGTTACCGCGGGAATACCCTGTACCAGGATCTGCTCCTGTGGATCGCCCGGATGTACCAGCAATGGGGAATCGAATATGCGGAGATCTCCGACACCTCCCTCCTGAACCGGATGGAATTTCCTGACAAACTGCGGCAGATCCACGAGGTCATGCCGAACATCACCCGGGAAACCGGCGTGCTTCTCCGGTTTCTGGCCGGAATCCGGAGGATCCCGCTCACGATCGTACGCGACCAGGTGACGCCCAATGATTATCTTGCCGAAAACCTTCGCTGTCTTAGGGTGATCGCGCCGGACCCCTATGTGGCCGGCAGCGACATCATCGGTGAAGAGATCAACGATATCATGGAACTCAAAAACGTCATCCGCGAACTGGCAGATATCGCCGGCCGGAATCCGGGATTCGTGCTGCGCATCCACGCAGGTGAAAATGACAGTCTTCGGGACAACGTGGCAAACAGTATCCACTGCGTGGTGGAAGCACTGCACGAAGGCCAGCGGATGCCCTTCCTTCGCCTCGGCCATGGTCTGTACACCTGTGACCTGAAAAGCGCCAAGGGCAGAAAGCTGCTGGAGGAAATGCGAAGAACCGGCGTCACGCTGGAATTCCAGATCACCTCCAACGTGCGTCTCAATAACCTGAGCCGTCTGGAACGCCACCCTCTTCCCGAATACCTGAAAGCAGGCATCAAATGTGTGCAGGGCACCGACGGAGGCGCGCTGTACGGGACGAACTCCATCGATGAGGAGCTCAGCCTTGAAAAGCTCCTGGGGCTCACCCACAATGAACTTCGGATGATGCGGGAAGCCGAGGACCGGATCCTGCAGGAAAGCTACCGGGTCTTCCGGGATAAACGCGAAAGCTTCCGCCGGGACTGCCCGGGCGGTGATATCGGCATCTACTACCAGGTCCGCCTGGAGAATGCCCGACAGCTCACCACGGATCTGTGGCATGATTCCCGGAAGATCGACGCAGAGTCTGCGCTCCATGCACAGCTCTCCTCCTTTCCGGAAGGACTTTTCCCGATCATTCTGATGGGCGGAAGCTTCAACAACAGCCAGCACCGGACCCGGATCACCGATGACGACCGGACATTTATCGACGCCCTGACAGCACACGCGGATCCGCAGCGGGTCTTCTTTGTCGTCGGACACACGCTCTCCGGCCAGGAAGGATACCTGGTCCGAAAGGCCGCCGGACGTTTTCGCCTGTTTGCCATCGTGCCGAACCGGATCACGTCCGCCGAAAAAAAACGCCTCACCGCTTCCGGCATCGGCGTACTTGTATCGATCGAGAGCTCCGGCATGGGCCTGTACAAAAGCTTTGCCTATGAAATATTCAAACGTATGCCCTCCGCGCTCCTGGCCTTCGACGGAAATTCCGCCGCGCTGAACCTGATCCAGGAGGCAAGGAACGGAAAGAAAAAATGCAGTATCTATATCAACCCGAAGTCCCGGGGACTTTCCGTCAAGACAAAGCTTCTCAAGGGATATACAAAACCTCTCGCGGATGCGGAGGCCCTGCTGCAGGAGCTTCCGTTGTAAGAAAGGAGTCAGCATGATGAGAGAATGGAAAGGATATAAAAAAGGAGTCAACCTGGGCGGATGGCTTTCACAGTGCCCCCATACCGAAGAACGCTACACGGAATTCATAAAGGAAGAGGATTTTGCGGTGATCAGGGACTGGGGCGTCGACCATGTACGCGTCCCGATCGACTATGAACTGGTGGACGGCCCGGAAGAAACACTGATTGAAAGCGGCTGCCGCCATATCGAAGATGCGATCACATGGTGCCGGAAATACGGTCTCAACATGATCCTTGACCTTCATAAGACCAAAGGATTCTCCTTTGACGTGGGCGAAAGCGAGGCCGGCTTCTTCGAAAGTGAAGCGTATCAGGAGCATTTTTACCGGCTGTGGGAAAACCTGGCGCAGCGTTTCGGAAAGCATGAGGACATGCTCGCGTTTGAACTGCTGAACGAGGTCACGGACCGCGCATACTGCGAGGAGTGGAACCGTATCTCCACGGAATGCATCCGGCATATCCGTGCCAAGACCCCGACGATCCGGATCCTGGTCGGAGGGTATCACAATAACAGCGTCGAGGCCGTCAAGGACCTGGCCCTGCCTTTTGATGAAAATATCGTCTATAATTTCCATTGCTACGAGCCGCTGATCTTCACGCACCAGGGTGCCTACTGGATTCCGGGCATGGACACCTCGTTCCGGATCCCGATCAACGCCTCCTATGGTACCATGAAGCAGAAGACCGAAGAGCTGATCAAAATGAAGTCCGCAGGCTTTGATGATCTTCCGGACGAGGAAGCGTTGACCGGAGCCTATTTTGAGAAGATCTTTGCGGAAGCCGTCCATGTCGCAGAAGAACGAAACGTCCCGCTCTACTGCGGTGAGTACGGGGTGATCGATCTTGCCGACCCCGCTGAAACGGTCTCCTGGTACCGCCTGATCCATGCCGCCTTTGAAAAATACGGCATCGGCCGGGCTGCCTGGAGCTATAAGGAAATGGACTTCGGCCTTGCGGATCCGCGGCTTGACGAAGTACGTGCGGAGATCCTCACGTGTCTGTGACCGCGCTCGGCGCGAGTGTCTCGCAAGCGAGACACTTTTTTATGATTCTTCAAGCATGATCGAGACCTCGCCGAACAGCAGGTTCGTCTCAGTCCCGTCCGATTCCCGGACACGCAGACGGCCGTCCGGACAGATCCGGAGCGCATCGGCGAGGCGGGTCCTCTCTCCGTCGATAATGCGGATACGTTTGCCGGGGATCATGTTATGCTCCACATACTCCGGGGACAGCTTTGGTTCCCGCGCTTCTTCCACCAGTTCGCTGGTGATCTGTGCCGCCAGGCGGTTGATGTCCATCCGCTTGTAGGCCTCCCGATCGTCAAAGATCGGTCCTGCGATCCCCTGCAGCTCCGCGGGCAGATTGGCCGGATCGAGGTACAGGTTCAGGCCGATCCCGACAACCACCGACTCGATCGCACCACTCTCAAAATCCGTCACCGCCTCGGTCAGGATCCCCGTCACCTTGCGGCCCTGATAATACAGGTCATTGACCCATTTGATCTCCAGTTCCCTTCCGCACACATCCCGCACGGCCCGGTACACGGCCGTGGCCGCAGACGTCGTCAGAAGAAGCGAATCCTCCAGGTTTGTCATGGGGCGAAGGACGATACTCAGATACAGTCCGCCCTCCGGTGAATAGAAGGAGCGGCCGCGCCGGCCCCGGCCCTTGTTCTGGCGCCTAGCAATGTAGACGGAGCCATGCGGGGCCCCCTGCTCCGCGGCGCTCCTGGCCACCCGGTTGGTGGAATCGGTCTCATCCATGACCTGTACCTCAACATCCGGATAACGCAGATGCAGCCGGACTCCCTCCGCCGACAGGCGATTGGTATCCGGAGACAGGCAATACCCGCGGTTGGGACCGGCTTCGATCTGATAGCCCTCCTCGCGGAGTGCCTGGATCCCCTTCCAGACGGCAGCCCGGGTACAGCCAAGCTGTTCCGCCAGACCTTCTCCCGAAAGAGTCTCCCCTTTATGCTGCTCCAAATACTCCAGTAATCGTGATTTTACAGTCATTTGTCATTATACAGAGCCCTGCAGCCGCCCCGATCATACGATCGCCTGCTCGGACTCCTCCTCCGTGTCATGATAAGGTTCCAGGGATTTCCGTAAAAACCGCTGGTATTCGAACCGGGTCCTCCGGGACAGGACGAGTTCCACGCCCGGTCCAAGGCCGGCCAGCCAGCCAAAGAACTGCCGGCTCACATGCACCCGCAGAAGTGCCCGGAAATGCTCCTTATCCCTGGGAATGATCCGCACATCCTCGCCGAAGCGGTCGATCAGGACACCGATAAAATGATTCTCCATCTCGAGCGTCACGGTCTCCTCGCGTCCGCCGAACATGCCGAATGTCCTGGCCGAAAACTCCGGAGCGCTGAACCGCTCGAACATGTCCGCCCCGCTCCGGTGCCGCGGCTCGTTCTGCACGTCCTGCATCTTGTCGATCCGGTAATGCTTGACGATCCCGCTCTTCTCGTCGATGGCGACCAGGTAGAAGTTGCCTTCCTTCCAGACGATGCCCCAGGGGCTCACCCGGTAGCGCTCCCCGTTCCGTTTGAGGCGGAGCTTTTTGGCCACGGTCCACTCCAGATAGCCGAAGGTGATCTGCAGATCGTGCTTCATCGCCATGCGGATCGTGTCGACCTGGTCATAAATGCCCTCATCCAGCGCGTTCGCGCGCTTTTCCACAAAGAGCGGCTGGCGGAGCTGCTGCGCTCCGTGGATACCGGCCAGCTTTTCGAATTTACGGCAGAGCTGTTCGGATTTGGCGTCGGAGATAAACTCCGCGGACCGCACGGCATCGCAGAGAAGACGAAGCTCCCCCTGGTCAAACGAACGGCTGCCTATATAAAATCCCGCCGGGCGGGACCGCCTGTTCCGCACATCCATTCCGAAGATGCGGAGTGTATCGATATCGTCGTAGATCGCCTTGCGCTCCGCCCGGATCCCCAGGCCGTGCAGATAGGCGATCAGGGCGGTCGCGGACATGGGATGCTCCTCATCCGTCTGTTCCATCAGCGCCCTGGCGACATACAGGATCTTCAGTTTTTGCTGAGATGATCTGGCCATGACACGCCCCCTCACTTATCGGTCAGTACCGCTACAACTCCAGAATATAATACCATAAACGACAGAGCCAGGGCAATGCCGTCCGCTCTCAAAAAGTCAAGATTCAGGATCATGGCGCCTGCCACCATGATCTCCAGCGTCACCAGGATGCCCAGCAGCATCGCCATCGCCCGGGAAAGTCTCTCCGGGGCCTTTTTTTCCTCCTCAAAGATACTGCCGTCCGCCATCGCGATCCGTCTTCTGTCTGTGCTGCGTGTTTCTCCCCTCATGTCTGTACCTCCCACTCACGAACGATCTGTTTGCTTTCATTTTCATGTTCGGATTAAAAGCGAACATATATTCGTGTTTTTCTTTCTCTAGTGGCATTATAGCACAGGTATATGTCCAATAAACAGGGATGAAACTATCTTTTTTACCGAATATCAAAAACACTTCGTGCCTTCAGGCCGCACGGCTTGCCCCGCAGGACGCGTACGAGCCGGGAGCTGGCGTTCATGTCAAAAAAGTTGTCCTCCAGAAGAAGATCCTCCGCACCATAGATCTCCACGCTTCTTGCATAGGCCCCTGCCTCCACCCGGATCCAGTCGCTTCCGTCCTTTCGTACGACGGACAACGAAAGATGCGGATCTTCAAACCGGAAGAATTTGGGCGGTGCAAACAGAACCGTTCCGGAGGATACGATCGTTCCGGTTTCTTCCAGTTCATAGCTTACATACTGGCAGAAAATATCAAGCGCGGGGAGTTCTTCCTTCGGAAGCCACGCAGAAGAAAACGGAGGCACCGTAAGTTCTGTACAGCCGCCGGAGCTGTACGCTGCGTCATCTGCCGCCGCCATAACACAGACCGGACTTCCTTCCGATCCTTCCCTGTCCCCTCCGCACAAGGGATCTGCGGTCCTTCCGGACGGCTTTGCCCAGCTGTCGCTTCCCGGCACAAATCCACTGTATGCCGGCGCAAACGGCGAACATTCCTCCTTGGGCAGCCGGACGGGGCTTCCGTCTGAAGCGCGCACCTGCCAGCGGACACGAACCGTACGACTTTTCCCGGTCTCATTCGATACACAGAGCCGGATCGACTTCTCCATCCGGTAGGGCTCGGCGTTGACATTCGGATCCTGTGAGATCATGCTCTCCTCCTCGCAGGACAGAAGAAGCGGCGCAAAAAAGCGCTTTTCCATATAGTGGAGCGCTTTCCACCGTCCGAAATAATCGATGGAGGACCAGCTGGCGGCCGGCATGATGTCGTTCAGCTGCCAGACGATCGCACCCATGCAACGGCCCCTGTGCCGGCGGAGGTGCTCCACCCCATAGCGGATGGCATCCGCCTGGAGGAGCTGCGAGGCATAGATGAACACGTCGAACCCGGAGGGATACAGGTACGTCTGCTCCATATACCGCATGATCGTCCCGTTGGCTGCGTTGTTGCGCTGGTGTTTTTCCATCACATAGGAAAAAACATTCCGGTCCTCCGGCCGTGTGAAGGCCTCGATCGTCGCGAGCGGCGGGAAGGATTGGAATCCGAATTCCGAAAGATACCGGAAATGGAACTTCCGGTACTCCGTAAACGGTTTTCCTCCATGCCATACATCCCAGTAATGCACGTCGCCGCGGTCCTCTCCGTCCGGATCATCGAACGCGCCTCCGGAGGAGGGACTGGACGGCCAGTAAAAAGCGTCCGGATCGTTCTCCCGGATCACTCCGGGCAGGATGTGCTCGTACATCCGCACATAATCGGACAGCTGGGAAGGCTTCCAGCACCAGGCCGCCCTGTCACGGGCGATAAACGATTCCATCTCATTGTTGCCGCACCACAGGGCCAGCGAGGGATGATGCCGGAGTCTGCGTACATTATCGATAAATTCCGCGGTAATACTCTCTTCAAATTCCGGTGTAAGGTCATAGACCGCGCACGCAAACATAAAGTCCTGCCAGACAAGAAGTCCCAGCTCGTCACACAGATCATAGAAAAAGTCTTCCGGATAGTACCCGCCGCCCCACACACGGATCGTATTATGGTTCGCAAGGACCGCATCCCGCAGCAGCCTCTCCGTCCGTTCCCTGGTCACGCGGCGAAGGATGTTGTCCTCCGGAATATAATCCGCGCCCATGGCAAAGACGGGGACACCGTTCACAACATGGCAGAATCGCTCTCCCCACTGGTCTTTTGTGCGATCCACCGTCAACGTGCGGAAGCCGATCCGGCGGCTCCAGACATCCAGAGCGTCGTCTTCGTACAGAAGTTCTGCCGTCAGACGATACAGCGGCTGTTCGCCGTACCCGTGCGGCCACCACAGCTGCGCCTGCAGAACCGTAAGCTCCATCACCTCCGAGAGAGAAAAGCGTTCCTGCCGGACCATCTCTCCCTCCGGACCGGTCAGTGTCACCTGCAGGGCATAGGATGACAGATCTTCATCTGCCGTTTTTTCCTGAAGACCTGACAGCCATTTCCCATCCGCCGTGAACACCTCCGGTTTCAGCGTAAGCATCACCTTTTCCGCATATACGCCGTTCTCCACAATCCCTTCTATTTTCTGTCCGACATAAACACTTGCAAGTCCGGCCTTCTGTACGCCCGTCAGCACAACGGGACGCCAGATGCCCGCATCCGGAAGCCTGGCTCCCCAGTCCCAGCCCATCATGCAGTGCGCTTTCCGGAGCCTGGCAAATCCCCGCATGCAGTCCGTGGTCCCGTACAGCGGATCCCCGTCATAGGATTCCCGGATGAACCGGTTCGGAGAATGAAAGCGGATCTGAAGGTGGTTCCCCCTGTTCCGGAGCAGTTTTTTTACGGGGAGGCGGTATTCACGGTGCATATTATCCGCCTCCAGGATGACGGATCCGTTCAGCAAAACCGTCGCCAGTGTGTCAAGCCCGTAAAAAACGAGCCAGTACTCCGCGTACTCCTCCGGATCCTCCTCCATGTCGAAGATCGTCTCGTACTCATAATCCGCTTCCATGCGGGCCAGGGCATCCAGTTCATTGTCCCGGTACCAGGGCTCCTCCATCCTGCCTGCCGCCAACAGATCCGCATAGACGGATCCCGGAACTTCTGCCGGGATCCATTCCTCCGCTCCTGTCTCACGCATACGCCAGTTGTCGTGCAAAAATTTCCTCCACATCGGTTTCCTCCCGTAATCTGCCAAACGGGCCGGGGCGTTTTCACGCCGCCGGCCCGCTGCAATAAGCTTTATTCATCGTGTATCCGTCAGGATCAGTTTACAGAGAATTCCTCAGCCGCAGCCTTCGCCTCGTCATACAGCTGCTTCATTTCTTCCGTTGCCTGCGGAAGATTCATCGCATCCAGCTGCTCCATAGCCTCTTCACGCACCGCTGCAAATTCATCCTCATCCGCTGCCATGATTGCCTTCACGCCCTGTACGTTCATGTACTGGTTGCACTGATCGATAATGTTCAGTGTCTCATCGCTCGGATTCTGTACCAGGCTGGTGAAAAGAAGATACTCGGATTGAGATGCAAGCTCACCTTTTTCTTTCAGGTCGTTCAGCACCATACCCGGATACAGGTACTCTCCTCCAAGTTTTTCACTATAATATTCGCAATAATCCTTATCAATGTCAAGCATATTGTTGGCCTTTTCCTCATTGGAAAGGAAAATGTTGGCCGGTGCGCCGTCAGACATGACCTGGATGTCCCGCATGCCGCTAAGCTTATTATACAGGGTAACACCTGTGGAAGTCGTGTAGGAGCTGTCGGTTTTGATCTTCTCCTTCATCTCCTCCGTAGGGACTAACTTGCCGTCCTCATACTGCCAGTGAACACCTTCCTCACCGGAGTAAAGCAGGCGGGCCCCTTCCTCGGAATTACAGAAGTCGATCAGTTCCATCGCTTTTTCGGGATATTCACAGCTGGTCGTGATAGCGGTTGCGTACTCAATTCCCTGCCCCAGAGGTGCATTTGTCGAGTTCACGCCGGAGATGAACGGATATCCGTCGTGCGGAAGCTTTTCAAAGCCCCAGTCTGCATGACCGTTGGCAACGAGTGTCTTATTCATGTTTTCACTCTGCCAGCTTGCATACGTCATCAGGACCTGGCCGTTATGGCACTTTTCCCAGAACTGGTCATTCTTCATGGTGAAGGCTTCCGGATCCACGAGTCCCATGTTATATGCCTTGTTATAGAATGCGAGGGAATCCCAGAAGGCATCCGTATTGTAGATAATATCCGTCTCTAAGGTCTCACGGTTTACGATCACGTTATTGTTCAGGTCAAGCCAGCCCAGTTCTCTGGCATTTGCCAGCCACCAGGGCCACAGCCCCCAGTCTGACCATCCACTGATCGCATAGATCTGTTTGCCGTCCGCAAGATCGTTTTCTCTTGCGTAATCCTGCATTTCCTTGAGTACTTCCAGGAAATCATCGGTCGTCTCGATCTCCGGGCAGCCGATTGCCCTGTATACATCCCACCGGACCTCAAGTCCTACATTTTCGATCGTATAGCTGATATCCGGATGCTCCGGATCCTCCTCGTAGCAAAGCACCGGGATATAATAGATCTTGTCCTGGCCGTTGCTTGCATATTTTTTGGAGAACTCCAGTCTCACGGGGAAATTCGCCTTGATATTCGGCCCATACTCCTCGATCAGGTCATCCAGAGGGATCAACTGTCCGGAAGAGATCAGGGACGCACTGTCTACGCCCTGCTGCGCGTAATTGCTGTAGACAATATCCGGAAGATCCCCTCCGGCCAGCAATACACTGAATTTCTGGGAATCGCCGGAAATAATGTCCATCTTGATTCCCAAACGTTCTTCAATAACCTTTGCGACATCGTTGTCCTGCAGCCCCGGTGCCATCACTTCATTGTTCCAGATGGTCAGCGTGACCGTGCCATCATCATCGGCTGCCATTGCCGGCACAGAGATACCGCTCATGAGCATGGTGGTTGTTAAAGCTGCGATCATACTTTTTTTCAGGTTTCTCATAGTATCCTCCTTTATATTTGAAACTGCCTGTCTTCTCAGTTTCTTGTACGTATGTCAAGGGCTCAGCCCTTTACTGCTCCCATCATGATCCCTTTTACAAAGTACCTTTGTAAAAACGGATACACACACATGATGGGGATGACAACGATCACGGTGATACACATCTTGATCGATGTCGGCGTGATCAGGGAGACGGCTGCCGAAGAGTCCATGGCCGAACTGGACATCTGCTGAAAGCGGTTTGCCTGGTTCAGGTAATTGTAAAGGATCATCTGCAATGTCTGCAGCTTTGAATCGCTGATCAGAAAATAGTTGTCCGTCCAGGAGTTCCAGTGTCCGACGATCGCATATACGGCGATCGTGGCGAGAATAGGCTTGGACAGAGGCATATATATTTTCCAGAACCGGGTCAGGATCCCCGCTCCGTCGATCTTGGCCGATTCCTCCAGCTCCCTGGGGAGCGATTCAAAGTATGTCTTGATCAAGATCACATAGTAAGCTGTAACGATCCCCGGAACAATATAAAGCAGATAATTATTCTGCAGATGGTAGGCTTTCATGGTCATGTACCAGGGGATCAGGCCGGCATTCAGATACATGGTCAGCACGACAAGTCTGTAGACGACCTTCCGTCCTGCCATTTTCTCCTGGGTCACCAGATACGCAAAAAGCGAGGAGCCCAGGATCGTGGTAACTGCACCAATGATGCTTCGACTCACCGAGATCAGCAGTGCCTGAGGAATGTCATTCAGCTTAAAAATCCCGCGGAAGGTCTCCAGCGAAAACCCTTTCGGAAGAAATACAAGACCGGAAGCTGCTTTGTTCGGATCGCTGATGGAATAAATGATCACATAATAAAACGGATAGATGCACACCAGAACAAACATAAGGCTGAGCACGGTGATGATCACATCTGCCGTTCTGCTCCTTGTTGATTGTCTGATATGGCCGGCTGTCTGTAACTTTGTTCTTCCCATGGCTGTTCCCTCTTTTTAAATGATCGAATTCCCTCTGACCTTTTTGGACAGCGCATTGGCTCCGAAAAGCAGCGTTACACTGACCACGGTCTTAAACATCCCCAATGCAATGGACTGCGGATAATTGTTTGTCAGGACACCGATCTTGTACACATAGTAATCAAGCACTTCGATCTTGTCTGCCGTCAATGGGTTATAGAAGATAAAGTACTGGTCAAAACCGTTACTCAGGATATTGCTGATCTGCAGAAGAAGCAGGACAAAGAACGTCGGGTACAGGCCCGGGATCGTCACATGTAAAATACTCTGCCATCGATTGGCACCGTCCACGTGAGCCGCGTCATACAGTTCCTGATCGATCCCGGCAATCGACGCCATGTAGATGATCGCATTCCACCCCAGCGTCTTCCATGTGGCCAGTCCCCATTGGAACATCCATGCATGTTTGCTGTCCCCGATCGGATTTACAATGGATGAGGATCCAAAATGCCGGAGTACATTGTTGACCATGCCGTCGGAGGAAAACATGGCAAAGGCAAGGGTGAACACCACGATCCAGCTGATGAAATTCGGCAGTGTGGTAAAGGTCTGTACAAATTTCCTTATCTTCTGCGACTTGATCTCATTAAGCATGATGGCAAAGGCCATCGGCAGTGGCGAAAACACCAGCCCGATCAGACTAAGCGCAAAGGTATTTCGGAGCACCCGGAACAATTCTCTCCGGTTATTCCAGATCGCGATAAACTGCTTGAGCCCCACAAATTCTATGCTCTCCCTCGGCATGCCTGCACGGTAGTTCGTGAAAGCGTAAGACCAGCCAAATAACGGCACATATGAGAAAGCGATCACAAGAATAACAAACGGCAGGGCCATCAGAAGAAGCCTCTTGCCCTCTTTATCAACTTTTCTCTTTTTGCTTTTCATGTTGATTCCTCATTTCCGGTTTTCTCAGGTGACTGGAACGGTCATTCATTTCCTCATCTTCTGTATCCATCATACAGAACTTCCCGGGGGAATACCATCGACGATCTTACTGTTTTCTGTTCAGCTCTCGAAACGACCAGTACATATCTTATGATTTCATGTCATTTTTTACACTTCCATAAACATCCGGACAGAACAAGAGCCGCAGCGTCAATGTCTGCGGCTCTCCATCTGTCACGGGATATCCACCCATACCTCCGTTCCTTCTCCTTTTTGACTATGTACCTGTATACCGAAGGGACTGCCATAATAAACCTGCAGTCTCCGATGCACATTGCGCAGGCCGATATGTCTGCGCCGTCCGTTTTCCGGAACCGCTTCCGGCATCTCCAGACTTTCCGTCAGAGCGGCAAGCTCCTGCTCCGTCATGCCCGCCCGTCATCTTTCACGATCACACGGCGATGATCCTCGCAGGACCTGATCAGAAGATCGATCCTTCCTTCTCCCTCCCGTTCCTCAAAGCCGTGGGAGATGGCATTCTCCAGCACCGGCTGCAGGATAAACTGCGGAAAATGATCCTGCCGTACCGACTCCTCACACCGCAGCTCCATGTGGATTTTTCCTCCGAAGCGATAATTCATGATGCAGATATAATTCTCCAGATACGCAAATTCCTCTGGAATCGTCCATTCCCGTCCGGAATTCTGGTAGATCGGCCGTAGAAAATTTCCGAGAGCCGTGATGCACTCCGCAATGTTCCCCGCACCGGCCGCAATTGCCATATACTTAACGTTTGTCAGCGTATTGAACAGAAAATGCGGCGTGATCTGCGCCTGGAGGGCATCCTGCTCCAATGTTCGTTTTTCCTGCTCCATCTCACGGTTTTGCGTCACCAGTCTGTCTATACTGGTGGACATGGCGTTGAACTGTTCGCCCAGCCGTCCGAGTTCACTCTTGTTTTTCTGTGGGAGCTGTTCGCCGAGGTTTCCTTCCTCCAGGCTTCCCATCGCCAGCCGGAGTTCATCCAGCGGTTTTGTTATACGATAAAGGAAATATCTGGCTGCCAGAAATCCCAGAAGCATAGCTGCGAGGACAGAACCGATAAACCACTTACGAAGCGCTGAGAGTTCTCTGTACAACGTACGGAGCGGAATCCTGGAGATCCATGTCCAGCGAAGCCCTTCGGTATTTCCGATTCTGTGATAATTCATCTGGTCCTTGCCGGCAATCTCGGAAGCATATCCCGACCTTCCGAGAGATTCCGCCGCCATCGTCAGATCCATGTCTGATCCGACAAGCGTTTTATCGGTCGCTGCAATGACTTTCCCGTTCTCATTCACAAGATAGTACGTTGTATCGTCATCCGAGGAGCCGGTAAAATAATTCTGTACCTTTGCGGCATCAATGTTCATGACAACGGCAGCAAAATGCCGGCCATTCCGGTTAATACTCCTTGCCACAGTAAAATACGGCTGCCCGGCCTCTTCATTATCCAGGAAAAAGCCGGAAGAATAGGTTCCGAACCACAGGCTTTCCCAGGGCGTCTCCATTACGGCTGTCTGCAGCTCACTTCCATAAAAGCTCTGGCTGAAATCCCGCTCCTGAAATACCAGGTTCTCCGTTGCAGTCTGTCCGATGACCGTGCCGTTCTCCGCATAATAAAACACCGATTCAATTTCCGGAAAGTACCGCATCAGGCGGGATACCTCTTCGAATATGCTCCTGGCACGCAGGATCACATCGACATCATCGGCCCATCCTCTGTCAAGATATCCTTCTACTTCCGAAATCCCGGTCAGCAGCAAAAGTTCCCTGTTCAGTTCATCGGCATAAGACAAAAAACTCTGTTCTGTCTGGCGCATATTCCGCTGCGTAAGATCAGCCGACTGCCGTTCCATGACTTTCCGGACCTGGTCATATGTGATGAAACTGGTCATCAGGATCAGCACAGCAAAAATCAACATGAACAATGCCGTAAGCTGTGTGATCAGCCTGGTCCCGATATTCTGCCTGCTGATACTCCTTCTTCTGCTCATTTCATCACCTCCGGGATCCCTGCCGGCACATGCGCATTCGATCATGGCGCCCGCTTTTTCGCGTCAGCGCTGGTAGGCCTTTTTCCGAAATTCACTGGGCGCCAGCCCCGTAACCTTCTTAAAACTTTTGCTGAAATAACTTTCATCTACAAAACCACAGGCCTCCGCGATCTCGTAGGACTTCATATTGGTAGAAAAAAACAACTCCTTTGCTCTGTTGATGCGGAATTCCATAACATAGCCGGTGAGGTTTCCTCCTGTCTCCTTCTTGAACAGGCTGCAGATATAGTTCGGGCTTAATTCAACATACTCCGCAATCCTTGTCAGGCTCAGGTCTCCTCCGTAATTCTTTCGTATGTACTCGATGACCATGGCAACCGGTTTACTGAAAGACGCTTGTCTGTCCTGATAATCAGAAAGCTTTTTCTGGCAGTCAATAAACAATGCCGACAGGTCATCAAAATCCTCAGCGCTCTGCATCCGGTCTATCGTCTGATGAACCAGCATGTACCGGTTCTCACTGTCCAGCACGGCATCTCCGATCTCCACATCGACCAGATGCGTAAAAAAACGAACAAAATCATGGAAATCCGGTTCCTTCAGAAGCCTCTCTTCCGCCTGATCAAGGAGCTTTCTGCACCTGGCCGGAAGCTCCTCCGAGGAGCAGAATGTCCTGTATTTTTCCCGCAGCACTGTGGAAACATCCGTATTTTTCAATAGCTCCCATGATAAGAAAGATCCCTGCGGGTATAAAAATGCATATTCCAGGCATTTCCCTGCCTGAACATATAGATCCGGCAGACTTTCGAGAGAATCTCCCGTTCCGGATACACCAAAAGAAAGCCTGAGCATAAAAACCCGCTTCAGGCTTTTTCTTATGGTTTCCAGCATTTCCCGTATCTGGTTCTCCATGTTTGCGGCTGCACGCATGCCGGCAACGATATAATACTCCCGGCAGCTTTCCTCCAGAACCATTCCATCGGCATACTTTTCAAGAATCTCGGCCAGTACATTTCTGACCGCAAACGACAGCAGACCACCGTACGGATCCCGGAGCAGCTCCATGGTCTCCCCCGGATTCCGAAGAACTATCCCGATTACTCTGAGATTCTTTTCACCGAACGGCAGCGCACTGTTTCGCAGCTCCTCCGGCATACCCCTCCGGTTATACCGGAGAAAGTCAAGAACCTTTCCCGCCAGTATAAGAGGATCCGGCAGCTGCAGCTTCTTTCCTTTTCCGTCATATAGCGAAAGCTCCTCGATTGCTTTATGCAGCACCTTTTCCATATCGGGAATCGACATGGTCAGCTTCAGGATATAATCCGTAACATCCAGCGAGATCGCCTCTTTAACAAGATCAAATTCTTCCAGACAGCTCAGGATGATAAAGCGGCAGCGCTTGTCCTTTTCCCGTATCGTGCGCATCAGTTCCATGCCGTCCATCATAGGCATTCTTATGTCGGTCAGGATCAGATCCGGGTGATGTTTTTCGTATTGTTCCAAAGCTGCCTTCCCATTGCTGACATCCGCAACGACCTCTATTCCAAAGCTCTCCCAGTTGATAGACATCTTGACGCCCATCCTGACAAGAAACTCATCCTCGGCTATGATTGCTTTGTACATATCTCGTCTCCTGTACTCCGAACTGATGCTATCATTATACTATGAAATTCTCGGATAAACAACACACTTGATGCACGAATCCAGGTGATTGCGGCACAGGTCAAGCCCGTACCCTACCTGGTCGAGCGTCAGACGGTGGGTGATCAGTTTCTCCATCGGGATCCGTCCGGATGCCGCCATGTCGTAAGCGTACTGGAAATCCGCAACTGAACCGGACCGTTCCAGATTGTGCCGGTATTTGATGTTCTTTCTGTTCATGTGGAACGGATTCATCCGGTGATTATGGTGGGAAAGCTTAACCTCCACGTTCAACCCGCTCATACGCCCGTTTTCTTTCAATACTTCAATGGGAACGTAGAAAGCATCCTGCTCCGGCGAACGGTCCAGGGCAATACACATGAGAGCCGTATCCTGCTCTCCCACCTCCGATACGATCCTTTCCACGATTTCCTCTGCGGACAGAAGACTCCTGTCAAAGACATGGGCAGCCCCCATCTCCAGTGCTTTTTCCAACCGGTTCCGGTACAGATCGATACAGGTTACCTCTGCTCCATAAGCTGCTGCGCAGGCTGCCGCCGTAAGCCCCATGGGGCCGGCTCCTGTCACCAGCACCTTTTCTCCCGGACGGATCCCGGCACAGGCAATGGTGCTTCGAAAAGAACCGTCAAACATTTCGCAGATTGATGCCGTCTCATCCGCCATCCCATCCGGGACCAGTGCATATCCGTAGCCATACCTGTCAACCGGTACATATTCGGCAAAAGCTCCGTAGGGAGTATACATGGCGATCCTCTGGCCGAGTGCAACATCCGTCACCTCGCTTCCGAGCTCCACCACCTCGCCACAGACCTCATGCCCCAGGATCTGTGGATATCTGTCATGATAGCCATCAAAAATCCCCTCCAGTATATGATTGTCCGTCGCATTACAGATGGAGGCTGCAAGCGTTTTAATGATAAACTGCGTCGGTGCAGGCCTGGGTCGTTCAATTTCCTTAACGGTCAGTTTTCCCGGTTCTTCCACAACAACGGCATACATATTGTTCTCTCCTCGTATAATAGTTTTATAAGGTTAAAAAATACATCTTATTCGTCCTTCTGATATGAAAGAAGGGATGGTGGAGGAAGGGTATCCCCCCCCACGCTGCCATATCCCATCAGCACCTTGACAATCGATCAATCGGCTTGCTAATGCCCATGATATAATTGCCCACAGTGTCAATCAGGTAATAGTTCTTTTCTCTCCTGTTGGGTCTATTAGGGCTGCTTCAAGTA
>JAFTPT010000051.1 GCA_017463155.1 Blautia sp.
AGCATCACGATGGCGTTCGAGTACTGCCGTCAGGCAGGGCAGGTGTACTTTGACGGGCTGTCCCTGTTCCGGGAGGAGTTCGGGCAGAGCTTTGTCTACGATGATAAAGAGCGCGTGACTTCCTCCGTGGACGCGGCGAAAAAGAGCAGCACCTTCAGCTACAACCCGAACAGCGACCTGCAAGGCATTACGGATCCGCTGGGGAACAACTTCACCTACACCTACGATAACAAGCATAACGTGACCGAGGGGAAGAGCGCGGAGAATGTGCGCTACCGTATGGCCTACGACATCCAGGGCAACATCACCCGAAGTGGTGCGGCGGATCCGTCATACAGCGGAACTACCGGGAACGGTACCTGGGTGGACAGGACGATGTGCGTCCTTAAGCATCATGCGAACTCCGTGACCGATACGGAAGGCAGCCAGACGCTTTACACCTGGGACGAGCAGAGGGACCTGCTTTCTTACGTCACTGACCCCAGAGGGAATATCTCTTCGTACGCTTATGACAGCCTGGGCCGCCTTACAACTGTATCACAAACAGCCAAGGTGGGCGGGGTTGATACAACTGTTCAAAACGGGTATACTTATGGTAAGCAGTCCGGGGACAGCGCGGCTGCGGCACAGACCGACAGCCTGACCCGCCTGACGCACAATGGATTTGACTACCGTTTTGAAAGGGATGGTTTCGGAAACCTTATCAAGGTATCCGTTGTGAACGGTTCTTCCATACAGGTGCTTGCATCTTACACATATGAAGAGTCTAATAATCATAAAAACGGCCGTCTGAGTAAGATCACCTATGGCGATGGTTCTGAAATCTCATATGTGTATGATGACCTCGACCGGGTAAAGGAGACGTATTACAAGGCAAACTCTGCAGCCAATGCCGTGAAGACGGCGGATTACGAATACGACGGGCAGGGTAATCTGTACCACGTAGAGGCAAAGGACGTCCGGCAGTATTATATGGAGTACGACCTGCTTGACCGCCTGATGCATATGCGGGACAGTGATGGCTGTACATACCAGTATACCTACGACGCAAACAACCGGATGAAACGGCTGGAGCACTGGAATGGAAACCGCAGAGTCCTTACGACTTATGCCTATGACAAGGACGGCCGGGAGACGGAGACCGTATTCGCGGGCTATCACCGTTCAAGCCAGTATGACAGCTGCGGCAGGCTGGTATCCCGGAATTGGGAGTATGTCCTTGATGCAAACACGGACCATAACGCGCCGGACCTGACACAGGCCAATTTCAACAAGCTGAAACAGATCTACAGCTACGGACAGACAGAGTCCGGAAAACGCCTTGGCACGCTTCCCAGGACCCTGCAGACCGGTGGGGGGACCTTCACCTACAGCTACGATGGCAATGGAAATATTACACAGATCATCAGGGATGATGTACTGACCTCAGGATACGAGGTAAACCAGTACCATTATGATGCGGCCAACCAGCTGATCCGTGAAGATGGTCCGACTGCGATTTTCCGCTACTATTACGATGCCGGCGGGAACTTGACACAGATCCGGAAATATGCCGTCGCGGCTGACGGTACGCCGGGAACACTTCAGGAGACGATCAATGCGACCTACAGAGGCACGGGGTGGAAAGACCAGCTGACGAACTGGAATAACAAACCGATCACCTACAACGCAAATGGCTGTATGACCGGGAAGGGTGACATTACATACAACTGGGGAGCTAACCAGCGGCTTTCCACGGTCAAAGGCACAAACAACACGGTCATCGCCTCCTACGTCTACGACCACCAGGGCTACCGGACGAGGAAGACCACCGGCGGCACGGTAACGGACTACCGCTGGGCGGGAAGCCTGCTGCTTTCGGAGAAGACCGGGAACAATGTCAAACGGTACTATTATGACTCCAATGGAACCCTGCTGGCCATGGCCTACAACGGTGACCTGTACTTCTATGTCAAGAACCTGCAGGGCGACGTGATCGGCATTACCGATAAGAACGGATCAATTGTCGTCGAGTATAGCTATGACAGTTGGGGCAACATCCTGACGATGACCGGCAGCATGGCCTCCACGATTGGCACACAGAACCCGTTCCGGTACCGCAGCTACTACTACGATACCGAGACAGATATGTACTACCTGGAAAGCAGGTACTATGACCCGGAGATTAGAAGGTTTATTAGTGCAGATTGTATGATTAGTACTGAATATGGGATGGCAAGTTATAATTTATATAACTATTGTTATAATCAGCCAATAACATATATGGATTCTAATGGTTGTATGGCATTTTATCTATTTCAAATAAGGGAATATGGAAGAGCAGTAAGAGCATTTGAGGCATTTGCCGCATGTGAAAAATTCAATACCTCAACAGTCAATATATATATGAAGGGGCAGGGACATGATTTTGATGGAAAGTATAATATCTATTTTGATCCAAAGGGGAAGGATATAATGAATATTCATATTGGGTGGTCGTTGTATGTTAACAATTTTTATGAACAGAGAGCTGTTTTAAACTTAATAACTGAAAGCCCCTACTACTCCAAAAAAAAGTTCGGGTCTGTAGATTTTATGCAAGCACAGTGGATTGCACATAATATTGTCTATGGAATAGCAAATGCGAAAATTCCGGGATTTGTAAAAAATATCGTACAGTTTATGTCAGGATCTAATACGCTTATGAACAGTTCAAAAGAACTGGATATTCGTAGTAAAAATAATATTTTACTTAGGGCAAGGATTATATACGACTGGATTATGATATACGTTATTAAGCCGGTGAAGAACTTCTTTTAATGCTATTTCAAGTATACGCAGGTTGTATTTTGCCTGCGTATACTTGGGTACGATATCTACTCAGTACCAGGAGAGAAGAAAATATGTCAAAGAAAGAAAGACGAAACCATGTAATTCTATTTATTTCTTTTTTGTTGTTTATAGTAGTTTTCAGTGATATAAGAGATTTCAGCCAGTCTCCCTTGGAGTACTTACAGACGAATCGAAGCGTTAGGAAAATCAGAGAAAGTCCATACTGGAATCAACTACTTCCCGACACAATCAATACAAATCGTTGTCAAGTATATCGCTATCATTATCAAAGCGGGCTCATTATTGACGATCCAACCTTTTCAATTACGCTTATACAAGAGTATGATAAAGAAGAAGTCTTGAATGAGATGAAAAGATTAGAACAAATTCCTGGTATAAAAGAATATCATAATGAAGAAGAGATCCTGCTGGTTACGGAGACTGCTTTTGAAGATATAAAGCAGTTTAAAGATGAAGAAATATTTGATGGAACATGGTATGATATTGAATATGCTATCATTGATCTTTCGGGGGAAATACTCTATTTTGAATCCGAGATTTGGGAAGGAGAATTCATAGATTCTTATACGGAAGCTGGGATCAATCGATTAATGCAATGGAAAGAAGCAGTTAAAGCAGTTTGATTACTATACCTACGGCGGAATGCCCCTGATGTGGACGATGGAATCGCACGAGGAGAAAAGCCGCTACCTGCAGGACCTGTTCAACAGGACCTATTTGAAGGGTATTTTGGAGCGCCATCAGGTGAAGAATGATGAGAAAGTTCTGGGGATCCTTCTGAATGTTCTTGCTTCCGGTATCGGCTCTCTGACCAATCCGAGCAGGCTGTCAAACACGTTTGCCAGTGAAAGAAAGATTCGGATTGCGCCGGACACCATAGACAAGTACATCGGAATGCAAGGCTCAGTTTCAGGCAATTGGAAGAGCCCCATCTGATGGAAAACATCCTCTACAATGATCTGATCCGCAGAGGTTTCGACGTGGACGCTGGCGTGGTTGAGCAGAATACCAGGGATGAATTCGGGAAAAATGTCCGTAAACAGCTGGAAGTGGACTTTGTCGTTAACCGTGGCGGGATGAAAAAGGCATTCAGTATATTGGAATTGAGGATTTCCTTCTGGATGAGAGCTGCATTTCTCAATAGGTGTCTGCAGAAATAAGAGAACAGAAACAGGAAAAGGAGGTGGCCGGATAATGACCGGAAAGCTGATACGACGGGTTCTGGAATGGGTGCACCCTGTTCTTCTGATCCCGCTGCTCTGTCCGTCCTTTTATCTTTTCTTCCGGGAGAGGAGGGAGGAGCTGCTTCTGCCGCTGTATCTGGCGGGCGGCGTGCTGGTGATCTTTTCGGCCGTATCCCGCGAGGCGGCCCGGCGGGTGTATTCCCTGTGGACCTACCTGCTGCTCTGCGGCGCGTCCGCGGCCGAGACCCTCGGGGCGGCGTGGGTGATCGGGAAGACACTGTTCTACCCGGAGCTCCGAACGGCGTATCTGCTTGAGATCATCGGCGGATGCCTCTGGATGATGATCTCCTCGGCGCAGCTGCGCATGCGGGAAAAAGGCCGCCAGAAGGCCAGGCGGATCAACGATATCAGCTGGCAGGAGAACGCGGTGGTGCTCGAAAAGCCGCACCCGGCGGGTCTTGCCTGCTTTGCGGTTTCTTACGTGATGGCGCTTTTGAATGCTTCTCCGGTGTTCTGCGATACGGCCCTCGGAGGATTTGTCGTCTATCTGGCGATCGTCCTGATCTACCTGGAACTGCAGGTCTCCCGGGACTACCTGGACGAGACAAAGGATCTGACCCATGTGCCGGCGGGAAAGATCCGTACGCAGCGGCTTCTGCGGTTCGTCGGACTGTTCTTTGCGGTGCTGGCCGCTGCGGTGCCGGCGGTGCTATCAAGAGCGTTCCGGACCTACCGGGACCTCCGGTACTGGGATCTGGGCCATGTGATCCGCCCGGAGGACATCGAGATGCCGGATATGACGAACGAGTTCCTGATGCACCTGTCCGACTGGAAGGGACAGCACGGAGAATATCATCCGGCGCCGGCTTTTTTCAAATATATCGGGATGCTCCTGGTGGCGGTGGTCGTGCTGCTGTGCCTGTATCTTCTGTACCGCGTGATCGCAAGGTATTTCGCATCCTTCCAGGGCCTTCCGGAGGAGAACGGCGACGTGGCCGTCTCCTTTGAGGCGGACGAGGTGATCAGGCTGTCTGCGCCGCGCCGGAGGCTTTTTTCAGGGCCGCTTACGGAGCGCGAGAAGATCCGCCGGAACTACCGAAGGACCATCCGGAAATACCGGAAGCAGGCACCACTCCCGAAAGGGACCGAGACCCCGGCCGAGATCGAAGCCGGAACGACCTTCCCGGACGGATTTGACGTGCGGGAGCTGCATGAAGCCTACGAACAGGCAAGGTACGGCGAATAGGGGGACAGAACGAGGGGACGGAACGAAGAACCGTCCCCTCGTTCCGCCTTGTGCATTTTTGATAAAAAGAATTCTGAAATTTTAGTAAATACGCATTCTTGTCAAATCGTCCAAAAGGATCTACACTCATTATATGAAACGATTCATGGAATGAAATATGAATCATTTACCGGGAACTGTTTGCCGGAGGAAGGGAGTGTTTGTTTATCGTGGAAAACAAGAAATCGATCTTTAAGATAAAAGAGCTGCCGATCCTGCTTGTATTGATCGTCGGCTGTGTGATCGTCAGCTTACTGACCCCTTATTTTCTGACTCCCAACAATATTTTCAATGTGCTGCGGCAGATCTCGGTGTACGCGATCCTGGCGATCGGCGAAGCCCTGATCATCATCACCGGTGAGATCGATCTGTCGATCGGCTACATGATGGGTCTTTGCGGTGTGCTGACGGCCCTGATGGCCAAGGCCGGCGTTCCGGCTGTGTTGATCGTGATCGCCGTGGTCGCGTTCGGGGCTGCCCTTGCCAGCATCTCGGGCTTCCTGGTCACCAAATTCGGCATCAACTCCTTTATCGCCACACTGGGCATGCAGAATATCTGCCGGGGCGTTTCCCTTCTGCTGACCGGCGGTATCTCGATCATGGTCAAAAGCCCGGTCGCGGCGCTTGGGAGCGGCTACCTTGGCCCGATGCCGATCTCCTCGATCATCATGCTGGTCGCGATCGTGGCCTTTACCCTGTTCGTCACCTACACGCAGCTGGGCCGCAACATCTTTGCGGTCGGGAGCAACGTAGTGGCGGCGAACTTTTCCGGCGTCAACAGCAGCCGCGTCAAGATCGCGGTGTTTGCGATCTCGGGCATGCTGGTCGGCCTTGGCGGCATCATTTCCTACGGGACGCTGAAGGCGGCGGACCCGACGGCCGGCGCCGGGTATGAGCTGGACGCCATCGCGGCCGTCGTCATCGGCGGCACCAGCATGGCCGGCGGCGAAGGAACGATCATCGGCGTGCTGATCGGAGCGGCCATCATGGGCGTACTAAAAAACGCCTTCGTCCTCCTCAAGATCTCTGCGTACTGGCAGGTCGTTGTTCTTGGATTCGTGATCATTGCCGCAGTCTTTATGGACAGCCTGAAGAGACTGCGTGCAGAAAAATAAATAACATGCAACACAATGTAAAGGAGGTACTACCAATGAAAAAACGTGCAGCAACCATGATCCTTGCTTCCATGATGGCGGTGGCGCTTATCGGAGCCCCGGTCTTTGCGGAGGAAGCAGACATCCCGTACGGCCACTTCACGGCGGAGGGGGCAGCGGATGAGGAGGTACGTCTGGCGTTTCTGACCTTCCAGACCAATCCCTTCTTCCTGCAGGTCAAGGAAGGCTACGATGCAGTGGCCGAGTATCTGAAGGACTTTAATTGTACGGTCGACTACATCAATATGGGTGAGGAGCTGACCAGCGATTACGTGATCGCAGGTATGGAAAACGCGATCAATATGGAATACGACGGTATTGCCGTCCTGCCGGTATTTGACGGCACGGACGAGGTGATCGACAAGGCTGTCGACGCCGGGATCCCGGTCATCACCTTTGTGGCGGAGGGCTCTGTGCCCGGCAAACGGTTCTGCGCGGTCGGCCAGGATGCGTATTCCGCGGGCCAGACAGCCGGCCAGGAGATCGAAAAGTTCACAGGCGGCGAAGGAAAGGTGGCCGTGATCACCGGTACCTTCGGTGCCGTACAGCATGAAGACCGTATGAACGGCGCGCTTGACTATCTTGCCGAGAACTGCCCGGACATCGAGATCGTCGGCAAGGTCGAGAACAAGGATTCCGCGACGACGGCGTACACCCAGACCATGGACTTCCTGACCGCCAACCCGGATCTGAAGGTCGTCTATGTGACCGCAGGCGGAACCTTCGGTGCCGCACAGGCGATCCAGGAGCAGGGCCTGACCGGCAAGGTCGGTGTCGTCGGCTATGATCACACACCGGAGAACATGGAATATGTCTACAGCGGAGAGATCATTGCCGCAATCTCGCAGGATCCGCAGGGCCAGTCTTGGGATTCCCTGGTCATGCTGTTCAACCATGTCGTATTCGGTACCGAATATGAAGAGCACTTCGCGACCGACAATATCGTTGTGACACCGGAGACCGCTGTTGAGATGTACGGTGAGCCGGAGGCATAAAAAAAACAGTATCATAAACAGGAAAACAACCATCGCCGGCGGCAGTTTCTGCCGCCGGCGGGCATCAGCACTTCGTCGGGCGGAGCAGATTGATACCGGGGAGGACGGACCATGAAAGAGTTATTGATGGAAGTCGAGAATATTTCCAAATCTTTTCCAGGCGTACAGGCTCTTAAGAATGTTCAGTTCAAGATCTACGCAGGAGAGATCCATGCACTGGTCGGCGAGAATGGTGCCGGAAAATCAACGCTCATGAACATTCTGTCCGGTGTATACGGACAGACTGAGGGGCGTCTGCTCTGGCAGGGAAAAGAGGTCCAGTTTAAGGACACCCGGGCCCCGAAGGAACTGGGGATCGCTATGATCCACCAGGAGCTGTCGCTCGCCTCCCATCTGAATGTCGCGGAAAATATTTTTATGGGGCGGCTGCCCAAAAACCGTTTCGGACTGGTGGACTATAAGGTGCTGAAGGAGAAGACGGTCGAAGCCCTTGCCCGCGTCGGCATGGGCGAGGAGTTTGCGCTTGCAAAGGTCGGAAGCATGAGCGTATCCCAGCAGCAGATGGTGGAGATCGCCAAGGCGCTTTCGCTGCATGCCAGGCTGATCATCATGGATGAGCCGAGCTCCAGCCTGACGCAGAACGAGACGAAGACATTACTGCGGCTGATCCGGGAGCTTCGTGACCAGAATGTGGCCGTGATCTACATCTCCCACCGGATGGACGAGGTGTTCGAGATCGCCGAGAGGATCACGATCCTCCGGGACGGCAGCGTCGTAGGCAGCTCCATGGCCGGCGAGGTGACGGTCAATCAGGTCCTGTCGACGATGGTGGGACGTGAATACAAGAACGAAAAGCTGCATCAATGCCGGGCGGACTACGCGGCAGAGCCGGTTCTCAAGGTGGAGAACCTTACCTACAAAAATATCGTAAAAGGGGTCAGCTTTGAGGTGTACCCCTCCGAGATCCTGGCTGTCACGGGCCTTGTCGGGGCGGGACGTACCGAGCTTCTGGAATGCGTGGTCGGTTTCCGCCGTGCTGACAGCGGGGAAGTGTTTATCAAAGGAAAAAAGGCAGACAACCGGAGTGTGTCCGCCATGATGAAGAACGGACTGGCCATGGTTCCCGAGGGACGGAAGATCAAGGGGATCCTGCCGCAGATGTCCGTGCTTGACAATATGCGGATCAGCGCCCTGGGCAATTATACCCACGGCGGGATCATACAGGTGAACGAGGTCGCCCGGAAGGTCAACGAAAAGATCGAGGAGCTGCGGGTCAAAACGCCCTCCGTCCAGCAGAAGATGAAATATCTGTCCGGCGGCAACCAGCAGAAGGTGATCGTAGGAAGATGCCTGATGTGTACGCCGGAGATCCTGGTCATGGATGAGCCGACCAACGGCATTGACGTCGGGGCCAAGCAGGAGATCTACAAGATCATCGATGATCTTTCGAGACAGGGGATCGCGGTGATCTGCATTTCATCGGAGATGGCGGAGGTCATGGCGATTGCGGACCGTGTGATCGTCATGCACGAGGGCGTCGTCACCGGAAATCTGAAAAACGAAAATTTATCACAGGATACCATCATGCAGTATGCCTCCAATCAGGTAGAGCAGGCAGAGGCAGGCTGATCCTGGATCTGATTGCGAACGGGCCGCGAGGCGGATCGCGGGTGTCCGTTCTGCTGAAGCAGATACGAAACAAGAGTGCGCGGATAAAATGCGGAAAGGAGTGCAGTCATGACCGGAAAAGAAAAGCTTGCGCTTGCATTGAAACATGAGGAAGGACCGCTTCTGTTTGACGTGGGCGGCATGCCGACGACCGGCATGCACTGCGAAGTCATGGAGGAGGTCCGGGATTTCTACGGACTGGAAAAACGTCCGATCCGGATCCTGGAGCCGACGCAGATGCTCGGGATCCTGGATGACGACTTAAAGGAGGTCATGGGCGTGCAGACCACGCCTCTCTGGGGCGCCGGCTGCATGTTCGGCTTCCGCGTGGAGGATAAATGGAAGGAATGGCGGACCCCCTGGGGCCAGGACGTGCTGGTGCCCGAGGAGTTCGAGGTGACGACCAACGAGAACGGGGACACCCTGATCTTTGCCTGCGGGGACCGGAATTATCCGCCGGCCGGCTGCATGCCGAAGGTCGGAAAATTTTTTGACAACATCGACCGTGCCCCGGAATATGATGAGGACAACTACGACATCCGGGATAACCTGGAGGAGTTTCAGGAGATCACGGACAAGGATATCGCCTGGCTGGTTAAGCAAAAAGAAATGATCGGGGAGACCACGGATGTGGTCATGGGCAACCTTGGCGGAACCGCCTTTGGCGATCCGGCCCTGGTCCCGGGCCCCATGCTCCGGGAGCCCAAGGGCATCCGGCGGCTGACCGACTGGTACATGGCGACCGTGTCCGACCAGGAGACCCTGTGCCGGATCTTTGAATACGAGTCCGATATCGGCCTCAAAAACCTGAAGAGGATCCATGACGCGATCGGTGATTTTATCGATGTCACCTACATCTGCGGCACCGATTTCGGCAGCCAGCGGGCGCCCTTCTACAGTGTGGACACCTTTGTCAATGTGTACGCGCCCTTCTACAAGAAGGTGGATGACTGGATCCACCAGAACACAAAGTGGCATACCTTCAAGCACAGCTGCGGCGCCAACGAGCCCTTCATCGGCCTGATGGCGGATGCCGGCCTGGACTGCTTCAACCCGGTCCAGTGGACGGCCGCCGGCATGGACCGGCAGCACATCAAGGATAAATACGGGGACAAGATCGTCTACTGGGGCGGCGGAGTCGACACCCAGAAGATGCTTCCCACAGGAACCCCCGAGCAGGTGTACGAGCAGGCGCTGGAATGCTGCCGGATCTTTGGAAAGAACGGAGGATACGTATTCAATACGGTTCACAACATCGTTCCCGGTGTGTCCGCCGCCAATGTGGACGCTCTGGTACGTGCCGTAAGAGATTATAATAAGCAGTACGAGTGACGTGATATTCATGAAAACTTCATGAAAAGATGTACAGAAGCCGTTAAATTGTGATATGATACAATGGAAGTCACAATTTGAACCAAGGGCCGGACCGGAATTTCGAAACTGCGCGGCCCGGATGGACAAAGACATCAGGCTGACTTCTATGGAAGTGTAGAAGTCGGACCTGATGTTCTTTTTTATCCGCTTTCGGGCGGGAGGTTGCTATGGCTACGATCAAAGATGTCGCGAAGCTTGCCGGCGTTTCACTGGGAACGGTTTCGAACGTCCTGAACGGAAAAACGAATAACGAAGAGCTGATCGAAAAGGTGGAGAAGGCGGTCCGTGAACTGTCCTACCGCCCGGATGCGATGGCGCGGAGCCTCAAGAACACGAACAGCAGCCTGATCGGGCTCGTGCTGCCCAATGCCGTCGAGCCGCAGTACCATGAGTTCATGATGACACTGGAAAAGCATCTCCGGTCCAGGGGCTATGATCTTCTGATCCATTTCAGCCACGGGAACCGGCTCGTGGAAAAACAGGCGGTGGAATCCTTTCTGGACAAAAAAGTCTCCGCCGTGATCATCTATTCCGGGATGGCTCTGGATTTTCAGGATGAATGGGCGGATAACAAGACCCCGATGCTCCTTCTTACCAACGATACGCGGGTTTCCTTCCATGGAAGCATATTCTATCTGGACTATGCCGAGGCGTTCCAGAAGACGCTCAACCTTCTTCGAACCAACAAAAAGGCCCATGTCGGCCTGGTCGTCGAGCGGGATATTTATGAGGCCGGGCGGTTCCGGGAGATCTTTCAGAGCTATTTTCCGGACGAATCGCTGGTCGTTCTGGCCGACAGTATCAAGGAGGCCGGCTTCCGGGCCGCCTTTGAGCTGAACTATGCCTGCGACTCCATCGATGCGATCATCGTGGGCAGCCAGGCCCTGGGAGAAGGCCTGCTCCGCGGGCTGGCGCTTCTTCACAAGGAAAAGATCCCGATCTACGCGGTCAAGGCCAGCAGCTGGGTCGAGGACGCCAACCGGTACGCAGGAGAGATCTCCGTTTCCCATCATGATGTTGCCATCGAGGCGATGCACGATGTGCTGGACTCCATCGAAAAGCCGCTCCTGCATGAACAGATCACGCGCACTGTTTCCGCGGAGCTCAAGGTAAACACCCTGACGCCGCATGTGATCCTGCCGGGGGAGAATGAGCTGCATTTTGCCATGTACGACTGCTCATCGGCGCGGAGCCTTCAGATCTATTCCATGATCTATGAGCGGGAAAGCGGCCAGAAGCTTCATTTCGATATGTATCCTTATGCGGAACTGGAGGCCCTGCTCTACGAACAGGCCGACCGGAAAGACTCCTTCTACGACGGTTTCATGATCGACATTGCCTGGTTCCAGGGACTCACGGAGAGCGGCCTTGTCAGGAATCTTGATCATATCCTGCAGAATAAGGCGTATCTCAGCGGCTTTACGGAGAACGCCATCCGGGATTACGGCATGTATGTGGAATCCCTGTTCGCGATCCCCTTTATGTCCGGATCGCAGATTCTGTTTTATCAGCGGGACCTGTTCGGAAACCGGACCCTGCGGCGGAAGTTTGAACGGAAATACAACGCACCGCTCGCTCCTCCGACCACGTGGATGCAGTTTAATGCCGTGGCGGAGTTTTTCACCCGGCGTTTCAATCCGGATTCTCCCGTGAAGTACGGTGTATCCATGACGAACGGTGATAATGTCTATCTGGCGATCGACTTTCTGGACAGGCTGTGGGCGTACGGGGGAAAGATCTTTGACGATTTCGGCAATGTGACCGTAAACAGCAGCCATGCGCTCGCGGCGCTCAACAGCCTGGTACAGTCCTTCCTGTATGCATCCGGGGAGCAGCTGGACTCCTGGGACAAGGTCGCCGGGGAATTCGCCGAGGGCAATTCTGCCATGGTCATCCTGTACAGCTCGGACGCCGGCGAGATCAATGACCCGACGCGCTCCAGGGTGGCGGGGAATCTGGGCTATTCCCTGATCCCCGGCGGCGTTTCCGTGCAGGGCGGCTGGAGCCTGGGACTGAACCGCTACGGAAAGCACGCGGAGGAGGCTGAGAGATTCATCATGTGGGCCTGCGACAAGTACAACGGGATCCCGCTCACGCTGATGGGCGGATCGACACTTCGCAAGGAATATTACCAGTCCCAGGACCTGGAACGGGTCCAGCCCTGGAAAAAGCTGGTGGAACAGACCTTCCAGACGAGCCGCAAAAGGGCGATGCCGGAGATCCTCGACGACAGCCGCTGGAAGAACACCATCTATACGGAGATCATCCCCGGGGAGATCCTGCGGGTGCTCCATAAAGAGATCGACGGTCCGGCCGCCCTTGCCAATATGGCACAGCGTATCGAACAGCTGATCCGGAAGTGACTCATAAGAAAGGAGTTCAGGATGAAAATTACGAGAGAAAATAGTAGAAAGGCCCTTCCTGCATGGGTCCTGCTGACGGCGGCCATCTGCCTTATGTGGCTGTGCCCTGCACAGGTGCAGGCCGCAAAAAAAACGACCATCACGATCTCGGCGGCGGGGGACTGCACCCTGGGCCGGAACTACGCGATGGGCGATAGGAATTCCTGGAATTACAGGTATGACAACCAGGGCTACAGCTATTTTCTCAAAAAGGTGTCCTCGATCTTCAAGAAGGACGACCTGACGATCGTGAACCTGGAGGGTGTTCTGTCCAACTCCGCAAAGCGCCTGAAGACCTTTTACCGGCAGAAGAGCGGCAAGGTGAGCAAGAAGTCCTACTGTCACCTGGGCAAGCCCAAATACCTCAAGGCCCTCACCCATGGCGGCGTGGACGTCGTGAGCTTTGCCAACAACCACAACATCGATTATGGTCTGCAGGGCTTCAAGGATACCGTGAACGCCTGCAAGAATTACAAGCTGCCCGTGGCCTATTACGATACGCTGGTGCGCTATCATGTCAAGGGCCTGACGGTAGGCGTGATCTCCATCGATTCCACCTACTGCAAGGTAAGCACCGCCGAAAAATACCTCCGGCAGGGGATGGCGGATCTTCGGCATGACTGCGACCTGATCATCGCGTGCATGCACTGGGGCGAGAACTATGTCAAGCAGGCCAGCTCCGAGGAAAAGAAGCTCGGTCACCTGTGCGTGGATCTCGGCGCGGACATGGTCCTCGGGTGCCACGCCCATATTCTGCAGGGCGTGGAGCGCTACAAGGGCCGCTACATCTTTTATTCCCTGGGGAACTTCACCTACGGAGGCCGTGCCGTTCCGGCGGACGTGGAGACCATGATCGCCCAGCAGACCTTCACGTTCGTGGACGGAAAGCTCCAGATCGACGACAACGTAAAGATCATCCCCTGTTGGATGAGTACCTCCAAAAAGATCAACAACTTCCAGCCGGTGGTCAAGACCGGCAGCGCCGGCCGGAGCGTGATCGACAAGATCAATTCCCGGTCCAAAAAGTTTTCACTCAAATTCAAATATGACGGAACGCCGAATGTAAAAAAAGAGAAGAATACAAAGCTTCCTGCCTTTACGGACCCCTACCGGAAGCTGCACCCGTCCATGGTACCGTCGATCATAAAGACCCTGCTTCGGATGTGATCACTGCTGACAAACTTGGAACGAGGGGTTTGACTACCGGGTTAAAAATGATTCCATTCCCCACAAGGAATCGGAAATAATCGGAAATAAACACGTTGAAATTTCCGAAAATCGGCCTCCCCTTCCTAACAGTGTAAAAAAGGTAGCATGTTGTCTAATACAACATAGGGGACTGTCTATCGACAGTCTCCTATATTGCAAAGAGTTAGTGAAGAGGTTTTGAATAGCACGACTATTCAAGCCGGGGTGCGGGATGACAGTAAAAAGTGACAAGAGTTATAAAATTCAACAGGCAGTATGTTGGTTCAGTGTTTACATTATGGTTATGTTTTTTTTTGTTGCTCTGAAAAGAGGGCGGGAAATGGATAGGGAAGATATCCTTTTTCTAGTATTTAGCCTGATAATAATAAGTATTGCCGCTATTGGACATTATATTTTAGACTGTAGAACATTGGTATTTACTGAACAGGGAATATGCGTTAAAATTGCTTTTTATTCAAAAATGTACCAGTGGACCGATTTTAAGGAAAAAAGAATAATGGAATACGATTTTTTTAGACGTCGTGGCCCCGTGGGTTATGAAAGAGGTGCTGTATTCAGTATCCATAGAATACGAAGGCATTTATATAATGTTCCCATAGAGGAGAGGTTTAGTATTCATCTGTTTTCAAGGATATACGTTAATTTTCCATGGACAAATGATCCTGATGAACGGAAAAAAATCCCCATGAGTTATCCGATTGATGAAAAGCTTTTTCGTGACAAGATGAAGGAATGGGGGGTACAAATAGATGAAAAAAGAAGATCAATTAATGCATATAATTATCACCGATAGTCAGGAGTGATGGGAATTAGGTCACTGTAGAGATCGATGGAAGAAGGTATGAAAAAGTTTGAAACAAAGAGGTAGCGGGTAGAGAAATAGTAGAGGGCATAGTTAATAAGCCTCCCGGAGGCGGCTTCAAAAATTGAATATAGACACGACCTAATCAGAGAATAGCTGCAGCAATGTCATCTTTGATGACATAACCACGTAGTTTCAACAGATTAAGTGCCTGTGAAGTTGTAAGAACTTTCTCTTTCTTCACAGGTCGTGGTGTCAGATAACCATCTGGTGTATAAGGCTTCAAGTCTG
>JAFTPT010000024.1 GCA_017463155.1 Blautia sp.
CGTAGGGGCACTTGCAGTCGACGCCGGGGATCGCGAGCATAGTTTCATACGCGCAGGCCGCCTTGGATCACATAACTTTTCACATTCAAAAAGCCAGAGTTTGATCCAAGGCTTGGCAGGAGCGTATGATAAACGACGGCGCAGCGATCCCAAGGAGACAAGCGTGTCCCGAGCAGCCACATATCTCGTACTTCCCCCCAAACGGTATGCAAGCGAGCCCCATTTAATACGTTAAATTAGAATTGCGCTTTCTTTAATGGCCTGCAGCATTTCTTTGATCTTCTCGGGCGGCAGTACGAGTGCGAACCGTACATATCCTTCCCCATGGGGTCCGAAGCTGCTTCCGGGTGTGCAGAGCACGCCGGCTTTCTCCAGCAGGTCCATGCAGAAGTCCATGCTGGAGGTGTAGGACGGCGGGATCGGTGCCCACACGAACATGCTGCCCTTGGCGTCGGGGATATCCCAGCCGATAGCCCGGGCGCCTCCGCAGAGGGCGTCACGGCGGGCTTCATAGTCGGCGCACTGTTCACGGACGGACTCCGTGGGCCCTGTAAGGGCGGCGATGGCGGCCTTCTGGATCGGCAGGAACATGCCGAAATCGATCTGGCTCCGGAGCTGACGGACGGCGTCCACCACATCCTTACGCCCGATCAGAAAGCTGATCCGCGCGCCGGTCACGTTGAAGGACTTGGACAGGCTGAAGAACTCCACGCCCACGTCCATGGCGCCTTCGGTATGGAGGAAACTGTTCCCGTGCTCTCCGTTAAAGATGATGTCGCTGTAGGCGTTGTCATGGACGATGAGCACATCGTATTTTTTTGCCCAGGCGACGATCTCGTCGTAGATGCCCGGACGGGCGATGGAGCCCACCGGGTTGGCGGGGAGACTCACGATCATGAATTTGGCCTTCCGGGCCACATCCTCCGGAATGTCCGCCAGATGCGGAAGAAAGTCGTGCTCTTTGGTCAGCGGATAATACCAGGGCTCCGCCTGAGCCAGAAATACGCCCGCCTGGAACACAGGATAGCAGGGATCCGGCAGCAGGACGACGTCACCGGGATCCGCAAGCGCCAGGGCCAGGTGGCCGGTACCTTCCTGGGTGCCGTAGCAGCTCATGATCTGGTCGGGCCGGATCGTCACGTCAAAACGTTTCTGATAGTAGGCGCACACTGCGTCCAGAAGCTCCGGCAGGTCCCGGAGTGAATATTTCCATGAAGCCGGATCTTTTGCACTCTCGATCAGTGCGTCCCGGATATGGTCCGGAACGGCAAAATCCGGCGTTCCGATGCTCAGGTTATAGACGCTTCGGCCGGATTTTTCCAGCTCCAGCTTCTTTTCATTCAGGGAGGCGAAGATCTCGTCCCCGAAACGGTCAAGTCTTTTTGCGAATCGCATGGCAGGTCCCTTTCTTTCATCAGTTTTAACTACAGAATGTATTGTACTACTCGACACAGCGTGATGTAAATAAAAAAGTAGAGTCATCCGGGAAACTGCCGGATACGACGGATGTTGAACACATTTTAAAGATGGTGTATATTTATTAAAGAATACATTGTTGATCGGCAGAAGGAGGAGAGGCAGATGAAACTGACAGTGATCGGCGGTGGTGGTGTACGTTCCATGTTCCTGGCAAAAAGCATCGCGCAGAAGGCGGCGGAGCTTTCCATCACCGAGCTGGTTTTTATGGATAATGACGGCGAGAAGCTTGCCATCTACGGCGGCCTTGCCGAGGAGGTGGCGGCACGGCTGAACCCGGAACTCGTCTTTACACTTACGACAGATGCAAAGGAAGCCGTGACGGACGCGGACTATGTGATCACGACGATCCGCGTGGGCGGCGACCATATGCGGGTGCTGGATGAGCGGATCGCCCTGGCATGCGGAGTACTCGGACAGGAGACGACCGGCGCGGCGGGCCTTTCCTTTGCCATGCGTTCAGTGCCGGCCCTTTCGGAATACTGCGAACTCATCCGGAAATATGCAAAGCCTTCGGCGAAGGTGTTCAACTTTACAAACCCGGCCGGCGTTGTCTCCCAGACCCTGCGGGACATGGGCTATGATTTCACCTACGGGATCTGTGACGCGCCAAGCGGCATGCTGCGTCAGTTCGCGGAGCTCTACGGGGCGGATCCGGACACGGTGACCGGCGAGTGCTACGGGCTCAACCACCTGTCCTTCTTTAAGGAGATCCTGGTGGACGGCCGGAATGTCGTGCCGGAGCTGATCGGCCGTGACGATGCCTACGAGAAGACCGACATGCGCTTTTTCGGAAAGGATCTTCTTTCCCACATGGGCTGCGTGCTGAACGAGTACCTGTACTATTTTTATTACCGCGAGCAGGCGGTGGAGCATATCCTGCATGCGCCGCAGACACGGGGAGAGACCATCGAGACGATCAACCGGGAGATGACAAAGGAACTGGCGGCGATCGATGTGCACAAGGATTTTGAGAAAGCCCTGGGCATTTTCGAAAAATGGTACGGACGGCGGGAGAATGCCTATATGGCCAGCGAGACCGGCGTCAAAAGAGACAAGCCCTGGAGCTTTGACGTCTACTCGCCGGATGCCGGCGGCTATGCCGGCGTGGCCTTGAAATTCATGGAGCTTGCCGGGAGCGGCGGAACAGGGACCATGATCCTGTGCGCGCCGAACCAGGGGGCGATCCCCGGTCTCCGTGACGAGGATGTGGTGGAGATCACCTGCGATATTTCGAAGGACAGCTGTATGCCGCACAGCGTGCCGGACGGGGATCCGCGGGCCCTGGAGCTGATCCGCCGGGTGAAGGCCTACGAGAACCATGCGTCGGCGGCGATCCGGAACCGTTCGGTCCGGGAGGCGGTGGACGCGCTCACGCTTCATCCGCTGGTCAATTCCTACTCCCTGGCCAGGAAGCTGGTGGACGCTTATATCGAGCTGAACGGAGACTACTGTGATGGATGGAAATAAGAACGGCTTCGTGGCCGGCTGCCAGAAAGTGAACGTGGACCTGGTCTACGAGGGACTTCCCCGGATCCCCGGGGAAGGGCATGAAGTGTACGCGCGGGATTTCTCCGTGCAGATGGGCGGCGGCTACCCGGGTACGCTCTGCAATCTTTCGAGGCTCGGCGTACCGGTCTGCCTGATGACCATGCTCGGGACGGACATGTTCTCGGCTTTCGCCGAAGACTACTTCCGGAAGAACCATATGGAGGTCCTGAACCTGACACCGGGGACGGACCGTATTCCGGTCAATATCTCCTCGGTGCTCCTGACGCCCGGGGACCGGACATTTGTTTCCTACGGCGGGCAGCAGGCCTGGACGGAGGAGATGTCCCGAAAGGTCCGGGAGCATACGGAAGGCGCCCGCATCTGCCTGCTGGATGCGGAGCATCCGGAGCTTTACCGGCCGTTGAAGGAGCAGGGGACGATCCTGGTGCTGGACACGGGCTGGAGCGACGACATGTTCCTGGAGTCGTGGGAGGAACTGCTTACCCTGGCGGATTATTATACGCCCAACCAGAAGGAAGCCATGAAGCTGACCGGAACTGACACGCCGGAGAAGGCGGCGGAGGTGCTGTCGAAGTATTTTGACAGGGTGGTCGTCAAGCTGGACGCGGCCGGATGCCTTCTCATGGAAGAGGGCCGGATGCAGGTGGTCCCTGCGATCCCGGACACGGTGTTCCGCGACGCCACGGGCGCGGGGGACGCGTTCCTGGCAGGCTTTCTGTACGGCCTGTATCACGGGTATTCCTTTGCGGAGACGGTCCTCTGTGGGAACATCATGGGCGCCCGGTGTGTTTCCGGGATCGGCTGCCTGACCAACGGCTACAGTGAACCGGAGTTTTTGGCAATTTTTGACAGGTATCGTGAAATGACATACTGATCTTTGGTGAAAACTTCCATAAAAAGATACCTTTTTTCGCGAATGTGTGGTATAGTTGTAGGCGTAGAAACTTTTGTTTCAGAATTGACAGAAAAAGGAGGACTATGATGAAAACAAAGAAGATTCTCAGCATTGCCCTGGCTGCGGCCATGACCCTGTCACTTGGTGTTGTCTCATCGACGGTTTTCGCGGATGAGATCGTGATCAACTACCCAACCTTCCAGGTGGGTTCCAACAGTGCCGCTCCTGTCGTGGCGGAGCTGGTCGATGAATTCAACGAGATCTACGCCGGCCAGTACAAGATCGTCGTCGAGGATGTGCCGGGCGACCAGAACTATGCAGACAAGATCAAAGTCCAGATCACTTCCGGACAGCTTCCGCCCGTATGCTACGGAGCCGGCTACAAGCTCCTCGATATGGCGCTGGGCGCGGATCTGGTCGTAGACATCACGGACGCGGTCAACGCGGATCCGGACTGGGCAGCCATGTTCGATGAGAACTGGGAAGCGGTCGACTGCCGTGACGGCAAGATCTACGCCGCCTCTTCCGAATCCGAGAAGATCGGCTACTTCTACAACAAAGAGCTGTACGAGCAGGCAGGCATCGAGCCGGCCACGACCTGGGACGAGTTCTTCGCGAACTGCGAAGCCCTCAAGGAAGCCGGCATCACCCCCATCGCCATGGACACCGCGGACGGTGCATGGTGCACCCAGCTGCTTCTCGGCGCCATGATCGCCACCAGCGGCGATGAAGGCCTGGAGTTCATGAAGAGCATGTATCCGACCGATTACAGCATTCAGCCGGTCGTCGACGCGATCACCCGGATCCAGGAATTCTACACGAACTACACCACCATGGACGCCAACGGCGGCGCCTATGAGAACGCGGCCAACAACTTCTTCTCCGGCAATGTTGCCATGATCTGCAACGGTCCGTGGATGATCGGTGATTTCTCCGATACCTCCAAGGCTCCGGAAGGCTTTGCCGACAAGGTCGGCGTAGCGATCTTCCCGGGCGGCTTCGTCTATGATTCCCCGATCGAGGGCATGTTCGTGACCAAGCAGGATGATCCGGCTCTTGAAGAAGCCGCGATCGCCATGGTCAAGTTCTTCACCAGCGCGGACGCACAGCAGAAGGCTCTGGAGATGCAGGGCATGGTCCCGGCGGCCAAGACCGTGGAGATCACGGACGCTGCCAAGGAATCCTTCCCGCTTCTGGCTGACTTCATCGACCAGGCAGCAGGCGCTTCCGTCAGCACGGCCACCTTTACCGGCGGTATGGTTCCCGGACTTGAGGATCTGTGGAGCACCGAGCTTCCCAACCTGGCCAGCGGCGCCTACACACCGGAAGAACTCTGCCAGATCCTGACCGATTTCGCAACGGAGAACGCAGTGACCGAATAACCGCAGCCATTTTCTTTTGATCTGTATCGTTTAAAAGGCGGAGATAGACATGCGTAAGAAGGAACGAAAATGGATCGTGCTTTTTCTGCTTCCGGTGTGCCTCCTGTTCGTGGTGTTCTTTGCGGTACCGCTGGGAATGGTCTTTGTCCAGTCCCTGTTCGACTACCGTCTGCTTCCGAACAAGTTTGAATTCATCGGTTTCGGCAACTATGCGAAGCTTTTCCTGCGGGATCCGAAATTTCTTCCCGTTCTCAAAAACACGCTCCTCTGGATCCTGATCCACTGTATCGGGCATGTGGCGCTCGGAAGTGCGCTGGCTTTTGTCCTGTACAAGAAGCCCAGGGGCTGGAAGTTTGTCCGGGTGGTCTATATGATCCCCAACATCATCTCCCAGTCCGCTATCGCCATGATCTTTGTAAACATGTACAATCCGCAGTTTGGTGCAGTCAATCAGTTTCTCAAGGCCATCGGCCTTGAGAAGCTGATGCACAACTGGCTGTTTGACATGAGCACGGCTTTTCCGGCGATCACCATGACATGGTTTTTGTTTGCCGGATATACGACGACGCTGGTGCTCGCCCAGTGCCTGAGCACGGACGAGACGGTGATCGAGGCGGCCAGGGTCGACGGAGCCTCCGGCTTCCAGATCGACCGGCTGGTCATGTTCCCCCTGGTCAAGGAGATGATCGGCACGACCGTTATCATGGCGGCCACCTACATGCTGCAGATGTTCTCCATGATCTATATCACCACGGGAGGCGGACCCGGCTCGGCCACGACCAACCTTCCGCTGTATCTGTACAGCAACATGAAGTCCAACAATTACGGGTATGCCAGCACCATCGGTGTGGTGATCATCATTGTCGGCTTCCTCACCATGCGGATCATCCAGCGGATCTTCGGCATGAACAAAGAGGAGGTGGCCTGATATGAAAAAACACACCTCCGCCGGCAGAAGGACGGCCTGGTTCTTTGCCTACCTGTTCATGGCGCTGTGCGTGGCGGTCGCCGTTTTTCCGATCATATGGGTGATCCTTTCCTCCTTCAAGAGCAACCAGGAGATCCTGTCCAACGGGCTTTCCTGGCCGACGCAGTGGAGCTTTGACGGATACCGGCAGGCGCTGGAGATGGCGCCGATCTTTCAGTATTTCCTGAATTCGCTGATCGTCACGGTCCTGAGTACGGCGCTCAACGTGCTGGCATTGTCGATGGCCGGCTACGTCTTCGCCAAAAAGCAGTTCAGGGGCAAGAATCTTTTGTTCAGCATCCTGTCCCTGTCCATGGTGATCCCGACGACGGCTCTTTTAAGCCCGATCTACGTGACCATCACCAAACTGGGCCTGTATGACACCAAGGCAGCGCTGGTGCTTGTGTACGCGGCGCTGAGCATGCCGATCTCCCTGATGATCCTCCGGTCCACCTTCGCGGGCGTCCCGAAGGAGCTCGAGGAGGCGGCCTATATCGACGGGGCAGGGTTCCTGCGGACCTTCTTTTCGGTCATGATGCCCTGTGCCCGCGGCGGGATCGCGAGTGCCTCTGTGCTTGCGTTCCTGGAGGGCTGGAACGAGTTCACCTTTGCCCTGCTTCTCACAAGCTCCGGCAATGTGCGGACGCTTCCTCTGTCCCTCAGCTATTTCACATCGCAGTTCAGCTTCAATTATACGGCGATGTTTGCCGCGATCACCATCGCGGTGATCCCAAGCATCATTGTGTTCACGGTCTTCAGCGAACAGGTGAACGCGTCGATCGTGGCGGGATCGGTAAAAGGATAAAAGAGACGTTGGTTGAAACTTTATGAACAGACCTGAATCAAAGACTTCCCTCAGGCAGCTGATCAGCCTGGTGGCAGTCATCGCGATCCCGGTGGCGCTGCAGAACCTTCTGACCACCACCGGCACGATGATCGATACCGTGATGATCGCCTCCCTGGGGGAAAAAAGCGTGGGCGCAGTCGGACTCTGCGCCCAGTATGCGAATCTGATGTACGCCGGCTACTGGGGGTTTGTAGGCGGCGGCATGCTGTTTTTTTCCCAGTTCTGGGGCGCCGGGAACTACAAGGCGATCTGCTGTTCCTACGGAATGACCGTCTGCTTTATGATGATCTCCGGCGTCGTGTGCGGAAGCTTTGCCGTTTTCCGTCCGGATCTGGTCATGAAACTCTATACGGACAGCAGGGAGATCCGGGAGATCGGGATCCGGTATCTTCGGATCGCCGGCTTTTCTTTTCCCCTGCAGGTCCTCGCGACGGCCATGGCGGCTCTTCTCAGGTCCGTGGAGCGGGTCCGGATCCCGCTGATCGGCGGGATCGCCGGGGTCGTCACCAACTGCATATGCAATTACATCCTGATCTTCGGAAAGCTGGGCCTTCCGGCCATGGGCGTCCGCGGAGCGGCGATCGGAACGGTGATCGCCAACGCGATGAACGTCCTCGTGGTGGTGACGCTTGTCAAGGCACACCATATGCCCTTCGTCCTGGAGATCAAAGAACACTTCCGCTGGAACAAAGCACTGTTCACGGAATACCTGAAAAAGAGCTTTCCGATCCTGATGAACGAGGTGTTCATCGGCATCGGCAACATGATGGTCGCCGTGGTGCTGGGACACCAGATCGAGGAAGCCATCGCCGCGACGGCAGTGCTGCGCACGCTGGAGGGCATCATCACCGGATTCTTTGCCGGCTTCTCCAACGCGGCCAGCGTGGTCGTGGGCAAGGAGGTCGGCGCGGGGAACCACGAGGAGGCGTTTTCGAGAGCCTGGCGGCTGATCTATCTCTGTATGGGGATGACCCTGCTCGTCGACGCCTGCCTGCTTCTTTTGCATGACCCGATCCTGCACGCCATGGGCATGTCGGGAGAGTCCTACCGGATCGCCACGGGCATGCTGATCATTTTCTGCCTGGTGGCCCTGATCCGCATGGGCAACTGGTGCATGAACGATACATTCCGTGCCGGCGGGGATTCCCGGTTCGGTTCGATCATGGAGCTGACATTCATGTTCCTGATGGTGCAGCCGGTGATCCATATTGCCAATGATATTTTTCATGTCCCGTTCCTGCTGCTGTTCGTCCTGTGCTATGTGGATGAGCCGGTCCGTTTTGTGATCATGCAGCGGCACATGTATTCCGCCCGGTGGATCAAGCCGGTCTCGAAGGAGGGACAGAGGACCATCGATGCCTTCAGAAAGAGATACGTGAGATGAAGCATTTGTTTTTTTCAAGAAAAAAGCCGGAGCCGGCCGCGCTCTCCTTTGACCCGGCCGAGAAATATCCGGTGCTCCGCTGCAGCATCTGCAACGGAGAGAAGGTCGCCGGCCTTAAAAACCGGCAGACCGGGGAGTTCGAGGAGGTCATGCTGGTCCGGACGGAGGAGGACCTCCGCACCTTTGAAAGGATGACCGGCACGGCGGACATACCGAAAGAGTACTGATGATTGCAGCAAGGGAAGGATTGGACATGCAGGGGGACTACATTTCATTTCATTCATCCAAGGGGAGAAGGCAGATCCTGATCGTCGAGGACGAGTTCGTCAATCGGGAGATACTCCGGAATTTCCTCGATAGTGATTTTGAACTTCTGTTTGCGGAGGACGGGCTCAAGGCCCTTGCGCAGATCCGGGAACACAGGGAGACGCTGTCCCTGATCCTTCTGGACCTGATGATGCCCGGTATGAACGGGCAGGATGTCCTGCGCCGTATGAAAAGTGAACAGCTTTCCGGCATCCCCGTGATCGTCATGACCGGGGACAAGGAGATCGAGACCGAGATGGAATGCCTGGAGCTTGGGGCGGTCGATTTTATCGGAAAGCCCTACAACCCCGGCGTGGTCCGCGCGCGTATGGACCGGATCATCGAGCTGTTTGAAGACCGGGACACCATTCTACAGACTGAAAGAGACAGGCTGACAGGCCTTTACAATATCGTTTATTTTAACCGCTACATCAATGCATATGACCAGTACCACAAGGACACGCCGACCGACGCGATCGTTGTGGACATCAACCATTTTCACATGCTCAGTGAGCGCTGCGGCAAGGCAAAAGCCGATACGTACCTCAGCCGGATCGCGAAAAAGCTGCAGGAGGCCATGAACGCCATGGGCGGCTTTGCCTGCCGCCGGGAGGCGGGTACGTTCCTTCTGTACTGCCCGCACAGGGAGGATCACAGGGAGATCCTCGAAAACGCCTCCATCCCGCTGGATGATTCGGACAGCAACCGGATCCGTCTGCGGATGGGCGTGTACGCCAACGTGGACAAAGCGCTGAGTATCGACCGGAGATTCGACTATGCCAAGCAGGCTTCGGACAAGGTCCGGAACAGCTTTTCCATGGCCGTGGGCGTCTATGACGACGTGCTCCGTCAAAAAGAACTCTTCACCGAGATGCTGCTGGACGAGTTCCGAAAGGCCATCGAGGAAAAGCAGTTCGTCATCTATTACCAGCCCAAATTCGACGTGCGCCCGGACATCCCCGTGCTGGCCGGTGCGGAGGCTCTGGTCCGCTGGATCCATCCGGAAAAGGGCATGATCTCTCCAGGCGTTTTTATTCCTCTTCTGGAGGAGAACGGCCTGATCGAGGAGCTGGACCATTATGTGTGGCGGGAGACCGCCAGGCAGATCCGGATCTGGAAGGAGCGCTTCGGGTTTGTCGTTCCCGTTTCGGTCAACGTGTCACGGATCGACATGTACAACCCGGAACTGATCGATATCCTCGCCGGCATCCTGGAGGAAAACGACCTGACGCCCCACGAGCTGCTGCTGGAGATCACCGAATCCGCCTACACCCAGGATTCCAGGCAGATCATCGACACGGTGAAGCGTCTGCGGGAGCTGGGCTTCCACATCGAGATGGACGACTTCGGCACGGGCTATTCCTCACTGAATATGATCTCCACACTGCCGATCGACGCGCTGAAGCTCGATATGCAGTTCGTCCGGACCGCCTTCGACAAGAAGAAGGACACCCGGATGATCGAGGTCATCATCGACATCGCGGATTATCTGGATGTTCCCGTCATCGCCGAGGGCGTGGAGACGGAGGAACAGCTGAACGCTTTGAAGGCCATGGGCTGTGACATGGTGCAGGGCTATTATTTCTCGAAACCCGTACCGGCAGAGGAATACGAATCCTTTGTACGGGAACGCAGCTTGCTCGGAGACGTGCCTGTGCCTGACAAAGGTCCGTCCCCGGATCCCGGAAACAGCCTGCTCACTCAGATTACGGAAGCCCTTTCCCGGGACTATTTCAGCATTTACTGTGTGGATACCGTTGACAGCAGCTTTGCCGAGTATGCGCCGGAAGGGCCGCAGGAACAGCTGGAGGTAGTCAGGACCGGCGAGGATTTCTTCGACAAAGGGAGAAACCAGCTTCTGGAAACGGTATATATGGAAGACCGGCAGATGCTGCAGGACGCCCTCGCCAGGGAAAGCATGCTGGAAGCCATCCGTGCGAAGGGCTTGTACACCATCACCTACCGGATGCTGCATGACGGCGTTCCCACCTATGTGCATATGAAGGCGACCGGGATGGACGGCATCGACGGAAGCCACATCGTCATCGGTATCAGCGACGTGGACGAGCAGATCAAGCGTGAGAAGAAATATACCGCGGAGCTCCGCTGCGCCAGGGAGATGGCGAACCGCGACGCGCTGACCGGCGTCAAGAGCAAGCACGCCTACCTGGAAATGGAAAAGGACATCAACAGCCGGATCGGGAACAAGGACATGGATCCCTTCGCCGTGGTGGTCTGCGACGTCAACGACCTGAAACATGTCAACGATACACGGGGACATCAGGCGGGAGACCAGTGGCTGAAGGACGCCTGCATGCGTGTCTGCCACATATTCGAACACAGTCCCGTGTTCCGCATCGGCGGCGATGAGTTCGCCGCGATCCTCAGGAGGAGCGACTTCTGGATCCGCATGACCCTTCTGGAACGGATGCTGCTGCAGAACCAGGAGAGCATGGAAAACGGCGGCGTGACAGCCGCGATCGGGATGGCCGACTTTGATCCTGAAAGGGACAGATCCTTTGCGGATGTTTTCGCGAGGGCGGATGCGGCCATGTACGAGAACAAAAAAGAGATGAAAAAGACCATCCGGTAAAGGAGTATGAGCCGGCCTTATGCGAAATCGCAATTCGATCCGTATGGAGATCGTCCTGATGATCATTTCACTTGTGATCTTCGGGTTCTTTCTCCTGTTCGTGACCTTCTATTACAACAGAATCGTGGACAGCGGCGCGGCGGACGGAAAAGCCGGACAGACCTACCGCTGGCAGTACGAGATGATCGTGGACAGCCGGAACAGCACCTTCTGGCAGGCCGTGTACAGCCATGCCCGGGAGGAGGCCGCGGCGGAGAACGCGCTGCTTTCCCTTCACCAGACAGGGTGGAACACGGAGTATGACAAGCTGGATTATCTTGATATGTATATTGCCGCGGACGTGGACGGCATCATCCTGGAATACAACGGGGAGGAGGGCCTGATCGAGAAGATCGACGAGGCCGCCGAGCACGGGATCCCGGTGGTGACGATCATCAACGATCCCAACCGCAGCCGGCGGCAGTCCTTTGTCGGCGTCAACGACTATCAGCTGGGCAGCGCCTACGCATCCCAGGTGGCGGAGCTGATCGACGAGGATACGGAAAACATCCTGGTGATCTCCAACAGGGAAAAAGAGCTGGAAAAGAACCAGATGTACGCCCAGATCTATGCGGCGGTCTCGACCGCGCATCACTCCTCCGGGGAGATCGGCCTGAAGGAGCAGAACCTGATCTCCTGGGGCCAGTTTGACGTGGAGGAGGCCGTCCGGAACATCTTCCAGGCGGCGGAGGGCACGCCGGATATCCTGGTCTGCCTGGATGAGGTGACGACGGAGTGCGCCTACCAGGCGATGATCGATTTCAACATGGTCGGCGAGGTCAAGATCATCGGCTTCTACACTTCGGACACGATCCTGGACGGCGTGCGGCGCGGCCTGATCCCCGTTACCATCGAGATGGACGCGGACCAGATCGGCACCTACAGCATCGAGGCGCTGACGGAGTACCTCACGACCGGCCGGAGCAATACCTATTATACGGTGGATCTTCACGCCATCACCGCGGAGGATCTGAAACAACGGGACATCGCGGAGGAACAGAGCCTTCCGGAGGAGACAGCGGAGGTGCAGGATGAGTGAACAGAAAAAAAGCCTGCGCTGGAGCGATATCTCCCTGACGGCCAAGGTCCTGGCGATCGTGGTACTGATCACGCTGATGATGTTTTCCGTCAACCTGATCATGTATTTCCGGGTCAGCAGGATGTCCGACCGTCTGCAGCAGGTCTACACCAGCAACGTCAGCCTGACCGAGCTGTCGGAATCCCTGGATGAGCTGCAGAACACCACGTACAATTATCTGCTGGTGAAATCCTCCGATACGCTGGAAAGCTATTACAAGTGCGAGGAAGACTACCGGAACCTTCTGGTGTACCTGAACCAGCAGGTGACGGATGATCCGGTCATGCTTCTGGAGCGCAATATCCGCCGGATGTCCGAGACCTACCTCGCAAAGACCGGGGACGCCATCACGTACAAGCGCGGCCGGAATGTGGAGAAGTACCGGAAGTCCTTCGATGAGGCGCAGGGGCTTTACAGGTATCTGACCGGCTGGATCTACGAGCTGAACAGCCGGCAGTTCCGCAACAATTCCGAGAACTTTGCGTCCGTGCAGAAAGCGCTCCGGGTCCTGGCGCTGGTCAGTTCTTTTCTGACCATCGTGATGATGGGCGTCAGCAGCCTGATGCTGTACTTCATGGTTCGCGGCGTGGTCCGGCCGCTCAGTGATCTGGCCACCACGGCCCGGATCGTCGGCGAAGGTAATTTCCGCGTCAAGATGCCGCCGACGGACGCGAGGGACGAGGTGGGCGTGCTGACCCGGACCTTCAACAACATGGTCACGAGCCTGGAGGACTACATGCGCCTGACAAGGGAAAACCTGGAGAAGGAGCAGCAGCTGAAGGAGAGGGAGCTTCTGATGGAGGCCAACCTGAAGGAAGCCCAGCTCAAGTATCTGCAGTCCCAGATCAACCCGCATTTCCTGTTCAATTCCCTGAACGCGGGCGCGCAGCTGGCCATGATGGAGGATGCGGAGCAGACCAGCATCTTTGTCCAGCGTATGGCGGATTTCTTCCGCTACAATGTAAAGAAAGGCACCGAGGACGCCACTCTCGAGGAGGAGGTGGAATCGGTGGAGAACTATATCTACATATTAAACGTCCGCTTTGCGGGGGACATTCATTTTTCCAAGGAAGTGGACGAGAGCGTTCTCGACTGCCGGGTGCCGAGCATGATCCTGCAGCCTGTGGTGGAGAACGCCGTGAATCACGGCATCCGCGATATCGAATGGGAGGGCAGGATCCACCTGTCCGTCGCCCGGGAGGAAGACGACATCTGCATACGCGTCATCGACAACGGACGGGGAATGACCGCGGAACAGATCGAGAGGGTCTTTTCCGGAAAGGACATGGGGAGCGGGAACACCGGCCCCGATTCCACCGGCATCGGCATCCACAATGTGCAGACCCGCCTGGAGCTCTACTATGACCAGAAGGATCTGATGGAGATCCGAAGCGGCGGGGAAGGCCAGGGGACGGAGGTCATCATCCGGATCCCGGCCCTGCAGGAAGAGAAGGAAAACACGGTATCTTTGACGGACAGCACGGAGCAGCAGGAAGAGGTTTAGAACATGTATCGGATATTACTGGCAGACGACGAGGGGATCATGCTGGAATCCCTCAAAAAGATCATCGAGACAAACTACGGGAGAGAGTGTGAGATCGCCTGTGCCAAAACGGGCAGGGCGGTGGTGGAGCTCGCCGAGTCATTTCGTCCGGACATCGCCTTTATGGACATCCAGATGCCCGGGCTTTCCGGCGTGCAGGCCATGCGGGAGATCCGGAAGTTCAACAAGAGTACGATCTTTATCGTGATCACGGCCTATGACCGTTTTCATTACGCGCAGGAGAGCATCAGCCTCGGCGTCCTGGAGTTTCTGACCAAGCCGGTGAGTAAAAAGACGATCCTGGAGGTCTGCCAGAAGGCGATGCAGCAGGTGGATGAAAACCGGCAGAAGCGCAGCGACGACCTGCAGATCCGGGAGAAGCTCGAGACCGTGGTCCCGCTGATCGAATCAGGCTATATGTACAGCCTTCTGCTCCAGACCGATTACAACGATTATGAGGATAAATACAAAGAACTCCTGGGCGTGACATATGACTACGGGTATGTGATCGCGGTGGAGTTCGGGGACAGCGTCGAGAACGGCGTCCTCACCAACGCCATCGGCGCGAGCGTCCGGGCGAACCGGTTCTACCAGGAATTCCGCGAGACGGCCAAGGGCTTTTTCGCGTGCGTGGTCGGGCCGGTCATGGGAAACAGGATCATGCTGCTGGTGCCCTTTGAGCGGGAGGCGGCCACCTACGAGGAGCGCGTGAGCATCGTGACGTCCGCGCGGAATATGGTGCACCGGCTGGAGCAGCGGATCGACTGCAGGTTCCGGGCGGGCATCGGCAAGGTTAAGCCCATCGAGGACGTGAGAGCTTCCTACGTGGAAGCGCTGCAGGCTCTCCGGGAGGGGGACAGCCATGTGGCCCACATCTACGATATTCCTCTTGTCAAGGAGTATGACGGAGAGTATCCGCTGGATCTGGAAAACCGTTATATCCAGCGGACGATCGAGGGGGACGAGGCGGCGGCCAGGTCTGTGGCGAACGCTTTCTTTGACTGGATGGTGCAGAATTACGGAGAATACCGCGCGGATATCGAGATCAAAGTGCTTGAACTGGTGATCCGGGTCGAATACCAGGCCTTCTTCAAGGGAGGCGTCAAGTACGGGTTCCGCTACCGCGAGAACTATATCCGGGAGCTGCAGGAGTGCCCGGGCTACGAGGAGATCCGCCACTGGTTCCTTCACAAGACCGGAGAGGTCATCAGCGGCATCCTCACGACCAAGGACAGGGAATCGGAGTCCGTGGTATCCAAAGCCAAGACCTATATCGAGGAAAACTACCAGAAGGATATCTCCCTCGACGATGTCTCCAGGTATGTGGATATCAGCCCGTACTATTTCAGCAAGCTGTTCAAGCAGGAAGCCGGCCGGAATTTTATCGAGTACCTGACCGGGGTCCGCATGAACGCCGCCCGCAAGCTTCTGCTGGATCCGGGCTACAGCATCAAGGAGGTCTGCGCGCTGTCCGGCTACAGCGACCCCAATTATTTCAGCCGGATCTTCAAGAAGTATGAAGGCTTGACTCCCAGCGAATACAGGGAAAGACTTCGATAGGAACGGAAACAGGAATGTAAAAAGACGAAAGGGAACAGGATGAAGAAAGCAAGGATCTTCCTGGCGGCCGCGGCGTTCGTGTTTGTCCTGCTGCTGGCAGGATGCGGCAAAGACAGCGAGCCCCAGAGAGAGGACACCGGAAGCGGAGAACAGGAAATGTCGGAAGAGGGCGTCCGGATCGGCATGAGCTTTGACTCCTTCGTGATCGAGCGCTGGATCCGTGACAGGGATGTCTTTGTGTCCAGCGCCAGGGAGCTTGGCGCCGAGGTCAACGTCCAGAATTCCAACGGTGATATCGAGGAGCAGATCTCCCAGATCCGCTACCTGATCGATAAGGAGGTGGACGTTCTCGTGATCATCGCCGGGGACTGCAGTGCGCTCACCGATGTCATGCAGGAAGCCCGAGACAAGGGGATCAAGACCATCTCCTACGACCGGCTGATCCTGAACGCGCCCTGCGACCTCTACGTCACCTTCGACAATGAGATGGTGGGCACGCTGATGGCCCGCGCTCTCAAGGAATCCATCCCCGGCGGGGGCGAGATCTTTATGATCCAGGGTCCCGAGGAGGACAATAATGTGGCGCTGGTGCGCTCCGGTTTCCTTGCGGAGATCGAGGACAGCAATCTGGATATCGTCTACACGGCCGGATGCGAAGGCTGGAGGTCCGAGCTCGCGGAGGATTTTGTGCGGGAAGGCCTTGCGGCGCATCCCGGCGTGAAGGGTATCATGTGCGGCAACGACGATATCGCCACGCAGGTGATCCGGGTCCTGTCCGAGGAACAGATGGCCGGCGAGGTGATGGTCGTGGGCCAGGACGGTGATCTGGCGGCCTGCCAGCGGATCGTGGAGGGCACCCAGACCATGACCGCCTTCAAATCCGTCGAGAGCCTGGCGCAGGAGGCGGCCGGATATGCCGTGGCCATGGCGAAGGGCGAGATGGACGTGCGGGAGGAGGAAACCCTGGATACGATGGAAAACGGCTACGAGGACGTGCCGACGTTGCTGCTCACGCCCGTCGCCGTCATGAAGAGCAACATGAAGCAGGTGATCATCGACGGAGGGGTCCATTCGCTGGAGGATGTGTATTTGAATGTACGGGCGGGGAGGTAGAGGCGAGGCACTTATACGATATTATAATACGGATTGCTCCGCTCTTCGAGCTCCCGCAATCCTCCCTCCTCATTCGCAAATCGCGGGGCATTCGCCCCGCTTTTTTGCTCATGAGGAGGCGCGCCCAAGGTCATATGCCCACTTACGTGCGAGCACGACGTGGGATATGACTTTGGACGCTATTATAGCACTTTTTTGTGACAAAAATGTCTTGCTTTCGGGCAGGACATTTTTGATTTTGGCTAAAATGTCCGAACTTTTGACAACTAAATCCTGTTTGCACTGTGCTATACTCGATTCAGCAACAAGGTGATGCACGTAACTGTGCAAAAACAAAGGAGGTATTTCAAATGAAAAAAGCAATGGTAGCCCTTTTAAGCGGTGTTGTAGCAGCTTCAATGCTGATGTCAACGGCTGTATTTGCAGAAGGCGAGAAGGTCGGCGTTTCCATGCCCACCAAGGATCTGCAGAGATGGAACCAGGACGGCGCTAACATGGAAGCAGAGCTGACCGAGGCTGGTTATGAGGTTGAGCTTCAGTTCGCATCCAACGATCCCGCAACCCAGCTGAACCAGATCAAGACCATGATCGGTAACGGCGCAAGCGTTCTTGTTATCTCCGCCATCGAGGGTGACTCCCTTGGCGAAGCTCTTGACCTTGCAGCAGAGAACGAGATCCCGGTTATCGCTTATGACCGTCTGCTGATGAGCTCCGATGCAGTTTCCTACTATGCAACCTTCGATAACTACAAAGTCGGTACCGTTCAGGGCGAATACATTGTAGAAGCTCTTGACCTTGAGAACCAGGATGGCCCGTTCAACCTTGAGATCACTGCCGGTGACCCGGGCGACAACAACGCAGGTTACTTCTATCAGGGCGCTATGGACGTTCTGCAGCCCTACATCGATGCTGGCAAGCTGGTCATTCCGTCCGGCCAGACCGCATTCGAAGAAGTTGCTACCCCGCAGTGGAAGACCGATACTGCACAGTCCAGAGCTGAGAACATCCTTTCCAGCTTCTATGCAGACGGCACCAACGTTGATGTATGGCTTTGCTCCAACGACTCCACCGCTCTCGGTGTTGAGACCGCTCTGGCTGCAAACTACAGCGGAACTTATCCGGTCATCACCGGTCAGGACTGCGACATTGAGAACACCAAGAACATGATCGCCGGCAAGCAGAGCATGTCCGTATTCAAGGATACCCGTACTCTGGCTTCCCAGGTTGTCAAGATGGTTGGTCAGATCCTCAGCGGCGAAGAAGTCGACGTGAACGATACCGAGACCTATGACAACGGCGTTATCGTAGTTCCGTCCTACCTTTGCGATCCGGTATTCGCAGATGCCAACAACTACAAGGAACTGCTTATCGACTCCGGTTATTACACCGAGGATCAGCTTCAGTAAGAACAGCTTCTGAAGAAAAGATCTTAAAGAGTAATCCGATACAGGCGGGCATTATCGCCCGCCTGTTTTCATGAATCAAGATCGGGAGGGAGATATTTTGGCAAAAATACTGCTCGAAATGAAAAATATCACCAAAACATTCCCTGGCGTAAAAGCTCTTGACAATGTCAATTTTCAGGTTGAAGAAGGCGAGATCCATGCGCTTGTCGGCGAGAACGGCGCCGGCAAATCAACGCTGATGAATGTCCTGAGCGGCATCTATCCGTTTGGCACGTACGAAGGGGATATCATTTATAATGGTGAAGTATGTAAGTTTAACACGATAAAGGACTCTGAGAGCAAGGGTATCGTTATCATTCACCAGGAGCTGGCACTGGTTCCGGAGATGTCCATCGGCGAGAATATGTACCTCGGAAACGAGCGGGGCCGCAAAGCCGCGATCGACTGGAATACCACCTACGCCGAGGCGGACAAGTACCTGAAGATGGTCGGCCTCTCGGAATCCTCCAAGGTACGGGTCAAGGAGATCGGTACCGGTAAACAGCAGCTGGTCGAGATCGCGAAGGCGCTTGCCAAGAACGCAAAGCTGCTGATCCTGGACGAGCCGACTTCGTCGCTGAACGAGGAAGACTCCAGAGCACTTCTGGATCTGATGCTGGGCTTCAAAAAGCAGGGCATGACGATGATCATCATCACCCACAAGCTGAACGAGGTCGCCTACGTTGCCGACAAGATCACCGTCGTCCGCGACGGTGCCACCATCGAGACGATCGACAATACGAACCGTGATATCGATGAGGACCGTATCATCAAGGGCATGGTCGGCCGTGAGCTGACCAACCGTTTCCCGAAGAGGGAAGGCGTACAGATCGGCGAAGTCAACCTTGAGGTGGAACACTGGACCGTCCGCCATCCGCTGTATCCGGAGCGGATCGTGGTGAACGACGTTTCGCTCAACGTTCGAAAAGGGGAAGTCGTAGGTATCTACGGCCTCATGGGCGCGGGACGTACCGAGCTTGCGATGAGCATCTTCGGCCAGTCCTACGGCATCCTGGAGGGCGGCACCTTAAAGATCGACGGAAAGCCGGTCACACTGAAGAAGAGCACAACGGACGCCATCAAGCACAAGATCGCGTACGTGACGGAAGACCGTAAAGGAAACGGCCTGATCCTTTCGCAGTCCATCAAGATCAATACGTCGCTGGCCAATCTGGACAGTCTGGCCAACCACATGGTCATTGACAAGGACCGTGAATACCAGGTCGCGGAGGAATACCGCGACAAGCTGAAGACCAAGACACCGTCTGTCGAGCAGCTGGTCGGGAATCTGTCCGGCGGAAACCAGCAGAAGGTCCTGCTGGCCAAGTGGATGTTCGCGGAGCCGGACGTCCTGATCCTGGATGAGCCTACGCGAGGCATCGACGTCGGCGCCAAGTATGAGATCTACTGCATCATCAATGATCTGGCCGCCGCGGGCAAATCCGTCATCATGATCTCCTCCGAGCTTCCGGAGGTCCTTGCGATGAGCGACCGTATCTATATTATGAATGCATCGAGAATCGTCGGTGAGATGCCGGCCTCCGAGGCCACACAGGAGAACATCATGGCGACGATCCTCAGATCCGGAAGGGGGGATTGATCATGAAAAACAGTCCTGTTCTGAATTTTGTCAAGAAGAATACCATGGTCATCGCCCTCGTGCTGGTCGTCATCATCTTCTCGATCAGCACAGGAGGAAAGATCCTTTTTGCGCAGAACATCAACAACCTGATCTCCCAGAACGGATACGTGTTCGTGCTGGCGACCGGTATGCTGCTCTGCATCCTGACCGGTGGCAACATCGACCTGTCGGTCGGCTCCGTCGTCTGCTTTACCATGGGCATCGGCGCGCTGATCCTGAAATCCGGCGCTCCGATCATCCTGGCTGTTCTGGCGTCGCTGGGCATCGGCCTGCTGGTCGGCATGTTCCAGGGCTTCTGGATCGCCTGGGTCTCGGTACCTCCGTTTATCGCGACGCTGGCCGGCATGTATGCCTTCCGCGGACTTTCCAACGTCGTCCTCGGCGGCTACTCGGTCGGTGTCAATAACGAAACCTTCCTGAAGATCTTCGGCGGCGGCGCAGACTGCTACATTCCGGACTTCTTCCACGGAAATGGTCTGAACATCACCTGTATCGGCCTCGGCGTGATCGCGGCGGTGATCCTGATCATCATGACGATCCGCAACCAGTCGATCCGGAGCAAACTGGGCATCGCCCATAACCCGGCAGCCGAGTGGGCGAAGACGATCGTGATCAGCGCATTGATCATCGTGATTGCCTACAAACTGGCCCAGTACAAGGGAATTCCGTCCGTACTGATCTGGATCGCGCTGATCCTTCTGGTCTACGGATACATCACCGCAAACACAGCCATCGGCCGTTACTTCTATGCCGTCGGCGGCAATGAGAAGGCGACCAGGCTTTCCGGTGTCAACACCAAACGCGTCTATTTCCTGGCCTACGCGAACATGGGCCTTCTGGCAGGCTTTGCCGGCATCATCGCCCTGGCGAGAGCCGGGCATGCAGAACCGACCTACGGCGTTGGCTATGAGATGGACGCCATCGCGGCCTGCTTCATCGGCGGCGCATCCGCGTACGGCGGTGTCGGCAGGATCACCGGTGTCATCATCGGTGCCGCGCTGATGGGTATCATCAACCAGGGTATGAGTATCATGGGTATTTCCGCGAATTACCAGAGTGCCGTCAAGGGCCTCGTTCTTCTGGTCGCGGTCCTCGTCGATGTTCTGTCCAAGAAAGAAAAAGCGTGAGGAGGGGGATTGCAATGAAAAAGAGTGCTTCGCAGATCTTAAAAGACAATACCATGCTGATCGTCCTCGTCGTGGTCTATCTTTTCTTTACCTGGCGGACGGGCGGCGCAATGTTTTCACCATTCAATTTTAATGAGCTGATCACGCAGAACGCATACGTATTCATCCTGGCCAGCGGTATGCTGATGTGCATGCTGACAGGCGGCAACATCGACCTGGCCTGCGGTTCTCTGGTATGCTTCCTCGGCGCGATCGGTGCCTACTTCATGGCGATCCGCGAGATGTCCCCGGCCGTGGCGATCATCCTGATGCTTCTGATCGGTATCATCTACGGCTGTGTTCTCGGCTATCTGATCGCCTACATCAACATCCCGCCGTGGATCGCGACATTGGCCGGCTACCTGGCCTTCCGCGGACTCGGCACGGACATCCTGAGCAGCAACAGTAAGACCGGTTCCATCAGTATCAAAAAGGTCGAAAGCTTCCTTGGCATTTTTGCCGGCAAGCTGTTCAAGACCAAGATGGGCGAGATGAACATGGTCTGCCTGATCGTGGGTATTGTGGCTGCTGTTGTGGTCGTCCTTCTCAACGTTATTTCGAGAGCGAACAAGGTCAAAAAGGGTTACGAGGCCGATTCCGCAGCTATGATGCTCGGAAAATCGGTGCTCGAAGCGGCCGTGATCCTTCTGGTCGCCTACAAGCTGGCCCTGGCCGGCGGTATCCCGACCGTTATGGTGTGGGTCGCCATCGTTGTTCTTTTCTACTCGTTCATCACGGAAAAGACCACCATCGGACGTCATTTCTACGTGGTGGGCGGCAACCGCGAGGCGGCGCGTCTTTCCGGCGTCAATACCAAGCGGATCATGTTCATCGCGTACCTGAACATGGCGATCGTCACCGTTATCACGACCTGGGTCGTCCTCGGACGTGTACAGGCAGCCAACTCGACGGCGGGCACCAACTATGAGATGGACGCCATCTCGGCCTGCGTTGTCGGCGGCGTCTCCGCCTACGGCGGAGCCGGCCGGATCCCCGGCATGATCGTCGGTGCTACCCTGATCGGTGTCATCAACCTGGGCATGAGCCTGATGAACATCGACGCAAACTATCAGAAGGTCGTCAAAGGCGTGGTACTGCTCGGTGCCGTTGCATTTGACATCCTCTCCAAGAAGCGCGCAAAATAATTAAGTGCTCGCTTGCATGCCGCTTGGAGGGATACGAGATATGTGGCTGCCCGGGACACGCTTGTCTCCTTGGGATCGCTGCGCCATCGTTTATCATACGCTCCGGCCAAGCCTTGGAACAGAAGCCAGTGTTGTTGAATGTGTAACACTGTGTGCTCCAAGGCGGCCTGCGCGTATGAAACTATGCTCGCGATCCTCATCGTCGACTGCAAGTGCCCCTATGCAGCCAGCATATTTCTGTATCTTTCCCAACGCGGCAGGCTGCGCTCGCTGAGAATCTCAGCTGTCGGCCAGGTATTATCTCAAACAAGTGGAACGCTCCGCGTTCCAAAAAGACAAGGGGACGGTTCTCTGTCTTGTTCCGAAGGAAATGCCGGGACGGTGGAACGGGGGACGGTTCCATTTTTTTGTTGTTTTGAGAGAGGGCATTATTGGGTTAGCGGATCCGGAACGCTGGCAAAATACGACAGCAACTGGAATCTTATTGCAGAAAACACGAATCCGTTCGAGGGTTATACCCTGGAGGTCAACCATATTGGTGATATCGATGTATATAACAATGAGCTCTATCTGGGTGTAGAGTACTTTATGGACGGGGAAGGGAAAAACATACAGGTCGCAGTCTATGACGGTGACGATCTTAAGCTTAAAAGAGTATTTCCCTTCCGCCATGATACCGGCCAGCTTGAGTGCAGCGGGATCGCTGTCGACCCCGATTCTCATACTGTATATATGACCTCGTGGATCGATGATGAGTCCAGCGGGTATCTCTATTCAGACAACAAGGAAACCGGAAGAGTCAGCCTGGAAAAAACATTTGATGATGTAATACAGCAGGGGGAGATTGAAGGCTTAACGTTTGACGAAGATCACGAACAATTTCTCCTTCTATACAACAGGGGAGCCAGAATCGTTGCCGGGATGCCGTAAACGAAAAATAAGGATCATAAAAAACACGGATTTTGGAGGTATCATTGGTAGAACTTAAACCAGTAACAGAAGAAAATTTCATTGATGCATTCAACCTCAGGCTTGCACCGGGGCAGGAGAGATTTGTATCTCATCCTGTCCGGAGCCTCGCACAGGCCTATGTTTACAGAGATCAATGCCAGCCTTTCGGAATATACGCAGAAGGCAAAATGGTCGGGTATGTCATGGTGATCTATGACTACGATGTTCCGGAGTACGATATCTGGCATATGATGATCGATGAATCGGCGCAGGGACGCGGTTATGGCAGCGAGGCGCTGGACCGGATCATCGAATACATCCGGACGAAGCCCTTCGGTGACTCTGACCGGATCGCATTGACCTGCCACAAAGACAATAGTATTGCCGGAAAACTGTATGAGCGGAAGGGGTTTTCTGCCACCGGAACAGTGGACGAAGATGAAATCGAGATGGCAATGGAGACTTAACGTATTATTGGGGGCTCGCTTGCATGCCGTTTGGAGGAGTACGAGATATGTGACTGCTCGGGCCACGCTTGTCTCCTTGGGATCGCTGCGCCGTTTATGATTACGTGCTTCAGCCAAGCTTTGGAACATAGGCTTCTATTATGGAATGTGAGTCTGTTCTGAGTTCCAAAGCGGCTTACGCACGCAAAACTATGCTTGCGATCCCTGGCGTCGACTGCAAGTGTCCCTACGCAGCCAGCATATCTCAGTACATTCCCCCAACGCGGCATGCGGCGCTCGCTGCGGATCTCAGCTGTCGGCCAGGGAGTATCTCAAGCAAGTGTAACGCGGTGCATTCCAGAAAAGACGGAGAAAGACGCGGGGACGGTTCGAGAACCGTCCCCGCGTTCCATAATCACCAGGAACCGGATGCGCCGCCGTTGTCTTTGTCCCAGGAACCGGATGCGCCACCCTCTTTCTTTTTGTCATAAAACTCTTTTACTAAAGGACGGTCCGAACCACCGGTTACCTTGTCAAGCTCTTCTTCGTTAATCTCAATGTCTTCTTTGTTGATCTCCTTAAACAGAATATTCATTTTTGTCCTTTCTGCCGGATTCAACCTGTATATTGCTTTGTAAGGCGGGCAATTTCTTCTTTCATCTGTTCTACAACAGAATCCGGCGAAACGATCTTTACACCATCCCCGAGTGCAATGATCCATCCCAGGAAATGCCTGCTTACAGCGACTTTGATGGTCGTTCTAAAATGATTCTCGTCGACAGGTATGGTAGAAATATCTTTACCGAAGCGATCGATCAAAACGCCAACCATATCGTTACGGACTTCCAGTGCAATATTCGTTTCTTCACCGCCATACATACCAAAAAGGCTCTTTGTATAGCGGGGCATATTGAAAGCCTTAAATTGATCTTTGCCCTCGCGCTTTTCTTCCGTCATTGCGATTCGTAGCATCTTATCCACACGATAGTGTTTGATCTTATTATCTTTCGCGTCATACCCGATTAGGTAGTAGTTTTCGTTATCCCACAGAAGACCCCAGGGACTGATCTGGTACCAGGCACCGTTTTTTCGAAGCTCCATCTCCTTTTTTATATTCCACCGGTAATACTGAAAGCGGATCTGTGCATCCTCATTAATTGCCTCATGCAGCTTATCCACGTTATAGTAGATGCTTTCATTCATGGTCTTGATCCGACCGGAGATCACGACCTGCCGGTGCAGTTTTTTTCCTTCATATTTGCTGACCAGGGCTTCCAGCTTTTTGATCAGTTCACTGGATTTTCTGTCCGTAATAAATTTGGCTGACTGGACAGAGTCGACCAGAAGCTTCAGCTCCGGGAGCTCGAAGTCACGGTTGCCCAGATGGTAGAAGCAGTCACGGCCCTTCTTTTCTGCGATAATATCAAGGCCGAAGTGACGAAGTTCTTCAAAATCCAGATAAAGGGTCTTCCGGTCTGCGTTGACTCCGTATGAGGACAGTCTTGCTATGATCTCCGGCATCGTCAGGAAATGAAGATCATCGGTCTCTTCCGAAAAGATCTTTGCCAGATAGAGCATCTTTAACTTCTGGTTGTCGCCTTTGCGTTCTTTATTTGCCATGGACAATCCTCCAAACTGGTTGAGAGATGCATATATACACATCATACAGCAGAAAGAAGAGTATTTGCAACAAACAAGTCTGTTTTTTGGGACATATTAACGGCTACAATAAAGCATGTCAAGGATAAAAGGGCAAGGATAAGAGTGTATCTATCAACAAAAGTTGAGGGTCATACATCAGAGGTCCGCCATGAAAGGATATGTAACAAATGTCGGATACATGGGATATGTAGACGGCAGATATGATAACTGTGTCGCAAGCGGAGAGAGTTTAGGAAATGTGAATGATGTTATACTGAATAAAGAGAACTGAGAACACAGTCATGAAAAGTGGAGTTCTATTTAGATGGTGAGGTTTTTGAAGACTATGAAGATGCGGAAGAGGCTTGGGGTGAGTTAAAATGAAGAAGATAAAAAAGTGTGTAGTATTGAGAAAAACCTGCCTATATTGGTGAAATTGTTGAATATCTTCTGTCAATAGAGGCATGGTCTGTTGAGAATTCACTAAAAATGTGATATGCTTATGCAACAGATAAGTATTAATAGTGAAGAAGTAACGGCGCTGTAATTTCTGTGCTAAAGGATTCTTGAGGTGGCTTATGTATCCTGCGCATTTTCAAATAAATGATAATAATACTATAATAAAAGAACAAAGTGTCAGAGATCATTGTATAGGAACGGCCGCACGTGCCCGAGAGGCTCTAGTAAACGTCGGATTGGGGCATACCGGGGAGTTGGCAGGATGGCTTCATGACAGTAAGCGGTAAATAATCGGCGTCTTATGAATAGCCTCCTGTTTTGGTAGTATTGATCCGAAATACTATCAGAACAGGAGGCTTTTTATGGATCCGAGAGTAATGGAGCTTCGTATCAGACAATGGATCCCTGTCTTTGAAG
>JAFTPT010000025.1 GCA_017463155.1 Blautia sp.
CCCTGTCCGATGTCAGTACATCTGTGCATGCAAGCATGCCCATCTGTCCTGCCGCCGTCCAGGAGCTTATCTGGCAGAATTTTCGAGAATCGTATGTGTTTCACTGTTCAGTTATCAAGGTTCCTGTCTTTGCGACAGCTTATTTAGATTAGCACAATCTCAAATGCTTGTCAACAACTTTTTTTAGTTTTTTTCTGTCTGTTTTGTCTTTGTTTTTCTGCTTTTGTAATAAGCCGTCTGGCTGTGTTCTCATTACATATTTTTGAACATCAAAGGCTCCTCAGCCAGGCCGCTACCTTCGGTGCTGCCTTCGTCACATCGTCATCATAGACTTCGAGCGCGTTCTGACTCACGGCTGCCGTGGTAAACTGCTCCGTATCGGCCAGGGCATTTCCAAATTTGCTGCCACCATGGGTCACAACGGAATACAGAGTCTTTCCGGATAGATCCACTTCCTTCAGGAACGTCTGTACCGGCTGCGGAAGCGTCCACCACCACAAGGGATAGACCAGAATAATGCTGTCATATTCCGTCACATCCGGAAGTGCGCCTTCCAACTCTCTGATCTTTCCGCTCTTCATCTCCTCATCTGCTTCGGCCACTGTATCATTGTAGCTCGAAGAATAGAGATCTTTTACTCGAATATCATAGATATCAAATCCAGTCGCGTTCGAGACCATCTCCGCAAGAAGCTCACTGTTTCCGACCAGTGATTCCACCTTGCCCGAGGTCTGTGCCCGTTCCGCATCGATCATCAGTGACGCACTGGACACGGCGTCCACGTCAGGTGCAAAATCCGTATTGCCGACGCGTGTAAAGCATACGATCAGCGCATTCATTCCGCCCATGTCCACAGACTCCGTGCGGGAAACCTCTGACCGGTTTATCCGGACCGGCTGGTAATGCCTGCGGATATACGGCAGTCCGAACACACAGAACAGAGCTGCTGCAACGGCCAGCAGGATCCCGAGGATGATGAAAAGTCTTTTTTTCAAATCAGTTCTCCTTAACCAGTTCGTTATATACCTCGTCACCCCAGAAAACATGGACGCTGTTCAGCAGGTATGTTTCATCCTTGTACCCGACCGCGTGGCAGATATCCGGCAAAGAGACGCCCTTTTCCAAAAGCTCCCTTGCCTTTTCCATGCGCATCACACGGAGATACCGGCCGACGCTCATTCCCGTGGTCTTGCGGAAAACAAACCCCAGGAATCCGGGCGCGATCGAGAATTCCCTGGAAAAATCCTCCCTCGTCAGGTCCTCCCCGTAGTGCTCTGAAATGTATTTTTTTATCTCCAGTACTTTTTCTGTGGAGGCTTCCACCGATTTGTTCAGGAAGGCTTCATACTGGCGGATATTTTCCTCTGTGACGGCCAGGATCTGATCCATCTTCTCACAATGATACAATCTCTCGATCTCTTCCCCTGGAGTCCGGAGCCCGACAAATTCATTCTCGGAATAAAGTTCCTGTATGACATTCGAAAAAACGAATTTTACATACATCGCCGAGAACCGGGACATCTCCTCATACTTCTGGGTCAGGCAGTGATAGTGATACCACAGACGGCTCATGTCCTTACGGCTGATATCCTCCGAGATCCGCTGGACAAAATAGGAATCGAGCGTCTCCGTATTCAGCTTCAGTTCCGCTTCCGGGTTGGAAATATAGACATGCTCATCCGGGTGATAGTATTTCTCGTCGATCAGCTGCTCCAGCTGGCGCATGGCCGCGGGAAGGGTCTCCCAGGATTCGATCGGATCGCTCACCGCAAAATGAAGGCGTTCGGTATACAGACGCTTCAGGTATACATAGATATGGTTGGCGATCAGTTTGTAGTCGACTCCTTCATCTTTAAAAAGAAGAAGGGACTGGTGGATATTGATATTCAGATAATCAAATTCTTTTGGAAGCACCTTACGGATCTCTTCTTTGAATTCGCTGCTCTTTTTATCCATGACAGGCTGATACACGTCGAGAAGGATCGCCGAGTGCCAGCATTCCCCGAATTCATCGCGAAGCGCAGCTGAAAGCTCTTCGGGAGAATCTCCTTCGCCGGAGAACAGGTATTTCTGAAGAAGATACTCTTTCTGATAGTCCATAGATATTCCTTTCCCGGATCAGTTCTCCTCATGGTACAGGATCATGATCCCGAACGCGGGCATGGTAAATGAAGCCAGCCCTCCTTTGGCCGTATAATAGGCCGTTTCCTCTGTAAACCGCCTGCTGTCCGAGAGCATGATCCGCTCCAGCAGCGCGTCGGTATTCCTGCTGATCCCGGCTTTCCAGACGCCGATCTCCACTTCCCGTTCCGTATCCTGGTTGTTAATGATCACGATCAGCTGCTCATCATAACTGAATCTGGCATACGCAAGGCCCTGATAATCATTCCACAGGAAAACAAGCGACCCGCTGCTGATGATCCCGAACCTTTTGTGGATGCGTATCATCGCCTTGTGGAAATCCAGCATCTGCAGATCCTCCCGGCCCCAGGGGAACGTACGCCGGTTGTCGGGATCCGTGAATCCGCAAAGACCGGCTTCGTCTCCGTAGTAGACCGTCGGGCAGCCCGGCCAGGTCATCTGAACGGCCACAGCTTCACGCATGACGGCTGGATTGATCTCCTCCGATGCCGCCTGTGCTCCAAGCGATGCGACCCTTCCCACTTTGTGGTTGGTCCTTGTCAGAAACCTCGAATGATCGTGGTTTGACAGTTCATTCATCGCCGTGTAAAGCGCCTGCATATGCAGTGTCTGCATGTTCTGCCGCATGGCGCTGATAAAGGCCTCGCTGTTTCCGAAAAGATCCTCCCTGAATTCATCGGAATGCTTTTCCATCCCGGTGAGAAACCAGGTCAGCGGTTCCATGAACGCGTCATAGTTCATGACCGTGTCCCATTCGTCGCCGTGAAGCCAGCTCTCGGGGTTGCCATAATGCTCTGCAAGGATCACCGTGTCCGGATTGGCATTTCTGACAGCCCTGCGGAAGTCCTTCCAGAATTTGTGGTTGAACTGCTCGCTGTGTCCAAGATCGGCCGCTACATCGAGCCGCCATCCGTCAATATTATACGGCGGGGAGACCCATTTCCGTCCGATGTTGAGAACATGGCGGTAAAGAGCCATGGAATCCTCATAGTTCAGTTTCGGCAGTGTGTTATGCCCCCACCAGCCGTCGTAGGTCGCATTGTAAGGCCATGCATATTCATTTTCAAACCGGAAATAATTCCGATAGGGACTTTCCGCGGAGACATACGCCCCGGCAGGGTACCCCTCCCGGTTTTCGTAGATTCGCTCCCTGTCCATCCACTTGTTAAATGAACCGCAATGGTTGAATACGCCGTCAAGAATGATCTTCATCCCTCTTCGGTGGATCTCCTCCACGAGGCGGACAAAGAGTTCGTTGCTGGCTTCCAGGTTCCTTGGGTCTGTTACCCTGGCAATATATTTGTACGCATGGGTATTATCCTGGTCCCCGTCCTGAAGAAGCCGGTCATCATCAGCCACGATCTTCCCGAAATGCGGGTCCACAGCCTCGTAGTCCTGGCAATCATATTTGTGGTTGCTGGGCGAAACAAAGATCGGATTCAGATACAGGACTTCTACCCCCAGTTCCTGCAGATAATCAAGCTTGTTCATGATCCCCTGCAGGTCACCGCCGTAGAATTCCCTGATATCGACCTCGGCCGGCGTCGCGTTCCAGTCCTGCACGCGCGTGCTCCAGCCCTCGATATACGCATATTCTCCCGTCTCGACATCGTTCGTCGGATCTCCGTTGCAGAACCTGTCCGGAAAGATCTGGTACATGACCTTTCCCCTGAACCACTCCGGAGTATCAAAATCAGGATAGATGACAAAATCCATCCTCGGGTCTCTCTCGCCCGCAAAGCCGGCTGCCTGGTAATAATACGTGTTCCAGCCGAACATGATCTCAAAATAATAGGAAACCGGGTTCTCCCCGATGGTCAGTACCGCTTCGTAATAATCGAACCCGTTCCGGCTCATGACCACCTTCATGGGATATCGCTCCCTGTCTGCCACAAGCATAGCCCCGTCGATGTTATTTCGGGCTGTCCGGATCCGGATATGCACTTCATCACCTGACTTTGGCGTCACCGGGCTACGGAAATACTCGGATCCGTCGCTGTAGATGGCAGAACGGTTGAGGATCGGACGCATGTTCAGCATGTACTGCATCTTTCTGTTGGCGATCGTTCTTTCGAAATCCATATCTGACCTGCTTTCTGTCTGTTATGTATCTTTTTATTTTATCTTAAATTACCGGAATTGGCAACAACCTAAAAATACCGGCACAGAAAAAAGGCGGCCTGGAGAGCCGCCTTTTTCCAAGAAGGTACTACTTCTTAATGGGGTGTAGCAACAATTTCATAAAGAAATCGGGTACATATATATAATACCACACTGCGCCCCTTAACGCTACACAAAGTTCACAAAATTAGTCTTTCATTTTTGTGCACTATCACGAAGCTGTCGTCTCGTCTTCATTCACAAACAATGCCTCAAATTCATCCCTGTGGACCTTCTCCTTTTCATGCAGAAGTGCGGCGCAGGAATGAAGCACCTGAAGATGCCCGTCGATGATCTCCTTCGCACGTGTATGGCACTCCTGAATGATCTCCCGAATTTCCCGGTCAATCTCTTTGGCTACGTCTTCGCTGAAGCCCCTGGTATGCGCAAGATCGCGGCCGATAAACACCTGGTCATCATCGTCCCCGTAAGACACAAGCCCTAGCTTGTCGGACATACCGTACTTCATGACCATGGACCTGGCCACCTGCGTGGCCCTCTTGATATCGTTGGAGGCCCCGGTGGTGATATCTCCAAAGATGATCTCCTCCGCGACCCGGCCGCCGAGCAGCGTCGTGATCTCCTGAAGCATTTTGCCCCTGGAATTGAACATTTCATCGTTTTCGGGCAGCGGCATGGTATATCCTGCCGCTCCCATTCCCGTCGGAATGATGGAGATCGTATAAACGGATTCCATGTCCGGAAGCACATGGAACAAGATCGCATGTCCGGCTTCATGGTAGGCTGTGATCTTCTTTTCTTTGTCTGAGATGACCTTGCTGCGCTTCTCGGCACCGATCCCGACCTTGATGAAGGAGCTCTTGATATCCTGCTGGCTGACATAGGCCCTGCCGTTCTTGGCGGCAAGGATGGCGGCCTCATTAAGCAGATTCTCAAGATCCGCCCCGGTAAAGCCTGCCGTTGTCTGCGCGATCTGCTTCAGATCGACATCGTCACCCAGCGGCTTGTCCTTTGCATGAACGGCCAGGATCTCCTCACGGCCTTTGATGTCCGGCCTTCCCACCGCAACCTTGCGGTCAAAACGCCCCGGACGCATAATAGCAGGATCAAGAATGTCCACCCGGTTGGTCGCCGCCATGACGATGATCCCTTCGTTGACGCCGAAGCCATCCATCTCGACCAGCAGCTGGTTCAGCGTCTGTTCCCGCTCATCATGACCTCCGCCCATGCCCGTTCCTCTCTGGCGGGCTACGGCGTCGATCTCGTCGATAAAGATGATGCAGGGCGCGTGATGCTTGCCCTCCTCGAACAGGTCCCGGACGCGGGACGCGCCGACGCCGACGAACATCTCCACAAAATCGGATCCCGAAATGGAAAAGAACGGTACACCGGCTTCTCCCGCAACTGCTTTTGCGAGAAGGGTCTTGCCCGTACCCGGAGGGCCTACAAGAAGAACTCCCTTGGGGATCCTCGCGCCTACCTTCGTATATTTCTGCGGTGCCTTCAGAAAATCGACGACCTCGACCAGGTCCTCTTTTTCCTCCTGAAGGCCTGCCACATCCTGAAAAGTAACGGTCTTGTCCTCAGGCATGGACATTCTCGCACGGCTCTTGCCAAAATTCATCATTCTGGCGTTGGTGCCACCACCGCCTGTCATCTGCCTGTTCATCAGCAGGAACAAAAGCAGGATAAATCCGCAGGAGATCAGGATCGGGATCAGGCTGGACAGAAAGGTACTGTCCTTCGGCACGTTTTCGATCACCGGATCAATATGGTTCTCACGCAGCAGCTGCTCTACTTCACGGACATCCGTCACAAAAAACCGCTTCTGGCCGTCGTCTGCCGTCTTGACCTGGACTTCGCCTGTCGGGACCTCCCGGTTCTGCAGAATCGTCGCGCTCTGCACCTGCTTGCCATTCAGGGCCTCCTCCAGCTGTTCCAGTGAATAATCACTCTGCGTGGCAACCTGCTTGTTCAGGAACAGATACCCGGCCACCAGCGCAACGATCATGATCAGATAGAGCCCTATTCTTCCAGACTGTCTTTCCACTTGCTACGGCTCCTTTCACTCCTCCGAGAACTCTACCACTCCTATATAGGGCAGGTTCCGGTATCTCTGTGCATAATCCAGACCATACCCTACCACGAACTCATCGGGGATCTCAAAGCAGGTGTAGTCCACCTTCACATCCACGACCCTTCGCGATGGTTTGTCGAGCAGCGTACAAAGCTGTACGGAGGCCGGATTCCTGTCACGGATGATCTGCAGCAGATAGCTCAGCGTCCTGCCCGAGTCAATGATATCCTCGACCACAAGTACATCTTTCCCCTCCAGAGGCTGATCCAGATCCTTCACGATCCTGACCACACCGCTGGATTTCGTGTCGTCTCCGTAGCTGGAAACCGACATAAAGTCCAATGATACGGGAACACGGATCCGCTTGGCCAGCTCACACATAAAGAACACACCGCCCTTGAGGACGCCGATCATATGGATCTGCCTTCCCTCATAGCTTTTGTTGATCTGCTCTGCGATCTCCTGGATCCTGGCATCCACCTGCTCCTCCGGAATCATTACCCTGATATTCTCTTTCATATGCCCGTGCATTCCTTTCTCGTGTATTATTCTCCGAAGCTGATCTCAAGGACCCTCCGGGTTGCTGCATTGATCCTTCCGGTCAGTCCGAGCCGTCCGCCGGCGATCCACAGGACCTCGTCCCCGGATGCCAGGACCGGTATCGTATCACGGAAACGCCTCGGGATCTTATCGTCGATCATGACTCTGGACAGGCTTTTCTGCCTTCCGTCCGCAGAGATCACCATATGATCGTCCGCTCTCCGGCATCTGATCTCAAGACTGTTTTCTATTGTATCATAATCCAGCCATTTCGTGTACCTTTTTTCGACAATCTTCTGTCCCTGGTACGGAAACAGGCGGAAATGCCATTCTCCGATGGTCATTTGTCCTGCCGTGAGCAGTTCTTCCTTCCGGAAGCGGGCCATGAAAGGCTCCGGCTCCATTCGATCCTTCTCCCCGGATATCTCCGTTCTCCAAAGACGAATGCCTTCGTAAACCCGTTCGGCCCGGAGTCCGTAGGGAAGGTCCGCAAAGCGTCCGGGCTGGTTCTTAAGAAGCTTCCGGATCTCGTCCACATGCCTTCTCGTAAAGTCCTGCTGCCGGCCGCTCAGTTCCTTCATGGCCAGCATGAGTGCCGAGGACTGCTCCGCAGGATCCGCGGTCGTAAAAGCCTCTCCGAGAAGGAACCCGTCGTCCTCTCTCCCGCAGGATTCCAGAACCATCCTGCCCCTGCGCAGAAGAAAATCCGAAGCCTCCGAAAGGATGCCGGAGGTCTCGGCGATATGCTCCACAGCCCGGGCATTGACCGAACGGCAGTAGACAGGGATCAGCTGATGGCGGATCCTGTTGCGTGTGTAGTCGTCCGATCCGTTTGTGCTGTCTGTGACAAACGAAAGGCCGCAGTCACGCTGGTATTCGGCCAGCTCGTCTCTCGTGAACTTCAGGACCGGGCGGATCACATCTCCATCCACGGAGCGCATGGAACAAAGCCCCTGAAGCCCCGTACCTCTTCCCAGGTGATGAAGCACCGTCTCGGCCAGATCGTTCCGGTTATGTGCAAGGGCGGTATGATATCCGGTCCCGGGCTTTTGAATACGCTGCTTTTCTTCCTCAAAAGCCTGCTTCCGCACGTTTCTCCCTGCCTCCTCAAGACCGATGCCCTCCCGCGCAGCGATCTCCGGAACAGAAAAACGCCGGATCCTGCAGGGGATCTGCCAGGCTTCGCACAGCTTCCTGACAAACGTCTCGTCATCTTCCGCTTCCCGGCCCCGGATCCCGTGATTGACATGGAGTACGGACAAGGTGAACCCGAGCCGGACACTGAGGCCCTGCAGCATATGCAGCATGACAACCGAATCCAGTCCGCCGGAAACGCCTGCCGTAACATGATCCCCTCTGCGGATCATCTCATATTCTTCTATATCCCTGTACATCCGTTCCCGGAGGCTCTCTCCCTCCATTTTATCTCCTTTGTACAAACAAGCCATGCCCCGCGCTCTTTCGAAAGCGAAGGCATGGCCTGGACTTTGCTATTGTATGGTTTTCTGTTCCTGGAAAACGATCTCATTTTCTTTGACAAGACCGAGCCTGTTCCGCGCGATCTCCTCTGCATACTGGTCGGTATTCATATACTTTTTGAGGTTGTCGATCTCCTCGGTACGGGCGATCTCTTCCTCGATGCGCTCCTCAAGTGTCTCCGCCTTGTTGTTATACAGTGTAAGCCGGTTTTCGAGCCTCCGGCTCTGCATCGCAGAAATACCAAGCAGCATAAGAACGACCAGCGCTATGGCAAGCATACCGAGACGGTTGTAATTCAGCGCCCGCTTCTTGTTGGTGCGTTTTGCTTTCTTCAATTTGTTTACCCCTCATACCCCTGTTCTTGTAAATCATCTATCTCCCCAGATTGATTTACATAAGAATTGTACACCCGCTCTCGGGAAATGGCAACAGTTTTCTGCGATTTTGTCATTTTGTCATTGACAGGTTTGTTTTACAGACACCTGTACAGTGATTCCGTCTCTTCCTTTCGAACGGTCTCCTTGACGTCGAGGACCTCGACCCGGACATTCCGGCTGCCGAACTGGATCTCGATGATATCCCCCGGCTTCACCTGCACCGAGGCCTTGGCCGGCCTGTCATTCACCATGACGCGCCCGGCGTCACAGGCTTCATTGGCGACCGTCCGTCTTTTGATCAGTCTTGTGATCTTCAGATATTTATCAAGCCGCATGTGCTGCTCCTTTTTTTAAAAAAGAAGGGGAAACTTTCGTTTCCCCCGTGAAATCATTTATGCATTTACGCTGTCCTTCAGAGCCTTGCCGGCTTTGAACTTCGGAGCCTTGGAAGCTTTGATCTTCATGGTAGCGCCGGTCTGCGGATTTCTGCCTTCTCTTGCTGCTCTCTCGGATACTTCGAAAGTACCGAAGCCAACCAGCTGAACCTTACCGCCGTCTTTAAGCTCTTTGGAAACGACATCAACGAAAGATTTAAGAACTGCTTCAACATCCTTTTTGGAAAGCTTGGTTTCTTTTGCCATTGCTTCAACTAATTCGGTTTTATTCATTTTGTTTCTCCTCCAAAAAATATACTGACGATGCCGAAAGCCCGCAAAACAGGGCGCTTTCAAGCACTATACCTCTACTTTATATAACATTCGGCAGGTCTTGTCAAGCCCTTTTCATCGCATGTCAGGGTGCCTGCGGATCAATTGGCTTCTGCCGCCCGGAAGCAAGCGTTCAGGACATGGCCTCAACCATCTCAAGTACGGCCTTGCCCATGGAGGCAGACTTTTCGTCCGCGTCTGCAAGAGAGGTGCCTTTGACGCCGTAGTAGAACTTGACCTTGGGTTCTGTTCCGGAAGGTCTGACGCAGAGCCATGCATCGTTTTCCAGGTCGAAATACAGAACATTGGAGGTCGGAAGCCCTGTCGGTCTTGTCTCTCCGGTCACAAGATCCTTGATCGTATCCATCTTGTAATCACGGAAGGAAAGGACCTTCAGTCCGTCGAAGGACGTAGGCGGATTCTGACGCAGCGTATCCATAATCTCCTGGATCTTCTGCAGTCCCTCGATTCCCTTCATGGTCACGGACTGGATCGCGTCCTTATAGTAGCCGTAGGCTTCGTACATATCGATCATGGCATCCCAGAGCGTCTTGCCCTGAGTCTTGTAGTAAGCCGCAGCCTCGCAGAGCGCCATCGTCGCCACGATCGCGTCCTTGTCTCTCGCATAGGTTCCGATCAGGCAGCCGTAGCTTTCCTCAAAGCCAAACAGGTAGGTTCCCTTTCCACTGTTCTCAAAGCCGAGGATCTGCTGTCCGATATACTTGAAGCCTGTCAGCACTTCACAGAGCTTTACGCCATGATCCTTGGCGATCGCATCCGCCAGATTGGTGGTCACGATGGTCTTGATCAGTACGCCGTCCTCCGGAAGCTTTCCGTTCACGGCCTTTCGCTGGGTCAGTTCATAATTAGCCAGCAGGCAGCCGGACATATTGCCGGTGAGATCGTGGTATTCCCCGTTCTTGTCCTTGACGCGGACGCCGAGCCGGTCTGCGTCCGGGTCCGTGGCGAGCACCAGATCCGCATCGACCTCTTTGGCCAGCTTGAGTCCAAGCTCAAAGGCCTCGGCTGCTTCCGGGTTGGGATAGCTGACCGTCGGGAAATCGCCGTCCGGCAGTTCCTGTTCTTTGACCACATAGACGTTCTCAAATCCAAGTTCCCGGAGGATCCGTCTGGCCGGGATATTTCCGGTCCCGTGCAGAGGTGTATAGACAACCTTCAGGTTCTTGCCCTCCTGCCGGATGGAATCCATGTGGATGACCTGCTTTTTCAGTTCTTCCATGTAATCATCGTCGACAGCTTTGCCGATCACCTCAAAGAGGCCGGCATCGATGGCTGCCTGGCGGTCCATGGTCTTCACGGTGTTCCAGTCGGAGATGGCCTTGACCTCTGCCATGATACCGGTATCATGCGGCGGCGTGATCTGGGCGCCGTCCTCCCAGTAGACCTTGTAGCCGTTGTACTCAGATGGATTGTGGCTGGCCGTCACGTTGATCCCGGCGGTGCAGCCCAGATGGCGGACCGCATAGGAAAGCTCCGGGGTCGGACGGAGGGATTCAAAGATAAAGGCCTTGATCCCGTTCGCTGCCAGGCAGAGTGCTGCCTCCGTCGCAAACTCGGGAGACATGTGCCTGGAATCAAAGGCGATCGCCACGCCCTGGCTCTGTTTTCCGACCTTGCAGATATAGTTGGCCAGTCCCTGTGTTGCTCTTCTGACCACATAGATGTTCATGCGGTTCGTTCCGGCGCCGATGATCCCGCGAAGGCCGGCGGTACCGAATTCCAGATCCATATAGAACCGTTCCTGGATCTCCTTGTCGTCTCCGGAGATCGCCTGCAGCTCCCTGCGGGTCTCCTCGTCAAAATATGGATTTGTAAGCCACTGCTCATAAACCATCTTGTAATCCATCTTCTATTCCTCCTGTCACTCAGAGTGATTTACTGCTTCCTGTACATTTCATTATAGGGTATCGGGGCCAAAAGTCAAGAATCCCGCATGATCACTGTACTGTGTTCTCAGCGTCTCCGGAGCTTTCTGCCAGCCGGAGAAGGATCTCTTTCCGGTTGTCCTCCGGATGATCCAGCACATGGTCAAGCAGCCGGGAAAGGGTCTCTCCCATCTGTCTGCCCGGCGCAAACCCGGCTTCGATCAGATCCCTGCCGTTCACGGCCAGCGTCTTCAGGGACACGCAGTCCCCGTCGCGGAGGATCTTTTCATAGCATTCCCTGACGTCGGCAAGCCGTTTCTTTTTTTCATCCCTTTTATAAAGGCTCTGGGCCAGCATGTCCGCCTCCTGCACCTGAAGGAACAGGGGGAACATCTCCTCCCCGATCAGGTTCACGGCTTTCCGGACCGCCTTCATCTCGCCCGCCGGACGGTAATCATGCCACCTGATCAGCCATGTGACCATGCGGATCGTCTCGTTGTCCAGCTTCAGCCTCCTGAGGATCCCTTCGGCAAGCTTTTCCCCGGCCGGGCCGTGCTGCTTGAAGTGATCCCGTCCGGTATCGTCGGTCGTCCGCACCGCTGGCTTGCCGATATCGTGGAGAAGCATGGTGTACCTGAGGACTTTGTCGGAAGGGACCTCCCGAAGTGCCGCCAGCGTGTGCTCTCCCACCGTGTAGCAGTGATGCGGTGTATTCTGCGGCGTTTCCATGCAGCGGTCGAATTCCGGAAGGATCACGGCCGTGATGCCTTCTTCGTACGCTGTCCGAAGATAATCCGGATGTCCGGACACAAGAAGCTTTGTGAGCTCCGTCTGGATCCGTTCCGCGCTCACCGCCTTCAGATTCGGGGCCATCGCACGGATCGCCTCCGCCGTTTTTTCTTCAATTGAAAAGCCCAGCTGAGCCGAAAAGCGGACAGCCCGCATCATGCGAAGAGCATCCTCGCCGAACCGTTCCGCCGGTTCTCCGACACAGCGGATCCTGCCTTCCCACAGGTCCGTTTGTCCTCCGAACAGATCCACAAGGCCTCTCACGGGATGATACGCCATGGCGTTGATCGTAAAATCGCGCCTTTTCAGGTCCTCCAGAAGGCTCCCGGTAAAGGTCACCCGGCTCGGATGCCGGCTGTCCTCGTAGTCGCCGTCCAGCCTGTAGGTCGTCACCTCAAAGCCGTCCGTACCGAGCATCACCGTTACGGTTCCATGCTGGATGCCGGTATCGATCGTACGCCGGAACAGACGCTTGACCTCCTGCGGCGTCGCGGAGGTGGTTATATCCCAGTCACCCGGTCTTCTCCCGAGGATCGAGTCCCGGACGCAGCCCCCGACGACATAGGCTTCAAAGCCGGCCTCTTCGATCTTCTGTATGATCTGCTTTGCCTTTTCCGGTATTAAAAGCTGCATATTAATAAGCTCTTCCCCAGTAAACCATCTTTTTGGCCGGCTTGCCGCAGCAGACGCAGACATCCGAAATATGCTCCTGCTCGAATGGCATGCAGCGGGACGTTGCCTGCACATCCTCCTTGATGCGGTCTTCACACTCCTGATCGCCGCACCACATGGCCTTGACAAAGCCCGGCTTGTTGACGATCGTGTCCTTGAAGGACTCGTAATCCACAGCCGTATAGGTATGCTCGTCCCTGTGTCTGCGGGCTCTCTCGAGCATCTCCTTCTGCATCAGGTCAAGGATCTCCTGCACCTTTGTGCCAAGCTCCGCGAACGCGACCGTGTATTTCTCTCTTGTATCACGACGGCAGATCACTGCCTGCCCGTTTTCGATATCCTTGGGACCGCACTCGATCCGGACCGGGATCCCGCGCATCTCCTGCTCGGCGAATTTGAAGCCGGGGCTCTTGTCCGCATCATCCAGGCGGGCACGGATGCCGGCGTTCTTAAGGATGGCCAGAAGCTCTTCCGCCTTCTCGAGCACGCCCTCCTTGCGCTGCTGGATGGGGATAACGACAGCCTGTATCGGAGCGATCATGGGCGGAAGCACCAGCCCGCTGTTGTCGCCGTGGACCATGATCAGGGCGCCGATCATACGGGTCGAAAAGCCCCAGGAGGTCTGATGGACATATTTCAGTGTGTTGTCCTTGTCGGTATACTGGATGCCGAAAGCCCTGGCGAAGCCATCGCCGAAATTGTGGCTGGTGCCCGACTGCAGGGCCTTGCCGTCATGCATAAGGGCTTCGATGGTGTAGGTGGACTCGGCTCCCGCGAATTTTTCCTTGTCGGTCTTCTGCCCCTTGATCACCGGGATCGCCAGCACTTCCTCGCAGAAATCCGCGTAAACGTTCAGCATCTGGATCGTACGCTCCTCTGCCTCCTCCGCCGTGGCATGTGCGGTGTGGCCTTCCTGCCACAGGAATTCCCTGGAACGCAGGAACGGGCGTGTCGTTTTTTCCCAGCGCACGACAGAACACCACTGGTTGTATACCTTCGGAAGATCTCTGTGGGACTGGATATCCTTCTCATAAAAATCGCAGAACAGCGTCTCGGAGGTCGGACGGACGCAGATGCGCTCCTGCAGAGGCTCCAGCCCGCCGTGCGTGACCCAGGCCACCTCGGGCGCAAAGCCTTCCACATGATCCTTCTCCTTCTGAAGCAGGGATTCCGGGATAAAGAGCGGCATGTACACATTCTGTACGCCGGTCTCCTTAAAGCGCCTGTCCAGCTCTTTCTGGATATTCTCCCAGATCGCGTAGCCGGCCGGCTTGATCACCATGCATCCCTTGACGCTCGTGTATCCGCAGAGCTCTGCCTTTTTGACCACATCGGTATACCACTGGGCGAAATCGTCCTCCATCGCTGTGATCTGTTCAACCAGTTTCTTGTCCTTAGCCATATTCCTGTTCTCCTCGTAAATAGTTAATAAAATGCGTTTGCTGTCACCGGTCAGAGCGTAAAGCTGATCTCCCGGCCGGTGCGGTTATAACGATAGTACCGGACGCCGGCTGCATCCAGCATCCGTTTTGAAGCGATCACCGACGGGGTATCGGCATATTTGTCGCTGTCGTAGATCACGGTCCTGATGCCAGCCTGGATGATCGCCTTGGCACACTCGTTGCACGGAAACAGCGATACATAAAGCTTGGCGCCCTCGAGGCTGCCGCCCCGGTAATTCAGGATGGCGTTCAGTTCGCTGTGCGTGACGTACAGATATTTTGTGTTCAGCGGCTCCCCTTCCCTGGCCCAGGGGAATTCATCATCGGAGCAGCCCATCGGAAAACCGTTGTAGCCCATGGACAGGATCTTGTTGTCCTGGCTCACGATGCAGGCGCCGACCTGTGAATTCGGATCCTTGGAGCGCATTCCCGCGAGGACGGCGACCCCCATAAAATACTCGTCCCAGGAAAGATATCCGCTTCGTTTCATATTCTTATCCATTCTGTTCAGTCCTCGTCGATCTCCAGTTCGTGGATCTTGCGGATCCTGCGTGCATGTCTTTCTTCCCCGCTGAACGGCGTCTGCAGGAAGGTGTCAACGATCTTGCATCCGAGTCCCGGGCCTACGACTCTGCCGCCCATGGCAAGAATGTTCGCGTCATTGTGCAGACGCGTCGCTTCCGCCGAGAAGCAGTCGCTGCAGTGGGCTGCCCGGATCCCCTTGAATTTGTTCGCCGCGATGGAGATGCCAATCCCCGTCCCGCAGATCAGGATCCCTTTGTCGGCTTCTCCGGAAAGGATCGCCTTTGCGACCTTGGCCGCATACTCCGGATAATCCACGGAAGCCGTGTCATAGCTTCCGTAATCCTTGTATTCCACACCCTGCTCGTCAAGATGCTTCAGGATCTCCTGCTTCAGTTCGAAACCGCCCTGATCACTTCCAATTGCTACCATCATTTTCTCCTTTCTTTTATCCAGGTTGATCACTTTATGTCCGGCCGCCTTTAACAGGCGGTTCATGATCGCATGGCCCATCCGGGGCGTATGGAACGCCTCCGAATAGATCACATCCGCTTCACTTTCATCAAACCCGCGCAGGACCTTGTAGAGGGCGTGCGCGATCGTTTCCTCCTCCCGCCTGGAACCGATGCTGACAACGATTCCCTCCTTGTAGCGGTCCTTTGTCTCCTCCGTGGCGATGATGCCCGGCGTTCTGCCATCGGCAAGTGCCTCCGCGGCCAGGGTGCGGATCTTGTCGACAACGTCCTGCTCGTCCCCTTCAATGATGATCAGCTCGGCGCGGGGCGCGTAGTGTCTGTATTTCATGCCGGGCGCCTTCGGCTTTACATTGCTGTTGTCCGGGATCAGCCCCGGATCCATCCGGACTTCCCCCAGCACCTCCCGAAGCATATCCAGGCTGATATAGCCTGGACGAAGCACGACGGGGACTTCCTCCGTAAAGTCGACGATCGTGGATTCCAGCCCGATCCCGACCGGCCCGCCGTCCAGGATCATGTCGATCCGGTCCCCCAGATCCTCGATCACATGGGCGGCCGTCGTCGGACTCGGTCTTCCGGACGCGTTCGCGCTCGGTGCAGCCACATAGCCACCGGACCTCCGGATCAGTTCCCGGGCGATCGGATCGCTCGGAAAACGGACAGCCACGGTAGTGAGGCCGCCGGTCGTCTCCATCGGGACGATATCCGCCTTTGGAAGGATCATGGTCAGCGGGCCCGGCCAGAACCTTTCCGCAAGTTTCCGGGCTTTGTCCGGCACCTCCCGGACGATGGCGTCCAGTTTTTCAATCTCGGCAATATGGATGATCAGCGGATTGTCGGAAGGCCTGCCCTTTGCCGCGTATATCTTCCGGGAAGCCTCCGGATCGAGGGCGTTTCCGCCGAGTCCGTAGACGGTCTCGGTCGGGAAAGCCACCAGCCCCCCCTCCTTCAGGATCCGGCCGGCCCTCTCAAGCGCCGGAATGTCCGGTGCCCCGGCTGTCATCGAAACAATTTCTGCTTTCATAAACCAGTCTCTACCGGACCTTGACGATAAAGGTACCGCTCCCGCTGTCCTCAAACACGACGCTGCCTAGCGTTTTTAAATAGTCCGGTTTCAATCTTTCTTCGTATTTTTCTTTTTCTTTGGAGCCCACAAAAATATAGGTCACATCATACTCCGTCAGAAGCTTCCGCACGGAGTCCTCCCCGGATGTGTAGATCGTCTCCACGTCCGCGGCCTTCCGGTTCAGGTCGTCGGTGTCATTCCGCCACAGCCACTCATGGACATACCAGCCCAGGATCGTGGGAAGCCCCGTCGAGGAGGAGACCCGCCCGAAGCCTGAGTAGCTGTCGCCGTTTGCCTCCAGCACCACGGATACATCTTTTACATTGTCCTGCAGCCAGTGGATCGCGGCGGCATCTTCGGCAAAATCCGTCTCCAGAAAACGCTGCGCGTTAAGTCCCTTTCGGCCGGAAACATCCAGCACATTCCCATACCAGCTGTGCACACTGTTTCCGAGATAACCGACGGTCCAGAGCAGGAAAAACAACGCGACGTACGAAAGCAGCCTCACGATCAAGGATCTTGACAGCATCGCGAGCCGGAAGATGCCATAACCCATGACGATACCGAACATGATGTAGGACTGGTACGTCAGCTTGAACATCGTGTTCGCCCGGGCATAGCCGTTTTCATAGATATCCCGCACATAGACGAGCTCCGTGATCAGGATCAGGCCCATAGCGCAGAGCGCCAGGATCGCCGCAAAGAAATCCGGCGTGTGAAGCGCGGCCAGAAAAGCGCTGAAGCCCTTCTGTGCCTTCTGCTTATGTGCTTCCCGGAAGCTGCCGACAATCAGCAGCACCGATACAAGGATCGGAAGTCCCCACAGGACAGCCAGCTGGTACGGCAGCGAATGATGCTCCGCGATGCCTACCCCCTGCATCATGGTCGTGAATTTCAGGGTAAATGGAAGGATCACGAGCGTCGACACCGCCGCCATCTCTATGGCATGGATCAGCGTGGCGCCGAAAACACGCCCCGGCTTCCCGTCAAAGCGGATCACATTGGTGAACAGGAACACACCTCCCGCCACCACAAAATAGATCACGAAATCCCAGTAGTTGGTCCACTGGTAGATTCCCAGAAGGAAGCTCACCAGCAGGACATGGGGATGCAGTGCTTCCCGGAGGACAAAGTCCCTCGTATTGAAAACAGACTCCTCCCCCTCTTCCGGCAAGGCCTTCTTCTGTTCGTGCATGCGCCTGGTCCAGGCGTAAAGGAGCCCCAGAAGCAGCAGCACGAAGATGATGTTGCACACATGCGCGTGCAGATCCCCGAGCACAAAAGAGTAGGATGGAAATTCATGGATCGTCTTGTCGGGCACGTCCGGATTGTAGCCGATATACCGGGTCGCATCCGGGAACCAGTACCCGGCTGCTTCCTCCCCGCGGAGCTTCTGAAGAAGCGGAATGATCTGTCCGTAGATCACGTAATGCATGTTTCCGGCGAGCGACACCGCGGTTCCGCCAAGAAGTCCTCCAAGTGCCGGGACCAGTGCTTTCCCTTTTTCCTGCAGACGGTCCTTCAGAAGCTGGAAGACCAGCGAAAACGGGATCGCAAAGGCGAAGGCGGCTACAAAAGCACGCATCAGGTTGTAGGTGACGGCGATCCGGGTGCCGCTCAGCTTGGTCAGGAACACCGCGAAATACTGGCCGCCGTAATAATAATTGATCGTTCCTTCCGAATACCACAGGTCTCGGGCCTGCATGACGTCGCTTCGCATCATGGCTTCCATGAAACCATAGTCCATGAATTTTTCCGTTCCGTAGGCGGCCGGATTAAATCCGGCGAAGTACGCCCACAAAAGGAACGCCGCCAGAAACACAAGTTCCTCCCATACGACCAGCGTCAGGTCCCCCGACGGGAAGAATTCGATCCCGTTCCGGTTCAGTTTTTTCATTCTGAAGAAGCAAAGCGCGGCCAGAACGATGCACACGCCCACGCAGGAGGCGGTGCCGAACCGGATGATCCCGCATGCGGTCAGGAACCAGGTCGCGAAACCGCTGACCGCGATCGCCAATAGTTTGGAAAATAGATATCCTTTGTCCAGAAATCCCTCAAAAAGGCATCCTGTGAAGGGCATCGCCGCCATTCCCAGGACAAACGCGAGAAGACCCCAGCACCAGTAGGACAGCGCGTCCTCCCGAAGAAGGAACAGCGATAAAAAGATCAGTATAAGAAACCCTGCCCCCGGCAGAGCCCATTTTTTCACCTTCGGAAGCATAACCGACGCATCTCCTGTCATATCCTGCGGCGAAGAACGCCGAAATCCGCGAGCGCTTTCCGGCCGATCCGGAAGATCCGCCTGAGGTTGATGGAATTGACGCCTCCCTGGCGCGGCCGGAAGGTGATCGGGATAAATGTGATCCCCAGGCCGTGCTTCTTGTAAATCACGGACATCAGGACGTTCGGAAGATCATAGTTTTCCGGAATCTTCTTCAGGACCTTTTTCAGCTGGAAAGCATTCATCAGGCGGAACGGCGTATTGGCATCCTCCACCCACACGCCGAAGCGCAGCAGGATCACCAGGCGCAGCACCCTTGTCACAAAGATCCGGGACAGCCCGTCCTCCCGTTTAACCCTGCTGCCGATCAGCAGGCCGCATTCGTTCCTGCGGTTCCAGAACTGCCGGAATTCCTCCGGCAGGGTCTGCCCGTCCGAATCCGTCTGAAAGACATAGTCGGCTCCGCAGTGGATCGCGTACCGGTATCCGCCGAGCACGGTGGGACCGTGCCCTTCGTTCTTCTTGGTGATCGCCACAAGCCTTGGATATTGTGCCCTCAGTTCCTTCAGTATCTCTCCCGTCCGGTCCCTGCTTCCGTCATTCAGGATCACGAGCCGGCTTTCGCCCCCGGTCTCCTTCACGACCGGATACCACATCCGGACGACTTCTTCGATATTTGCCTCCTCATTGTAGGCAGGCATGACAATATACAGTTTATCTTGTTTCATAGATACGTACTCTCCCGTTCTCCGCCTCGTAGACAAGCGGATATACCGAGGCGATCACATCCTCGCGGCATTCCATGTCGTCGATCGTCATCCCCTCATCATAAAGAATAAAGCCGATCTTCTCCCTGTCAACGGTTTCCGCAAGTTCCTCCGGATCGTCCGTCCCGTAGATCAGCTTTTCCTGATCGTTCCGGTAATAAGTATCATAGCCGGCTGACCACGGATAATACGGCCATCCCATGTACATCATGCAGCCGGACATCGTCACTTCATTGATGCTGTACTGGGGCGTCAGCACCAGATCCTCCGAAGTCACGTTCTCTGCAAGCCAGGCTGTCAGATCACTGTCCAGATCCACGCCGATCCGGTGCCCCTCATCATTGTCCCGGACGATGATCACAAAATCATAGATTCCCGTCGCCGTCAGGCATACGACGACCAGGAGCGCCAGCAGCCGGTCCGGGATCCCTCCCGTACAGAGGTGCGCGACGATCCCTCCCCAGATCACGGAAAGAAAAGCCATCGCGATCATGATGTATTTGTGGTTCACAGTCACATCCGGTGTCAGTGAACAGGTAAACGCAAAGCATACCGGGATCAGGAACGCGATCACAAGGAAACGCCGGTTCCCTTTCAGGATGAACAAAAGGAAGACCGCCCCCAGGATCGCAAAGCCGCTGATCGCGGTGAGGTACAGGAGCACGCCGGCCGGGCTTTTGTTCTCGCTGATGAAGCCCCAGTAAAAGGAAAGCGAAAAAGCTTTTCCGCTGATAAAGACCTTCGTCTGCAGCTCGGAAAGAATGATCGTCACAAGCGCCATCAGCGCATAGTCGAGCTTGCCGTCCGAAAACAGCGCCATGCCCGCGAGGATCAGAAGCGCACCGATGACGGCGGCACCGTTCCAGAATGAGCAAAGTCCAAGAAGCACGCCGGATACAAGCGCTGTTCCGGCATTCCTCGGACGCCATGCCTCAGCGGAAAACAGCCTCCCGCGAAGCCAGGATAAGCCCTTTTCCTCATGGGCACACCCGGCATCCAGCCAGTCCATGAAGATCCAGACCAGCACGGCCGCGGCCAGAAGTCCCAGACATAAATGCCGCTGATTCAGATACACGTTATAATTCCAGAGTCCCCAGTTCTCATTGGGGGTATACCCGATAAAGGTCGTATTGTCGCGAAGCGTCTCCCACAGGTCTCCCGCCTGAAGATGTTCCGCCGCGAACCGGAAAAATGCAGTCCCGCTGCGGAACACGAAAAAGACGACGATCCAGACCTTTGCCATGAAGCTGCCGAACAGTCTCCCCGTGAGCTGGCACAGGACCATCAGGAACCCGGTCAGGCTGAGCGCCGAGGCCAGATTATAAGCCAGATCGATCCTGAGTCCCAGATACTCCAGGTTGCCCGTCAGGAACTGGAACATGAAGTGATACTTTACGTCCTCCCCGCCGAAATGCGGATACTGTGTCGGGTAATTGGCGCCAAGCGAAAACGAACGGATCATCGCCGTATGGGGCGCGTAATCACTGAAAACGGTAAGTCCCGCATGCAGGACCCGGTCCTTCACCTGAAAGACATAGGTCATCGTCAGAAGCGCGAACAGAAATACCACAATATAGAGGACCACTTCTTTTTTGAAGCCGGCGTGGTCTTCCACCATCTGTCCGGTCAGAGCCCGCCATCCGGCGGTCCTGTCCTTCCGGCAGAACCAGATGACAAAGGCAAACAGGCACCCTGCCATTACGATCCCGTCGGCATACCGGAGCGGATCCCCGACCCGGCACATGACATGCAGGATCCAGGCCAGCACATAGGTGACCCAGGTCACTGTCACGACGCCGGCCAGAAAGGCCGTCGGCCAGAAGATCCAGCACAGATTGCCCTGCCCCTGCTTTTTCCTGATCAGAAAGGACGCCAGGTGCATCCCCGGAAACAAAGCCAGGAACAGGTAAACAATTCCAAGCATACTGATTACCTCGTCGAATCTGTCATTACCGGAAAAGGTTTTCCGTGATCACCTGCCATACGCTGTCTGCCTCGAGGCCGAGCTTCCAGGAGGCCACACCGGCAAGACCGTAATTGGCTGCCAGCCCGGTCTTTTCTGCCAGGGACCGGTCGTCCTCCAGCCAGATCTGATACTCGGCGCCTTCGCTCTCGTAGGAGGCCACGTTCTGGCAGACGTTCGTATCCCAGTACGTCTCCGCCTTGTTTTTGGCCACCAGGTCAAGTGCCTCCTGCATACCGATGGCTTCGGTTGACAGCGTACCGGCGAGTGTCTTCCAGACTCTCGTATAGAAAGGCATTGCGTTGATCACGCGTTCGGCCGGAACTGCCTCCAGCGTATCCTGGATTCCTTTCTCCACCCAGGGCAAAGAAGCGACCGAACCTGCTCCTTCGCTTCCGGCATAATGCTCGTCATATCCCATGATGATGACATAGTCCACGACCTTGCCCTGTTCTTTACGGTTATAATGGCTGGTAAAATCCTCCGGGACAGGGTTGTCCACAGACAGGATCAGGCCGTTTTTGTGGGTCTCGATGGACAGCTCCCGCAGGAACTGAAGGAAAGGCCTGGCGCTGTCTTCGATGAGACTTTCAAAATCAATATTGATCCCGTCGAGGCCGACGGCCACCGCGGAATTCACCAGCTGCGTGATCAGGTTCCGGCGTGCCTCCGTATTGCTGAGGATTTCGTATGTGGAGATGAACTGGGAAAAGTTGTCGATGAGTCCCCAGACCTTCAGGCCTTTTTCATGTGCCTTCGCCACATAGTCGGCCGACGACAGATCCAGAATATTCCCGTCGTTGTCCGAGATTGAATACCAGGTCGGGCTGATGACGTTGACGCCGCTCATCGCGGCCGTCATCTCATCCAGCGTCGCATTCGCCTCCCGGATCGTCACCTGGTGCCAGACCAGGTTGATCTTTTCATCCATAAGAAGATACTGGTAGTCCTCCTCGTGGAAATCCCTTTCTTCCGTATATTCCACAGGCTCCGAAACGTCATTTTTGGCTACAAAGCCGATATACCCGTCCATTGTGGAGACCTGGTACCAATCCTCATACTCCTCCAGAAGGACCATGTTTTCATCGACTTCCGCTTCCTTCAGGATCTCGGACTTGATACCGCCGCGGTACCGGACAGCTGCATTTCGTCTGGCCGTTACCACCGTCTGATCGCTGAAGGCAGTGCGGATCGCCAGTCTGCCGGGACTGTCATACAGGAATGTGTCAAGATCGGTGTGCGCCTGCACGAACGGAAGGCTTACAAAGACCTGGTCACCGCTCACCCAGACTTCACTGCCCGGGGTGACATCCGCCGCCGTCTCCTGCACCTCCGTCGGAGTGGCGTACAGGATCCGGGACGCAGGCGCGTCCCAGTAGAATCGTTCATTCAGCTTTTCATTGACGATCCCGATCGGCAGGTAGACCGTGCCGCCTTCCAGCCGTCCTCTGTCCTCCAGAGGCTCCCCGTCCACGATCAGGAGCAGTTCTCCCTCCGGGACCTCCCCGTAATACTCCGTAAGATCCATCCTGGTACTGGATGGCATATATTTGTAAACAAAATGTGTTGCGAGACCGACGACCGCCAGAAGGATCACAAGAAGCACGACGATCAGCGGTTTTGCTGTTTTTTTCCTCATACATTATATCCTTTCAAAAATACTATCCACAGCATTATAACACATTTTCTCTGCATTGTACTGTAAAATCGGTTTTTTTATCATTGTATATACCGAAAAGAAAAGAAGCCTTCCCGGTCAGGTCTGTATGAGCGTAGGGTATCCTGCCGCATACCGGAAAGGCTTCTCTTTACTTCAGTGCCGCGGATCCTCCAGGATATAGTCAAAATCCACCCTGGCGACGTTTCCGTCGGCATCTACCGTGTAGTCCCGCATATAGGCGCCGTCCTCCGCCAGCTGACAGGCTCTTGCGATCCTGTCCGGAGAGCTCCGGCGGCCTTCCAGGTAGAGAGAGATCCCTTTCTTCTCATATTCCTCGAGCTCCTTCGTGAGCTTTCTGCGGGACACAAAGTACTTGCTTTTTGCCTGTGATATATGATTCAGTCCTTCTTTCGTTGTCCGATTCTCCTTTCGTGTGCAGAAAACACCTGTAATTAAGGAACACGGATCCGTGACGGAGTATGGATTTCTTCTGGTGGGAAAGGATTCACCGCCGGCGGCCGGAATGCCGCAGAACAATTGGCGGGACTTCTGATGTAATCTGACGTAAATAAAAAAGAATGGTTATGGTCGTTTTCGGCTTCTGTCACTGTATAACCCCGTTACAGGATCTGCCCCTCGTCCTTATCATATAGCAACTTATGGATGGATGCAAGAGAAAAAATCCATTTTTTATCCATGTTTTCTTTGCATTTGCTCTCATGGTATGCTATTATATATTCTGAATACACACAGGGGATGTGATGACATGAAAATCGAAAAGATCAACGACAATCAGATTCGCTGCACATTGACAAGACAAGACCTTGAAAACCATCAGATCCATCTGAGCGAGCTGGCCTATGGCTCCGAAAAGACCAAACAGCTTTTCCGCGATATGATGCAGCAGGCACAGATCCAGTTCGGTTTTGAGGCAGATAATATCCCACTTATGATCGAGGCGATCCCGGTCAGCACGGAGAGCATCATCCTGATCATCACCAAGGTGGAGGATCCGGAGGAGCTGGATACCCGTTTCTCCAAGTTTACTCCGTTCAAGGGGAACTCCTCTTCGGATGTTCTGCAGTTCGACGGGGCCGACAACATCCTGGACCTGTTCCAGAAGATCCGCGAGGCCAAGGAGCGCGCCATGGCAAGGAAGGCCGGCAGCGACGAGGCCGTCGAGGTGCCGGAGGATGCTTCCCAGTCAAGCGGAACGTCCGTCAGCCTGATCCGGATGTACTCCTTCTCCACGCTTGACAATGTGGTCGGAGCCGCCCACAGCCTGGCCGGCTTCTACGACGGGGCCAACGCGCTGTACCGTGATCCCCAGACGGGTGAATACTGTCTGATCGTTCACCAGAGCGGATGCACGCCCGAGGAATTCAACAAGGTCTGCAATATCTTATCCGAATATGGCAGCGGCCGTTCCTTTACGGAATCCGGCGAGGCCTACTTCCAGGAGCATGGAGAGCTCATCTCCCGGAATGCCCTGCAGCTGCTGGTACAGCTGTAAGAATATGTGAGAATCAAAAAAAGGATCCGGAAGGATCCTTTTTTGATTCTTATAGACAATCTGCCCGGTTTACTCCGCGGAGAGAAAATCGTTGATCTGGCTGACGAGCAGCTCCGGATCAAGGCCGTGCACCTGCGCGGCTTCCTCCAGAGATTCCATCTGGGAAGCGGGGCAGCCGAGGCAGTGCATGCCTGCTCTCATCAGAATAGGAGCTACGTTCGGATTTATCGCCATCAGCTGGCCGATCAGCATATCTTTTGTCACCTGTGCCATGTTCGTTCCTCCTTTGTCACATGGTTGTCTTCTTGTTTATGTATCTGCTATTATAATACGAAATTCATCATGTTTCAACCATCAAAATCAGGTGCTTTTTCAGACTCAATTCGCATTATTATTTGAATAATCGTCCCAGCTACAATATTTATCTGTTAGTTTGTTTTGTTTAACATTTTTTGTATAAAAATTAGTACTTGCAATCCTTCATTGGATATATTAGAATCAATACAAAGAAATGAGTTATATCACTTTAATTCAAGGAGGATACAAAAATGGCATATGTTATTTCTGACGAATGTGTAAGCTGCGGTACCTGTGAGGCTGAGTGCCCCAACGAAGCGATCTCCCAGGGCGATACCCAGTATGTGATCGATGCTGACGCTTGTGTAGACTGCGGTACCTGCGCAGATGCATGTCCGACCGGCGCTATCAGCCAGGCCTGATCAAAACAGCATAAGAACACCAAAAAGGTTCCGGATCATTCCGGAACCTTTTTTATTGTCTCAGGTTTACGAACTGTGTATATCTCGGCAGCCAGGCCAGCTCCACCGTCCCGATGGGGCCGTTTCGCTGTTTGGCGATGATGATCTCCGCCACGCCGGGCTTTTCGGAGTCCTTATGATAATAATCATCGCGGTAGATGAACATGACCACGTCCGCATCCTGCTCGATGGCGCCGGATTCACGAAGATCCGACAGCATAGGCCGGTGATCGGGCCGCTGCTCCACGGCACGGCTCAGCTGCGAAAGAGCGATGACCGGGACCTCCAGTTCCCTGGCGATCGCCTTGAGCGACCGGGAGATCTCCGAGATCTCCTGCTGCCGGGATTCGGTGCGTCCGCTTCCGTTCATCAGCTGCAGATAATCGATCATGATGATGTCCAGGTCATGCTCCAGCTTGTACTTGCGGCATTTTGACCGCAGCTCCGCCACCGTGATGCCAGGGGTATCGTCGATGATCAGCTTGGATCTGCCGATGATGTTGGCGCCTTCCACGAGTCTTGCCCAGTCGTCTCCCTCAAGGCTCCCTGTCCGCAGCTTCTGGGAATCCACATGGCACTCCATGGCCAGCAGACGGTTCATCAGCTGTTCCTTGGACATTTCCAGGCTGAAGACGGCCACCGCGGCATCCTTCCGGAAGGCCATGTGCTGGGCGATATTCAGAACGAAAGCCGTCTTGCCCATCGAAGGGCGGGCCGCGATCAGCACCAGATCCGACGGATGCAGGCCGGATGTCTTATAGTCCAGGTCCGCAAAGCCCGTCGGGATCCCGGTCACGGTTCCCTTGACCCGGGAGGCTTTCTCGATATTATCCACCGTATTCAGGACGATCTGCCGGATCGGAACGAAATCATCGGTGTTCCTGCGCTGCAGGACCTTGAACAGGTCCCGTTCCGCGTCCTCCAGAATCACGTCCGTGGAATCCTTTTCGAGGTAGCAGGTATTGATGACCTCCTCGCCGGTCCTGATCAGACGGCGCAGCGCCGCCTTATCACTGACGATCTCCGCATAATAGCGTACGTTGGCGGAGGTCGGAACGGCAGCCAGAAGCTCCCGCACGTACTCCATATTGCTGATATCCGGAGGAAGATCCTTTTCCTTCAGACGGTTCTGCAGGGTAACAAGGTCCACCGGTTTGTCTTCATTACACAATTCCACCATGGCATCAAAGATGATCCCGTACTGTCTCTGGTAAAAATCATCGCTGGTCAGGATCTCCGACGCCACCAGGATCGCGTCGCGGCTCATGATCATGGCACCGATCACCGACTGCTCCGCCTCCATGCTGTGCGGAAGGATCCGTTTAAGCAAAGCCTCTTCCATGGTTTCCTCCAAATAAGATCGTTACTTTTCTTCCTCGACGACCACCTTCAGGCTGCCCGTCACCTTCGGGTGAAGGCGTATCGGCACGTCCGTCACGCCCAGGCTCTTGATCGGGCCGTCCATCTGGAATTTCTTCTTGTCAAGATCCAGGCCCAGCTGCTCCCTGGCAGCTTCGGAGATCTCCTTGGCGGAGATGGAGCCGAACAGTTTACCGCCTTCTCCCGCTTTCAGCGTCAGGACTACCTTCTTGTCAGAGAGATCCTTCGCAAAGGCCTGTGCCGCCTCCAGGTTTTCCTGTGCCACCTTCTCCGCGTTGGCCTTCTGAAGCTTCAGGTCGTTCAGATTTTTGGGCGTCGCTTCCACACCGAGCTTTTTTGGCAGGATCATATTCCGCGCGTAACCGTCGCTCACATTGACGATCTCACCCTTCTTTCCCAGAGATTTTACATCCTCAAGCAAAATTACCTTCATCTATCAAATCCTCCTGTAATTATGATCATTCGCTCTCCTGTACCGCGTCTGCCGCCATCTCATCGATGACTTCCTTCAGGATCTTTTCGGCTTCCTCCATCGATCCCTGCACCTGGGCACCGGCGATATTGATATGTCCGCCCCCGCCCATCTTCTCCATCATGATCTGGACGTTCACCTCATCGATGGCACGAGCGCTGACATATACTTCATTGTTGTAGGCCGTCAGGACAAACGACGCCTTCACGCCCGCTATATTGAGAAGCTCATTGGCCGCCTGGGCACCCACCACCGTCGGGCTCTCAAGGCCCTCGCCGGGACACCGTCCGATCGCAAAGCACCCCTTGTAGATCTCGGCGCTCCGTACCGCTTCGGCCCGGGCTTTGTAGGAATCGATATTGTCACGCAGCATCTTGCGGACCCGGGTCACATCCGCCCCGCTCCTGCGAAGGAAAGCAGCCGCTTCGAAGGTGCGGACGCCGGATCTTGTCGTAAAGTTGTTCGTATCGATCAGGATACCCGCGTACAGACAATCGGCTTCCAGATTCCGCAGCTTCAGATCCTCCGAGAAATACTGAAGGATCTCGGACACCATCTCGCAGGTGGAGGATGCATAGGGCTCCACATACGAGAGGACCGCGTTTTCGATCACCTCATTGCCTCTGCGGTGATGATCCAGCACGATGATCGTTTTGGTCAGCTGCAGCAGATCGGGACATTCCGTATAACTGGGTTTGTTGGTATCTACGACGACGACCGCCGTGTTGTTGTCCACCAGGCTACGGGCCGTTTCGCTGTCCACGAACATGGAGGGCTCGTACTCCGGATTGTCGAGATATCCTGCGATCAGCGGCTTGATGGACGTGGTCGGATCGTTCACCACGATGTGGACCGGCTTCCCTACCGTTTTACCCGCCCGGTAGATACCGATCGCGGCACCCAGGGCATCCACGTCCGTGATCTTGTGTCCCATGACCACGACCCGGTCCCGGCTGCTCATGAATTCCATCAACGCCTGGGCCTTGACCCTGGCCTTGACCCGCGTGTTTTTCTCCATCTGGGCCGTCTTGCCGCCAAAGTAGCTGATATTGCTTCCATCCTTGACGACAGCCTGGTCGCCGCCGCGCCCGAGCGCCATCTCGATGGCCGTATGCGCATATCCATAGTCCTGCAGATAGCCGCTGCCGTTCAGGCCGACGCCGATGCTGAGCGTCAGGGCCATATCGTTGCCGATGTTGACGGTCTTGACGTCCTCCAGGATGGGGAATTTCTCGTCCATCAGGATATCCAGCGATTCTTTACGCATGATCAGCAGGTATTTGTCTTTTTCGAGCTTGTTTACAAGTCCGTCAATATTGGAAAAATACTTGGTGATCTTCCGGTCGATCAGTGCAGTGAGGAGTGATCTCCGGACATCCTCGACACTCTGCAGTGCCTCATCGTAGTTGTCAAGATAAGCCAGAGCGACGACAAGCTTCTCATCCTCGTTTTTCTGGATATAAGCCTGCAGTTCTGTCTCATCGAACAGATACAGCGCGATCAGGTCGACCTCCGAAGCCACATTCTCGAGGATCTCCGTCTGGTTGATCACCTCACGCAGGATCATTTTTTTCATGTGAACACGGAAGATCCGGTCCTCATACTGGATCTCCGCCTCGGACTCACCGCCTTCTTCCCAGGATGGAAGCCGTACGCTCGCCAGCTCAGGAAACACGATCCCCAGATTCTTATGGTAGGGAACGCTCTTGCCGATCATCCGGGAAAACTCCTGATTGAACCAGACGAGCGTTCCGTCCGTATCCAGCACCGCGTACGGAAGGACCATCTCGTCGAGCATGCGTTTCTCCAGCGTCTCATACTCGCTGGCGAAGCCCACCAGATCCCGCAGGATATTCCGATTGTGAAGCCTGACCACGATCAGGGCGGTGATGATATATACAACGATCCCTGCCGCGGCAGCCATCCCTGCTTTGGTATCGAAATACCAGGCGGCCGCAGCGGCCGCGATCAGTGGAAGCAGAAGGTACAGAGGCCATCGCATGTACCGCTTCAGGGCTCCGTTGAATTTCAGTTTCTCTTTCATTTTTTTATTCTTTCCGCCAATGACTTATGCCCTGCACGCAGGACAATGAAACAACGTATGTAACGATTATAACAGATATCAGCGGATTTTGCTATAAAAAAAGAAAAGCCCGTTTTTGGGGGGCCGGAATCTCTTCCACCCCCGCAAAAGCGGGCTCATTTACACAAAGCTCATTTACGGCTTACAGCCTTTTTGACCTTCTCTACGATGTGCTCTGCGGTCAGGCCGAATCTCTTTTCGAGATAATCCTGGGGACCGACTTCACCGAAGATATCCTCAACGGCCACATACTCGACGGGCGTGGGACGCTTCGCAGCCAGTACATCCGCGACAGCGCTGTACAGACCACCGATCTTGTTGTGGTTCTCCGCCGTCACGATCACGCCGGTCTCCTCGGCGCATTTGACGACCAGGTCCTCATCGAGAGGCTTGATCGTGAACATGTCAACAACCTTGACCTTGATGCCTTCCTGTGCAAGCGTCTCCGCAGCTTCCATGGCCATGGCCACCATAAGACCGCAGGCGATGATGGTCGCGTCATTTCCGTTATCCTTGACAACGATGCCCTTGCCGATCTCAAAATGAGAGCCGGACTCGTACATCTTCTTGTTGTTCTTTCTGCCGGAACGGATGTATTTGACGCCGTGGATGTTGACACACTGTGTAAGGATGTCTTCCATCATGGCCGCATCTGTGATATCAAAGACATAAGCGCCCGGGATCGCTCTGTACAGAGCCATATCCTCAAAGGGCATATGGGTTCCACCGTTGTAGGCCGCCGTCACGCCGGCGTCCGTACCGATAACGGTGAGGGAGTTCTTTGCGTATCCGCCGGAAAGGAATACCTGGTCAAAGACACGGCGGGACGCGAACGGTCCGAAGGTGTGCACGATCGGCTTGAATCCCACGGAGGAAAGGCCCGCCGCGATACCGATCATGTTGGCCTCGGCGATACCGCAGTCGATGCCGCGTTCCGGATGGGCAGCTGCCCATTTGCCGGTGTTGATGCAGTTCATCAGGTCCGCATCCAGATAGATGACTCTGTCGTCCTCTCCGGACAGACGCGGAATGGTATTTCCAAGAACTTCCTTGAAGGCTGTATCCTTTTCGCCATTATAAACAACGTTCATCTTCATACCTCCCCTTCAAGTGCATCCAGTTCGCTGTGCAGCTCCGCAAGCCAGCGGTCATACGTCTCCTGCGGCATGGTCAGCGAATGGTTGTTCATGGTTTCCTCGACCTCGCGGACGCCTGCGCCCTTGACCGTATCCAGAACGATCGCACGCGGCTTGTCGCCGATCGGAGCGGTGATCGCCTCGTAGACCTGCTCGACGTCGTTGCCGTTCACGCGTACGGCGTCAAATCCGAAGGCCTTGAATTTTGCCACAAAATCACCCTGGTTGATGATGTTGCTGGTATAGCCGTCCAGCTGCTTCTTGTTCTCATCGATGAGCCAGATCAGGTTGGTGATCTTCTTGGCGCCGGTGAACATGGCAGCTTCCCAGACCTGTCCTTCATCGGACTCACCGTCGCCGACGATCAGGAAGGTGCGGCTGTCCAGCCCTTTCAGCTTATCGCCGAGAGCGATGCCGACGGCCAGGGACGTACCCTGTCCAAGCGAACCCGTGGTCATGTCCACGCCCGGGGTCTTGTTCCGGTCGCAGTGGCTCGGGAAGTTGGTTCCGGGAACATTCAGCGTCTTGATATCTTCGTAGGGGAAGAAGCCCTTGATGGCCAGCGTCGCATAGACAGCCGGGCCGGCATGCCCCTTGGAGCAGACCAGCTTGTCACGGTCTTCCATCTTCGGATTCTTGGGATCGACCTTCATGACGGCTCCGTACAGGACAGCCAGCGCATCGGTGATACTTAAGGAACCGCCGATATGGCCGAAGCCCAGTGCCTTGAACTCTTCGATCTCGGCAATACGGATCTTCAAGGCCAGCTTCTGTAAGTCTTTTTTCAGTTCTGGATTCATGATACCTCTTTTCCGGCCATCAGGCCAAAATGATATAGTTACTGTTTCGCAACACCGCTTCTGATCGCAGCTTCGGCAACGGCCTTGGCAACTGCCGGGGCCACGCGCTCATCAAATGCTGCCGGGATGATGTAGTCCGCGCTCAGCTCCTCATCGCTGACAAGCTCTGCCAGTGCATGGGCGGCGGCGATCTTCATCTCATCGTTGATATCGCTTGCATGTACGTCGAAGGTTCCGCGGAAGATGCCCGGGAACGCGAGCACGTTATTGATCTGGTTCGGGAAGTCGCTTCTGCCGGTCGCGATGACGGCCGCGCCTGCTTCCTTCGCCTCATCCGGGAAGATCTCAGGCGTCGGGTTCGCACATGCGAATACGATGGCATCCTTGTTCATGCTGGCAACCATCTCCTTGGTCACAAGGCCGGGAGCGCTGACGCCGATAAACACGTCCGCACCGACCATGGCGTCGGCCAGGGAGCCCGGCTTCTTCTCAAGGTTGGTGATCTTTGCCATCTCTTCCTTGATCCAGTTGAGGCCTTCACGTCCCTCGTAGATCGCGCCTTTCCGGTCGCAGATGGTCAGATGCTTGACGCCGCTCGAAAGAAGGAGCTTGGAGATGGCGATCGAGGCTGCGCCTGCGCCGCTCATGACGACTTTGATCTCGTCCATCTTCTTGCCGACGACCTTCAGCGCGTTGATAAGACCCGCCAGGGAGATGACAGCGGTACCGTGCTGGTCATCATGGAAGATCGGGATGTCACATTTTTCTTTGAGCTTCTTTTCGATCTCAAAGCAGCGGGGCGCGGAGATATCCTCAAGGTTTACGCCGCCGAAGCTTCCGGAGATCTGGTAGATGGTCTCAACGATCGTATCCACATCGTTGCTCTTGATGCAGAGCGGGAAGGCGTCCACATCACCGAAGGATTTGAAAAGGACGCATTTGCCTTCCATGACGGGCATGCCGGCCAGGCCGCCGATATCGCCAAGGCCGAGGACAGCCGAACCGTCCGTGACCACCAGCGCCATGTTGTGACGGCGGGTCAGGGTATAGCTCTTCTCCGGATCCTTCTGGATCTCAAGGCAGGGCTGTGCAACGCCGGGAGTATAGGCAAGGGAAAGGTCTTCCTTGCTCTTGACAGGCACGGTGCTGATGACTTCGATCTTGCCCTTCCACTCCGCATGCTTCTTCAATGATTCTTTTGCGTAGTCCATAGTTTTTCCTCTTTCCGGTCCATTGACCTTAAACCTTTACACGTTACTGCGCTTAGCTCTTTTCCACCGGAAGCGTAGATCCGCCGTAGGGCATGACGATCACGGACGCCTGCCCGCCTTTCAGGCGGAAAGCCTCGTCCAGAGCTTCCTGCATAGAGGTAAAGGGCGTCATGAAGATGTCCTTTACCAGTTCGGGATCCATCTCGGAAACCATGAAGATGTCGGCTTTCTGCCGCACCATGGCGATGGCGGCGGCTTTGTGCCCGCCGAGCCTGAATTCCCTGTGGATCCGTTCAACCAGTGCATCCGGCGTTTCGGCCTCCCTCATCCAGGATTCGAACACGGGATTTCCGAGTCCTTCCCGGCAGGAGCCGACCAGGATCACAACGCCACCGTCCTTTACGGCATGCTTGGCATTGTCCAGGGCTTTCTGCGTCTGGTAGAGATTCAGGTCCTTCGGAGCGCCTCCCTGAGAGACGACAACGATGTCCGCTCTCTTTTCGATCTTCACCTGATACAGAGCGTCCAGGAAACGGCATCCCTCGCGGTGCGCTTCCGTAATATCTCCGGCGACCGCCTTGATGATCTTTTTGTGTTCATCGAGCACTACATTCAGGATGAAGTCCGCTCCTACGATCGCGGCCGCCTCCTCAATGTCCTTGCGGATGGGGTTGGTCGCGATATTTCCCGCGTGGGCTCCTTCCCTGATCATCATGCTGTGATTGGCCTGGATCGCGTTCCAGGTCGACACGCCCGGCATGATCGCCTTGGCGCCGCCTGAATATCCGGCAAAGTAATGATACTCGATATTGCCAAGCAGGATCCGGCGGTCCGCTTCTACAACGGTCCTCACGATATCGACCGGAGTTCCGCTGGAAGTCTGCCCCAAGTGTACCACATCTTCAGGATCTCCGTCAATGCACCGGATCTCCTTGTACGCCCGCTCTCCTGCCAGATGTTCTTTTTCTTCTTCCGTATGCTTGCGATGGCTGCCCAGCGCAAAGACCAGTGTGATATCCTCCCTGCTGACTCCGGCTGCGTACAGCTCATCCAGCAGCACCGGCATCACCGTGTAGGTAGGCATAGGTCTCGTGATATCGCTGGTGATGATCACGATCTTTTCTCCGGGCTTCACGATCTCGCAAAGCGCCGGCGACCCGATCGGATGCTTCAGTGCGTAGGCGACCTCCTCGGCTCCCATCCGCTCATAGGAGACCTGGTTCGGCAGAAGCACCTGCTGCAGGTTTTCGTCGGGAAGCTCTGCTGTCTGTACGGTATTTCCAAATCCGACCTCTATTTTCATGATCGTCCGGTTCTCCTCATCAATAATCAAAATATTCTATATATGCGCTTACGGGCCAAAAGGCCGGGAGCCCGATATCATATCAGGTCTTCCGTCCTTCTGACCCTGTTGTCATACCTGGTCCGGTTTTCTTAAACCGGGATCTTTGAACCGTGACGGAGTGCCTTGACTACAGGCAGCTCTTCTCCCGTAAGGAAGCGGATCAGAGCACCGCCGCCGGTACAGATATAGGAAATCTGTTTTGTCTTTCCGTATTTGGTGGTGGCGGTGATGCTGTCGCCGCCGCCGATCACTGTGTAAGCCGCTGTATCGCCGAGAGCCTCCCACACCATCTTTGTGCCGAGTTCGGTGGGCTCTTCCTCAAAGATGCCCATCGGGCCGTTGACAAACACGGTCTTGGAGCTGCGGATGATCTCCTGATAGGCTTTGGCAGTCTCCGTTCCGATATCGACAGCGCCGATGTTTTCCGGAATGCTGCCCAGCGCGGCTTCTTTACGCTGTCCGTCCTCGACATAGGCCAGGTCGGTCGGGGTCACGATCTTGTCGCCGTACTGTGCCAGAAGGTTCTTTGCCGTTTCAAAGAACTCCGCATAGTTGGATTTCACGATAAAATCATAGCTGCCCTTGCCGATGTTCTCGCCTTTGGCGATCAGGACGATGTTGGCGACGACGCCGCCGGTCAGGATACGGTCCGCAGAGCCGCTCTTCAGCACGGTCTCCATCATCAGGAACGCGTCGGAGATCTTGGCACCGCCGAGAACGAAGGTGCAGGGACGCTCCGGAGCCTCCATCAGTTCGGAGATCACGCAGTACTCTTTTTCGAACAGGCGGCCCATGGCTGACGGCAGTACCTCTTCAAAACCGCAGAGAGACGGCTGGTCCCTGTGCGCGGCCGCGAAGGCGTCGCAGATGTACAGGTCGCCGAGCGGGGCAAGCTTCCTGACGAGAAGCGTCTGGGCCTGCTGCTCATGGCTCAGGCAGAGCTTCATCTCAAAAAGCGTCTGTTCCTCGGACATAAAACGGACGTTGTCCAAAAGAAGGATCTCGCCGTCCTTCAGGGAGCGGATCTTCTCCTGCGCGGCGGGCCCGCACACATCCGGGATAAACTGCACTTCTCTCTCAAGCAGGGAAGAAAGCACCTTGCTGTGAGGTTCCGTGGTGTAAAAATTCTTGTATTCGATGTCGCTGCCCTGGTGAGCCATCAGGACGACCTTTGCGCCTTTGTCGGACAGTTCACGGATCGTGGGCACGCAGGCCTCGATCCTGGCCGTGCTCTTCAGGGTTCCCTTCTCCCTGTCGACCGGCTGGTTGATATCCACACGGCAAAGGACGGTCTTGCCCTTCACATCGACTTCATCTAATGTACGGATTCCGAATCGCATAATTCTTTACCCACCTTGCTTCCCGAGGGATTACAGTCCAAGGCCCTTGAAAAGGCCGATCTTCAGATATTCGTTGGTCTTCGCGGTACCTTCCGCGCTGGTCGCCTGCATGCCCATGGCTGCACGGATACCATCCATGGTCTCCGGAATGGTGACGGACTCCTGCGGGATGTTGATCGCGAACATGATGTCGTTGCCGCTCTCTACGATGCTGTCTTCCCAGAGGCCGATCTCATACATATCTCCACGGGTGTGGCCAAGGTCTCTTGCATACTTGAACAGGGAAGCATTGCCCTTGAAGCCGTCGTCGATGCGCACGACGCGGATACGCGGATGCTTCTGGAAGGCTTCCAGAGCCATCTCCTTGGTGATCTTCTGCTTGCCGGTGGCAACGACCGTGATGATGTGGCCGTGGGTGACAGGCGTATGGACCAGGATACCGGTCGCTTCCACATGCGGCATGATGGTCATAAGGTCGACCGCCTGATGGGACGGAGCCTTGTCGATCTGCAGAGCGTTGGTAAGTCCACGATGATAATCACCCGGGTCTGCGACACGGCGGATGATGGTGATGGCAACCTTGTCAACACCGTAAGCACGGTCCAGGCAGTCAACGGCACGGATCAGGCCGGTGGTGTTGCAGCTGGTCAGCTTCAGGAAATCCTTGCCGACACCCTTTTCATAGTTTGCATAGCCATGGAAGAATACGTCTGCGACGGAGTTCTTCTCGCCGCCCTGGAAGATCGCCTTGATGCCGGCCTTCTCATACAGGACCTTGTTCTTGGCGCCGATGCCGGCGGGAGCGGAATCCAGCATGATGTCGACTTTTCCGAGCAGATCCTGGAACGTTCCGGCTACCGGGATGCCGAGCTTGTCAAATTCGCCCTTGTCGGCGCCGTCTACCAGATACAGGTCATAGGGCATTCCTTTTTCATAAAGAGCACGGATCGCAAGAGTGGGGGCCATATCGGCAACACCAACCAGCTCCATATCCTCCTGAAGAGCAACGCCGTCCGCAAGTCTCTGTCCGATCGTACCATAACCAGCTACACCTACTCTAACTTTACCCATTTTGTTCTCCTTTCATGCTTTCGCTTTTATATATGTTTTTTATTGGTTTTCACTATTTGCTTATACCGGATCAAAGGCCGGTCTTCTCGGCAATGAATTTTCTGGCCGTGATGGCATACTTAAGCGGATTTGCCTTGGCGGGATCCTGCTCGGCCTCGACGACCATGTAGCCGGCGTAATCAGCTTCCTCAAGGGTCTTGAAGATCGGGTCGAAATCGATGCAGCCATCGCCCGGGATCGTGAAGGCGCCTGCGCGGACGCCGTCCAGGAAGCTCATGTTCTCAGCCTTGACGCGCTCCACGACGTCCTTGCGGATGTCCTTCAGATGCACGTGTTTGATACGGGAGATGTACTTCTTGACCATGGCCGTGGGATCTTCGCCCGCATAGGCAAAATGGCCGGAATCGAACAGCAGGGAAACATATTCCGGATCGGTGCCGTTCATCAGCTTCTCGGTCTCCTCGTCGCTCTGTACGACGGTGCCCATGTGATGATGGAAGGTCAGGCTGATGCCGTACTCTTCCTTCGCGATCTTGCCGAGCTTGTTGAGCCCCTCGCAGAGGACCTTCCACTCGTCGTCGTTCAGCACATACTTGTGGCCGAAGATCGGGGTCTCAAGCTGTCCCTGTACGCTGTAGCTCTGCTCGGAAAAGCCGATGATCTTCGAGCCCATGGCCTTCAGAAATGCCAGCTGGTCGCGTGCAGCCTTTTCCACTTCCTCGAAGGACTGCGTAAGAAGGAAGGAGGAGAACCACTGGTTGCAGATCTCTACGCCGCGAAGCTCCAGCGCGGGTTTCAGAACCGCGGGATCCTTCGGGTACTTGTTTCCGACCTCGGAACCGGTAAAGCCTGCCAGTGCCATCTCGGATACGCACTGTTCGAAGGTGTTTTCGCTTCCCAGATCCGGCATATCATCGTTGGTCCATGCGATCGGGGCGATCCCCAGTTTGACTTTGTCTTTGTTCAGCATCTTTTTCTCCTCCGTTTTTTATTCAAACTTTGCATCATGCAGCCATACGTACCGCTCATCCTCGCAGCGGTCCGTCTGAAGCCAGGGATTTCCATCGAGATGACGGATCATCCAGACGGTGTACATCTGATAGCCCGGCGCCACGGCCTGGGGATGAAGCTCACCGCCCGGGATCGCCGAAAAGCTGTTGTCAACACTCTTGTATACCTGATCGCCGATGAAGCTGGCGCCAAATCCTTCCGGATGGTCGAACTTGAAGTAGTAGGTCTCCGGCTGCGGATGTCTGTGCGGCAGATAGCCGGACCAGTTGCCGGGATCATTGAGCACTTCGCCGAGCACCATGTTGGAATCCGGGTTGATATCATGATCGAAGATCGTATTCACGCGGCGCTTGGCCACATTCCCGAATTTGCCGACGCTCGAGTAGCCCCAGGGGGCGTCCTCCGGCGCATAGAGCTTTGAAGCGAACGTCTTGTCGTTCTTCGTGCACTGCAGAAGGATCTCGCTGTCCGCCTTAGCGGTTACTTCAACCTTGACGTCTGTGGCAACATGAATCGCCCAGGGACCCCCGGTGAAGACGCTCTCGCGGGTCACTTCCTTTTCGCTGCCTTCCCACTTGAAGACGATATCGCCGGACATAAGAAGGACCGCCAGCTCTTCGCCGGTCCGCTCGAAGGAGCGGGTCTCGCCGGCCTTCATGCGGTAGACACGAATATCCATCAGCATGTCACGGTACTCGTTCTCGTAAGTGGTCAGGATCTCTTCGCCGTTTGCGTCAAATTCCGGATAACCGAATACTTTTTTCTCCATTTTACGCTGTCTCCTTTATCAATACTTTCTGGCTGCCGCACGATGGTCCCTGACCTCCTGTGCCGCCTCGCGTACGCTGCCTCTCTTCGACTCCATGGCGATACCTACGTTCCACCAGGAATCGTAGCCGTCGGTCATGGTCTTGGGCATGATCTTGAGGTCGAACAGGCAGGCGACCGTCTGCTTGCGGGAATCCAGGATGGCTTCCTTCAGTTCCTCCGCGGAACGGCAGGAATAGCTCTTCATGCCATAGGCTTCACCGATCTTGGTGTAATCCATCCGGATCAGGTCGCCGGTGGGCTTCATGCCGTCGGTGTAACGGAACTCGGTGGCCAGGCTGCCGATGCCGTGACCCATCTCCAGGTTGTTAATGCAGCCGAAACCGCAGTTGTCGAAGACCAGGATGTTGGTCTTGATCCTCTCCTGCATGATGGTCCCGAGCTCACTGCTGAGCATCTGGAAGCCGGCATCACCGACCACGGTGTACTCCTCGACATCCGGCTCCGCCATCTTGACGCCCATGGATCCGCCGATCTCATAGCCCATGCAGGAGTAGCCGTATTCCACATGGTATCCGCCGCGCTTGTTGGTCTTCCACATTCTCTGCAGGTCGCTGGGAAGGGAGCCGCCGGCTGTCAGGACGATGTCATCCTCGCCGATCGTAGCGCGAAGGACCGCGAGGGCCTGGGTCTGGGTGAGTGTCGTTCCGAACATCTTGAAGAACTCCGGTACGGTACGCGGATCTCTCGCCTTGATCATCGGCTCGAAGTCCTCGCCGGTCACGGAGATGCCGCCCAGGCGGGCCAGCTCTTCATCCCATTCCCTGCGGGCTTCTTCGATCTCGTTTGTATAAGAGGACTTGTAGCCGCGGGCCGAAAGCTCTTCCGTCAGGGCCAGGAGCGTAGCCTTCGCATCGCCGACAGCCTTGACCGCGTCATATTTGTAAGCATGATAACGATTGTTGTTGATGGTCACGAATTTCACGTCCGGGTTGCGGAACAGCCACTTGGAGCTGGTGGTGAAATCCGTCAGTCTGGTTCCGACAGCGATCACGCAGTCCGCTTCGGGTGCCAGCTTGTTGGAGGCGGAGGTTCCGGTCACGCCGATACCGCCCAGGCAGTACGGGCTGTCGGAACGGCAGGCGCTCTTTCCTGCCTGGCTCTCGCCGAAGGGGATATTGAATTTCTCGCAGAAGGCTTCCATCGCTTCACCGGCCAGGGAATAACGGACGCCGCCGCCCACAACGACGATCGGCTTTTTGCTGGCAGCGATCACATCCGCGATATCCTGGATCTCTTCCTGCACGGCGGCAGGTCTCGTGATCCTGTGCACTCTCTTGTTGAAGAAGTATTCCGGATAGTCAAAAGCTTCACCTTCCACATCCTGCGGAAGCGCGATGCATACGGCGCCGGTCTCGGCCGGGTCGGTCAGGACACGCATGGCGTTGATCAGAGCGGTCATGAGCTGTTCCGGTCTCTGGATACGGTCCCAGTATTTTACGACCGGCTTGAACGCGTCATTGGTCGTGGTCGCAAGGCTCGTGCTCTGCTCAAGCTGCTGCAGCACGGGGTCGGGCTGTCTGGAAGCATAGGTGTCGGACGGGAACACGAGCAGCGGGATGTTGTTGACCGTGGCAGTCGCGCAGGCGACGACCATGTTGGCCGCTCCGGGTCCGATGGAAGATGCGCAGGGGATGATCTTTTTACGGTCATTCTGCTTTGCATACGCGATCGCACAGTGGCACATGCCCTGCTCATTACGTCCCTGCATGACCTTGATGCTGCCATTATCGGTGTCCAGTGCTTCGCCGAGGCCTACGGCGATCCCATGGCCGAACAAGGTGAAAAACGCTTCCACAAACTTGGTTTCTTCTCCATCCATGGAGACATACTGCTGATCCAGGAATTTTACGATTGCCTGTGCAGTTGTCAATCTGATCGTTTTTTCCATTTTCTTCTCCTTATCAATGACTGCGTTGTCGTGTGCTTTTGCGTGCTAAAATGTTCCATTTTTCTGTTTCAGGTCCTTTTTATTGTAACATTCCATGTGCATTATTGCAAGCGAATTCTCGGGAAAAAAGTATTTTTCGCGCTTTTACCAAATTCTCCCCACGGTTTTTGTGCAAGAGTATATGTGTGCTTTCCATGTGCTTTGTATGGACGTCCGGATCTGACGCCCGTCTGTCCGGTTTACTGCGGCGTGCCTGTCTCGGGTATCTCGGGCGAAGTGTACTTTGTCCGTACCGTAATGTCTGTATACAGATATTCCTGTTCCGGCTCCCGAAGGCTGGCCAGCAGGTCCACGAGGGACATCACGGCCCGGAGGCCCTGGTTGTATCCGTCCTGGTCGATGACAAAGTCCACAAGATCCTGCCCCAGGAGCGTACGGTTCCGCGGGGTCAGGTCATAGATGATGATGTAGGGTCTTCTCCCGTCCTCCCGGGTGGCAAGCAGGCTCTTTACCTCCGGATCCTCCAGCGCGTCACGGATCCCCAGCTGTCCGCTGGACACCATGAAGATCCCGCCCAGGTCCGGATGGCTTTTCAGCGAATTCCGGATGATCGAAGCCACTTCCTCCTGCCGGTCCATGCTGGGGCTGATCCCGATCAGCGAGATATCCGGAAAGCTCCTCGCCAGTTCCTCTGAAAACCCGTCCAGGCGGAGCAGGCTCGTGCTGTTGGAGAAGCTCCCGATCACGCCCAGGACACTCCCGCGCCCGTGCATCAGAATCCCGAGAAGCCCTGCCGCGGTCCTGCCGCCCTGGCGGTTGTCCATTCCGACGAACGCGGTCCTTCTGGTCCCGATGATATCCGTATTGAAGGTGATCACCCGGACGTCAAGATCCCGGATCATGTGCCGGAGACGATCCCGGACTCCGTCGCATTCGACCGGCATGATGGCCAGCCCGTCCACGCCAAGCTCTTCCAGCTCATCCAGCGCTTCGCACTGCTGTTCTTCGTCCACACCCGGGCATTCCTTGATGACGACCTCGATCCCGTAGGCCTGCGCATCCTTTTTTGCCTCTTCCAGGCCCTTCCGGATCGACAGCATGAAGGAGGCTCCCGAGAGCTGCGTCACCACACCGATCCTCCGGACCGGACGCAGTCCTCTTTCCCTGTCCTGCTTCAGCAGTTCTTTTCTCTCTGTCTTGGTCTTATATCCGATCTGGCGGGCTGCTTCCCGGACGCGTACAGCCACTTCCGGATTGACTCTTCCCCGATTGTTCAGCACGCGGTCGACCGTTCCCCTCGAAACGCCTGAAAGCTCCGCGATCTGTTTCATTGTGCCTGCCATAATAACGTCCTCCCGTTAATGCACACTAAAAACACACTATGTGTTCATTGTAACGGATAAAAGTCCAAAAAGCAACATAAAAGTCACGCAAAAGCACCCATCGGTAAAAAAAACTTGACAACAGCAAAGGCTGCATGGTATAAATGATAAAACTGCATATGGTCATAAAAGCGATGACGAAGAATGGCCCAGGTGATAAAACAGCAAAGAGAGCCGGCGGCTGGTGTGAGCCGGTATGTAAAAGCCTCTGTCCTCTGACTTCCGAGCTGGAAGCCTGAAGCGTCCGGAAATCCTGTTTTCCGCACGTGCGTAGGGTGCCCCGAGAATGCTGCGTAAGTGCAAAGAAGTTGATTGACTTCACCGAGGTGGCAGATATTTTTCTGCAATTTGAGTGGTACCGCGAGTATAACGATTATGCCCGTCTCAAAGTAATGTGCTTTGAGGCGGTTTTTCTGTTGTCTGAAAACGCGGCTTAAAGCAGTCCGAGTACCGGAGATCTTTCTCCATGACACAGCAGGATCAGAATTTGAACAGGAGTGACAAAATGAAAACGATCAAATTAATCGACATGACGCTGAGAGAATCCGCAAATATCAAGGGCAGCAATCTCTCCTTCAAGGAGAAGCTCGAGATCGCACGTATCCTGGACCGCCTGAAGGTGGACATCATCGAACTGCCCTCCATCACCGGCGGAAAGGCCGACCAGCTGTCGAACAAGACGATTGCCTCGATGGTCAACACCGCCATCACGGCTGCGGTCGATATAATAGGAAGTGATATTGAAGAAACCTGGGAAAGCATCAAAAGCGCCGGCAAGCCCAGGCTGAACGTCGTAGCGCCCGTATCTCCCGTCCAGATGGAATACAACGCGCACAAAAAAGCGCCGGCCATGCTGGAGCTGATCACGGAAAAGGTCAAGCAGGCCCGCTTCTACTGTGAGACCGTCGAATTTACCGCCGCCGACGCGACCCGGGCAGAGCTTTCCTTCCTCTGCAGCGCCATTCAGGCCGCCATCGACGCAGGCGCCGGAAAGATCACCCTCTGCGATACCGCAGGCATCTATCTTCCGGATGAATTCGCCCATTTCCTGGACGCGGTCCGGGCACAGGTCCCCGCTCTCGAAAACGTACAGCTCTACGTGGAACTCAAGGATGAGATGAATATGAGCGTCGCCTGTGCGGCCGCCGCCATAAAAAGAGGTGTGGACGGGATCAAATGTACGGCTGTCCCCTCCGGCTATCCGACCCTGGAACAGCTGATGCGGTTCGTGCAGATCAAAGGCTCTGCCATGGACATCAGTTCCGGACTCCGCTCTACCGAGCTCGGCCGTGCCGTCAGCCAGCTGGGATTTGTCCTGAAGCCCAGGGAGGAAGAATCCACCTTCGGAAACATCGCCATGGGTGAATCCATCAGCAACATCTGCCTGGATATCAACGACGAGATCTCCGAGGTGATCAAGGTGGTCCGCCAGCTCGGCTATGACCTGAGCGATGAGGACAATGCCCGCGTGTACGAGGCTTTCCGCCGTGTTGCGCTCAAAAAGCAGTTCGTCGGCAGCCGTGAGCTGGACGCCATCGTCGCAAGCTCCGCCATGCAGGTGCCCGCTGCCTACCGGATCGAGAATTATGTGATCAACAGCGGAAATATCATCACCGCCACCGCCAACATCCTCCTGGAAAAGGACGGACAGAAACAGCGCGGCGTCGGTGTCGGCGACGGTCCCATCGATGCCGCCTTCGTGGCGATCGAGCAGATCATCGGCCATCACTATGAGCTGGACGATTTCCAGATCCAGACCGTCACCGAAGGCAGAGACGCCATGGGCAGCGCCCTTGTAAAGCTCCGCGCCGACGGCCGTGTCTATTCCGGCACCGGGATCTCCACCGACATCATCGGTGCATCGATCCGTGCCTATATCAGCGCACTCAACAAGATCGTCTATGAGCAGGCTTGAGAGGAGGAACCGGTTTGAAGCTTTCATATTCCATCCAGAACTGGGCAGGCCTCGACTGGGCCGGGCTGTTAAACGCCGCCACCGAGACGCGCCTTTCCGGCATCGAATTATATGACATCAGCAGTCCTGTATTCCGCGGAAAAAGCAGCCCCACCAATCCGGAGCTCTCCGCTTCCACCAGAAGGCATCTGGTAAACCAGGGGCTTTCGATCCCCTGCCTGGATACCGATCCCGACCTTACGGATCCCTCCTTTCTTCCGGTCCTGGAAGAGAGCCTCACGGCAGCCGTGAATCTGGGGATCCCGTACGTCAGCATCCACACGGACTGCACCGACCACGGGCTCTGTATCGCGAAGGTCCGGGAAGCGCTGGAGCAGATCGGAACGCGCCCCGTGACCATCCTGATCAATACCACCGGGGCCTACCAGGATACCGGCCTTCTGCGCGACCTTCTGAACACCTTTGCCGACGACCATCTCGGCGCGTGCTGGGATATGTTCGGCTCCTACGCCCTCGGCGGTGAGGACGCGGAGACGACCATCACAAACCTGGGCGCTTATGTCCGCCATGTACATATCCATGATTTCCGCAAGGAAGACGGCCAGGTCGTTCCCGAGCTCATGGGAGACGGGCGGCTTCCCATCGGCGATATGATGAACGCGCTCCGTTCCGTCAATTACGACGGCTTTATCTCGCTTCTGTGGGATCCCGAATGGATCCCGGAGCTTTCCGATATCGAGATCATCCTGACGCATTTTGCCAGCTGCATGAGTCATTTTGAGGAGACCCGCCGCAACCGCCGGCATCTCTACTGGAACAACCGCCACACCGGCCGTTATGTATGGAAGAAGGAGTCCCTGATCGACAAGACCTTCCCCCAGGTGCTGGACACGATGGTGGAGAACTTCCCCGACCAGCTGGCCGTCAAGTTTACGACGCTCGACTATACCAGGACCTACAGCCAGTTCCGGGACGATGTGGACGAATTCGCCCGTGTTCTGATCTCCCTGGGCGTACGGGCCGGTTCCAAGGTCACCATCTGGGCCACCAACGTACCGCAATGGTTCCTGACCTTCTGGGCAACCACCAAGATCGGCGCGGTCCTGGTCACTATGAACACCGCCTACAAGATCCACGAGGCCGAATACCTGCTTCGCCAGTCCGATATGCACACGCTGGTCATGATCGAAGGCTACCGGGACTCCAATTACCGTGAGATCATGAATGAGCTCTGCCCGGAGCTTGCAAAGACCAGGGCAGGACAGCCGCTGCATGCCAAACGGCTTCCCTTCCTCCGCAACATCATCACCGTGGGCTTCCGCATGCCCGGCGCCATGACCTGGGAGGAGACCCTCCCCTACGCCGAGCGTACGCCCATCGAGGAGGTCCGGCGCATGGCCTCGGCCGTGGATGTCAATGACGTCTGCAACATGCAGTATACCTCCGGAACGACCGGCTTCCCCAAGGGCGTCATGCTGACCCACTACAATATCGTAAACGACGGAAAATGCATCGGTGACGGCATGGATCTCTCCACCGCGGACCGGATGATGATCCAGGTCCCCATGTTCCACTGCTTCGGCATGGTACTGGCCATGACGGCCACCATGACCCACGGCGGGACGATCCTGCCCCTTCCGTATTTTTCACCGAAATCCTCGCTGGCGTGCATCAACAACGAGCGGATCACGGCGTTCCACGGAGTGCCTACCATGTTCATTGCCATGCTCTCCCACCCGGATTTCGAAAAGACCGACTTCAGCCACATGCGCACAGGCATCATGGCCGGAAGCCCCTGTCCCATCGCTGTCATGCGTGACGTCGTCGACAAGATGAACATGAAGGAGATCGTGATCGTCTACGGCCAGACCGAGGCTTCGCCCGGATGTACCATGAGCCGGACCACCGATTCTCTTGAGGTCCGTGTCACCACCGTAGGCTCCGCCTTCCCCGAGATCGAGTGCAAGATCGTTGATCCCGAGACCGGCGAGGACTGCCCGGATGAAGTGATCGGAGAATTTGTCGCCAGAGGCTACAATATCATGAAGGGCTACTACAAGATGCCCAAGGCCACCGCCTCCGCGATCGACAAGGACGGATGGCTTCACACCGGCGACCTGGCCTGCCGTACACCGGAGGGCAATTACAGGATCACGGGGCGTCTGAAGGATATGATCATCCGCGGCGGCGAGAACATCTACCCCAAGGAGATCGAGGAATTCATCTACACCCACCCGAAGGTCAGCGATGTACAGGTCATCGGGGTGCCTGACAAGGCCATGGGCGAAGAGATCATGGCCTGCATCATCCTGAAGGAAGGCGAGACCATGACCGTGGAGGAAATGAAAAAGTACGTGCTGGATCACATGGCCAAGCACAAGGTCCCGAAGTACATCGATTTTGTCGATGGCTTCCCCATGAACGATGCCGGCAAGATCCAGAAATACAAAATGCGCGAGCAGGCCATCGAAAAGCTCGGTCTGCAGACGGATGCAAGCATCGAGACAGCCTGACAGAGCGGAAAAACCATGACTGACAAGTATCATTTTATTGCCGACAATCCAAATGCGGATTATTATAGAAAATGTGAACGTGATTATCACATCGGGGACAGACCCGCTTCGAAAGTGTTTGACAGCCACTGCCACATCTATCCGGACGGGATCGCCCCGAAGGCCGTCATCGCCATCGACCGGTTTTACAAGGATCTCCCTCCTTCCCATCACGATGGTACGGCGTCCACGCTTTTGAAGGAAGGACGCGAACAGGGGATCTCCCATTTCATCGTCCATTCCGTCGCCACCACGCCCGCCCAGGTAACGGTGATCAACCATTTCATCACCCGGGCCGCAGCAGAGTCCGGAGGAGCCTTTACGGGAATGGGGACCATGCATCCGGACAGCCCGGACCCCCGGAAGGATTTTGAGGAGCTGTGCTCCCTGGGGCTGAAAGGCGTAAAGCTTCACCCGGATATCCAGCGTTTTGATGCGGATTGTCCCTGGGCCATGAGCGTCTATGAAATGTGCGAGGATGCAGGCCTTCCCGTCTGTGTCCATACGGGGGATTACCGGTATGACTATTCCAATCCGGAACGGATCGCCGGGATCCTGAAGCGTTTCCCGCGCCTTACCTTTATCGGGGCGCACTTCGGAGGCTGGAGCGTCTGGGATGACGCCGCCCGGCTCCTGCCGGACTATCCAAACCTGGTCGTTGACACATCCTCCAGTTTTTACTGGCTTGAACCCGGGAACGCCAAAGAACTGATCCGGGCCTTCGGATCGGAACGGGTCATGTTCGGGACGGATTATCCCATGTTTCCCCGGGAACCGGAGCTTGAATACCTGAGACGGCTTGCACTTTCGTCCCGGGAATATGAAGATATATGCTGGCGGACCTGCAGCAGGGTCTTCGGAATCGCACAGAGCAAAGGAGAAGCAAATGTCTGAGAAAAACAAAACCTACGTAACGATGGACGGCAACGAGGCTGCTGCCTATATTGCCTACGCCTTTACCGAGATCGCGGCCATCTATCCCATCACTCCCTCGTCTCCCATGGCAGGAAAGACGGACGTCTGGTCCGCAAAGGGCAAAAAGAACCTGTTCGGCCAGACCGTACAGCTTGTCGAGATGCAGTCGGAGGCCGGCGCCATTGCCGCCGTCCACGGAGCCCTGGAGACCGGGGCCCTGGCGACCAGCTTCACCTCCTCGCAGGGACTCATGCTGATGATCCCCGTCATGCACAGGATCGCGGGACAGCGGCATCCCGGCGTTCTTCATGTGGCATCCCGTACGGTGGGAACACACGCACTGTCCATTTTCGGAGACCACTCGGACGTCATGAACTGCCGCCAGACCGGCTTTGCCCTTCTCTCCACGGGAAGCGTGCAGGAGGTCATGGACCTGGCCGGCGTGGCGCACCTTTCCGCCATCAAGGGAAGGATCCCGTTCCTTCATTTCTTCGATGGCTTCCGTACCTCGCATGAGATCAACAAGGTGGAGCAGATCGACTATGAAGACCTGAAGGGAATGCTCGATACGGAGGCGCTGGACGCCTTCCGCGCCCATGCCCTGAACCCGGAGCATCCCTATCTTCGTTCCACCGTCCAGAACCCGGATATCTTCTTCCAGGTACGTGAGGCAAACAACACGGCCTATGCCGTTCTCCCCGATATCGTGGAAGATTACATGCAGAAGATCAATGCTCTGACCGGCAGGGATTACCATCTGTTCAACTATTATGGCGCGCCGGATGCTGAACGCGTGATCGTGGCCATGGGCTCCGTCAGCGGCTGCGTGCAGGAGGTCGTCGACTACCTGAACGCCCGCGGTGAAAAGGTCGGCTATGTCCAGGTCCATCTGTTCCGTCCCTTCGATATGAAGCGCTTTGCCGCCGCATTCCCGGATACGGTCCGCTCCATCGCGGTCCTCGACCGTACCAAGGAGATGGGCAGCGCCGGCGACCCGCTCTACCAGGATGTATGTACCGCCTTCCGCGGACGCTCCGATCTTGTGATCGTCGGCGGACGCTACGGGCTTTCCTCCAAGGATACCACGCCCGCGCAGATCCTTGCGGTCTACGAGAACCTGAAGGCTGAAAAGCCGCTGAACAGCTTCAGCATCGGCATCGTGGACGATGTGACCCACCTTTCCCTTCCGGAGCCGGCTCCTCTGTATCCCGACGGGGACGGTGTCGTCAGCTGCAAGTTCTGGGGGCTTGGCTCCGACGGTACGGTCGGCGCCAACAAGAACACGGTGGAGATCATCAATTCCCACACGTCCAAATTTGCCCAGGCCTACTTTGAGTACGACGCCAAGAAATCCTACGGCGTCACCAAGAGCCATCTGCGGTTCGGCAGCAGTCCCATCCGCTCGTCCTACTATGTCAAATACGCGGATTTTATCGCCGTCCATAATTCGACCTACATCGAGAATTTCGACATCGTCTCCGAGATCAAGCCCGGAGGGACTCTGCTTCTCAACTGTCCCTGGGACGATCAGGAGCTTGCCGCACATCTGCCGGCGAAGGCCAAACAGCAGATCGCAAAGAACAAGATTCATGTGTACACCATCGATGCCGTGAAGATCGCCGGCGAGCTGGGACTCGGCAGCCATTTCAACATGCTGCTCCAGTCCGCGTTCTTCCACCTGATGCCCGTGATCCCCGTCGAGGAATCCATCGGCTACATGAAGGACGCCGCCGCAAAGACCTACTTTGCCAAGGGTGAGGAGGTCGTGGCCCGGAACCTTGCCGCGATCGACGCCGGCAAGGACGGTCTGCACGAGGTCAGCGTACCGGCAGAGTGGCTGACCGCCGAGGATGCACCGGCTCCGGAGCGCAATGTTCCGGAGGTTGTCACAAAGATTCTTGATCCCATCAACCTTCAGAAGGGCGATGATCTTCCGGTCAGCACCTTCGCAGGCTACGAGGACGGCATCATGGACATGGGCCTGACCGCCTACGAGAAGCGCGGCATCGCCACACAGGTGCCGGTCTGGGATCCGGACAGATGTATCCAGTGCAACAAGTGCAGCTATGTATGTCCCCACGCGGTGATCCGTCCTTATCTTCTCACGGAGGAAGAAAAGAACGCGGCTCCGGCCGGTATGAAGATCGTTCCCGCCAAGGGAAGACAGGCGGAAGGCCTGTACTTCACCATGCAGGTCAGCACCCTCGACTGTACCGGCTGCGGCAGCTGCGAAAACTGCTGTCCGGCCAAAGAAAAGGCACTGACGATGCGTCCGGCCTCGGAGGTTCCGGATAATCTGGATCTATGGAACTACGCCCTCTCCCTTTCCGACAAGGGCGATCTGTTCGATCCATATACCGTCAAGGGAAGCCAGTTCCGCCAGCCCCTGCTCGAGTTCTCGGCCGCCTGTGCAGGCTGCGGGGAAACGCCCTATGCAAAGCTCCTGACCCAGCTGTACGGCGACCGGGTCTTCTGGGCCAACGCCACCGGCTGTTCCCAGGCCTGGGGCGGCGCGATGCCCGGGATCCCCTACACGGTCGATAAAAAAGGACATGGTCCCGCCTGGTCCAACTCCCTGTTCGAAAACAACGCGGAATTCAGCCTGGGCATGGTCCTCTCCGTCCGTCAGCAGCGGGAAGCCCAGAAAGCCCGTCTTCTGTCCTACAAGGACTCCTGCGGCGATCCTGCGGTCTGCGACGCGATCGACAGATGGCTGGAAACCTACGATGACTTTGACGCCTCCGCCGGCGCCAGCAAAGACCTGATCGACCTGCTCCTTACAAAGGATGATCCGGACGCCGCTGTGATCCTGCGGTACCGTGACCAGCTTTCCAAAAAGACCTTCTGGATGTACGGAGGCGATGGCTGGGCATACGATATCGGCTTCGGCGGACTGGACCACGTGATCGCCAGCGGTGAAAACGTCAACGTCCTGATCGTGGATACCGAGATCTATTCCAATACCGGCGGACAATCCTCCAAGGCAACGCCCATCGGCGCTGTCGCGCAGTTCGCGTCGTCCGGCAAAAAGCGTCCCAAGAAGGATCTGGGCGGCATGCTGATGACCTACGGCAATGTCTACGTCGCGCAGGTCGCCATGGGCGCCGACAACGCACAGCTGGTCAAGGCTCTCCATGAGGCAGAGTCCTTCAACGGCCCCAGTGTCGTGATCGCCTATGCGCCGTGCCAGTCCCACGGGCTTCGCTGCGGTATGGCAAAGGTGCAGGATGAGATGAAGCGTGCCGTGGAAGCCGGTTACTGGCATCTGTACCGCTATAATCCGACCGCGGAGCCGGCCTTCCAGCTCGACTCCAAGGCGCCGAGCCTGCCCTATGAGGAGTTCCTGGACGGGGAAGTCCGTTATGCTTCCCTGAAGCGCACGTTCCCGGAGAACGCAGAGAAGCTGTTCGCCGAAGGCGCCCGCCAGGCTCAGGAACGCTACGAGCAGCTGAAGAACCGCAGATAACACACAAAAAAGAGCCGCCGTTCGATCATCCGCGAACGGCAGCTCTTTTTTGCTGACCTGAAAGCAAACGGCCGCGCAATGCGCGGCCGTACGTTTTCATATTATTCCTGGATATAGGGCATCAGGGACAGATGACGCGCTCTCTTGACTGCGATCGTCAGAGCTCTCTGGTGCTTGGCGCAGTTGCCGGTGATCCTTCTGGGAAGGATCTTGCCTCTCTCGGAGACATACTTGCGAAGCTTTGCTACATCCTTGTAATCCAGTTCGTTGTTCTCTTTTCCGCAGAATACGCAAACTTTTTTTCTTCTGCGTCCGCCTCTCCTCTTCATCGGAGAATCGGGTCTTTCACCTCTATTACCGTAAGCCATGATGGTTTCCTCCTGTTTTTGTTAATTAAAAGGCAGTTCTTCGTCAATGCCGTCCGGGATGTTCATAAAATCACCGGTCGACGCCGTATCGGGGCTCGGCATGGACGGAGCAGGTTCACTGTGCTGCGGACGGCTGGCCGCGTAGCTGTCGCTGGCCGATTTGCTTTCCGCAAACTCCTGTTCTTCTACGACCACTTCCGTGGTATATACCTTCTGACCCTCCCGGTTTGTATAGCTGCCTGTCTGAATGCGGCCGGTCACGGCGATCTTCAGTCCCTGGCGGAAATACTTTTCGGCAAATTCAGCCGTACGTCCGAAGCTCACGCAGCTGATAAAATCAGCCGTTGCTTCCCCGTCCCTGCGGAACCTGCGGTCAACCGCCAAGGTGTATCTTGCAATGGCCAGTGCGTTCTCTCCTGCAGAATAACGAACCTCAGGATCTCTTGTCAAGCGTCCCATTAATATAACCTTATTCATTCCATTTACCTCTCTTGCAGTTTTTGTGAATGATTCTTAATGGTGCTTTCTGCAGACTCGTATAAGGATCAGTCTTCTTTCTTGAGGATCAGATATCTTAATACGTTATCCATGATACGCACATGGCTCTCGATCTCAGCCGGAGCAGTTCCATCTGCCTCAAACTGGATGAAATAGTAGAAACCTTCATGCATCTTCTGAATTTCGTAAGCCAATCTTTTCTTACCCCATTCTTCGACTTCAGTGATGACACCATTGTAACGAGTAATGTAGCCTTTTGCCTTTTCGACAACGGCGTCACGTACTTCGTCCTCAACCTTGGCGCTCACCACCAATGCCAGTTCGTACTTGTTCATTCGTTTCTTACCTCCTTATGGTCTTTTGGCCCTTGTCTTTCAAAGAGCAAGGATTGAAAAATATATCACAATCGAAGATTTTATCATATTTATCTCCGTTTGTAAACCCTATTTTCCCCTTTTGGAAAGGCTTTTCGTGCTTTTCTCGACCTGCCTGCGCGGAAGCATGACCTGGTGTCCACAGCCGCTGCATTTAAGCCGGAAGTCCGCTCCGACCCGCAGGATCTCCCAGTCGTGGCTCCCGCAGGGGTGGCTTTTTTTAAGGGTGACCACATCCCCCACCTCATACAGAAATCCCATGGTCAGCTTCCTTTGACACGGATCTGGGAGAACACCTGCCCGATGGGCTCCTTGATCAGCAGGTCCGCATGGGAGTCCCTCGGCGTGGAGGACTTGTTGATCACGACCAGGCTCTTTCCGCGGAAATAATCGATCAGGCCGGCGGCCGGATAGACGGCCAGGGAAGTGCCTCCGATGATCAGCACCTCGGCGTTTGCGATTGCCTGCACGGACTCGCTGATCACCTGGTTGTCGAGCCCCTCCTCGTAGAGGACGACATCCGGCTTGATGATCCCGCCGCACTCACATCTGGGAACGCCCTGGGATGCTTTTATATGGGCGAAGTTGTAGAATTTCCCGCATTTCATGCAGTAGTTCCTGTAGACGCTTCCGTGAAGCTCCAGGACTTTTTTACTGCCCGCCATCTGATGAAGATTATCGATATTCTGGGTGATCACAGCCTTCAGCTTGCCGGCCTTTTCAAGCTCCGCGAGCTTCAGATGCGCCGCATTCGGCCTGGCGGTATCGCAGAGCATCTTGTCCCGGTAGAATTTGTAGAACTCCTCCGGGCGCTGCATGAAGAAGGTGTGACTCAGGATCGTTTCGGGCGGATAATCATATTTCTGGTGATACAGCCCGTCCTGGCTCCGGAAGTCCGGAATGCCGCTCTCCGTCGAAACGCCTGCTCCTCCGAAAAAAACAATGTTGTCATACCTGTCGACCAGTTCCTGAAGCTTTTCGATCTCGTTTCCCATGATTCTCCTCCTCTCACTGCTTTCCTGTCTGTCATCACTGCATTCGTAGCATTACCATCCTGTCAGGTCAATTGGTGATCGTGTCCACTCGCACGCCCTGCACCACGTACCTGGTGGAATAATCGCCGGTACAGGTGGAAAGCGTCACGATCTTGTCCATGATATCCGGCTCCTTGTCGGGCTTTCCCTGTTCCGGGATCTGCGAATAGGAGCGGATCTTTGTCAGATATTCTTCGAATTCGCTGCCCGGTCCCTTGAACAGGGTGTACGTATCACTGTCCACCGCCGTCGTGTAGGCGGAGATGATCTCGTAGCGGTAGGACGCCTCCGGCGTAAAGATCCAAAAATATTTGCTCTTTTTGTATGTCTCGGCCGTCGTGGTAAAGCGCTTCAGCTGTCCGAACATGGAGCCGTTCTTCATGTTATGGCCGTAAATGATGGTATTGCAGTCGCTGAAATCGCGCTTGTTCTCAAAATCCAGAAAGATCGTGCCGGCAAAGTTATAGTTTTTTTCATAGGTCATGTGCAGATAGTAGCTGTTGTCCTCACCGCGCACCATGGGATAATTGACCCCGTCCAGCGCTTCGACATAGATCCAGCCGCACACATCGCCGTTCACCTGCTGAAGCTTTTCAAAATCGACGATCATGGGCGGAACGAGCCTGCTGCCTCCGTTCTCGTTCGCCGGCGTCTCCTCCGGCACCTCCTCGTCAGGCGCACGCTCGGTCACGGCCATCTCCGCGATCGTATTGTATTCATCGACACCCTTCTTATACTCCAGATAGATGTTGATCAGATAATAGGCTGCGTAGCAGAACACGGCGACCGCAGCGATCAGGATGATCGTCAGGAGGTAGTCAACAAAGGTTTTTTTCTTTTTTGGTTTTTGTTTTCCCATGAAAAGGCCTTCCTTTCCCGTTTATTCGCAAAAGTGTGCCGGACTATTCTCATTTCCGGCAGAATATGATATAATCGGTGCATATAAACCGAATTATCAATCATGATACCACAGGAGGTACGCACATGTGTAAAAAGAATCTGATCGCCGGTCAGTCCGGCGGTCCCACCGCCGTCATCAACAGCAGTCTTTACGGCATCGTCTCCGAAGCCCGCCGGCATGAAGACCGCATCGGCAAGGTCTACGGCATGGTCAACGGAATCGAAGGTTTCCTCGCCGGCCGCACGCTCGACTTTGACGAAGCGCTCCCCGGTGACGCCCTGGAAGGCCTGAAGATCACTCCCGGCGCTTACCTCGGCTCCTGCCGCTGCAAGCTTCCGGAATCTCTGGATGATCCCATGTATCCGGAGATCTTCCGCCGTTTCGAAGAGATGAACATCGGCTGGTTCTTCTATGTGGGCGGCAATGATTCCATGGATACCGTCAGCAAGCTCTCCCGCTATGCGGAAAAGATCGGCAGCGATATCCGCGTGATCGGTGAGCCCAAGACCATCGACAACGACCTGGTCCTGACGGACCATACGCCCGGATACGGAAGTGCGGCACGCTATGTCGCCCAGACTGTCCGCGAGATCGTCCTGGATGCCAATGTCTATGAAAAGCCCTCCGTCACGATCCTCGAGATCATGGGCCGTCATGCCGGATGGCTCACCGCAGCAGGCGCGCTGGCCCGCAAATACAAGGGCGACAACCCCATGCTGATCTATCTTCCCGAGACCGCCTTTGATGAGGAGGCGTTCCTTCAGAGTGTCAAAAACTGCCTCGAGAAAAACTGCAACGTCGTCGTCTGCGTATCCGAAGGCATTCACGACAAGGAAGGAACCTTTATCTGTGAGTATGACAGCTCCGTGGGCACCGACAATTTCGGCCACAAGATGCTGGCCGGCTGTGGCAAATACCTGGAGAACCTGGTACGCAGCCGTCTGAATATCAAGGCCCGTTCCGTCGAATTCAACGTCAGCCAGAGATGCTCTGCCGCCATGCTCTCCGCCACCGATCAGGCCGAAGCCGTCATGGCAGGTGAATTCGGCGTACGTGCCGCACTCGACGGCGTGACCGGCAGGATGGTCTCCTTCGTCCGCAAAGAGGATGCCGACGGCTCCGTCCACATGGAATGCGGCCTGGAGGACGTCAACGACATCTGCAACAAGGAGAAGACCGTTCCGGCCGAGTGGATCACGGCTGACGGCACGGACGTGACGGATGATTTCATCCGCTATGCAGCTCCGCTGATCCAGGGTGTTGTCACGGTTCCCATGGGTGAGGACGGGCTTCCGCTCTTCGTCTCCCGCAAATGACCAGCAGGAGGATCCCTCCCGCCAGTGTAAAGACCGACAGGAACTGTGAGGTGGACAGCATGCCGATGCTTCCGCGGTTTTCATCACCCCGCAGGAATTCAAGGCAGAAACGTCCGATACTGTAAAAGATCAGATAGCAGGCGGCCACCTGGCCGTCTGCTTTTTTGTGCCTTGCGATGACAAGAAGCACCATGAAATGCAGCAGATCCAATGCGCAGGAATACAGCTGCGTCGGGATCAGATGCACGCCGTTCGGTGCAAAGTCGGAATCGTGAAAGACAACGGACAGGCGGCAGGAGGTTTCACGGCCGTAACAGCAGCCGGCCAGAAAGCAGCCGATCCGCCCGATCCCCTGCGCCAGCGCGATGGACGGCATGACCAGGTCAAAGCACGCCAGGAACGGCAGGCCCTGCTTCCTGCAGTACAGGTATCCCGTCAGGATCCCGCCCAGGATCCCGCCGAACACCACAAATCCATCGGAAACATTCTGAAGATAATACAGCGGATCCTCCAGGACCCCTTTCCACTCCGTGATGAGAAACAGGACCTTTGCCCCGGCAAATCCGCCTGCCACACACAGGATCACGAGCCAGAAGGCCTTTTCCGTGTCTATTTTCTGTTTGCCGGCCCTGTACATGATCGTCCCGTAGGCCGCCAGGATCGCCATCGCGATCATGAAGCCATACCCGTAGACGGTAAACGGGCCGATGGTCAGCAGTTCATTCTTCATAGTCTGCTCCTTCTTGCGTCCACAGAACGCTTCCTGCCGCCCATTCCGCAAGAAGCCGGTTGGCTTCCCGGTTGATCCGCATACCCCCGGTATCGTCCGGGTCACATTCCCCGCACACGTCCACGCCAAGCAGAGGGATCCTGTTCTCCTTCATCTGTTCCTCCAGAAGCTTCAGCATAGATAGCAGCTCCGGGAGGCTCATGTCCCCCTGGCTCCAGCCGGTCCTGGCAAAGGCAGGCGAGAGCACATCCTTATCGATGGAGATGTATAAGGGCCGGCCTGCGGAAAATCCCCGGCAGCGTTCCCGGAAAAGCCCGGAAAGCGCGTTCTCCTGCCTGGCTCCGGCCAGTTCTTCCCGGCTCAGAAGGCATACCCTTGCTTTTCCGTCCGGATCCGCCTCGGAATAGGCTTTCTCATCCGGTCCTGCCAGCAGTACCTTTTCAAGACACGGCACACCGTTCAATGCATCCGCAAGCCATCCTCCACAGGAGAGAAGTCCGCCGAAAGCAGGCGGCTGCATGTCCGTATGATTGTCAAAGACCAGCAGCTGAAAAGGAGCCTTCAAAAACGAGAGCCACAGCCTGCTGATATAATGATAATTGCCGCTGTCAATAAAGTGTACCCCCTTCACGGGGCAGCTTTCCATACGCGCGGCAAGCTTTTTCACCGCATCTTCGTCACAATAACAATTCGTGCCGGAAATATCCCGGCACGAAATATAAGTCTCCCGGCCTGTACACGGACGGCCGGTCTCTTTCTGTTCCTGCGTATACCGCCTGTCCGCATATACGCCCGTAAAATCCATCCATACCGTCGTCGGTATCCTGTGCATGTCAGTCCTGCCACTCCTCGAGCGGCCCTTTCTCCTCGATAATGACCTCATTTGAACCGGCATCGCCTTCCTCCAGGTGAAGTTCCGGCCGCGTCACGATAAAATCATCCGCGGTCTCGATGTAATGGCTGTCCGGCTTCTTTTCCAGGCTGTCCGGTTCAGCGGTTTCCCGGGCAGGTTCCGCGCCTTCACCGTTGTCCTGGTGCCAGGCGTCGTAGGAAGGATATTCTTCGGTTTCCTGCCCTTCCATGGAATCCTCCGCAGATTCCTCCGCGGGGTTCGGATTTCCGAGCTTTTTCCTGCGAAGAACATAAAGGACAATATCAGAAGCGCCGTTCAGCAGATAGATGATCCCGGCAAAGATCACGGTCTTCCGGACGGTCCCGAAAGGATTGATCATAAGCACGATACCGAAAATGACATCCAGAAGCGCCGCCACACCAAAGCCCTGCCAGAGTTCGATCCCTCTCTTGCGAAGCCGGAGGCCCGCACGGAAGATCCAGATACTGTCGATCAGGATCATGGCCCCCAGGAACAGCGGCAGCAGTTTGACGACAAGCTGCGGATTCATGAACAGAAAACCGCCAAGCACAAGCACGATGACGCCGGTGAACATATCCAGCACCGACGTGTATTTTTTTTCGCTGATATAGGAGCTCAGGTAAAAGATCCCTGTCCCGGCAAGCACGAGGCTGAACAGGATCTTGCAGATCACATACATCGTCTGGGTCGGGAAAACCAGCAGGCACACGCCCAGAACGGCAAATATAACAGAGGAAACGATCTCACTGTTCAATAATCGCATGATCTTCGTTTTCATAATACAGTCCTCCTGCTGTAAGTATAACCCTAATTTGTTCTTTCGTCCATAAAAAAATCTGCACGGAACGCCTGTTTTCACTTGCAGTTTTATGTATACCACTTTATAATGGAAACGATTGAATTATTCTTGAAAGAAGGAATCATCCTTGCAGACAAAAGCCCGAACAAAATCCCGGGGAAGCTCTTTCCCCGTTCTTCTTATCCCGGTCGCCCTTGTCGTGATCGGATTGATCTTATTTGCCGTATTTCGTGGCTTCGGCAGCAAAAGCGATCCCTGCGCGGAAACCGTCGCGCGTCTGGAGGCCATGGAAGCCGCCGATGTTTCACAGGTGGAAGCCGATCTTGACAAAGTGATCGAAGCCGCAGCGGCCGAGGAGGTCGACTCCCTGCAGGAGCAGATCCTGAGCGGGGAAGCCATTCTTGACAACGTTGCGATCCGTCAGGCCTTCTCCGGCACAGCCATCATCGGTGATTCCATCACGGAATCCATCTGGGAGTACGGCTATCTGGACCAGGACGTTGTGGTCAGCCACCGCGGACTCTCCGTTGCAAATGCGGACGAACAGATCGATACCGCCATTTCCCTGAGCCCCTATGTGGTCTTCATGGCCTTCGGCTCCAATGACCTCGAGACCTATGAGGAAAACTATACTCCCTTTATCGACGCGTACAGGATCCAGATCCAGAAGCTGCAGGAGGCGCTTCCCGGCGTCCCGATCTATATCAACCTGATCCTGCCGATCCAGCAGTCCGCGATCGATGAGCGTCCGGCTCTGTCCTACTATCCGGAATACAACGAGGCGCTCAAATCCCTCTGCAGCGAGACCGGGTGCACCTATATCGATAATTCCTTTATCACGCAGGACAACCAGGAGCTGTACGAGCCTGACGGTGAGCATGTCATCATGGAATATTATCCCAAGTGGCTTTCCTATATGGCTGCGATCGCGGGACTTGTGTGATCACCATAACATCGGAGGTTCCGTCATGAAAGAAAGGACTGCCGTCCTTAAAAGATCAACGCAAAAAGAAAAACGAACGTCATCACGCGCCAAGGGCTCCGGCGGATCCTTCCGTGTCACGCCATCCCTGGTGATCAAGATCCTGCTTGTCGCCATACTGGCCGCCTATCTGGCCGCACTGTACATCTCCGATTACGCAAAGGACGTTTCCATGGATCAGATCACTTCCTCCATGGAAGCCTCCACCGGCATTGCCGAGATGCAGAAAAGGGGGCGCGGGGATCTCCGGCGCTTCTATTCGATCGAGGAAGACGAGACCCTGGGATATCTCTTTTACAAGGCCGTATCGCCCATGTCCGTCGACGAGTGCCTGATCGTAAAGGCCGCGAACAGCGCAGGTGCGGACAGCCTCTATGAGAGAGTGAACGCCCATCTGGACAGCCAGAAGAACGTCTTCGGAGGATACGGCACCGACCAGATGGCTCTTCTCGGCAACGCGTCCGTGGGCAAAAAAGGAAACTACGTCTACTATTTCTGCGGAGCCGGTTCCGATTCGGTCAGGGACGCCTTTTTTTCTCTGATCTGACACCGCAGCAAATGATCTGATCCGCCGCATGCACGCGCAAGTGTCTGCAATGCGGCACTCAGGGAACGGAGCAATATCATATGGTATTCAGCAGCATATTCTTTATTTTCTATTTTCTGCCGGTCTTTATGCTTCTATACTACCTGGTACCCGGACGTGTGAAGGATATCGTCCTGGTCCTGGGAAGCATGGTCTTTTACGCCTGGGGCGAACCGGTCTATCTGGTTCTGATGCTGTTCTCCGCGGTCTTCAATTACTACATGGGCCTGGAGCTTGACCGGATCGAAGATCCTTCCCCGCGAAAGCGGAACCTGGTCTTCACGATCGTGATCAACCTTCTGATCCTGGGCTTTTTCAAGTACTACGGCTTCCTGCTCGATTCCGCCGGCAGTCTTTTCGGGATCTCCATCCCGCATCCCGAGCTTGCTCTGCCCATCGGCATCAGCTTTTATACCTTCAAGAATCTTTCCTACATCTTTGACATATACAAGGGGAAGATCGCTGCCCAGCGGAACCTGCTCACCTTCGGTGTGTACAGCACCATGTTCCCGCACATGGCCGCAGGCCCGATCGTCCGCTACGCGGATATCGAGGAGCAGCTTCGAAGCCGTACCGTCAACCTGTCCAAAATGGGCATCGGTGTCGAGATCTTTATCAAGGGCCTTGCCAAAAAGGTGATCCTGGCAGACAATCTGGCCCTCATCTACAACCAGATCCTGGCCACGGACGGCCGTATTTCGGTCCTCACCGCCTGGCTCGGCATTTTTGCCTATACCATGCAGATCTACTTTGATTTCAGCGGCTATTCCGACATGGCGATCGGCCTCGGCAAAATGCTCGGCTTCGATTTCCAGAAGAACTTTGACTACCCGTACACCTCCGGAAGCGTAAGCGAATTCTGGAGGCGCTGGCATATATCCCTGGGAAGCTGGTTCCGGGATTATGTGTACATCCCGCTCGGCGGAAACCGTGCCGGCACAGCCAGACATATCCGGAACATCCTGATCGTCTGGGCGCTGACAGGCCTCTGGCATGGCGCCAGCTGGAACTTCGTCCTCTGGGGCGTTTATTACGGCCTGCTGCTCCTTCTGGAGAAATATGTGCTGTCCAGGTTCCTTGGCGCTGCGCCTGCCCTTGTCCAGCGGCTGTACACCTTCCTGCTCGTGATGATCGGCTGGGTATTCTTCAGCATTCCCTCCTTCGGATCCATCGCGCATTACCTGGGGAGCATGTTCGGGGTCTCGGCCTCCGGCTTTCTGGACAGGTCCTTCCTGTATTATCTGCGAAGCGGGATCATCCTGTTCATCATCAGCATCCTGGCCTGCCAGCCGAACCTGCAGATCCGTTTCCGGCGTCTGATGCGCACCAGGCCGTGGGCCGCCATCCTGATCGACATACTCCTGTTCGTCATCGCGGTCGCCTACCTGGTATCCAGCTCGTATCACTCTTTCCTGTACCAGCAGTTTTAAAAGCGGACAAGATCCGCTTTTGGAGGATTTTCAATGGTCAAACGCAGCTATAAACCCTTTTTCCGGAAGCTTTCCTATCTCTTTCCGGCAATTTTGTTTATCGTTCTGCTTCTGAATATCGTACTGCCCGACCGGTCCTTTTCCGAAAAGGAAAACCGTGTCCTCGCTTCCAGGCCTGCATTGTCTGTGGACCAGATCCTCTCCGGCCAGGCAGAAACCAAATACGAAACGTACGTGAACGACCAGTTCGTGCTTCGCGATCTCTGGGTCACGCTGAAGGCGGATTTTGACATCCTGCTTGGGAAAACCGAATCCAACGGCGTTTATCTTGGAAAAAGCGGCTATCTGCTTGAGAGCTTTACCCCGCCGGCCGATAAGCGCCTGACGGCGACCCTGGACGCGATCACCAGCTTTGCCCAGAGCCACACGGGCATCCACCAGTACATGCTTCTGGCGCCCAATGCCGTCAATATCCTGAAGAGCCATCTTCCGTTTTCGGCACCCCAGGTAAACCAGGATCAGTACATCGACCGGGTCAAGGACACGGTCTCCTCCGCGGGCGTTACCTTTATCGATGTGCGGGATACGCTGCGCAACCACATGGATGAGCAGCTCTATTACAAGACCGACCACCACTGGACGACACAGGCAGCCTACTATGCCTACCTGGCCGCCTCCGACCCGCTGGAGCTGAACACCGCGCAGGTCAGCTACGAAAAGCTGCCCGCCTCCGTTTCCTTCCAGGGAACGCTTTCCGCCAAGAGCGGCTTCCGCTCCTCCGCCAAGGATGAGCTGGACGTTTTCCTTCCCAAGAGCGATGTGGCCCCGGAATTCGTCGTCAATTACGTCGAAGAACGCAAAAAAGTCGGCAGCTACTACGCCGCCGACCGACTGAAGACCCGTGATAAATACGCCATGTTCTTTGATGGAAACCACGCGCAGATCAAGATCACCACACCCTCTGCCGAGGGCGGAAACCTTCTCATTCTGAAGGATTCGTACGCGAACTGCCTGATTCCCTTCCTGGCCCCGCATTACCGCAACATCGTCATGATCGATCCCAGATACTATTACGGCAATCTGGAGGACCTGATCGCGGCGGAGGATATCCGCGAGATCCTTTACATCTACAATGCGAATACCTTTTTCGCTGATACCTCTCTGGAACTGACACTTGTACCACAATAACACGCCGGCTGTATGGAAAGGAGAAGAGACGAACATGAACATTCAGCGAAGACCCAAAAACAGACTGCTGACCTATGGGAGGCTGCTGGCTGCCATCCGTTTCTACAGCCTGCTGCACTGACCAGAACCGGACCGTAAGAAAGCGTCTGATGATCCTTGTGTATCGAAACGATTATCGATCGATGCACGGATCGTCAGACGCTTTCTTTTTGCGTTCCGTTTAAGTACGATTTATGCTTCTTCCGCGAGATACGCCTTCACAGCCATCAGCGAGGGCAAGACAGCCACTGCGAGTTTTTTCATCTCCTCTGTCGGCTCCGCCAGATCCGGCACCATCAGCGGCATCAATCCACCCGCAGACGCGGAGCGGATCCCGTTGTAAGAATCCTCCACTGCGTAGGCCTCCTCCGGCTTCACGCCCAGCTCCTCGCAGGCCTTCAGGAAGATGTCCGGAGCCGGTTTGCTCCTGCTCACCATATCGCCGCAGATGATCTTGTCAAAGAAGTCGATGATCCCGGCGTCTGAAAGCTCCTGCCGGACGATCTCGCTCCGCGTGGAGGAAGCCAGTGCCGTCCGTATCCGGTTCTCCCGAAGCCAGGAAAGAAGCTCCACAACGCCCGGCTTCAGCGGCAGCCTTCCCTCTCCATACCTTTCATGGAAAAGCGCCGAGCATTCCTTCTTGTATGTCTGGTATGGAAAGGAGGCACCGTACCGCTTCATCATGACCTCCTCCGTCGCTTCTCTCGTAAGCCCGAGGCAGTCATGACAGGCCGCTTCGATGTCGGGGATCCCGTATTTTTCCGCGACGATCTGCCAGCACTCCACGACCTTATTCTCCGAGTCAAAGATCACTCCATCCATATCAAATATGACTGCTTTATACTGTTTCACCTGCAAACCTCCTGTCATACCGGTCCTTATCTGACTGAACTGCCTGCTCCTCAGGCATTCCTGTTCCTTTGTCTTCCCTCTTCGTACACATCATCGACCAGCTTCAGATCATATTCCTCTGCCATCGCAAACGCTTTATGAAGTGCTTCCTCCGGAACCACCTTATCGGGACTGTGCGCATCCGAGCCGATCACGACCTTGTTCCCTTCCTCGCCGGCGACCCGCCAGAATTCCATCGTCGGATAATGTCTGTTCAGCCAGATCCCCTGCAGATTGATCTCCAGAGGAATGTCGAGCCTTTTGGCCGCACGGCAGAGTCTCTGCATTTCCTTGCGATAAACGGACGATCTCCCCGTAAAATGGATCAGGTCCGGGTGGGCCAGATACAAAAACCTGCCTGTTTCCATCCCCTGGATCGTCCGATCTACATAGATGCCAAGAAGCAGCGGATCCTTTGTCATACTTCCGCTGTAAAAATCATCCTTCTCATCGGTCAGAAAATGCTGCCCCAGGATCATGTAATCCAAAGGAAAGTCGTCCATAAAACGCAGCAGCCTCTCAAAATCACGAGGATAGTATTCCGCCTCCACGCCGAGCCGGATCGTAATGTCCCGCTCATATTCCTTTTTGAGGGAAAGCACGGACGACACATAGTCCTCCATCTGATCCAGCCGCATCCGGATATGCGACTCGTATCCATTCGAAAAAGGATACGGCGTATGGTCCGAAAAGCCCAGGGTCTTAAGCCCGCACCGGATCGCGGATTCCACGTACGCACGGTCCTCCCCGTCCGCGTGATGGCATCTCCATGTATGGGTATGATAATTGTGAAGAAAAGAATCTCTCATCTACAGCCTCCCTGCCATGAAAAAGAAAAAGTACCGATTTTACTCGGTACTTTCACAAAGAGGTGCCACCCGGATTTGAACCGGGGATAGAGGTGTTGCAGACCTTTGCCTTACCACTTGGCTATGGCACCATACTTAAAAAAGGTACGCGCGCGTTTCTCGCGCACGAGATGACTCCAAGGGGATTTGAACCCCTGTTACCGCCGTGAAAGGGCGGTGTCTTAACCACTTGACCATGGAGCCGTATGTGTAACAACGGACTTCATGTCCCATCCCACGTACAGACGTGGTACAGAAGCTCCCCCTGTTGGACTCGAACCAACGACACCGCAGTTAACAGCCGCGTGCTCTACCGACTGAGCTAAGGAGGAATAAAAAGGTCTGCACCTTCAAAACTACATACATGTAAGACATTCCTTGAGAAAATCTTTTACCTGTGCACGCTACGACTCGCGGCGGTCATCTCGTGACTGCGTCACTCGATGTCCTTTGCTTCGCAAATGTCTGCCTCCTCCCGTTCAGGAACCTGAGTGCAAGCACTCGTTCCTGACGTGCGGCGGCAGCCGCTCGTCTAAGCTTTTTGGTCAAGCCCTCACCCGATTAGTAGCAGTCAGCTGCACATGTTGCCATGCTTCCACCTCTGCCCTATCTACCTCGTCGTCTTCAAGGGGGTTTACTCCTAAGATGGGATAACTCATCTCGAGGGGGGCTTCACGCTTA
>JAFTPT010000026.1 GCA_017463155.1 Blautia sp.
AAGACTGATACAGAGCGGCTTCTATGATTTGGCCACAGCGTACCAGTCGGTGCACGTCAACTATTGAAAGCGCCGTATACGAGAACCGTACGTACGGTGCTGTGAGAGGACGGGGGGTAATCACCCCCTCCTACTCGATCAGTAGTATTCCCGGTATTCGGTCGGTGTCATATGCATATATTCCTTGAACTGGCGGCTGAAGGTCAGCGTATTCTTGAAGCCAACCGTATTGGCGACGGCGGCGATGCTGAGCTTTGAATAGCTGAGCAGTTCCTTGGACTTGTTGACTCGGTATTCGTTGACGTACTGGTGTACGGTCTTTCCCGTATGCTGCTTGAACAGCTTGCAGAAATAGTATTTTGAAAAACTGACGCTGTTGCAGACGGCGTCGATGGTGAGATCCTGCTGATAGTTCTCCTGGATAAACCGGACGGCGGTCTGGATTGCCGTATCCTGTACCGGCGTCATCTCCCGGGTCTCGATGACCGAACGGGACATCCGGTACAGCTCGAGCAGAAGCTGCTGCGCGGCACAGCCGGCTTCCATCTGGGAGATCAGCGGTTCTTTTTTATAGTCGATGGACAACAGCTCCAGGAACAGGTCCAGGATACCGGAGAGCGGATTGGCGTGAAAGATGCCGCTGTTGTTCCGGATATGATTATAATAGAACTGCGCGCTGTTCCCGCTGATGATCACATACAGGTAATCGTGCTTTCGAAGCTGGACAAAAGTAAGCGGCGTGTTGCAGGCGGAGATCACGACGTCATCCTGACGGATCGCGGATTTTTTCCGGTACTTGATGAAGCTCATCTGGGAAAGAGAGTACAGGAACAGGTAATCCGAATAATCATTCCGGGATCCCCGGACCATACGCCGGTCATTCAGAAACCCGATCTCTTTGACGTAGAAGGGGAGAGCCTGTACCTGCCGGTCGATGGCGGGGGTAAGGCTGAAATGACTGGCAGGAAATACATGTTTATTTGCTTTCATAGCTGTTGAATCCCGTGAAATAATAGTAGCCAAAAATCAGAAGCAAAAATTATGCAAAATGCACAAAAGAAATATTCCAAAAAAGAGACCGTCCCATGAACATTTCGGTTTGATTATATCATTTTGCGAGTGAAATGGCAAATATCGACGAAATAACAAAAAATGATACCCAAAAAACAATTTTTGATATTGGCAAGCAGGATGTATTTTGATAAAGTTGATATATAAAGTCGTGGGTCACGACAAAAAAATGGGACGGAAAGGAGAATAAACTGAGAATGAGTGATTATATCTTGGAGCTGAAAGACGTCGTCAAAACGTTCGGCGGTGTCCGGGCCCTGAACGGCGTTCACTTTCAGTTAAAGAAGGGCGAGATCCATGCTCTGATGGGTGAGAACGGAGCCGGAAAATCCACCTTCATCAAAGTTATCATTGGAGTTCATCAGCCGGACAGCGGGACCATGCTCCTGGAGGGAGAACGGGTCACATTCCGTAACACCGCTGATTCCGCCAAAGAAGGTATTGCTGCCATTTACCAGCATGTTACCTCTTTCCCGGATCTGACAGTTACCGAAAACATTTTTATGGGACAGGAGATCAAGAACAAATTCGGTTTCTATGACTGGGGAGCCATGCGTAAGCGGGCCAAGGAGCTGATCGAGCCCCTGAGCAAGGAGATCGATGTCAATAAGCCTATGGGAACTCTTTCTGTTGCGGCACAGCAGCTGGTAGAGATCGCGAAAGCGCTTTCCCGCGATGCCCGTATCCTGATCATGGACGAGCCGACGGCCTCCCTTACCCGGAATGAGTGCCTGCAGCTGTACAGGATCGCCAAGGACCTTCGGGACAAAGGCGTTTCCATCATCTTCATCACCCACAGGTTCGAGGATATGTACGAGCTGGCCAGCCGTGTCACCGTGTTCCGTGATTCCACCTATGTAGGCACCTGGGACGTCGACGGGATCACCAACCAGGCACTGGTCAAGGCCATGGTCGGCCGTGAGCTGACAGCCATGTATCCCGAAAAGACCGCAAAGATCGGCGATGTCATCCTTGAAGTCAACGATATCTCCAAGGAAGGTTACTTCAAGAACGTGTCCTTCAACGTACGCCGTGGAGAGATCCTCGCCCTGACCGGCCTGGTCGGCGCAGGCCGTACCGAAGTCTGCCAGAATATCTACGGGATCATGACTCCCGATACCGGAAGCATCCGCCTCGAAGGCAAGGAGGTCCACATCAAGAGTCCGATCGATGCGCTGAAGCTTGGCATCGGTCTCCTCCCGGAGAACCGTCAGACCGAAGGTCTGGTCAATGAGCTTCCGATCTATCAGAACGTATCGTCCGCGACCATGAACCAGTTTGTCAAGGGCGGTCAGCTTGATGTCAACGCGGAGATGGAGAACGCGATCCAGCTCTGTAAGAAGATCCAGCTGAAGGCCAACGATATCACTGCTCCGCCGTCCTCTCTGTCCGGTGGTAACCAGCAGAAGGTCGTCGTGGCCAAGATGCTGAGCTCCGAGCAGAAGGTCCTGATCATGGACGAACCGACCAAGGGCATCGACGTCGGCGCCAAGTACTCGATCTACGAGATCATGAACGAGCTTGCCTGCCGCGGATATGCCATCATCATGGTTTCCTCCGAAATGCCGGAGGTCCTGGGCGTGGCCGACCGTATCGTGGTCATGAAGGGCGGCCGTGTGACCGCCGAATTCGACGACGTGAAATCGACGACCCAGGAGATGATCCTGGAAGCATCCCTTAAAGAAAGGAGAGAGACAGCATGAAAAAGGTATTAAGTTCCCGTAATACCGGCCTGATCCTCGTGCTGGTGATCCTTCTGATCCTCGCAAAGATCCTGACACCGGGTCTGTTCAGCACTTACATGATCATCAATACCCTGCAGAACAACGCGATCTACGCGCTTCTGGCCGTGGGTGAATTCGTGATCATCCTGACGGGCGGTATCGATATCTCCATCGCCTCCCAGCTGGCTTTTGTCGGTATCATCACGACCAAGCTTTCCTGCGATAACCCGGGTGTTCCCGGCATCGTATTTTTCCTGCTGGCGATCGTTCTGGGCGCTCTCTGCGGAGCACTGAACGGTTTCCTTGTCGGTTATCTTCACATGGTTCCCATGATCTGCACCCTGGGCACGATGTACATCTTCCGCGGCCTGGCCTTCGTGGTCTCCGGCGGTGAGTGGTGGTTCGCCGCCAAGTATGTCCAGTCCTACCGGTGGTGGGCGATCGGCAAGATCGCCGGTATCCCCATGCTGATCTGGTGGACGGTCATCATCATGATCGTGATCGGCCTGTTCCTCGGCTACACGGCTCCCGGAAGACGTATCTACGCCATCGGTACAAGCCGTGAGTCTTCGGCGGTCGCCGGTATCAAGGAGCCGACGGTTACTTTCTATGCATACATCATCTGCGGTGTTCTGGCAGGTCTTGCCGGTATGCTGAACACGGCCAACTATGCCATCGGATACTATGGTATGGCGGAAGGCTTTGAGATGACGGCCATCGCGATCTGCGTGCTGGGCGGTACCGCTATCACAGGCGGTAAGGGCCGTATGGACGGCGTAGCGATCGGCGTTATCATCATGGCGGTGATCAACAGCTTTATCAGTATGATCCCGGGCATGAGCGTGTGGCAGAAAGCCCTCCAGGGCGCCATCATCATCGTGGCTGTAGCGATCAACTATTTCACAGAGCGCTCTGCGGCTAAACGGGCGCTGAAGGAAAGGGGTGCTTTGATCTAATGCCGGGAAGTAATTATGATAGAGATTTGACTGTAAAAGAGGGATTTGTGTTATCCAAATTCCTCGTCAAATGGGAAATGATCCTCGTTTACATCCTTGTGTTCATCAACGTGATCCTGGCCGTTTTCCGTCACGACCTGTATTTCCAGAGCGGAACGATCCAGTCCATCATCAACGCCGGACTTGACGTTTCCCCGCTGGTGCTGGGCATGGTGTTTATCCTGCTCCTTGGCGACATCGACGTATCCGTGGCAGCCCAGATGATCCTGGGCGGCATGGTGACCGGCCTTATGATGGATGCGGGTATTCCCTGGATCATCGCCGTGATCTGCGGTATCCTGATCTGCATGGTCTGCGGCGCCTTCAACGGCTTCTGCGTGGCCTTCCTCAAGATGCCGGCCGTTATCACCACGATCTCTACCTCCATGCTGTATCGCGGTATCGTGGAGATCGTCCTCGGTGAAAATTCCCTCAAGAATTTCCCGAAGTGGTACAACAAGATCGGCTGGTCCAACATCGGACCGATCCCGCTTTCCATGATCCTTTTCCTGATCATGGGCCTGATCTTCTGCTTTATCCTGCACCGCACGACCTTCGGCCGTAAGGTGTATATCGTGGGCAACAACCCCACCTGCGCGACCTATTCCGGCATCAGCGTGACCAGGGTCAAGATGGAAGTCTTCATCCTGATGGGCTTCATGGCCGGTATCGGCTCCATCTTCTTCATCGGACGTATGGGCGGCGGCGTGTCCTCCTCCATGGGTACCGGCTACGAGATGACGGCCATCGCCTGCGCGGTGCTGGGCGGTGTTTCCACCAACGGCGGCAAGGGTAAGATGTACGGTCCGATCATCGCGACCTTCATCATGGCTTTCCTGACCTACACCCTGGGACTTCTGGGCGTTGACCCCAACTCCAAGAAGATCTTCACCGGCGTCATCCTGATCATCACGATCCTGATCTCCACGGTCAACAAGCAGATGATCAAGGACTTCAAGCTCAGGACCAGATACCACAACAACAAGAACATCGAAGCGCTCAACGACCGCACGGCCGAACAGATCAAGGAGCTGAAGCAGCAGCTCAAGGCCGGCAAGGGCGACGCCGCCTCCGTCAATGCCAAGATCGCTGCCCTCAAAAAGGAATGTGCCGAGAAATCCGCACAGCTCTGGGAGGAGCAGAAGGCTGACGCGCAGAAGGCCAAGGAGCGTTACGCGAAATAAGAGCCTGCAGAACGGGCAGAAAATCATCCACGAATTATAAACATGCAAATGTTTATAAATAATTATCCAAAGGAGGACGTAACAAATGAAGAATCTCAAAAAGTTCGCAGCACTTGGACTTGCCGGTGCAATGGTACTGGGAATGACCAGCTCCGCTTTTGCGGCAGGCGACACCTCTGATGTTGCAGGATCCCACGTATTCATGTTCAAGTCCGTAGGTAATGCCTTCGGCGTGATCATGTATGATGGTTTCTCCAGCTACATGGAGCAGGTAGGCGAGAACAGCACCGAGAAGTCTCCGGCTGAGACCACGGTTGCTGCACAGGTACAGCTTCTTGACGAGGCTATTACCCAGGGTGCAAAGTCCATCTCCATTTCCACCAACGGCGACACCGGCTTTGACGAAGTGTTCACCAAGGCTCAGGAAGCAAACATCCCGATCGTATCCGTGGACTCCAAGGCTTCCGCAGACTATCGTATCACCCACAACAACCAGGCTTCCACCGCTGACATCGGCGCAATGCAGGTCCGTGCAGCTGTCATGATCGCTCTGGGCGTTCCGTTCAATGCTGACGACAAGGATATGGCTGCTTCTGTTGAGGCCGCTCTTGCTGACTACGATGGCGAAGAGATCAAGATCGGTGTCCTTTCCGCCGGTATCGATACTCCGGTTCAGAACGGCTGGATCGCTGAAATGGAAAAAGAGCTGTCCAAGGACATCTATGCAGGCAAGGTTTCTCCGGAACTTGACAAGAAGTACGGCGATGACGAAGCTACCAAGTCCACCCAGCAGGCACAGGCATTCCTGGCTGAGGGCAGCGTAGACGTTATCATTTCCCCGACCACTGTTGGTATCGCAGCTGCAGGTGAAGTTCTTACCCAGGCTGGCTCCGACATCAAGCTTACCGGTCTTGGACTTCCGAGCGAGATGGCTCCGTACATGCCGGCATCTGCTGACGACGACGAGTTCTCCTTCGTTTGCCCGTACATGATGCTGTGGGATGTTTCCCATCTTGGCGCTTCCACCGCTGCAATCCAGATGGCAGTGCAGAACGATGGATTTGACGGCTCCGAAGGCTCCACCCTTACCATGCAGGCATGGGGCGAGTATGAAGAGGAAACCTTTACCGCAGAAGCTGACGAAGATGGCGGCACAGGCGTCCTTACCGGTATCCCGTATGTATTTGACAAGACCAACATGGCAGAGTGGATTGACAAGCTTTGATCTGACGGTACAGAAGACAAATACATAAACGATGATCGTTAAATGAACTGAGGCCGGTTCTGCCTTCGGGCGGGGCCGGCCTCTTTGCGTAAAAAAACTCTGCATGACAGCGGCAAATGGTATATAATGGTACCAGAAGCAGCAAAGGAGGCATATTCTTGATCACGGTCAGTCATCTATGTAAAAAATACGGCGATCATTACGCTGTGAAGGATCTGTCCTTTTCCCTGGAAAAGGGCCGGATCTACGGGCTTCTGGGGCCGAACGGGGCAGGCAAGTCCACGACGATGAATATGATCACGGGGTATCTCGCGCCCACGTCCGGAGAGGTCGTGGTAGACGGGCACAATATCCGGACGGAATCCCTGGAAGCGAGGCGGTGCATCGGGTATCTCCCGGAGATTCCGCCCCTGTATGTGGATATGACCGTGCAGGAATATCTGGTCACCGCTGCGGAACTCAAGCGTATTCCCCGAAGGGAGAGGGAGCGGATGGTGCCGCAGGTGATGGAAAAGGTCATGATCACGGATATGAAGGACCGGCTCATCCGGAATCTGTCCAAAGGATACCGGCAGCGTGTCGGGATCGCGCAGGCCATGCTGGGAGACCCGGGGATCATCATCCTGGATGAACCGACCGTCGGGCTGGATCCCCGGCAGATCCTCGAGATCCGTGCGCTGGTTAAGGAACTCGGAAAAGACCGCACCATGATCATCAGCTCCCATATATTGCCGGAAATCTCGGCCATCTGTGATGACGTGCTGATCATGAACAGCGGAAGACTGGTCGCGGCAGGATCCGCGGCCGAGCTGGAAAAGAAAGTACAGGGACGTGATACCCTGGAGCTGCTGACGGAGGGTGCGGAGGAACCGATACAGGCTCTCCTCGGCTCCATCGCGGGCGTCCGTTCCTTTGAGATAAACAAAGATGCACAGGATCCTGACCTCGTAAGGGTGACGATCCGTCTGGAGGACGGAAAGGATATCCGGAGAGACCTGTTCTTCAGCTTTGCGAAGAGCGGTATGCCGATCCTGGAAATGAAACACCGGCAGATGTCCCTGGAGCAGGTGTTCCTGGAGCTGACCGGCACTGGCCCGGAGAACAAGGAGGCGGAATCATGAGCGGCGTGTACCGGAAGGAGATGCGAAGCTTCCGGACGACCATGATCGGCTATGTGTTCATCGCCTTTCTTCTGGCCGTTATCGGCATCTATTTCTCCTTCACGAATCTGAATCTGTCATCGCCCCGTTTCGAGGCGTTGTTTGAAAATATACAGTTTGTGTTCCTGGTGGTGGTCCCGATCATCACCATGCGCACGATGGCAGAGGAACGGAGAACCCGGACGGATCAGCTCCTGTTCACCCTGCCGCTGAGGACCATGGAGATCGTGGGAGGCAAATATCTGGCACTGGTCTCGCTCTTTGGAGGTGCCATGCTGATCGTCTGCTTTTATCCGTTGATCCTGCTCAGGTTCGGGCAGATCAACCTGCGGGCCGCCTATCTGTCGATCCTTGGGTTTTTCCTGCTCGGCTGCGCGGATCTCGCGATCGGCCTGTTCTGCTCCTCCCTTACGGAGAGCCCTGTGATCGCGGCGGTCCTGAGTTTCGGGACGCTGCTGATCCTGTTCCTGATGAATACCATCGCCAGGATGGTACCGAACACGGCTGCCGGATCGCTCGTGGCCTTCCTGGTCTGTATCGCGGCACTCGCGCTCGCGGTGTACGCAAAGCTCCGGAAAGTGCTGCCATCCATTCTGCTCTGGCTTATCGCCTCCCTGATCCCGGCACTGCTGTTTTTGGCGGACCGGACAAAGCTGGAGGGAAGCTTTCAGCGGTTCCTGTCCCTGTTCTACCTGAACGGCCGGCTGACCGGTTTTTACGAAGGGATCCTGGATATCCCGGCGATCATCTACTACGGCACGGTCATCGTGATCGCCCTCACTCTTACCTGGGCGGTCCTGACCAGAAACGGTCTGTACAGCCTTCTGATGACCCTGCTCGTCATCACGGCCTGTGTGGAGGTGAACCTGATCATCGGCAGACTCCCGTCCGGGATGACTGAGAAGGATGTGAGCACATGGAAGCTGTACTCCCTGACCGATACGACGAAGGAGTATCTTAAGGGCCTGCAAGGTGAAGTGGAGCTTTACTACATCTGTGAAGGCGGGGAGGAGGACGACACACTGGAGCGGCTCCTCGGACGATACGAGGAGGAAAGCCCGTTTATTTCCGTGACGGAGGTCGACCCTGTGCTTTATCCGGGATTTGTCTCCCGGTATTCCGATAAAAAGCTCTCCGACAACAGCGTGATCGTTGTGCAGGGAGAGCGGAGCCGGGTCGTGGCGGCGGAGGATCTGTACACGATCGGGACGAGCCCTGTGACAGGTCGCTATATGGAGACCGGCTTTGACGGCGAAGGACTTCTGACGAGCGCCATCGACTATGTGGCTGGAGGGAGCACGCCGGTCCTGTACAGGACGCAGGCGAACGGTGAAAACCCGCTGCCGGCCGCATTTTCGGAGGCGGCCGCGCGAAGCAATATCGAGATACGCACCCTGAACCTTTTGTCGGAGGAGATCCCGCAGGACGCGGCCGGCCTGATCCTGAATGCGCCTTCCAAGGATTATTCCGGGGAAGAAGCGGACAAGATCTGCGCCTATCTGGAAAAAGGCGGCAACGCGCTGATCCTGTCCAACTATTCTATGGAACCGATGCCGAATCTGGACAGGATCCTGGCGGATTACGGAATGCAGCGCCTTGATGGGATCATCCTGGAAGGGGACCCCTCCAGATATGTATCCTACCAGTACTGTCTGCTTCCTTTTGTCGGCTATCACGAGATCACGCAGGATATGCAGGACGGCGTCTATCTGCTGACGCCCATGGCCCAGGGGATCCTGCCGACGGACAAATACCGCGGCTCGATCGAACAGATCCAGCTGCTCACCACATCGACGGCTTCCTACAACAAGGCGGATGTGCAGAATATGACGACGGCCGAGAAGGAGTCCGGTGATACCGATGGCCCGTTCACGGTCGGGATGCTGGCCGAGGAGGATATAGACAGCGACGGGCAGCCGGATACGGAGGTCGTCTATTACAGCACCGGCTATCTGCTGGACGAGGACTACAACCGGAGCGTATCCGGAACCAATGCGGAGCTTTTCGCGGATACGATCAGCTTTCTGTGCAGGACGGCGCAGGCCGCCGCGATGGTCCCCATCAAGAGTATGCAGGTGGATTATCTGATGCTGACGGACCGGGACGCGAATTTCTGGACCGTCGTCTGCGTGTTCCTTTTCCCGCTTTGTTTTATTGCGGCAGGGACGGTTATATGGTATCGTAGGAGAAAAAGGTGATGGATAAAAAAAGCAGGAACCGGCTGCTGGCCGGCCTTCTGGTCGTTCTCCTGCTTGCGGCTGTCTACGTGGTCACGGATCAGGTGCTGCAGAGGCAGGAGGAGCGCGAGAGGCAGGCGCAGTCGGAAGAAAAGGCGGCCTCCCTCATACTTTCCGTTTCTCCGGAGGAGATCAGCCGGATCACGTTTCCGGGAACGGAAGGAACGATCGTTCTTGAAAGGCAGGGGGATACGTTCATCTCACCGGACGATCCGGACTTTGTGATGGATCCCGGCAAGGTAGAACGGCTGACCGGCGATCTTTCCGCACTCGTGGCGGAAAGGACGATCGACGGAGGCGACGATCCCGCAAAATATGGGCTGGGCAGCGACGCGAAGGAGATACGGATCGAGCTTTCGGACGGTACGGAAAAGGTCATCCGGGTCGGCAGCCGGAATGACGGAAACCACCAGCTCTATATCCAGACGGATCCGGACAGCGGGACGGTCTTTCTGACCAGGACCGCGCTGGATACGGATTTTGACGGGACGCTCGCGTCGTTTGCGCTCTATGAGGAGTTCCCGGCGTTCGTTCCGGCGAGGATCCGGGAGATCGACGTACAGAAGGAAGACGGATATACGCTTGTGACGCCGGGAGACGACAGCTGTACGGTGACCGGAACGGACGGGAATGTCCAAAGCGCGGATCTCGGTACGGTGGGACAGGTGCAGCAGCAGCTTTCCAATACGTCATGGCTTTCGAATATCGACGATCACTGTACGGATCTGTCGGTGTACGCTCTGGACGACCCGAGGACGGTCATACGGATCAGCAGCGAGGGACAAGGAGGGGCGGAAGAGCCTCTTTCCACCGTAACCCTGTATCTTGGCGATACGGACGAGAACGGTAACTACTATGTCCGCCTGGAGGGAAGCAGCCAGGTGCACACGGTCCGCCGCGAATATCTTGCGGATCTTGCGGAGAACGGACCGGAGTTTTTCTGGAGCCTTGCCTACAGCTTTGTCTCCATCGGAGATCTGGACCACCTTGAGGTGACGGCCATGGGGGAGACCCATGTACTGAAGCGGATCTCGGAGGACGGCAGGCAGACGGATGACGCCCTGCACTGGTATGTGGATGACCGTGAGGTCGAAAAGGACGCCTTCACGGATTTCTACTATGCGTGCGTGAGCGTGACGGCGCAGGAGCGGCTGGCATCCGTGCCGGAGCTTTCCGGGGAGCCGGTCCTTACGCTCCGGTATTTTCTGACGGACGGCTCCGAAAAGCAGATCAGCTACTATGAAACCGATCAGAATTTCGCGACCGTGCTGTATGACAACGATACAAAAGCGGCAAGTACCAACCGGCTGTACGTCAATACGATGCTGGACAGTCTTGCGGCTTTGATAAAAGAGAAAGGAGAGCAACCACATGCGATATTTATTGGGAATTGACAATGGAGGTACATTTTCAAAAGCGGCGATCTTCGATGAGGACGGCAGGCAGATCTCTGTAGCCAGCGTCCCGACCGTCACGCTGACACCGAAGCCCGGGTATACCGAGAAGGATCTTTACGAACTGTGGGACGTGAACGCGCAGGCGATCCGGAACGCGATCGAAAAAAGCGGCGTGGATCCTGCGGATATTGCCGGCATCTCCTTCTCCGGGGCCGGAAAAGGCCTGTATATGATCGGCCATGACGGGAAGCCCGCGTACAACGGGATCATGTCGACGGATACGAGAGCCTGGGCCCAGATCGAACAGTGGTACAGCGACGGGACCAACAAAAAAGTGTACGAAAAGACCTTCCAGGAGATTCTGGCCGTCCAGCCGGTGGCCCTTCTCAAATGGTTCAAGGAGAACGAGCCCGAGGTGCTGGAACGGACAAAATATATCTTTGCCGTCAAGGATTATATCCGCTACTGCCTGACCGGGGAGGCCTACAGTGAGTACACGGACTGCTCCGGCGGGAATCTGGTCAATATGGTGACCGGAAAACACGACAAAGAGCTGATGGCCCTGTTCGGCCTGGAGGAATGCTACGAGAAGCTTCCGCCCCTCAAATACTCCGCGGAGCTCTGCGGCACGGTCACCGAGGAGGCAGCGGCGAAGACCGGCCTGCTTGCCGGGACACCGGTCGCGGCCGGCATGTTCGACGTGAACGCCTGCGGGATCGCCTCCGGCCTCTCCGATGAGGAGCAGATGTGCATGATCGCCGGAACCTGGAGCATCAACGAATTCATCGGCAGGAAGCCCATCACCAACGGAACGGTGGCCCTGAACTCCATGTTCTGCATGCCCGGCTATTTCCTGATTGAGGAGAGCAGCCCGACCTCCGCCGGCAATATGGAGTGGTTCATCCGGAATCTGATGAACTACGAGAAGGAGGAAGCCAAGGCAAAGGGCGGCTCCGTCTATGATATTACGAACGAATGGGTGGCCTCCATCGAGCCCCAGGACAGCCAGGTGATCTTCCTGCCCTTCCTGAACGGATCCAACGAGGACGCGCTGGCGAAGGCAACCTTCGTCGGACTGACCGCCTTCCACAACAAAAAGCATATGCTGCGCGCGGTCTACGAGGGGATCGTGTTCTCCCATGTGACACATGTGAAGAAGCTCCTCCGGAACCGGGAGGTCCCGAAGAGCATCCGCCTTTCCGGCGGCGCGGCCAATTCCGACGTGTGGGTGCAGATCTTTGCCGATGCACTGCAGATCCCGATCGACGTGATCGCGGACAAGGAGCTCGGCGCCCAGGGCGCGGCCATGGCGGCCGGGATCGCGGCGGGAGTATACAAGGATTACCAGGAAGCGATCAGCCGTACCGTGACCATCACCAAGACCATTCAGCCGAGACCGGAATACAAGGAGATCTATGAGGAGAAATATGCGGCCTACCGTGCCGTGATCGACGGGCTTTCCAGCGCATGGAGCCATTTCAAGAACGCATAAGGAGATCACAGGATGAAACGAGCATATACACTGGGCCTCTATGAAAAGGCCATGCCTTCCGATCTTTCCTGGAAGGAAAAACTGCAGGCGGCAAAGGATGCCGGCTATGATTTTGTGGAGATCAGCATTGACGAGACGGACGCCAAGCTTTCCCGTCTGGAGTGGACGGAGGAGGAACGTCTGGATCTGGTCCGCACGATGTACGAGGTGGGGATCCCCATCCGGACCATGTGCCTGTCCGGCCACCGCAAATACCCGATCGGCAGCAACGATCCGGCCACCGAAAAGCGGGGCATGGAGATCATGGAAAAGGCCATCCGCCTGGCGGAGGATCTGGGCGTCCGGATCATCCAGCTGGCCGGGTATGACGTTTATTACGAAGAATCCACGCCGGAGACGGTGAAGAGGTTCGGCGAGAACCTCAAAAAATGCGAGCGTATGGCGGCCAGGGCCGGCATCGTGATGGGATTTGAGACCATGGAGACCGAATTTATGAATACGGTCGAAAAAGCGATGGCCTATGTGAACGAAGTCAATTCCCCGTATCTCGGGGTGTACCCGGACATGGGCAACATCACCAACGCCGCCGTCATGTACGGCACGGACGTGCTGGCGGACATCCGTACGGGACTCGGACACCTGGATGCCGTCCACCTGAAGGAAACTGTCCCCGGCAAATTCCGGGAGATCCCCTTCGGGACCGGCCATGTGGACTTTCCGGCCGTGATCGGGGAGACCTGGAAGGCGGGCGTTCGCAGGTATGTGACCGAGTTCTGGTATACCGGCAATCCGGAATGGAAAAAAGACCTCGATCAGGCGGTGGGCATGATGCGTCCGCTCCTCGATGCGCAGGAAGGCTGAAAAGAGAGTCAGGATGACAAAAACAGGACAGACAGAACAAGCTCCCAAACGGCTGATGGTGCTGGGCGGAAACTTTTTCCAGATGACGGCGATCAAAAGGGCCAGGGAACTTGGCTATTACGTGATCAGCGTGGATTATCTTCCCGGGAATCCCGGCCACCGGTTCGCGAATGAATACCATAATGTCAGCACGATCGACAAGGAGGCCGTGCTGGCCCTGGCAAAGGAGCTCGGGATCGACGGGATCCTTTCCTATGCTTCGGATGTATCCGCCCCCACGGCGGCCTATGTGGCCGAAGCACTCGGTCTGCCGACCAATCCATACCATGCGGTCATGACACTTACCCACAAGGACCTGTTCCGAAGCTTCATGAAGGAGAACGGGCTTCTGATGCCGGAAAGCCGGATGTTTACGGACCGGGAGGAGGCACGGGCCTTTTTCGGGGCGATGGAGCTTCCCGTCATGATCAAGCCGGTCGATTCCTCCGGAAGCAAGGGCGTCGTGAAGGTGACGGAGAGGACGCAGTTCGAAGCGGCTTTTGATGAGGCGATGAGCTACTCCATCGGCAAACAGATCCTCGTGGAGCAGTATATCGCCAAAAAAGGATACCAGATCGACGGCGACGGGTTTGTGAAGGACGGACAGATCGTCTTTTTCGGCGTCATGGATCAGCACAATCATGTGCCGTTAAGCCCCCACGTTCCCATGGGCCTCAGCTGGCCCTCCATCCAGGAGAAGAAGTATCAGGAGCAGGCCAGGCGCCAGATCCAGGAGATCTTTACGCGCCTCGGGATGCGTTTCGGCGCCTTCAATTTCGAATACATCATCGGGCAGGACGGCAGGATCTATATCCTGGAGATCGGTCCCCGGAACGGCGGCAACCTGATCCCGGATACGATCCGGTATGCGTCCGGGGTCGATATGATCGAAGCCTCCATCCGCGCCTGCCTGGGGGATCCTTATGAGGAAGCTCTGCAGGGTACACAGAACAGGATCGCCACCTCCTACATCATCCACACGGACCGAAGCGGGGTCTTCCGGGAGTTCCGTATCCATCCGGAACTGCTTCCGCATGTGGTGGAGAGCCACCTGTTCGTCGAGGCGGGAGATAAGGTGAACGCCTACCGGAATGCCGGCTTCGGGCTGGGAGCCATGCTCCTCTCCTTCGACAGTGTGGAGGAGATGGATCGTATGATGGACCGGATGTGGGAATATGCGGAAGTGGTCGTGGACGATGAATAACAGAAAAAAGCTGGCAATCCGCGCGGTGCTCCTGGCACTGCTTTTGACGGGCGGAATCGTGGCGCTCTTCTTCTCGGGAAGACAGAAGAAAACGTCCTTGTCTGTGCCTTCCGGAAGGCAGGCGTCCGCCCGGGATACCTCTGCCGGGGACGAAGGAACGGCAGAAAATGAAGAACAGAAGAGCGGGACTTTAGTTCCGGAGGAAGCACCGGAGGCCGAAGAGGCAATTCCGGAGGAGGCTCCGGTCGAGATGGTGCCTGATCCTTACCCGGGCCGGCCCGCGGTCGACACGGACAGCTGGGAGTTCATCCTGGCCAATCCGACTCATTCCGTGAAGGAATACGAGCCGAAGGTCGCTGCCCTTGAAGGGATCGAACTGGATGAGCGGATCATCCCCGCCATGAAAGATTTTGTGGAGGCGGCCAGGGCACAGGGCCTTTCCGTGGTCCTGGCATCCGGGTACCGCGGCTATGCGGAGCAGACCTGGCTGTTTCAGGAGAAGGTCAGTGAATACGGAGAGGAACGGGCGGAGACCATCGTGGCGCGGCCGGGAACGTCCGAACACCAGACCGGCCTGGCAGCCGACATCACCGACGCTTATTATGAAGTAAAAAAACAGGAGCTCGAATACACGGACCTTTATGAATGGATGAGCCGCCACTGTCAGGAATACGGCTTTATCGTCCGGTATCCGAGGGACAAGGAGGACATCACCGGGATCATCTATGAGCCGTGGCATTTCCGCTACGTGGGGATTCCGGCGGCGACCTACATCATGGAGCAGGGGATCACGCTGGAGGAATTCCTGGAGCGGTACGAGGCGGCCGGAGAGTAGTGCAGCCGGGACCCGCTTCAGGTGCACATGGAAGCAAGAGGAGCAGAGGATTTGGATAAAAAAGAAGAAATGAACGAGACACCCGGGAAGAGCAGCGGGATGAAAAGGCTGAAGGACAGGATGGACATCCAATATACCAGGATCGCCATCTATGTGGTGATCACCGCCTGTGTGCTCTTTATCCTTTTCCGCATCATCCGGAATTTTGAAGCGGTGCTCCAGGCCATCGGGGCCGGAATGCACTGGCTGGGCGTGATCCTGACGCCGCTGATCGCCGGGTTTATCCTGGCCTACATCGTGTCGCCGCTTGTGAAGTTTTTCGAGCGAAGGCTGAAGAAGCTGCCGCTTTTCAAAAAAAGAGAAAAGGATCCCCGCGGGACCGCCGTTCTGCTGGCGGTCGGTCTGATCGTGATCGCGCTGGTTTTGGGCCTTTCGGTCATCTTTTCCATGCTAAGCCGGCAGTTCCGGCTCTTCCGTTTTGACGACCTGGGCAACCTGATCTCCGATTTCGGAGCCGGGGTCAAAAAAATGACGAGCGACCTGGAGGCGTGGGTCAAAAGCCTGAACATCAAATCGGCGGACCTGTCCAAATTCGCCGAGAGTGTCACAAACTGGCTGCAGAACGCGTCCCAGGGACTGGCGAACAGCGCCGTTGACCTGCTCGGAGGACTTCCGACCATTCTGGCCAATGCTGTGTTCGCGATCATCTTCGGTATCTATTTCCTGCTCGACGCGGACGGGCTTTCCAGATATTGGAACAGGGTCCTGAAGGCAGTGTCGAACCAGAAGACCTATGACCGGTTTCATATACTGAAGAATGACGCAGACAAGGTTTTTTCGGGGTATATCAGGGGACAGCTCCTGGACGCGATCTTTGTCGGCGTGATCGTGAGTGTGGTGCTTTCCCTGCTCGGCGTGGATTTTGCCGTAGTCATCGGGGTCTTTACCGGGCTTGGAAACCTGATCCCCTATGTGGGACCTGTGATCGCCTATGTATCCACCGGCATCGTGTGCCTGATGAACCAGGACGTCCAGAAAATGGTGATCAGCATCATTGTCCTGTTCATCATCATGACGATTGACGGGAATGTGATCGAACCCAAGCTCGTGGGCAGCAGCATCGACATCCATCCGATGCTTGTGATCGTGGCCCTGCTGATCGGCGGCGGGATCGGCGGGCTGCTCGGCATGCTGTTTGCCGTGCCGGTCGCCGCGCTTCTGAAGATGCAGTTTGATAAGGTGATCGACACGATCCTGCGGAAAAAGGAGGAAGCGGGGCAGAAAGAAAAACAGAAAACAGGCTGAGACAAAGATCCCGAGCCTTCCCGTAAAGCAGGACTTGACGGCAAGTTATAGTTGTGCTATATATTATATAACAGATATGATTACAGCGCACAACTGCCTTCCCGTACGGCGCGTTTACACGTTCGTGCGGGAGACCCTGTATACGCGGAAGAAGGTGACAGACTATGTCGAGAGATTACTACGAGATCCTTGGAGTAGCCAGGGATGCTGATGATAAAAAGATCAAGGCCGCTTACCGTAAGCTGGCCAAAAAGTATCATCCGGATACCAATCCGGATAACAGGACGGCGGAACAGAAGTTCAAGGAGATCACGGAGGCCTATGAGGTCCTCTCCGATCCGGAAAAAAAGAAACTGTATGACCAGTACGGAACGGCCGCGTTCGACGGCTCCATGGGGCAGGGTCCCGGTAAGGGAGCGCAGGCCTACGGCTGGTCGGATTTCCAGAATGGTACGGGCCGTACCTGGACGGGAAGCTTCACATCCGGGCAGGATATGGATGACATCCTGAAGCATATTTTCGGGGAACTTCATGGAGCCGGTGCCGGCGGCTTCGGCGGCGGTTTTTCGGATGCCTTCCGGGGAGACTTCGGGAACGGCTCGTTCGGTGGAAGACAGGCCGATCCGGGCGGCGGAAGGGACGTCCATGCGGACCTCCAGGTCAGCTTTGAGGACGCAGCCCTCGGCTGCGACAAAGTGCTCATGCTTTCCGAGGAGGGCGGACGCAGGCTTCAGGTCCACATTCCCGCCGGGATCGATGAGGGCCAGAGCATCCGCCTGAAAGGGCAGGGGATCGCCGGACGGAACGGAGAAAAGGGTGACCTGTTCGTCTGCATCCACATCCGGCAGCATCCGGAGTATGAGCGGAAAGGGCAGGACCTGTACATGACGGCCTCGATCCCGTATACGACGGCTGTACTCGGCGGAAAGGCGATGATCGATACCCTTTACGGCCGGGTGGAATGTACGATCCCCGCAGGTACCCGCTGCGGCAGCACGATCCGCTTACGTAACAAAGGAATCGTTTCCATGAAAAACCGGAATGTCCACGGAGATCTTTATATCCGGATCCAGATCGATATTCCGCAGCATATCTCAGAGGAAGAGAGAAAAGCAACGGCCCGTCTGGCAGAGATCCAGCAGGGCCTCAGGAGAAGTGCATGAGAAAAAAAGTGCTTTCGCGCTTATGGATGAAAGGCGGCAGGGCAGCAGGGGCGGTATTTCTGCTCCTGACTGTCCTGTGTCTCTTTTTTCCGGCAGCCGCTTCTGCGGAGCAGGCCGGAACGGAACAGACAGAAACAACAGGCGCCAAAACGGCTGTCTATATGCTTCCCGGCAGGGGGGCCAGCCTGAAGGAGATCACGATCCCCTACATCGGGAAGGACGGGACGGTCAGGAGCCGCGTTCTCCAGGTCTATATTCCGCTGGAGGCGGAAAAGCCCTGCCCGGCGCTCCTAAAGACGCATTACGGGATCGATCCCTCCTCCAGGGAGCTTTCCTGGTATCTGAAGGAAGGATGGGCGGTAGCAGCCCCGAAGGATCCCGGTCCGGAGGAGAACGGACTTCTCACGTCCGACGACCTGGTCTTTAACAGTGCCTGCTATTACACACTGCGGCATCTGGACGAGATCGACAGGACGCACATCGGGATGTACGGCGAGAGCGCAGGCGGATATATCTGCCTGCTGCTGAACGCCGCGCATGTCGGGATCAGGGGAGCCTGGTCGTCCAGCGGGTTCTGCAATCTGCTGTTCGGCCTGAAGGAATACTGGGACTATGCCAATTCCTTCAACCTGGAGGTTCTCGGAGAATTGTCACCGGAGGAACAGCAGGACAGCAGCGTCCTGATGGAAAAACTTCCGCTGCCCTATCTTTCCGGGATCTACCAGTCATTTGCACCGAATACGGAAGGCTTTCCGGATGCAGAGGAAGATCCTGCATTCTGGGAGGCCTGGTCGCCGTGCTGCCTGACAGAATGCTTTACGAATCCGATCCTGTTTACCCACTACACCTCCGACGCCCTGGTACCGGTCGACCAGCTGACAAAACGGTTTACCTATGAACAGGCCGGGGAGAGCCTTCCGGAGGGCTTTCGCTGCAGGCTTTCAGACTTTGAACTGCCAGGACGCCTTTCCGGTTCTCTCGCGGAACAGCTCCCGGAGAACAGCTTTTCAGAGGTCCTGCACGCGGCGCCTTCTCCGGACGAGGATCTGGCGGTCCCGCTCGACCTTACCCGGAAATTCAATCTGGTGGTCCTGGACGAGGGGCCGGTGGAAGGATATGCAGGCCATAAAAAAGAGAACGGAGCGGGGATCCTGGACGGCAGGCCCTTCTTCCGCACCATGTTTACCTGGGAATGGCGGGATTATTTCCGGATGACAAGGGAAAAGCTGCACATGCTCATCGAGCGCTACAAGGGCAGCAGCCGTCTGCTTCCGGGACACAAGGACGTGGACGACACGGTGTACGGATCCAGGGCCATCTACAGGAAGGAAGTCGTGGAGGAACTCAGAGACTACCTGGCCGGAGGAGGAGAGATCCCGGAGGAATACTGGGAAGAAATCCTTGAGGAACGGCCGGATTTTGAGAAAAGCATCGGCTCGATCCGGAAGAAGCTCTCCGAAAAGAAGAATTGATATGGAAAAGACACATTTTCCGTGCATATTTCCGCATATGGGTGTATAATAAATAATCATGAAAAGTCCCGGCTGCGACGCTTGAGACCGGGATACGATAAAACGATTCAACAGGAAAGGAGATCACTATGAATTTACTTGATATGCTGATGGGCTCCATGACGTCAGAGGATTCCGTGAATGCGCTTTCACAGAAGACAGGCGCTTCCTCCGAGCAGACCTCCAAGCTGGTCGCGGAGGCTCTTCCGGTACTGATGTCCGCGATGACGCAGAATGCCGCTTCTTCCAAGGAAGGGGCCGAGGCCCTGCTTGGCGCGCTTGGACAGCATAAAGAACAGGTTCCCATGGGCCAGCAGATTTCGGCGGCTGATGAGGAAGACGGTGCCAAGATCCTCCAGCACATTCTTGGAAACAATTCCGGAGCGGTCGTAAACGCACTGGCCCAGGATACACAGATGGATGAGACACAGGTGAACAAGTCCCTGGCCAATCTCGCCCCGGCACTCCTGAGCGGCCTTTCCGCGGCAGCCGGTTCCCTTTCCAAGCCCGGCGTGAACCTGAGCGACGGCCTTGATTTCACGGACCTTATGGGTATGTTCCTGGGCGGCGGCCAACAGCAGCAGTCCGGAACCCTCGGCCTTCTCGGCAGCCTGTTCGGCGGCGGTCAGCCACAGCCGCAGGCAACCTCTCCGACGGGCCTTCTCGGCAGTCTGTTCGGCGGCGGCCAGCAGCAGGCATCCGCGACCTCCGGCCTTCTCGGCAGCCTGTTCGGAGCTCCGCAGCCCCAGCAGCAGTCCTCCGGCCTTGGCGGTCTCCTGGGCGGCCTTCTGGGCGGCGGCCAGCAGAACGTGCAGAGCACCAGCGGCTTTGACGGCGGCGACCTGCTCGGGATCCTCATGAACCTTATGAAGTGATTTTAGCGCCAAAGCTCGAAGAGCGAAGCAATCCGTAATCACATTTTACAGCAGAGTTTGAAAAGGGCTTTCCGGAAGGAAGGTCCTTTTTTCATACACTATAACATGGACATTTTCGTGAAAAAGAGGTATGATGCATAGAAAGGAATTTTCACAGCTGATCAGGAGGTACGGACGATGGCAAAAATGGCAGGTGCAGTTATACAGGAGCTGCGAGAAGGAAGACTGAAGGACAGACTTTTGGACATCTACCAGGAGGAAAGCGCGATCCCGCGGCAGACGGACAGATATACGAAGGCGCTGGAAGGCTTCTGCAGGGATTTCGGCGACCGGGAGATCGAGATCTACAGTGCCCCCGGGCGAAGCGAGGTGGGCGGAAACCATACCGATCATCAGCACGGACAGGTGCTGGCGGCCGCTGTCAATCTGGACGTGATCGCGGTCGTTGCCCCGACGGATGACGGCCTGATCCAGGTTCATTCCGAAGGGTACGAGCCTGTCATCGTCAGCACGAGTGCCCTTGAAATTGAAAAGAGCGAAATGGGTACCTCCAAAGCGCTGATCCGCGGCATGCTGGCCCGGTTCAAGGAACTGGGATATAAGATCGGCGGATTCTGCGCCTACATGACCAGCGATGTGCTGGGAGGCTCCGGCCTGTCCTCCTCCGCCGCGTATGAGGTGACGATCGGAAATATCCTTTCCGGACTGTATAATGACATGAAGGTGGATCCCGTCACGATCGCCGTGGCGTCTCAGTTCGCCGAGAACCGCTATTTCGGCAAGCCCTGCGGCCTGATGGACCAGATGGCTTCCTCGGTGGGCAGCCTGATCAATATTGATTTCAAGGAACCGGAAAAACCGGTGATCCGTAAAGTGGACGCGGATTTTGCCTCCTTCGGGCATAAGCTGTGCATCGTGGACACCAAGGGTTCCCATGCGGACCTGACACATGAGTATGCCGCGATCCCCGAGGAGATGAAGCAGATCGCAGGCTTCTTCGGAAAGGAAGTCCTCCGCGACGTGGATGAGGAGGAACTGATCCGGCAGATTCCGGCGCTCCGTGAAAAATACGGCGACAGGGGAGTCCTGCGCGCCCTCCATTTCAAGGAAGACCACAAGAGAGCCGGGGAGGAAGCCAGGGCGCTCGAGAAGGGCGACTTTGAGGAGTTCAAGCGCCTGATCACCGCTTCCGGCAATTCGTCCTTCAAATATCTGCAGAATGTGTATCCCTCCAGCCAGCCGCAGAGCCAGAACCTTTCGGTGGGACTGGCCGTCAGTGAACTGGTGCTTGGCGACCGCGGGGCCTGCCGGGTCCACGGAGGCGGTTTTGCCGGGACGATCCAGGCGTTCGTGCCGGAGGATATGGTCCCTGCGTACAGGAAGGCGATGGATGATCTTTTCGGCGAAGGATCCTGCCATGTGCTCCAGGTACGTAAATATGGCGGCATGAAGGTCCTTTGAAACAGATAAAACAATAAGGAGAACGGATCAACATGAAACTGAGTCTGGAAATACAGAAGCTTGCACAGTACGGCGTTCAGAAAGGCCTGATCGTCGAGGAAGACCGTGTATATACCGTCAACAGGCTGCTGGAGATCTTCGGAGAGGATGAGCTTCATGAAACAGTCCTTCCGGAGAGGGAGATCTCTCTCGTTCCGGTGCTTACGGCCCTCACGGATCTGGCCCTGGAAAAAGGTGTGCTGAAAAGCGATGACATCGTCTCCAGGGACCTGTTCGATACAAAACTGATGGGCGCGCTCACCCCTGCGCCGAGCGAGGTGATCCGCACCTTCCGTGAAAAGGCCGGTGAGAGTCCCGAAAAGGCGACGGAGTGGTATTATACGTTCAGCCGGGACACAAACTACATCCGCAGGGACCGCATCGTCAAGGACCGCCGGTGGAAGGTGGACAGCCCCTACGGGGTCGTGGACATCACCATCAACCTCTCCAAGCCGGAGAAGGACCCCAAGGCCATCGCGGCAGCCAGAAACGCAAAGCAGAGCGCCTATCCCAAATGCCAGCTCTGTGTGGAGAACGAAGGCTACGCAGGGCGGATGAACCACCCGGCGCGGCAGAATCACAGGATCATCCCGCTGACACTGAACGGGAAGCCCTGGGGATTCCAGTATTCTCCCTATGTCTATTACAACGAACACTGTATCGTCCTGAACCGTGAGCATACGCCGATGAAGATCGACAGAGGCACTTTCGAGCGCCTGTTCGATTTCATCACGTTGTTCCCGCATTATTTCCTGGGTTCGAATGCGGACCTGCCGATCGTCGGCGGTTCGATCCTGACCCACGATCATTTCCAGGGCGGTCATTATGAATTTGCCATGGCCAGGGCCGGCATCGAGAAGGAGATCACGATTTCCGGCTATGAGGATGTGAAGGCAGGGATCGTTCACTGGCCCATGTCCGTCATCCGCGTCAGCGGCCCGGACAGAGCGAGGCTTGTGGACCTGGCGGATCATATCCTGACGGCCTGGAGAGGCTATTCGGATGAAGCCGCCATGATCCTTGCGGAGACGGACGGCGAGCCCCACAATACGATCACGCCCATTGCCAGAAGGCGGGGCGGCGACTATGAGCTGGACCTGGTACTCCGGAACAACCTGACGACGGAGGAATACCCGCTGGGCGTTTATCATCCGCACCAGGAGCTTCACCATATCAAAAAAGAAAACATCGGACTCATCGAGGTGATGGGGCTTGCCGTCCTGCCGGCCCGCCTGAAGGACGAGATGGAAAAACTCGCGGAGTGTCTCCGGAACGGGAGTGATCCCGCAGGGGTTCCGGAGCTTGAAAAGCATGCCGCCTGGGCGCAGGAGATCAGGGATCGTTATCCGGATCTCGCATCGCAGGATGTGGACGAGATCCTTCGGCAGGAGATCGGGGCCGTTTTTGTAAAGGTCCTGGAGGATGCCGGCGTCTACAAGTGCACGCCGGAGGGGCGTGAAGCATTCCTGCGCTTTATCGCAGCCCTGTAAATCACCTTACAAAGAGAAAGAGGATCAGACCATGAAGATACGGATCCGGGAATTCCAGCCCGAAGACGCAGAAGAGACGATCGCCATCTGGAACCAGGTGGTGGAGGAAGGCATGGCTTTTCCACAGACGGAGGAGCTGGGGACCGAGGACGGAATTGCTTTTTTTGAGGGACAGAGTTATACGGGCGTAGCCTGTGATGAGGAGACCGGCGAGATCGTCGGTCTCTACATCCTGCATCCCAACAACATAGGCCGCTGCGGGCACATCGCCAATGCAAGCTATGCCGTAAAGGGGAATCTCCGCGGCCTCAGGATCGGTGAAAAGCTGGTCACCGCCTGCCTTGCGAAAGCAGGACAGCTGGGCTTCCGTCTGCTTCAGTTCAACGCGGTCGTCCGGAGCAACTTTGTGGCACAGAAACTGTATGACCGGCTCGGGTTCGTTAAGATCGGCATGGTCCCGGGGGGCTTTCTGAACAAAAAAGAAGAGTATGAAGATATCATACTCTACTATCATACGCTGTAATGAAACAGCGGTGTGCTTTTATTTGTGCGCGCCGCACGTCGAAATACCTTCACAGACGTTACCTTTACAGTTAACTCGGCCCAGGCACCCTCACGACACACAGAAGGTTCCGCTTAGTGCTGCTGCATTCCTGCCCTGACACGGTTCACGGATTCCTGTTGCGTAAGACCCGGACGTCAACGCCACTTATAAAGGGCAGCTCTGCAAAGAATACCCCTCGGATTGGCATCACCCCTGCTGTAGCGGATTGCAGGTACAGGGCACCGCTATCTCCCCGGCTGCGCAGTTGTTATTATATGGGTTTTAACGGCATTTGTCAAGAAAACGGCGGCACACTTTACACAAAACAAAAAAAGGATGGCATGGCCATGTCTGTTTTATTATTTGCATTATGGATCATATGGAACGGTAAGATTACGGCGGAGATCATCATCATCGGACTGCTGGTCACGATCGTCGTATCTTTTTTTGCACATAAAGCGGTCGGTTATTCTCCGGCTTCGGATCTGGCGATCCTCCGGAACACGCCGATCTTTATCCTGTATATCCTGAACCTGATCCGGGAGATCGTGAAGGCGGCCTTATCGGTCATGATCATGATCTTTCAGGCCGAAGAGCCGGATCCGGTCATCATTGAGTTCCATTCGGGCTTTCACACAAACCTTCAGAACGTGCTGCTGGCGAATTCGATCACGCTGACGCCGGGCACCATCACCCTGTTTCAGGAGGGGGACCATCTGGTCATCCACTGTCTTCGCAGGGAATATGCGGAGGGCATGGAGAATTCATCCTTCGTGCGGATCCTGAGGCATCTGAAGTAGATAAAAGAAAGCCCTTCACGTAGAAAAGGAGTTCCTGTCATGAGTGTTTCACAGGCTTATCATATATTGTTTTCGGCAGCGCTGATCTGGTTTGCCGTTCTCCTCCTGGCTATGCTGATCCGGGCGATCGCGGGACCGAGGATCACGGACCGGATCCTGTCGATCAACATGATCGGCACCATGGTGATCTGCTGCATCGCCATTCTGTCAAGGCTCCTTCAGGAGACCTGGCTGGTGGACGTGGCGTTGATCTACGCGATGATCAGCTTTATTTCCGTGCTGATCCTGGCCATGATCTATATTCCGAACCGGAAGTCCCGCGGAAAATACGCGGAGGAGGTCCGGGACGAAGTCCGCAGAGAAAGAGAATGGCTGACCGCGAAGCAGGCGGAGAATGCGAAGGAGAGCATGGAGACGATAAAGGAGGACACGGCGGAATGAAGGACTGGATCATTTTTGGCGTGACTGCGTTTTTTCTGCTGGCAGCCATGATCTGTTATACGACGGCCGTGATCGGTGCCTACCGGTTCGGATTCGTCATGAACCGGATGCATGCGGCCGGGATCGGTGATTCCCTGGGGCTCCTTTCGGTGATCATCAGTACGGTTGTGGCGACGGGATTTCGGCTCGATGCCCTGAAGCTGATCCTGCTGATCCTTTTTATGTGGTTTACTTCCCCCGCCTCCTCCCATTTCCTGGGACAGGTGGAGTATTATACGAATCCGCATCTTTTCCGGCATGTGGACAGACTGACGGAGACGGAAGACAAGACGGGGCAACAGGAGGAATGATATGAACATGACGGAAATATTCAGGGTGCTCCTGCTCGGGCTCCTGATCATCTGTGCCATCGCGGTGAACCTGACCCGGAATCTTCTGCAGGCGGTGGTGATCTTTATGTCCTACAGCTCCATCATGTGCATGATCTGGATCCTGATGGAATCCCCCGACCTCGCGATCACGGAGGCGGCGGTCGGAGCCGGGATCAGCGGGATCCTGTTCCTCATGACGCTCAAGAAGATCAAGGCCGAGGATGCCTCCTCCGGGGAGAAAAAGCCCGGGGAGGATGAAGGGAAGGAGCAGGATCCATGAAGGAATGGCTGAAGCGCTTTTTCGCCGGGGACCTGGATCCCCTCGAGGGCCTCGCGGACGGGGCCGAGGAGAGGGACAGCACCCGGGAAGAGCTGAAGATACAGCGGAAGGAATTCCGCGAGGAGGTGTACCGGCGGGCCTACATGCGGTCGCTGGATGAGACCCGCCAGAAAGGGTTTTATGCATTTTACAGTGCCATCGCGGTGATCAGCTGTGTGCTGCTGATCGGCGTCCTTTTGTTCACGGTGGCCAACCTGCCGGAGTACGGGGAGGAAAACCCGCGGACGGTGGAGGTCGTGGAACGCTACGTGGAGAAGGGAGTCGAGGAGACCGGCGCGGTGAATATCGTCGCGGGCATGATCCTGGATTACCGTGCCTTTGACACGCTGGGAGAGTCCCATGTGCTGTTTACGGCGCTGGTGTGCGTGATGATCCTTCTGCGGATCGACAAGAAGAACATGCGCACCGATATGGAAGACTACTATACGATCCGGGACGATGTGTATTTCGACATATCCGGTGATTCGATCATGCGAAGGGTCGGATCCGTGATCCTTCCGTGCATCATCCTGTTCGGTGTGTACATTCTGCTGAACGGCCAGAACGGGCCCGGTGGCGGGTTCTCGGGCGGCGCGATCATGGGGGCGGCCCTGATCATCTTCTCGACGGCCTTCGGCTTCAAGGCGGTCGACCGGATCCTGACGACAAAGGTCCTGATGATCATCACCTTCGTGTCGCTTTCGTTCTACAGCTTCGCCAAGGGCTACGTCTTTTTTACCGGCGCCAACGGCCTGGAGAACCATATCCCGAAGGGAACGCCCGGCGCGATCCTTTCAGGCGGACTGATCCTGCCGCTGGATATCGCGGTGGGGCTGGTGGTGGCCTGTACCATGTACGGGTTTTACAGCTTATTCAAGAGAGGAAGTATCGGCCATGATTGAAAACCTGCTGATCAATAATGAGGAGGCGGTCGCGATCATCCTGTTCGGGATCGGCTTTACCATGCTTCTGTTCCAGCGGAACCTGATCAAAAAGCTGATCGGTATGAATATCATGGATTCCGGCGTGTTTCTGTTTCTGGCCTCCATGGGATACATCGGGGGACGGAAGGCCCCGATCATCACGGACGGCGTGACCAGCCGGACGGCCTATATCAATCCGGTCCCGGCGGGACTGGTCCTGACGGGTATCGTCGTGTCGGTGTCGGTGACAGCCATCATGCTCTCCCTGACGATCCGGCTGTACAAACGGTATCACACGCTGGACCTCGACCGGATCTATGTATTGTCCAAGCATCAGACGGAGGACAGATAAGTGGACTTTATTACAAACTTCCCGCTTTTCACCATCATGCTGAGCCTCTTTTCGGGGGTCCTGTGCTACATGCTGAAGGGAAAAGCGGCAAGAAGATATACGATCTTTTATGAATTGCTGCTGATCGTGCTGGTAAGCTGTGTTCTTGTTTACACACTGCGGACGGGGGAGGCCTTCACCTACGTGATGGGAGAATTCCCGGCGCCCTGGGGTAACGAGATCCGTGCCGGCGTGCTGGAGGCGCTGCTGGCGCTGGCCTTCCTTGTGATCATGCTGTGCGCGGTCTTTGCCGGTTACCGGTTCGTGGATACGGACCTGGATGAGAGCAAGGTGAACCTGTACTATTCCCTGCTGAACCTGATGACGGCAGCTCTGATGGCCCTGGTCTGGACGAACGACCTGTTTACAGGCTATGTGTTCCTGGAGATCCTGACCCTGACAAGCTGCGGGATCCTGATCGTCCGCGAGATCGGCCGGACCACGCTGGCGGCCGTGCGGTACATGATCCTCAACCTGCTCGGATCCGGCCTTTTCCTGCTGGGTGTCGTGCTTTTGTATGATCTGACGGGGCATCTTCTGATGGTGCCGATGCACGAAGCCGTGGCGGAGCTGGCGGCCGACCCGGCCGTCATGCCGGTACTGACCATGGCGGTGGGGATCCTGACCATCGGGCTTGCGATCAAGAGCGGTCTGTTTCCGTTCCACTACTGGATGCCGGATACCTACGGCTGGGCGACGCCTTCCTCGGCAGCGATCCTGTCGTCGCTCGTCTCCAAGGCGTACATCTTTCTGCTCTTCAAGACCTATGCCAGAGCGATCGGCTTTTCCGTGATCGGGAAGATGCCGATCCGGAATATCCTGCTGGTGCTCGGCATCGGCGGAATGGTCGTGGGCTCCATGCAGGCGATCCGCGCCAACAATATCAACCGGATGGTGGCGCTGTCGTCGGCCGCACAGATCGGCTACATCTACATGGGCATCGGTCTCGGCGGAACGAGCGGCTACACGGCCGCGATCTTCCACATCCTGGCCCACGCCCTGACCAAATCGCTGCTGTTTTTGACGACGCCGCGCCTTGCGGAGGTGTCAGGCGATGACCTTTCCTTCAAGGCACTGCAGGGGAGCGGGATCCGGAACCGGGACGCGGGTGTGTTTTTTACGATCGGGGCGCTGTCCATGATCGGGATCCCGATCTTTGCCGGCTTTGCTTCCAAGCTGCAGTTCGGCCTGGCGGCGGTGGAGTCGAGGAGCAGTCTGAAGCTGATCCTCGTCATGCTGGCGCTGGCCGTCAGCTCCATGCTGAACGCGATCTATTTTATCCGGACGATCATCCGGATCTATGCGAGGGATGGAAGAGACATGCAGCGCGCCCATCACCGGGCGGGGTACAATATACCCATGCTGGTCCTGGTCGGTGCCAACGTATTCCTGGGACTGTTTTCCTGGGTGATCATCGACCTGATCCACAAGGGACTGAATATGTTTGCCGCATGAGATGCGGCCGGGAGGTTATCTATGCTACAGATCATCGCGTTTTTGTTTCCGCTGATCGCCGGTCCGGTGTGCGCTTACACAGACCGTTCCGGCGGGAAGATAAGCAGCGGCAGATACGCCGCCGTCATGCTCATCACGGACCTGCTTGGGATCGCTGCCCTGATGAACCGCGGGAGCATCACACTTTTCCGGATGACGGACAAGGCGGATATGACGTTCTGTCTGGATGATTTCGGAAGGATCGTACTGGCCGTCGTGCTGCTTCTCTATACGGCCGTGTGCTTTTATGCGTTCGAGTACATGAAGATGGAAGAGCGCCCGCATGTCTTCTTCGGTTTTTATTTCGTTTCGCTGGGAGCCCTGATGGCGGTCTGCATGTCCGCCAATCTGGTGACGCTTTATTTCTGCTTTGAGCTTGCGACGCTTTCCTCGGTACCCCTGGTCCTCCATGAGATGACGAAGGACGCCGTAAACGCAGGGCTTAAGTATCTGTTCTATTCCGTGGCCGGCGCCCTGATGGGGCTGCTGGCGGTCTTCTTTGTGTATTTTTATACAGAGGGAAGCGCCCGGTTCGTGATGGGAGGCTTTTTAAGCCCGGAGCGGCTTGCCGGCCATGAGGGCGTGTTCCTGGCGGTGATCTTCACCGGGATCATCGGGTTCGGGACCAAAGCCGGCATGTATCCGATGCACGGCTGGCTGCCGTCCGCCCATCCGATCGCGCCGGCACCGGCGTCTGCCCTGCTTTCCGGTATCATCGCCAAGGCCGGCATCGTCGCGGTGGTCAGGCTGGTGTACTATTCGGTCGGGGCGCCCTTCCTTCGGGGGACCTGGGTCCAGTATGCCTGGATGTGTCTGGCCATGCTGACCATCCTGATGGGATCCACCTGTGCTTTCCGTGAAAAAGTCATGAAAAAGAGACTGGCCTACTCCACGGTCAGCCAGATCTCATACATCATGCTGGCGCTGTCCCTGCTCTCGGAGGAGGGGCTTACGGGCGGCATCCTGCATCTTTTGAGCCATGCAGCTTCGAAGGGGTGCCTGTTCCTGGTGGCCGGAATCTTCATCTACAAACTGGGCTTCCGGAAGGTGAGCGATCTCAAGGGGATCGGAAAGCGCATGCCGGTTACGATGTGGTGCTTTATGATCGCCTCGCTGTCCCTGGTGGGGATCCCGCCGATGGGAGGCTTTACGAGCAAATGGGTGATCGCGGGGGCGGCAATCGGCGACGGTATGGGTGTTTTTTCCATCCTTCCCCCGGTGGTGCTGCTGATCTCGGCGCTTCTGACCGCCGGTTATCTGTTCCCGATCGCAATCGACGCATTTTTTCCGGGAGAGGATTTTGACGGACCGTCCGACAGCTGTGAGCCATCTGCCCTGATGACGGTCCCGCTCATGGTGCTCTGCCTGGCGGCTCTTGTCACGGGCGTGTTCGGTACGGGCATCGTCAACATGCTTTCACTTTGAATGTAGCGGAGGAGAATCTTGAGTTCACTGTTTTTACTGCTGCCGGTCCTGTTTCCGATCGCAGGAGCGTTCCTTCTGTTTTTTCTTCATTTTCCGGACACGGACGACAGCAAACGGAATCGATATACGGAAGTGGTCGTCTGCCTGACCTCGGTGCTGGTCTGGATCTCGATGGCCTTTGTTTCCAAACAGCCGGTGAAGATCTACAGCTTTGTCAGGGGCTTTTCGATCAGCCTCGGACTGGACGGGCTTGGAAGGCTGTTTGCGGGCATGATCTCGGTCATGTGGCCGCTGGTGACCTGGTATGCTTTTGTCTACATGGAGCATGCCCGGGAGAAGAGCAAGTTCTTTGCCTTTTACACCATGACGTACGGTGTTTCCCTGGGAATTGCCTTTTCTTCCAACATGACGACCCTCTATGTCTTCTTTGAGATGCTGACGCTGGTCACGATCCCGCTGGTATCACATTACAAAAACCATGACAGCATGTTCGCCGGACGGAAGTACGCCGCCTACACCATCGGCGGGGCGGGACTTGGCTTTTTTGCAGTGGTCATGACCACATTGTACGGGGACGCCGGGAACTTTGTATTCGGAGGAAGCCTGAACGGCGGCGGGACGGCGACGGGGCTTATGCAGACCGCGTTCCTGTTCGGCTTTTTCGGGTTCGGCGCCAAGGCGGCGGTCTTCCCGCTGCACGGATGGCTCCCGACCGCCTCAGTCGCACCGACGCCGGTGACGGCCCTTCTGCATGCGGTGGCCGTCGTGAATTCCGGCGTGTTCGCCGTGACCCGGCTGACCTGGTATATCTACGGCCCGGAAGCACTCGAAGGAACCTATGTACAGATCACAGCCCTGCTTGTGTCGGTCTTTACGCTGGTCTTTGCCGCCGTGATGGCGCTGAGGGAAAGGCATTTTAAGAGAAGGCTCGCCTGGTCGACGGTCAGCAACCTGTCCTACATGCTCTTCGGGATCTCCCTGCTGACGACGCAGGGGTTTGTCGGAGGCACGATGCACATGCTTTTCCATGGGATCATCAAGATGTCTTTGTTCCTGTGTGCCGGTGCCTTCATGCATGTCACGTGCAATGAGTACATCTATGAGGTGAACGGTGCCGGCAGACGGATGCCTCTCACGTTCCTTTTCTACACACTGGGCGGGCTGTCCCTGACCGGGATCCCGATGTTCTGCGGCTTCATCTCCAAATGGAATCTTGTGATGGCCGGACTTCAGGCGGATACGCCCTGGTCTCTGGCAGGCGTGGCCGGGCTGATCATCGCGGCGTTCCTGTGTGCGATGTACACACTGACCGTCAGCGTCCGTGCCTTCTTTCCTTCCGCGGGAACGGATCGTTACGAGGGAGAGCAGGGGATCCGCGAGGCGGAAAAGGAAATGCTGGTCCCGATCGCCGTGTTCGGCGTGATCAATATCGTGCTGGGCATATGGTCTGCACCCGTGACGGAGTTTCTTTCAAAGATCGCTGCGGGACTGTTGTAGTGAACTTGTGAATCAGAGGAGATTGCCATGTTGATCTTTTTGATCGTTTTCGGCCCGTTCCTTTGCGGGATCCTGTCCTGGCTTCTGGGCCGTAAAAATGAAGAGCAAAGAGACTGGTTCGTGATCGCCGTGACAGGAGCTGAGCTCATCCTGACGCTCCTGCTCCTCAGGGGCGGCGCTGCCGCACGGATCCCCGGCATACTGGCCGGCGGTCTTACCTTTACGACGGACGGCTTCCGGATGACGTACGCGGTGATCACGGCGGTGATGTGGGCCGGGACTACCTTGTTTGCAAAGGAATATTTCAGGGAGGAGCGGGAGCATCTGAACCGCTACTGGCTGTTCATCATCGTGACGCTGGGCGCGACGGAGGGCGTGATGCTCTCCGGAGACATGATGACGACCTTCGTGTTCTTTGAGATCCTGTCCTTTACTTCCTTTACCTGGGTCATCCAGGAGGAGACGCCCGGTGCTGTCAGGGCGGGATATACCTATCTTTTTATCGCCGTGATCGGCGGACTGGTCCTGTTCATGGGACTTGCTCTTTTGTCGTTCGCGGCGGGGACACTTTCCTACGCAGAGCTTTCCGAAGCCGTCGCTGCGACGGAGCGGCCGGAGCTTGTGATGGCGGCCGGCGTGTGTATCCTGATCGGGTTCGGGGCCAAGGCCGGCATGTTTCCGGTCCACATATGGCTTCCCAAAGCGCATCCGGTGGCACCTTCACCGGCGTCCGCGCTTCTTTCCGGGATCCTGACCAAGGTCGGAATCTACGGGATCCTGATGGTCTCGATGAATGCGCTGTTTTCGTACGAGAGTTTTGGCTTTCTGGTGCTGATCCTGGGCGTGATCACGATGGCGCTGGGAGCGGTGCTGGCACTTTTTTCCATCAACCTCAAGAGGACGCTGGCCTGCTCCTCCATGTCCCAGATCGGGTTTATCCTGACCGGGGTGGGGATGATGATCCTGCTGCGCGCAGTTGGCAGCAGCGAAGGCGCCGGAACGGCCATGAGCGGCCTGATGCTCCATATGGTCAACCACTCGCTGATCAAGCTGACGCTTTTTATGGCTGCCGGCGTGGTTGTCATGAAGATCCATGTATTGACGCTCAATGAGATCCGCGGCTTCGGGCGGAGCAAGCTGCTATTTAAGATCGCATTTGCACTCGGAGCCCTCGGCATCAGCGGTGTGCCGCTCTTTAACGGGTACCTCAGCAAGACGCTCCTCCATGAAGGCATCGTGGAGGGAATCCATGAATGTGCGAGGTACAGTACAGCTCTGTCCGTGATCGAATGGATATTCCTGTTCTCGGGCGGTCTGACCTTCGCCTACATGCTGAAGCTTTTCATCTGTATCTTTGTCCAGAAAAACAGGGATCCGAAGCGGCAGCAGTTCTATGACAGCGACAGACGGGGCATGGATATGCTCAGCACGATCGCCGTCGTCGGTTCTTCCCTTCTGATGGTGGTGCTGGGACAGCCATATGTGGCGACACATCTTGCGGCCTTTATGAACGGATATGAGGAGATCCTTCATTTCCACGCCTTTTCCTGGGAAAACCTGAAGGGCGGCCTGATCTCTCTGTCCATCGGGGCGGTCGTCTATCTGCTTTTTGTCCGGAAGGTGCTTGTCCGGGAGGATTCCTATGTGGAGCTCTGGCCGGCGGGCCTTGACGTGATCCTGAAGCCCCTCTGCCGTGCCGGGATGTTCCTGTGGACCTGTGCCGTACGGGTCTTTGACCTTAGCACGGACGGACTGATCCGTCTTCTCCGGAAGACCGTGGTCAGGGAGAAGAAGGTGAAGGGCCGCAAAAGCGTACATCCGGGCCTTCTCAGGACCATGTCCGCGGAGATCAGCGGAGGCGCCGAGCCGGTTACTTCAAACTTCACCTTTGCGCTGATGATGACCTGTATCGGCATTATCGTCATCCTTCTCGCGATCCTGCTTTCCTGGCGGGGATGGAGGGTATGACAGCCGGCTGAGCGCGGTACATACAGTCATTGACGATGGTTTTAAAAGAATGTATAATAGAATCACAACGCCAATAACCTTGCAAAGAAAGGAAGGTATTTATGATTAAGAGAATCGGCCTGCTGACCAGCGGCGGGGATTGCCAGGCATTGAACGCGACGATGCGCGGCGTGGTTAAAGGACTTGCCAATTCAGTCGATGAGCTGGAAGTATACGGCTTTGAAGACGGCTACAAGGGCCTCATCTACGGCAAATACAGAATGCTTACTTCCCGGGACTTTTCCGGTATCCTGACCCAGGGCGGAACGATCATCGGTACCTCCCGTCAGCCCTTCAAGCTGATGCGTGTGCCGGATGAGAAGGGCCTGGACAAGGTCGAGGCCATGAAGCATACCTATTACAAGCTCTGCCTGGACTGCCTGGTCATCCTTGGCGGCAACGGCACGCAGAAAACGGCCAATCTTCTTCGCGAGGAAGGCCTGAATATCATCCATCTGCCGAAGACCATCGACAATGATATTTTCGGAACGGACATGACCTTCGGATTCCAGACGGCTGTGGACATCGCGACCAACGCCATCGATATGATCCATACGACGGCGGCTTCCCACGGACGTGTCTTTATCGTCGAGGTCATGGGCCACAAGGTAGGCGCCCTTACCCTGCATGCAGGACTTGCGGGCGGTGCCGATATCATCCTGATCCCCGAGATCCCGTATGATATCAAAAAGATCGTAGCCGCGATCGACAAGCGGAACAAAGCCGGCAAGAGATTTACGATCCTTGCCGTGGCGGAGGGCGCGATCTCCAAGGAGGAGGCCAATCTCTCCAAAAAGAAATACAAAGAAAAGCTCGAAGCCAGGGCCAAGAAGTATCCGTCGGTTTCCTACGAGATCGCGGAGCGGATCTTCAAGGAGACAGGCAGCGAGGTCCGCATCACCGTACCGGGCCACACCCAGCGCGGCGGCGAGCCCTGTCCGTATGACAGGGTCCTTTCCACCCGGATCGGTGCCGGTGCCGCACAGGCGATCCTCGATGAGGAGTACGGCATCATGGTCGGTATCGTGAACGGTAAGATCAAGAGAGTTCCCCTCGCGGAGTGCGCGGGCAAGCTGAAGATGGTCTCTGCCAAGGATCAGACCGTACAGGCCGCCAAGCAAATCGGCATCAGCTTTGGCGACTGATGTAAAGAACAGCAGGCTGCCGCAGAATAACCGGCCCGGAAAGGACCGGCTGCTCTGCGGCAGCTTTTCCACAGTGTAGTGAGGAAGATATCCATGAGTTATATGGCTCTCTACCGGAAATTCAGACCGGATGATTTTAATGAGGTCAAGGGACAGGACCATATCGTAACCACATTGACCAATCAGATCAAGGCGAACCGGGTCGGCCATGCCTACCTGTTCTGCGGGACACGGGGAACAGGCAAGACCTCCGTCGCGAAGATCCTTGCACGGGCCGTCAACTGCGAGAACCCGGTGGACGGCAATCCCTGCAACAACTGCAGGATGTGCAAGGCGATCAAGGCCGGGACATCGATGAACGTGATCGAGATCGATGCTGCCTCCAACAACGGCGTTGACAACATCCGCGAGATCAGGGAGGAAGTCTCGTACCGTCCGACAGAAGGCAATTACAAGGTGTACATCATCGACGAGGTCCACATGCTGTCGACAGGTGCTTTCAATGCGCTTCTCAAGACGCTCGAGGAGCCGCCATCCTACGTGATGTTCATTCTTGCCACGACAGAGGTCCACAAGATCCCCGTGACGATCCTGTCCAGATGCCAGAGATATGACTTTCACAGGATCCCCGTCGACACGATCGCGGACAGACTGTATGAGCTGCTGGAGGCGGAAGGAGTCGAGATCGAGGATAAAGCGGTGCGGTACATTGCCAGGACTTCCGACGGTGCCATGCGTGATGCGCTGAGCCTTCTGGATCAATGTATTTCCTTCTACCTGGGGCAGAAACTGACCTACGATATGGTGCTGGATGTGCTGGGCGCCGTGGATACCGAGGTCTTCAGCCGGCTGCTGCGCCGTGTGATCGAGGCGGATGTGACCGGGGCTATGAAGGTGCTGGGCGAGATGATCGCGGGGGCCAGGGAGCTGGGCCAGTTCGTGACGGACTTTATCTGGTATCTTCGGAACCTGCTTCTTATAAAGACGTCGGAGAATCCGGAGGAAGTCGTGGACATGTCCTCCGAAAATCTGAAGCTTTTGAAGGAAGAGAGCACCATGATCGAGACCGAGGCGCTCATGAGGTATATCCGCGTCTTCTCGGATCTGTCCAATCAGATCAGGTATGCCGCTCAGAAAAGAGTCCTGGTGGAGGTGGCGCTGATCAAGCTCTGCCGCCCTGCGATGGAAACAAATCTGGATTCGGTCCTCGACCGGATACGTGTTCTCGAAAAACAGATCAAGGAACGGCCCGTCGAAGTACGTTATACACAGCCGCAGGCACCGCAGACAGAAGAGCAGCCGGCCGGTGAGCCGCCCGTTGAACGGATGACCGCACCGGAAGAGCTTCAGAAGGTGGCAGCCCGGTGGCCGTCGATCGTGGGACAGACAGGAGGGCTTCTCCGGGGCGTCCTTGATAAGGCGGTGCCCAGATACAACGGGGATTCAGGTGATCCGGCTCTCTATGTGGTGTTTAAGGATCTTGTCGGACAGAGCTGTGTGGATCATCCGGACGAGGCCAAAAGTATCCTGCAGGGGATCATCCGGCAGCAGACAGGCAAGGATGTGGAGATCCGGTTTATCATGGCGGAAGACGAACATGGCAAAGGACTTGCGGATATTGACATAGATACGGCAATGGAAGAATTCATCCACACGGTCGTCGAAGTGGAAGATGACGAATAAAGGAACGGGAGGAAACAGCAGATGGCAAAAAGAGGCGGTTTTCCGGGCATGGGCATGCCCGGCAATATGAACAATCTGATGAAACAGGCACAGAAAATGCAGAAGCAGATGGAGGAGAACCAGAAGGCACTTGAGGAGAAGGAGTTTACCGCATCCGCCGGAGGCGGAGCCGTGGAAGTGACGATCTCCGGAAAGAAGGAGGTCGTCCGGGTAAAGCTTTCCGAGGAAGTGGTGGATCCCGATGATATCGAGATGCTGGAGGATCTGATCGTCGCGGCGACGAACGAAGCTCTCCGCAAGGTCGAGGAGGAGTCTTCGGCCGTGATGTCCAAACTGACAGGCGGACTTGGCGGTCTGGGCGGAGGTTTCCCGTTCTGATGGAGTATTACAGCAGTCATATCAACAAACTCATCGAACAGTTGGCCCATCTTCCCGGGATCGGGTCCAAATCTGCCCAGCGGCTGGCTTTTCATATCATGAACATGCCGCGGGAGCAGGTGGCACAGCTGACCGGCGCGATCAATGATGCCCGGGAGAACGTGAGGTACTGCAGGGAGTGTTTTACGCTTACGGATCAGGAACTCTGTCCGATCTGCAGCAACGAAAAACGGGATCATCATACGATCATGGTCGTGGAGAACACCAGGGATCTTGCCGCCTATGAGAAGACGGGAAAATACGGAGGGGTCTATCACGTACTTCACGGTGCGATCTCTCCGATGCTGGGGATCGGGCCGGATGACATCCGTCTGAAGGAACTGATCATCCGTCTTCAGAATGATGTGGAAGAGGTGATCATCGCGACAAATTCCAGCCTGGAGGGCGAGACGACGGCGATGTATATCAGCAAGCTGATCAAGCCGACAGGCATTAAGGTCAGCCGGATCGCCAGCGGGGTTCCCGTGGGAGGAGACCTTGAATATATTGATGAAGTGACGCTGCTCCGCGCGCTGGAAGGCCGCGTTGAACTGTAGCAGGAAAACCTGAGGGGAGTAAGGAATCATCTATGGCGGATTTTCTGAAAAAACTGACCGGAAACAGGAAGAAAAAGAAACCAAGGGCACAGAAGACCGGCGCGGCTCAGGTGCAGTCTGAACCGATCGATTACCAGGAACGGATCAACCGGCACAAACGGGCCAGGCTTTTGCGGATACTGATCGCACTGGCTGCCGTGGTCGTGATCGCTGCGCTTGTGTTTTTATATCTTGAAAGAAGAAGCTACCATAATTACAGGATCCTTGAGACCAGCGAGCAGGAGGACGTCGTTTCCACCAAGTACCTGGATATGGACGGAAAGATCTTCCGGTACAGCCAGGACGGCGTCTCCCTCGTCAATACAGATCTTGATACGGTATGGAGCGAGACCTATTCCATGCAGAATCCTGTCGCCGATGTACGGGGCAAGCGTGCTGTTATCGCTGATAAGGACGGAACGACGATGGAGATCTTTGACAGCAACGGGCTGACGGGGACGGTTTCCACGTCCTACACGATCGTCAAGGCAAAGATCTCGACGAACGGACTGGTCGCGGCGATCCTGGACAGCGGAGATGAGACGTGGATCAATTTCTACGGATCCGACGGGAGCCTCATCGCCGAGAACCAGACCAAGATCGATGATCCCGGGTATCCGATGGATGTGGCTATCTCCAACGACGGCGTGATCATGATGGTGACGTATCAGTTCGTGGATGGCAGTGAGACGACCAGCTATGTGGCCTTTTACAATTTCGGGGATGTCGGCCAGAATGAGGACGACAGGATCGTCAGCGGTTACACCTACGAGGGTACGGTGATCCCGGAGGTACGGTACATGAGCGGCACCCACAGCGTGGCTGTGCGGGATGACGGGTTTACCCTGTACGAAGGAAGGCAGATCCCCAAGGAAAACAAAAGCGTCAACGTGGAAAAGGAGATCATCAGCACCTTCTATGATGAGGACACCATCGGTCTTGTGTTCAAGAACGAAGATAAAGAAAAGCTGTACACGATGGAGGTCTATTCGGCAGCCGGAAAACTCGAGTTCAGCAGGGATTTCAATATTCCGTATACAAAGATCAAGATCAGCGATGGCTATATCATCATGTTCAACAGTTCCCAGATCGGCATCATGAATGAAAACGGCGTGACAAAATACAGTGGAACCGTGGACGGTACGATCAATGATATCATCAAGATCGGCTATAACCGTTACCTGCTGGTCCTTGATACCGGCGTAAATCTGATCAAGCTCACGTAAGGAGGGTTCTTTTGAACGGAACATGGATCTCTCTCGCCGCGGCTGCGGTCATCGCTCTGTTTGCGGTCATCGGGTACAATCGCGGTTTTGTAAAAGAAGTTATTTCCATGCTGTTCATATTCATCGCGATCGCGATCGTGTGGTTTATCAATCCATATGTCAATCAGTTCCTGCGGGAGCATACACCGCTGGAAGCGAGACTGGAGGAAAGCTGTCTCTCCGCCGTCGAAGCTCTCCCGGGCGCGGGGCAGGTGATGAACAGTGAGCAGCAGACGGCGCTGGCTGAGGAAACGGGCCTGCCTTCGTTCATGATCAGCGACCTTTTGAAAAACAACCAGCAGAGCATCTACCAGATGCTGGGCGTCGATTCCTTTATCGGGTATGTGGCCAAATACCTGGCGGCGACGATCACAAACGCTGCCTCCTTCCTGGTCTCGTTCCTGCTTGCCTGGATCCTGCTGCGGCTCCTGGCAATGGTCCTCGACCTGTTTACAAAGCTGCCCGTGATCCGGGGCGTGAACAAACTGGCCGGGGGGATCCTCGGAGGAGCGAAGTGTATTGTCGTGATCTGGATCATCATGCTGATCCTGGTCATTCTGTGCAACACGGAATTCGGCCGGAAGGGCCTTTCGCTGATCGGGCAGAGCAGACTGCTTTCATGGCTGTATGACAATAATATCCTGGCAAAGATTTTTGCCGGGTTTTTGGGACAAAGCCTGGGCTAATGTTGATGGTATTTATTGGCGAGATGCATAAACAGTGCTGGTGAAATAGTCTCTGAAGTATAAAAAGACTCTGAAACCATCGTGTTTTTATCGATTTTTCATGGATTGACAGGTATAATAATGATGGATGAGTATATAAAGGGGTGATGCGTATGACAGAGCAGGAATTACAACGACAGAAAGATCACGAAGAAGATCTTGCCAGGCTTCGTGGATTTCGTCCTGTCGACGATACGTTTATGAGGGTTCTTTTTAGAGATAACCTGCCTCTTGCAGAATTTGTTCTGCGTATTATAATCGGAAAGAATGACCTTCGTTTAACGAAGGAAGAAGCACAAAAAGACATGTCCAGACTTGTAGGCGCGAGAGGCATTTGTCTGGATGTACATGGAGTAGATGATCAGAATCGGCAGTACGATCTGGAAGTTCAGCGTGCCGACAGTGGTGCAAGGCCGGAACGGGCCAGATATCATGCCAGTGTTTTAGATGTAGAGAATCTGAATGCCGGCCAGCAGTTTGAGGAGCTGCCCACCACCTATATTATTTTCATCACAGAGAACGACATTTGGGGCGCTGGTGCAGCATTATATCCAATGGATCGTATCAATGCCGTTATCGGCCAACCATTTGATGACCGTCAGCATATACTATATGTAAATGCAAGCTATGAAGGTAGCGACCCTCTAGGTATATTGATGCATGATTTCCTTTGTTCTGATCCCGACGATATGAAAACACCGCTTTTGGCTGAAAAAGCCAGGTATCTCAAAACTGATCCGAAAGGAGTGGCGCTTATGTGTAAAGCTATGGAAGATTTGCGAGAAGAATCCATTAATAGAGGAAAAGAAGCTGCTATTTTAATGAGCATAAAGAATTTGATGACCACTTTAAAATTAACCAAACAGCAAGCTATGGACGCTTTATTGATTCCCCTGGCAGATCAAGCCAAATATCTCGCTAAACTTTAAGATATAACCATCAGGGTTAAATTCGTATAAACAAATAAGAACCCAAGAGCATTTACTTCTAACGCTCTTGGGTATCTTTTTCTTCGTTTCTGTATTATTGCAGAACGGCTGTCTCTGTGACTTAATAGAGTTTATTCTCCGTACTGTGCAAGCAAATCGTTAATAGCATCGTTCATTGCATCCTGGAATTCCTGATCATTAATCTTTCCATCTCCATCGTGATCATTTGCAGAATAATAAGGATCATTCTTATCATATCCATACCCAGAAGAAGAATTGCTGCTGTCATATGAAGAATTATTACTGCTTCCATAAGATGTGCTGCTTCCATAAGATGAATTATTCCTGTCAATCTTTTCACTGAAGGCCTGTTTGCCTCCGACCAGAATGGCGCAGATCATGTCCTTTGCTTCTTGTATCTTGGTGCCCTTTTTCTTTTCCGTTCCGGACAGCATCTCATCTGAGCTTATTTCATATTCACCCAGCCAGCGGAAGCCCTCATCATCATCGAGGATGAAAACCAGGGATGCTCCCGGTGGCGCAAGGCTGCTATTTTCATGGGTCAGCACACGGAGATTCGGATCATCTTTGCTCCTGCAGATAAAGAGCAGGCTGCGGACAGGCGCCTGCACTCTATCGGTGATCCTGATAAATGCAGCCGCTTACAGGTCAATGACATGTTCTTTTTTCTGATTCCTGTGTGGCGGATCTACTCGCTGCCGCAGGTATTTCTGTTTCTTATGAAAGTCATCGAGAACGGATCTCTTTTCGGTCTTGTGTTCCAGCGTGATTTGTTTCTCTTCTGGCAACAGTTCCGGAAGCAAGCCTTTCACATAATAGATGAAGACTTCTTAATACCTTGCGATAAAAGGTACTAAAAGTCTCCATCAGCATACAACATCGGTATGAACAAACAACAAAAGAGTTGGATGATGCCATTGAGGATCACTTTGATAGTGAAATACCGTCATTTCTAGTATAACATCTTTTAAATAACTGGACTTATTATCTTTCTTGTGGTATATTATCTCCAGCAAAAAAACTGGAGGACATCACCATGGGAAGAAAAGCAGCTGCTCTTGCTTTGTCTGCAGAAGACAGAGCTTATCTTGA
>JAFTPT010000027.1 GCA_017463155.1 Blautia sp.
AATGTATTAGCTGAAGCCATCTGTGGGTACTCCTTCGTGTAAGAGTTTGGTCGCTAATACACTATCGGAGCACAGGTGGCTTTTCAATATGAAACTGTCAACTCAGGCTGCATGAGTACCCACTATCATGCCAGAAGCCTCGGATTTATCTTCCATTTAACGCTTTCAGGCGCGGTTCGTCAAGTATCTGACGCGTGTTTTGCAGTAGGAATTGACATTGACAGAAAATTCATTGATTGATAACATAGGTTATAGTGCTGATCGTTTTCTCTTTGGGCAGGAAAAGTATGCTTCTGCTCTCTGGAATACAGCTGATTCTGATCGTTGGCAGGTGTGAGTGCATGGATAATCTTCTGATCTACCTGATGGTATATGCCGGAAGCATACTGATGGCTTACAATATATATCGTTATATCCGTTTTTCCGGAAGGGTCCGCAGGCACGGCAACTGGGACAGGGAGGGACGTATCTTCCGTATCCCCATACTGATGCTCATCCTGTTCCTGATCGGCTACCTGATCGTGGCGCTGTTCGGCGAGCCGGACCTCATCATCGGAGGGATCCTTTTCGGGGGCAGTGTCTTTGTATTTGTCATGGTGCTGCTGATCGAGAGGACGGCGGACCGGATCCAGGAAAACGAGCGTCTGGAGGCCAAGCTGACCGCCACGGAGGAAGCGAGCAAGGCCAAGAGCTTTTTCCTGTTCAACATGTCCCACGATATCCGGACGCCCCTGAATGCCATTATCGGGTATACCACGCTGGCCAACGGGGACGGCGTGACGCTGGAGCAGAAGACCGGATATCTGACAAAGATCGAGACGGCGGGGCACCAGCTGCTGGACATCGTCAACGATGTATTGGAGATGAGCCGGATCGAGAACGGCAAGATCGATCTCGAACCGGTCTGCATGGACCTGGCGGCCTGCGTGCAGGAGGCCGGCGATCTGGTCAGGAACCAGCTGGAGGGCAAGAAGATCCGTTTCTCCGTCGAATGTGACATAGCCCATACCTGGGTGATGTGCGACAAGCATCTGCTGACGAGGGCGCTGATGAACCTTCTGTGCAATGCCGGCAAGTTCACACAGGAGGGCGGAAGCGTTGCGCTGTATGCCGGGGAACTGCCGGGCAGCCGGGAGACGGGACGCTACGAGATCCGCGTCAGGGATACCGGGATCGGCATGAGCCCGGAATTCGTCGGGAACCTGTTTACGCCCTTTGAGCGGGAGCGGACCTCTACGGTCAGCCGTATCCAGGGGACAGGCCTCGGCATGGCGATCACCAAGAATATCATCGATATGATGCAGGGGACGATCGAGGTCGAGACGGAACAGAACAAGGGGACCGAGTTTGTGATCCGACTGGAATTCCCGGTCACGGATCCCGGTGAGGAAGCCGGCGGGGATGATACGGCAGGGATCCGTTTTGACGGAGTCAGAGCCCTGCTGGTCGAAGACAATGCCGTCAATATGGAGATCGCAAGGCTGCTCCTTGAGCAGGCCGGCTTTGTCATCGAAACGGCCGAGAACGGACAGACCGCGGTGGACATGGTGACCGGCGCCGTACCGGGCTATTATGACCTGGTCCTGATGGATATCCAGATGCCGGTCATGGACGGTTACACGGCCGCGCGGGAGATCCGGTCGCTGCCGGACCCGTTCCGGGCGGGCGTCCCGATCATCGCCATGACGGCCAACGCGTTCCAGGATGATATACAGGCGGCGGAAAAGGCCGGCATGAACGGACATATCGCCAAACCGCTGGATGTGGCGGTCATGCTCCGCACACTGCAGACGGTCCTGGATACAGAAGGATAAAAGGAGGTGCAGGTATGTTTGGAAAAAGATTCCAGCTGAATGAAGAAAATCTTTCCCTGATCGAGGAGATCGGGAAGCATATGCCTGGCGGCTTCTTTATCTACAAGGCACAAAAGCCGGAGGAGCTTCTGTATGCGAACCGCGCCGTGTTCGATATTTTCGGCTGCAGGGACAAGGAGGAATTTGCCGCCCTGACAGGGTATACATTCAGAGGGATGCTGCATCCTGATGATTATAATGAGGTCGTGAATTCGATCGACGACCAGATCGCGAGCAGCGATGAACAGATGGACTACGCAGAGTACCGTATCATCCGCAAGGACGGAACGGTACGCTGGGTGGACGACTATGGACATTATACGGATACGGACGAGTACGGCGGTATCTATTATGTCTTTATCTCCGATATCACCGAAAAAAAAGAACGCATGGAGTCGGACATGGCCGTCCGCCAGGCCGTGATCGAAGCGCTTAGTGAATCCTATCACACGGTGTGGCTGATCACCGACGTGGAGACGGAGAGCTTTTCCCTGTACCGGGGCGATACGAAGGGCGAGACGGAGCACGCCGCGCCGATCAGGGACGCACTGGGGAGCCTCACCTATTCAAAGGCCAAGGAATATTACATCCGCCATACGGTGGCCGAGGAGGACCAGGACCGGCTGCAGGAGGAGCTGGCGCTGCCGAACATCGTAAAGCGCCTGCGGGAAAAGTCCCAGTTCCAGATCAATTACCTGCGTGTCATGGACGATGGACGAAAGTGCTATTTCCGGATCGAATTTGCCCGCGTGAACATGCCCGGCGGAAAAATGGGCATCGTCTGCGGCTTCAAGAACGTGGATGACGACGTTCGTCAGGGACAGGCGATCCAGATGGCCCTTCTCGAGCAGGAGCGGCACCGGAAGGAGCTGGACAGCATGATCACCGCGATGGCGTCCGACTACCGGAGCGTGTACCATGTGGACCTGGACGCGAACGACGCGGTCTGCTACCGGGCCGACCCGGACGATCCCGACCAGATTAAGGAGGGCGTCCATTTCCCGTTCTGTGAGAAGTTTGCCGCCTACGGGCGGGAGCATGTGGACGAAGAGTACAGGGAGGGATTCCTGCAGTTCATAGATCCGGAGAACATACGCAAGGTCCTGGCGACCGAGAACATCATCGCCTACCGGTACCTGGCCAGACGGAACGGTACGGAATATTACGAGATGCTGCGTATGGCCGGCGTCCGTCATCCGGCGGACCGGGACGACCACATCGTCCATGCGGTGGGCGTCGGTTTTACGATCATCGATGCGGAGATGCGGCATTCCATGATGCAGAACCGGGCGCTGCAGGAGGCGCTGGCGGCGGCCCAGGAGGCGAACCGGGCCAAGACCGCTTTCCTGTCCAACATGAGTCATGAGATCAGGACGCCGATGAATGCCATCATCGGTCTTGACAATATAGCCCTGAACAACATGAATATCCCCGATGAGACGCGGGAGCAGCTGGAGAAGATCGGTTCCTCGGCCCGGCACCTGCTGAACATCATCAACGATATCCTGGACATGAGCCGGATCGAATCCGGCCGGATGACGATCAACAACGAAGAATTTTCCTTCCCGAAGGCCGTGGAGCAGGTCAATACCATCATCAGCGGCCAGTGCCGGGAGAAGGGCCTCACCTACGACTGCCAGCTCAAGGGAAACATCGCCGATTTCTACATCGGCGACGATATGAAGCTGCGGCAGATCATGATCAACATCCTCGGAAACGCCGTGAAGTTCACGCCCGAAGGGGGCAGGGTGACCTTTACGATCGAGGAGATCGCGCGGTTTGACAACAAGGCGACGCTGCGGTTCGTCATGAGCGACAACGGGATCGGCATGAGCAAGGAGTATCTGCCGAAGCTTTTTGAGACCTTCAGCCAGGAGGACTCTTCCGCTTCCAGCAAATACGGCAGCACGGGACTCGGCATGCCCATCACCCGGAGCCTGGTCGAGCTGATGAACGGACAGATCGAGGTGGAAAGTGAGAAGGGCGTCGGGACGACCTTTACGGTGACCGTGACGCTGACGGAATCCGAACGGCGCAGCGGTGCGGACGACGATATCGAGATCCATCCGCACGAGATGTCCGTGCTGGTGATCGACGACGACCCGGTGGCCTGCGAGCATGCGAAGATGGTGCTCGGCCAGGTGGGCGTGAACTGCGACACGGCCTCCTCCGGCGAGGAGGGACTGGAGATGGTCAAGGTCCGTCATGCCCGGAGAGAGCCCTACAATCTGATGCTCGTGGACTGGAAGATGCCGGATATGGACGGCGTGGAGACGACCCGCCGGATCCGGAGCATTGTCGGCCATGAATCCGCGATCATCATCCTGACCTCCTTCAACTGGGACGATGTGGCGGACGAGGCCAGACAGGCCGGCGTGGACACGTTCGTGCCCAAGCCGCTCTTTGCCGGCAGCGTGCTGGATGAATTCCGGATGGCTTTCCGCAGGAAGAACATGGCCTCCAGGGCGCAGGATGCGGATCTCAAGGGCCGCAGGATCCTTCTCGCGGAGGACGTGCTGGTCAATGCCGAGATCATGCTCATGGTCCTGGGCATGCAGGAGATGGAGGCGGAGCACGCCGAAAACGGACAGATCGCAGTCGAGATGTTTGAAAGCCATGAGGAAGATTACTATGACGCGGTCCTGATGGATATGCGGATGCCGGTCATGAACGGCCTGGAGGCGACGAAGGCCATCCGTGCCCTGGACCGTGCCGACGCGAAGACCATCCCGATCATCGCGCTGACCGCCAACGCCTTCGACGAGGACGTACAGCGGAGCATGCAGGCCGGGCTGAACGCGCACCTGTCCAAGCCGGTCGAACCGGACGCGCTGTTCAGTACGCTCCGGAGCCTGATCGGAAAAAGAAACGCTTTGGAGGCGGAGGAAACATGAACCGGGGATCATACGGGAGGAATATGTATGTTTAAAGAAGGAAGCGACCGGGCGTTTTTGGAGGCGATCCTTCAATTTGACGGCTCGGATGAGGCAAAAGAGTATTATTATAAGATGATGGACACCGAGGTAGAGCTGAACGACAGGAAAGACACGGTCCGCAGCCTGATCCTGCGGACCTACGCGATGCTTTTCTGCGAGGACATGGGACTCGAGCCCGGACAGGCCGCCGGACCCGACGAGGTCGAGGCGACCGCGGACCGGCTGTACCTGGGAAGCATGAGCTTTGACCCGCAGCACTGGTACCGCATGCAGCATCATTTTCCGGTGATCGACGAAGACAACTATGACCGGTTTGCGGCACTGGTGATCATGGACCTGCGCTGCGGGCCACTCCACGAAGCGGCCGTAAACGGCGGGGACATGCTGCTGGTGGGCGAACTGAACCCGCTGCAGATGACGCCGGAGCAGAGAGAAAGACAGCAGGTGCGGACAGTAGCGCTGGGAGAGAGTTGAGATGAAGATTTTTATTGTACTTGAGGATGAAGCGGAACTCCGGCAGGTCACGGATGACATGAAGGAGCTCTTCCCGGATGCGGATATACAGGTTTTTGACAGCAGCCTCAAGGCCCTCGCGGCCGCCAGAAAGACCGAGGTCGACATCGCGGTCCTGTCTGCGGAGACGCCGGAGCTGGGCGGCATGGATCTTGGACAATATCTCACGGAGATGTATCCCATGGTGAATCTGATCTTCCTGTCCAGGGACAAGGCGAAAAGCTACGAAGCCATGGAAATGCATGCGAGCGGGTATCTTCTGCGGCCCGCAGAAAAGGCCGGGATCAGACGGGAGATGGAGGATCTTCGGCATCCGGACGTGCAGAAGAACCAGAAGAGGGTCTTCGCGCAGACCTTCGGGAACTTTGAACTGTTCGTGGACGGAGATCCGGTCCGGTTCAAGTATTCACGGACCAAGGAGGTCGTAGCCGTTCTGGTCAACAACTGCGGCGCGCAGACCACCAACGGAGAGATCATTGCCTGCCTGTGGGAGGACGACGGGGATCCCGAAAAAAAGGCTTCCTACCTTTCCAACCTGCGCCAGGACCTGCAGAATACGTTCAACAGTCTCAAGCTGACAGGGATCATCCACAAGCAGCGCGGGAGCATGGCGATCGCGAGGGACAAAGTGGAATGTGACCTGTTCGACTGGCTCGAAAACAAAAAAGAATCAAAATACCAATATCTGGGTGATTATATGAATCAGTACAGCTGGCCGGAATATAAGCACGCCGAGCTGGATGACATAAGCTACGCATTGTATGAAGACGAAGACATGTAAGGAGGACAAACAATGAAGTACAGAAAGATGATCGCATGCCTGATGATGAGCGCCGTGATGGCAACAGCTCCTGCCGCGCATGTATTTGCGGAAGCGGCCGAACAGGAAGAAGCAGAAGCTGAACCGGAAGAGGAAACGGTCGAGGTCGTTCCCGTGGTCTGGGAGCCTTCACCCGAGCATCCGATCATCGATACGGACGAAGCAAGAGAGCTCTATGCGTCCATCAAGGCCGGCGAGTATCCGACGATGGAGGAGCTTATGGCAAACCCGGTCGTCGGGCAGCTTGATGCGCTTTCGGCCTATTATAAAGCATTGTTTGGAAATACGGCCGAGATCGATACGCCCGAAAGAGACGCTCTGCGCCAGGCAATCAAGGAGGAGTTCCTGAAGATGGGCAGCGCTGATTCCGTGTTTGACTCCGCGACAGAACGATACTCCTATGTTTACGATGGCGAGCTGGAGAAAGGGTTTAAAATGGAGCTGGTACTCGGACTTCCGGCATCCGGAAAATCCACCCGGGTCAGCGATCCGGACAGCGAAGAGATGAATGCCTTTATCCTGGATGTGGACATCATCAAATCCATGATCCCGGAATACATCGGATCTCATGGCGCAGGCGCGGATGCGATCCATTTTGAAGGCATGCTCATCTTTAACGAGGCGGTAAAGGAGTTCCTGGAGGGTGATATGAAGGGGACCAACGTGATCCTGCCGATCGTGGCGGGGGATCTGGATGACCTGTTCGAGAACTATATCGAGCCCTTCGAAGCGGCCGGCTACGACGTAAGGGCAAAATTCTGTGACGCAGAGCCGAATGAAAGTCTCGCCCGCGTCATTATGCGTGAACTGGGCGACGGCGGCCAGCTGATCAACAGCGCGGTCGTCTCCTCCTTTGGTTATGCACCGAAGGAGGTCTATGAGGAGCTGGCCCCTATGACCAACGCTCAGGGCAATCTCTACGGCCTTGAGGAGGATGCGACGATCATCCAGTTCCCGGGGACCGGAGAGGAGGCCGCGGAGGAAACAGAAGAATCGGCAGAGGAAGTCGAGGATGCTGCCTGACAAGGCGGAAAGGAACTGACGATGGCTGAAAAAAAGCAAACCATATTTCGAGAGGAAGCGCTCAGGCGTATTTCATCACCGGAAAAGCTCACGGACTATCTCCGTGTGACCAATCCCGGAATCTGGGTTGTTCTTGTGGCTGTTATCCTGCTGCTTGTCGGTGTGATCGCCTGGGCTTCGGTGGGGACATTGGAGACAAAGGCGGATGCGAAGGTCTTTGTAGAGGACCATACGGCAGAGGTGATCCTGGAGGGAGCACAGTCGATCCGGGTCGGGATGCCGCTCCGGATCACTTCGCAGGATTCGCAGGAGTACAGCATCGCGTATGTCAAAGAGGATGAATATGGCAGAACGGTCGGGGTGGCGGATATCAGTCTGCCGGACGGTACCTATGACGGCGAGGTCGTCGTGGACAGTATGCGGCCGATTGATTTTCTGCTGGAGAGCAGGTGACGGGGAATGGCTGATGCGCTGAAGAGCCGCAGACAGAAAGCGCCTCTGACCAAAGGCGCCGCCAAGGTCCCGGTCATCATGCAGATGGAGGCACTTGAATGCGGGGCCGCCTCCCTGGCCATGGTCATGGCCTATTACGGGAAGTGGGTTCCGCTGGAACGTGTCCGCCTGGACTGCGGAGTATCCCGGGACGGCTCCAAGGCAAGCAATATCTGCAAAGCTGCCAGGCATTACGGGTTTGAGGTCGGTGCGTACAGCGCGGAAGCGCAGGCGCTTGTTGAGAGAGGGGAATATCCCTGCATCATACATTGGAACATGAACCACTTTGTGGTGCTGGACGGATTCAAAGGAAAGCATGCCGTGATCAACGATCCGGCCAGAGGAGTGGTCAAGGTCCCCATGGAGGAATTTTCCAGATCCTTTACCGGGGTCGTGATCATGTTGGAACCTACAGAGCAATTTGTTCCTGATGGCAGCAGAAAGAGTACGATCGCTTTTGCGAAGAAGCGCCTTAGAGGCGCGAGTGCAGCGGTCGTTTTTGTCATGCTTACGACAGTGATCTCGTATCTTTTCGGGATCATCAATTCCGTTACATCCAGGATCTTTATGGACCGGCTGCTCACCGGACTGAACAGGGAGTGGCTGTATCCGTTTATCATCGCGCTGTCGGCCTTCGCTGTCATACAGCTGGCCGTCGCCTGGGCACAGACCATCTATTCACTGAAGATCAACGGAAAGATGGCGGTCATCGGGTCCTCCTCCTACATGTGGAAGGTCCTGCACCTGCCGATGTCTTTCTTTTCCCAGAGACTGGCCGGTGATATACAGATGCGTCAGGGGCTGAACGCGGAGATCGCCGGCACGCTGGTCAACATTTTTTCTCCGCTGGTCCTCAACACCGCGATGATGATCTTTTATCTGGTGCTGATGCTGCGCCAGAGCGTCCTGCTGACGGCGGTCGGGTTCGTGACGCTGCTGATCAATATCGTGATGTCGCGGATCATCTCCTCCAAACGCATCAACCTTATGCGCGTGCAGATGCGCGACGAAGGAAAGCTGGTCTCCGCGACCATGACCGGGATCGGGATGATCGAGACCATCAAAGCCAGCGGTGCCGAGGACGGTTTCTTCCAGAAATGGGCAGGCTACCAGGCCTCGGTAAATTCACAGAAGGTGAAGACGGACAAGACCAACCGTCTTCTGGGCGCGATCCCGCAGTTTTTTACGAATCTGGCCAACTACGTTGTGCTGGTGCTGGGCGTTGCCCTGACCATGCAGGGGCGGTTTACACTTGGTGCGGTCATGATGTTCCAGGGATTTCTGGGTTCCTTTATGGCACCGGCCAGGACGCTTGTGAGCGCCGGACAGTCGATCCAGGAGATGCGTACCCAGATGGAACGCGTGGAGGATGTGATGGAGTATCCGGAGGATGAGAGCCTTTCGCAGCATGCGGATCCGGATCCTTCGGATAAAAATACTTCGGAAGACACGGATAAGGAGAGCCTGCATAAGCTGCGGGGCAACGTAGAGCTCCGGAATATCACCTTCGGATATTCGCCGCTTGCCGAGCCGCTGATCAAGGATTTCTCCCTCACGGTGAAGACCGGACAGCGGATCGCGCTGGTAGGTGCCTCCGGATCGGGAAAATCGACGATCTCCAATCTGGTCTCGGGCCTTTACCAGCCCTGGAGCGGGGAGATCCTGTTTGACGGAAAGCCCCGTTCGGCCTACCCGCGCGAGGTGATGGTAGGGTCGCTGGCGGTGGTGGACCAGGATATTATTATTTTTGAAGATACGGTTGCAAACAACATCCGCATGTGGGATGATACGATCCTTGATTTTGAGATGATCCTGGCGGCGCGGGATGCGCAGATCCATGATGATATCATGGAGCTTCCACGCGGCTACAGGCACAAGCTGTCGAGCGGCGGACGCGATCTTTCCGGCGGACAGAGGCAGAGGCTGGAGATCGCCAGAGTGCTTGCCCAGGATCCGACGATCATTATTCTGGATGAAGCGACCAGTGCACTGGACGCTCGTACGGAGTATGAGGTCGTCAACGCCATTAAAGACCGGGGGATCACCTGCATCGTGATCGCCCACCGCCTGTCTACGGTGCGGGATTGTGACGAGATCATCGTTCTCGATCATGGCCTTGTGGCGGAGAGAGGCACTCATGATGAACTGATCAAAAAGGGCGGCGCCTACGCGGACCTTGTGGCGAACGAGTAGAGAGGAGGAAGGGCTGTGTTTCTGAGAGCAGAAATGCGTCATCAGCACAGTCCGCGGCAACGTGGGATGGTTTGAAAATCAGATCGAAGAACGCCGGGAAGCGGACCAGCAGATGCTGGACGACGCATATGTCCGGATCGCGGGCGTTGTTCTCGGGCAGAGAGCGGCAGAGCGGATCAATGATAAGAGGATCATAACAAAGAACGCTGTCGATGAGATCCTCAAATACTATCACTTTAAGCCCGTCGAGGCGGCGGAAGAGATGGAGGATGTCGAGGAGCAGCTGGACTATTCACTGCGCACCTACGGGCTGATGCGCCGGCAGGTGGAGCTCGAAGATGGATGGTACAAGGATGCCTACGGGCCGGTCCTGGCCTTTTCAAAGGAGACCGGGATGCCGTACGCGCTGCTTCCCGGGATGATCTTCGGCTACTGGTATACGGATCCCGAGACCGGAAAGCGGGAGAAAGTGACGGCAAAAAAGGCACAGGAGTTTCAAAGGGACGCCATGTGTTTTTACAGGCCGCTGCCGCCCCGGAAGCTTGGAGTCCCGGATCTGATCATGTACATGAAGCGCTGCATGTCGATGAGCGATATCATCATGATGGTGGTCGCCGCCTACGCGGTCATGCTGGTGGGCCTTCTGATGCCGCGCATCATAAAGGCGCTGACCGGGCCGGTGCTTTCGAGCGGCCGGTATAACGCCCTTATAGGGATCGCCGTCTGTATGGTATGTGTGGCGGCATCCACGCAGCTTCTCGAAGCGGTAAACGGAATGATCCAGGGCAGGCTGGAGACAAAGACCTCCATGGGGGTGGAGGCCTCCATGATGATGCGGCTTATGTCGCTTCCGGCCAGTTTTTTCAGAAATTATAACGAGGGTGAACTGAAGACCCGTTCCATGGCAGTCAACTCGCTTTGTTCGCTGCTGCTCGGAATGGTGCTGAGTACAGGGCTCACGTCTGTTTCATCACTGGTCTATATCACACAGATCTTCCGGTTTTCACCGGTGCTGGTCGTACCGTCCCTGGTGATCATCCTGGTGACGGTCCTGTTTTCGATCCTGTCGACGTTTGTCCAGATCAGGGTGGAAAAACGCCAGCTGGAGGTTTCCGCCAGGGAATCCGGCATGTCCTACGCCATGCTGACCGGTGTTCGTAAGATCAAGCTCGCAGGAGCGGAAAAACGGATCTTCGCGAAATGGCTGAACCTGTACGCGGAGTCGGCGGGGCTGACCTACAATCCGCCGTTGTTCATCAAGCTCAACAGTGTGATCTCCACCGGAATCACGCTGGTATCCAATATCGTGCTGTACTATCTGGCTGTCACGAGCGGGATCGAACAGTCTTCTTATTTTGCTTTTATGGCGGCCTACGGGGTCGTCATGGGCGCTTTTATGTCCATGTCCGGCGTGGCCCTGAACGCGGCCCGCATCAGGCCGATCCTTGAAATGGCGGAGCCTCTTCTCAGGACGGAGCCCGAAAAGAAGGAGAACAGGGAGATCGTGAAATCCATCTCCGGCGATATCTCGCTGGAACATGTGTGGTTCCGCTACAGTGAGGACACGCCGTATATCCTGGAGGACCTGTCCATCCGGATCCGGCCCGGTGAATATGTTGCGATCGTCGGGAAGACCGGCTGCGGCAAATCGACGCTGATGCGTCTTCTTCTCGGGTTTGAACAGCCTGAGAAGGGCACCGTCTACTACGACGGGAAGGACATTGAGAGCCTCGAGCTTTCCTCGCTGCGGAAGAATATCGGTACAGTGACCCAGTCAGGAGGACTTTTCCAGGGAGATATCTACTCCAACATCACGATCTCCGCGCCGAACCTTACGATGGACGAGGCCTGGGAGGCGGCCGAAAAGGCCGGGGTCGCGGAGGATATCCGCCAGATGCCCATGGGAATGTATACGATCATCTCCGAGGGACAGGGCGGTATTTCCGGCGGCCAGAAGCAGAGGATCATGATCGCCCGCGCCATTGCGCCGAAACCGAAGCTGCTTCTCTTTGACGAAGCGACCAGTGCGCTGGATAACAAGACCCAGAGCGTGGTATCGGAGGCGCTGGACGAGATGGGCTGCACCCGTGTGGTCATCGCCCACAGGCTCAGTACGATCCGGCACTGCGACCGGATCCTGGTACTGGATGGCGGGAAGATCATCGAAGAAGGAAACTATGAGGAGCTGATCAAAAAGAACGGCTTCTTTGCAGAGCTTGTAGAACGGCAGCGGCTGCAGGTATGAGCCGCTGCGGGATAGTAACTTAAGGAGGTTTTAAGAGTTGAAACGGTACAGCTCTTTGGCAGCAGCAAGAAAAAGCCTGGTCAGGCAGGTGATCATTCTGACGGCGGCCGCGCTTCTGTTATGTCTGGCGGGCCGGCTGATGGAACAGCAGAATTTTGATGAATCGTTTGTGGCATCCTACGGAATACCGGATTGGGATCCGCAGGACCTGCGTGTAGAATGGGACGGAAAAGAGGTCCCGGTACAGGATTTTTCGACGCATGAGCTGGAGGAGTCCGGGCTCCGGGCTGTCGGCGTGCATGTTTCCATGCAGCCGCAGGAGCCGGGCGAATATGTGATGACCGTGCTGGATCCCGAAGACAATACCGTATTCATGGACCGGATCCTGGTGAGCAGGACCGGCGCTGCGTTTTCCAGTGCGACGGGGAGCTTCACCGGCGATGAAGCCGTGGTCCTGGCGGGCGTTCTGTATTTCGCAGGACTGGCTGTCATCATGCTTGTATTTTTTCTGCGGCTGCGGGGAGCAGGCATGTATTCCTACGAGGCGATCCTTTCCTTCGGCGTGTTTCTGTTCTCCGTTGTGGTGCTGATCTTTGAAATTCCGGTCTATGTACGGCACCTGCGTATGGAGGCTTTTTATCCGACATGGCAGCTGATCTCCGATATTGCGGCCAGCGGCCGGTATTTCTCGCTGCTTACGCTGCCTGTGATATTTTTCTTCAGCGTACTGCTGATCATCAGCAATATTGAGCTGCTGCGGCATGAACGGCCCAGGATCCAGAACGCGCTGGGACTTTTGCTGGGGATCCTGCTGATCACGGCCGGACTTCTGAATATCTACCATACCAGGCAGCTGTTCATGGGATCGGAGGAGGGCTACCGTATCGTGACGATGGTGGAAAATCTGATCGGCGTCATCTATACCTATGTGGAATGCATCCTGCTGAGTTCCGTCGTCTGCGGGCTTCGGGCCGCAAAGCATGTGCCGGAGTACAACAGGGATTATATCCTGATCCTCGGCTGCGGATTCCGGAAAGACGGAACCCTTCCGCCGCTGCTCCGCGGCCGCGTGGATAAGGCGATGGAGTTCTGGCACAGACAGAAAGAGGAGACCGGAAAGGAAGCGGTCATCATCCCGACCGGAGGGCAGGGCGGCGACGAACCGATGCCGGAGGCGGAAGCCATGTACCGGTATATGGTAGAGACCGGATTCCCGCCGGAGGCGATCCTCCGGGAGGATAAAGCAGTCAATACGTATCAGAATATGGAATTTTCAAAGAAACTGATCGAGGGACGGAGCACCGGAGACAAAGAGGTCAATACGGCATTCGTGACGACCAACTATCACGTTTTCAGGAGCGGCGTCTGGGCAGGTCTTGCAGGTCTTCGGGCGGAAGGCCTCGGAAGCAGGACAAAATGGTGGTTCTGGCCGAATGCCTTTGTCAGGGAATGCGTCGGGCTTTTACAGAACAGGGTCCGTTCGGAGATCCTGTTCCTGGTGTGCCTGATCGCACTTTTCGGAGGGATCACCGTACTTTCTTTCATGTAAAAACGCGGACAGAAACGATCGACGGGATGAGGGCGTGCATCAGTGAAGTTTATAAAAAAGAGCATAGCGGTAAAGACCATATTGATCGTCATTCTTTCACTCCTGGTCTTCTTTTTGCTTGTAAGCGTGATCGGTTACAGAGAAGTCACGGAGGTGCTGCTCGAGCAGTATGCGGATGATGCCTATCATACGGCGTATGCCGCCACGATGGCGCTTGATCCCGACCTGGTGATCCGGTATGCGGCGGCGGGCGACGGGACAGAGGAATATGCAAGTATTGAAGACATCCTGACAAGCTTCTGCGATGCGACGGAGTCGACATTCATCTACGTGATACAGCCCGATCTGACCGACTATTCCACGATCACCTTCCTGTTTTCCTCGATGAATTCCGACATGCACTATGAACTGTATGAATCCGGTTATGTCCGGAAAACGACGAACGACGAATACAGGCGGAAATACAGGGCTATCTATGAGGAAGGGTCCGAGAGGGAACTGCTGGTCCGCAACACCGGCTATATTGAGAGCGATGCGCATATCACAGCCATGATCCCCCTGAAAGGGGTGGACGGGAAGGTCAAGGCGCTTTTGTGCGTGCAGAAGCAGATGGATTTCCTGAACGCGTCGCGAAGGGCATTTATTGCCAAGATTTCCGTAACATTCCTGCTGCTGGCCCTGACGATCATCATCGCCATGAGCTATTATCTGTCCCGGTGGCTTCTGCGGCCCATGAAAAAGATCGCCGATGAAGCCGGACGTTTTGCGAGCGAGAATGTCCCGGCCGAACAGAAGCTGATGGATACGATCCGGAACAAGGATGAGATCGGGCTGCTGGCCAGCTCCATTGACCGGATGGAGGATCAGATCAAGGAATATGTCGATAACCTGACAAAGATCACGGCCGAAAAGGAGCAGATCAGCACAGAGCTGGCGCTGGCCACCCGGATCCAGGCGGATACACTGCCAGGTACGTTCCCGCCGTTTCCGGACCGTACGGAATTCGACATCTTTGCGTCCATGGACCCGGCCAAGGAGGTCGGCGGTGATTTCTACGATTTCTTCCTGATCGATGACGACCACCTGTGCCTGTTCATCGCGGACGTGTCGGGTAAGGGTGTTCCCGCTGCCCTGTTCATGATGATCTCCAAGACCATTCTGGACAACATGGCCATGCTGGGCAAAACGCCTGCCGAGATCCTGGCGGACACCAACAATGTGATCTGCGCCAAGAACCAGGAGGAGATGTTCGTGACGGTCTGGCTGGGGATCCTGGAGATCTCGACCGGAAAACTCATGGCGGCCAATGCGGGTCATGAGTATCCGATGCTGTGTACGGACGGCGTCTTCAGCCTGTACAAGGACAAACACGGGTTTGTCATCGGCGGGATGGAGGATGTTTCATACAAAAACTACGAGATGCAGCTGAAGCCGGGCGACAGGCTTTTCGTCTACACGGACGGACTGCCCGAGGCGACCGATCCGGACAATGCGATGTTCGGGACGGACAGGATCGTTACGGTCCTGAACCGGGAGCCGAAGGCCGCGTCAAAGAGGATCCTCGAGAACGTCCGCAGATCCGTGGATCATTTTGTCAAGGATGCGGAGCAGTTTGATGATCTGACAATGCTGTGTCTGGAATATTCCGGAACCGGAGATGGAGGAGCAGGCAAATGAGAAAGCTTTTGATCGTAATCGACATGCAGAATGATTTTATCGACGCGGCTCTTGGAACAGCAGAGGCTGTATCCATCGTGGAGCCCGTAAAAGAGAAGATCCGGTCGTATCCGGCCGGTGACGTGATCGCCACCATGGATACGCACCAGGAGAACTATATGGAGACGCAGGAAGGCCGGTATCTGCCCGTGCCGCACTGCATCCGGGGAACCGACGGCTGGAAGATCCGGAAGGATATCGAAGAGCTCCTGGCCGGCGCAAAGATCTACGAAAAGCCGACCTTCGGGAGCATGGAGATGGCGCAGGACCTGCAGGCCCTCTCCCGGAAGGAAGAGATCGAGATTGAGATCATCGGTCTGTGCACGGATATCTGCGTGGTTTCCAATGCACTCCTCCTGAAGGCAGCCATGCCGGAGGTGAAGATCTCCGTGGACGCCTCCTGCTGTGCCGGCGTAACACCCGAAAAACATCAGGCCGCGCTCGAAACGATGCGGTCCTGCCAAATTCAAATATAATGTAATATCGCTCACAGTTTAAAGGAGTGAAGTAGGGACGTACGCTGCCGGGAGACAAAGATCTCTCTGCCCGCAAGGGCCCGGGCAACGGCTGCGGCGAGCTAAGGTCCAACTGCAACTGACAGAACGCTCAGCAGAGGCTTCGCGTTCTGAGTTTCCGTAGGACCTGGATCTCGCCTCGCCTAAAGGCGCCCTCAAAAGCCCTTGCTATGGCAGAGATGATCTTCGCCCTCCCGGCAGCTGTTCCGTCCCGCCTCCACGTAGCTTTAAACGGTTCGCTGAACTGGTGTCGCAGCTCGAGACCAGTGGCTATCTGGTTTGTTTGACGAAAACGGAAAAAAAAGACAGAGAACCGTCCCCTGTCTTTTTACTTGCTTGAGATAACATCTGGCCGACAGCTGAGATCCTTAGCGAGCGCCGCCTGCCGCGTTGGGGGAAGATACAGAGATATGCTGGCTGCGTAGGGACACTTGCAGTCGACGCCGGGGATCGCGAGCATAGTTTCATACGCGCAGGCCGCCTTGGATCACATAACGTTACATTATCAACAATCCAGAGTTTGATCCAAGGCTTGGCTGGAGCGTATGATAAACGACGGCGGAGCGATCCCAAGGAGACAAGCGTGTCCCTACGCAGCCACATATCTCGTACCTCCCCCAAGCGGCATGCAAGCGAGCCCCCATTTAATACCTTAACTTAGAATTGTCCGTACCGCTCCTGCAGCTGGTACACTCTTTCTTTTGTCCAGCGGGCGGCTGTGGTTGATTCAATGTACGGCTGGATGGAGCCGCCTTCGAACTGGCTTGCTTCGGCGGCGACGTCAGCTTCCTTATCCTTGATCCACTGGACTTCCTCCGCTGTGAGTGCGTCCATGGTCTCGGAGTCAAGAGTATCCTGCAGGTGCTTCCAGATCGCGTTGAGTGCGTCGTCCCAGATCGTGTAGACGTCATAGGCGGTTATGTTCAGCTCGGTCTGGCTCATATTGCCTTCATCCAGGTCATCCTCCAGCGGGAAGGCGGCTTCCTCCGCGTTCCGGACAAGCTGGTCGATGTAGCTTTCGGTTCCGTCAGACTCTTCGGTGGTGTAGTAGCCCCGGAATCCTTCCGCCGCGTTTTCGTTATAGAGGCCGTAGTCCGGAAGGTAGTCTTCGGAAGGCATATCCATCCCATTGAAGCCATACCAGCGGACAAAATCTTCAGGCAGGGCGGCCACCGGAGCGCCCGGCAGATAGAGATAAAAATCCTCGGCATTGTCAAGGCCGTAGGGTTCGCTGTAGACATACCGGACGCCATCCGCGATGTCGGAGGTATCGGGTTCTTCGGACAGTTCCATGGACTCGATCCGGAACCGGCAGGTATATTCATTGACGGGCTCCGGCTCCGTAAAGCGGCCGGAGAACTGACTTACGTAGATGGTTCCGTTGGGATAGCCGTCGCCGGTTTCACCCATATTGGAATCGTGGTAATCACCGCGGAAGCTTCCATCCGCATCGACGGTCAGAACGGTTCCCCAGGCACCGACGCCGCTGCTGAAGGCAAATTCCACGTCGGTGAGATCTGCGTATGTAAAGCTTTCGGCCGAGGAGGCCTGAACGGAAGCTGCGCCTGTGAAGGCGGCTAAGAGGAGCAGGGTCATCCCTGCGGCAATGGGTTTTTTCATCATATTGTCTCCTTTCCATATACCTGTGAGAGTACACGTCACGAACGCAGAGGCGTTTTTGACCCTCACATATATTTCTTATATAACAGATTATTACGTATGTTTTGTAATTAAGGCATTATATCACATATTGACAAATATTAACAGGATCGCAGGAGTTCGAAAAAAAGCATTTCGGGAAGCGGTCCGTACATATTGTATCGACACAAGCATGAGCTAACGAAACGGAGGAACAAAAAATGGCAGCAACGTGGCTTTCAAACGCAGTTTTCTACGAGATCTATCCGCAGTCCTTCTACGACACGAACGGGGACGGCATCGGTGATTTTAACGGGATCATCGAGAAGCTGGACTATATCAAGGGACTGGGCTGCAACGCCCTGTGGATCAATCCCTGCTATGATTCGCCCTTCAAGGACGCGGGCTACGATGTGCGTGATTACAAAAAGGTTGCCCCGCGGTACGGGACCAACGAGGACCTGTATCGTCTGTTCGAGAAGGCGCATGAGAAAGGGATCCACGTTCTGCTGGACCTGGTCCCGGGGCACACCTCCGAGGAGCACGAGTGGTTTCGCCAGAGCCAGAAGGATGAGCAGAATGAGTATTCAGACCGCTATATCTGGACCGAGTTCTGTTTTGAGGGTGCAGCCGGTCTTCCTTATGTGGGAGGCGAGAGCGAGCGCAGCGGGACCTATATCCTGAACTTCTTTAAATGCCAGCCTGCGCTTAATTATGGTTTTCTTCATCCGGACAAGCCCTGGCAGCTGCCGATGAATCATCCGGAGGCTATCGCGACGCGCGAGGCCATCAAGGATGTGATGCGGTTCTGGCTCAGCCACGGGTGCGACGGCTTCCGCGTGGATATGGCTTCCTCTCTGGTCAAGAAGGACGATGAGAAGAAGAGCGGCACGAGCGCGATCTGGCGTGATGTCCGGCGTATGCTGGAATGCGAATTCCCCGAGGCGGCCATGATCGCGGAGTGGAGCTGCCCGCCGCAGGCGCTCAGGGCCGGCTATGACATGGACTTTTACCTGAACAACAGGAACAACGGCTATTCCACTTTGATGCGGGATTATGAGAGCCCGGCCGGGGATCACAGCTATTTTAAGAAGGATGCCGGCGGCAACATCAACCGGTTCCTGGATGAATACATGAGCTGGTATGAGGATACGAAGGACCTCGGGTACATTTCCCTCATCACCTGCAACCATGATACGATCCGTCCGAGCTACAACCTGGACGTGACGGAGCTGAAGCTCGCCTACGCGTTCCTGTTTACGATGCCGGGCGTTCCGTTCCTCTATTACGGGGACGAGATCGGCATGCGGTACCAGAAGCTTCCCACCAAGGAGGGAGGCTATTATCGCACGGGCTCCCGGACGCCCATGCAGTGGGACGAGAGCGCCAATCTGGGCTTTTCCACCGCGGACAGTTGTGACCTGTATCTTCCGGTTGACCCTTCGGACGACGCACCGACCGTCAGCGTCCAGGAGAAGGATCCGGCGTCTCTTCTTTCGACGACGAAGGCGCTGCTTGCCCTCCGGCAGCAGTATGAGGATCTGCAGGCAGACGCACCGTTCTCGGTCATCTGCAGTGAGCCGGGTCGTCCCTTCATCTATCGCAGGGGAGCTCTGACGCTTGCCATCAATCCGTCCGGACATGAGATGACCAGCCGGGTCGACGCTAAGGAAGTACTCTTTACCATCGGGGATGCCGCACTCAAGGACGGCACACTCACCCTCGGCGCCCAGACATTTGCAGTGCTGCGGTAACGAGCATAGAGGGAATTCAAATATGATCTATATCGGCTGCCATCTGTCGGTGACGGATGGCTATGAGGCGATGGGGCGGACCATGAGCCGCTTTGGTGGGAATACGTTCGCGTGGTTCACGCGGAATCCCAGGGGCGGGAAGACAAAGCCCGTGATCCCGGAGGATGTGGATGCCCTGCGCGCGCATCTTGAAAAAGAAGGCTTCGGGCCCCTCGTGGCCCATGGAAGCTACACCATGAATCTGTGTTCCGCGTCGGAGCAGACCCGCCGGAACGGACTGGATATGCTGGCGCAGGATCTCACGCGCATGGAGTTGGTTCCCGGGAATCTCTACAATTTCCATCCCGGTGCCCATGCCGGGCAGGGGACGGAGGCAGGCATTCAGGAGATCGCGGACGCCCTGAACCAGGTGCTGACGCAGGACATGAAGACGACCGTGCTTCTTGAAACCATGGCGGGCAAAGGGTCGGAGATCGGCGGCAGCTTTGAGGAGCTTCGCGAGATTATCGACAGGGTAACATTCAGCGAAAAGCTCGGCGTCTGTTTCGATACCTGCCACACCTGGGACGCAGGCTATGACGTGGTCCATGATCTGGACGGCGTGCTGCAGCATTTTGACGATGTGATCGGCCTTGCGCGCCTGAAGGCCGTTCACTTTAATGACACTAAAAATGACAGAGATTCGCACAAGGACCGGCATGAAAAGCTCGGCCAGGGGTTCCTCGGGATGGAAGCCATGAAACGAATCGCCCTGCATCCGGCGCTTGCGGGCCTTCCGTTTATTCTGGAGACGCCCAACGACGACGAAGGATACATCGAAGAGATCCGCACAGTGCAGAGCTGGCTTCCGTAAACAGAGAGCACATGCGCTGAAGTCTTCGGAGGATGCGGCGCATCCGGGCACGATCCCGTCGAGACGGAATGGATAGGAAAACTATGAAAAACAATTACAACCGGACGATGACGGCCTGCTTTGTGGGATATATCGTGCAGGCCATCGTCAACAACTTTGTTCCCCTGCTGTTTTTGACCTTCCAGCGGACGTACGGGATCCCGCTTTCGCAGATCACGCTTCTCGTGACCTTCAATTTCGGCATCCAGCTGCTGGTGGACCTGGTCTCGGTGACGTTCGTGGACCGGATCGGCTATCGGGCATCCATGCTCATCGCGCACATTGCGTCGGCGGTCGGGCTTCTGCTTCTGACGATCCTGCCCGGGCTTCTGCCCTCCGCTTTTGCGGGGATCCTGATCTCGGTCATGGTCTACGCCATCGGCGGAGGCCTTCTGGAGGTGCTGGTGAGTCCCGTGGTGGAATCCTGCCCCTCCGACAACAAGGAAAAAGCCATGAGCATGCTGCATTCCTTCTACTGCTGGGGACATGTGGGCGTTGTGCTGCTTTCGACACTGTTCTTCCATGTGTTCGGGATCGACCACTGGCGCGTTCTCGCCGTTGTGTGGGCACTCATCCCGATCTGCAACGGCATCGTGTTTACAAAGGTGCCCATCGCGAGCCTGATGGAGGAAGGGGAGACCGGCTATACGCTGAAACAGCTCTTCAGCACCCGTCTGTTCTGGATCCTCCTGGTCATGATGATCTGCGCCGGCGCCAGCGAGCAGTCGGTGAGCCAGTGGGCATCCACCTTTGCGGAAAAAGGGCTGGGAATCTCCAAGACATTAGGTGATCTGATGGGACCCATGGCATTTGCGGTCCTGATGGGGGCATCCCGCGCTTTTTACGGAAAATACGGAGACAGGATCGATCTGGACCGGTTTATGATCGGCAGCAGTATCCTGTGCATATTTACGTATCTCGGCATTTCGCTGATCCCGCATCCGATGGTGAGCCTGATCGCCTGCGCGGTCTGTGGTCTGTCCGTCGGGATCATGTGGCCGGGCTCCTTCAGCAAGGCCTCCGCGGCGATCCCGCGGGGCGGGACCGCCATGTTCGCCATGCTTGCGCTTGGCGGCGACGTGGGATGCTCCGGCGGACCGACGCTGGTGGGGTTTGTATCCAGCGCAGCCGGAGATAATCTGAAAATGGGAATTCTGGCGGGCATTCTTTTTCCGCTTCTGCTGCTGATCGGCGTGCTTCTTTGCGGCAGAGAAAAGGCATGACCATCAGCAGGGCAGAAAACCAGAGCGAATTTTCAAAAGATATACGAACAGGAGTCACAGGATGAAAGATGTGAGGATTATCGAAGTAAAAAGGAGTGTCTTCGCCAGCAACGAAGAGCGGGCGGACCTTCTTCGGCAGGAACTGAAGAAAAAAGGTATTTTCCTCTTGAACCTGATGTCTTCCCCGGGGTCCGGCAAGACCACGACCCTCGTGAGGACCATCGAAGCGCTGAAGAATACCTGCAGGATCGGCGTGATGGAGGCGGATATCGACAGCGATGTGGACGCCAGGACCATCGCGGAGCAGGGCGTTTTGTCCATCCAGCTGCATACGGGCGGCATGTGCCATCTGGATGCGGAGATGACCCGGCAGGGACTTCAGGAGCTGGAGAAAGAGAACAGCGGACAGACGGGGCCCGTGGATCTGGCGATCCTCGAAAACGTGGGCAACCTGGTATGTCCGGCGGAATTTGACACCGGCGCCTGCAAAAACACCATGATCCTGTCCGTGCCGGAGGGGGACGATAAGCCCCTCAAATATCCGCTGATGTTCTCGGTCTGCGACGTGGTGCTGATCAACAAGATCGACGTTCTTCCCTATTTTGATTTTGATATGGAGCGCTGCATCCAGAATATCCACAAACGGAACCCGCAGGCAAAGGTCATCCCCATTTGCGCCCGTACAGGCGAAGGAGTCGATGATTTTGCAGCGTGGCTGACCGATGAGATGCGCGCGTGGAAGGAAGAGGAAAAGAGCCATGCATGAGCTGGGAATCGTCTTCAGCATCATCCGCGATGTGGAGGAAGTGGCAAAGGAGAACCGGATCGACAAAGTGGACGGTGTCCGGCTGCGGGTCGGGGAGGTTTCCACCGTGATCCCCTACTATCTGGAAGACTGCTGGAACTGGGCCGTGGACCGCACCGACATTCTGAAGGGCGCCGCCCTGCACATCGATACGGTTCCCGCGGTGACGTTCTGCGGAGGCTGCCAGAAGACCTATCCCACCGTTACATACGGAAAGATCTGCCCGCACTGCGGAAGCGAGGATACCTGGCTGCAGCAGGGGGATGAATGTGTCATACAGGAAATCGAGGTCAGTGAATGACGGGCGCGCGACAGAGCAAAGAGAAACGCAGCCCGTACGATATAAAGAGATTACAAAAAGGAGGTCATAACCATGAGCAGGAATGACAGAGTCTGTATCATCGGAGGCGGTCCGGCAGGAATCTCCGCCGCCATGTATCTGCAGATCAAAGGGTACCAGAATTACACGATCTATGAGAAAAACAACCGCGTCGGCGGCAAATGCTATTCTCCGCATGTGACGTTCGGCGGCAAGAGACGCACCTACGAGATGGGCGCCATCATGGGCGCCATCACCTACCACGCGGTCCATGAGGTGGAAAAATTCGCGGGCGTCGGCCATTCGGACGGCCCGAACATGCGGCGTATGTACAGGGATTCTTCCGGGAAGGAAATCTTCCCCTTTGATCCCAAGAAGGACTTTTCTCCCAGGAAGGTCCGGGATCTGATGCGCCTGAAGGACCAGATGAAAAAGCTTGTCACCATCATGGAGACCAAGTATAAGGGCTATGACTGCTATGGCCACAGGGGCGTCGCCCAGGGCAGATATTCCGGCCTTTCCAAGGGCCTTGCCGATTCCCTGGAGCTGATCGAGGGTGAAAATCCCAATCTGAAGGATCTGGCGCTCCCCTTCGACGAGTTCTGCCGCATCAACGGGGTGGAAGAGGTCATGAAGATCTGGCTCGGGCCGTACACCTCCTTCGGTTATGGCTATTTTGACGAGATCCCGGCCGCCTATGTCATGAAATATCTGGATACCACGACGGCGATCGAGTTCGTGAACATGCGCCTGTGGACCTGGAAGGAAGGAACCCAGAATATCTATGAGTCCGCCAACAAGAAGCTGGTGAATCCGGCTGTCCTGGGCACCGAGGTCGTAAAGATCGAGCGCCCGGCGGAGGGCGAAGAGGGTAAGATCCGCGTGACCATCCGTAAGGACGGCCAGGAGAGCGTGGAAGAGTTCGACAAGCTGATCGTGACCACGCCGCTGGATCATTTCGCCGGGTACGCGGACGCCAGGGACGAGGAAAAAGAGCTGTTCGCAAAGATCATCCATGAGAAATACGTGGATTTCCTGGCCACCTTCGAAAAAGGCCAGGGTCCGACGATCTCCGGCTACATTTTCGACAACATGGTTCCGGAAAGGCTGGGCCATGCCATGGTCTATTATCACAGGTGGGAGGACCTGGGAGGCAGCTGTCCGTCGACCGTCTATGCCCTTCGTAATCACCAGGGCAGCAAGGACGCGGACTATGATTACACCATCAACGCGATGATGGACGACATGCGGCTGTGCGGCTTCCCGGTCAAGGAACGCCACTACGAGCAGGAATCCTACTACTGTCCGCATGTATCCCCGGAGGACTACGCGGACGGCTGGTATGACAAGCTGGAGGAGATGCAGGGTAAACAGAACACCTACTATGCAGGCGAGATCCTGAGCTTCGGCGATATGGAGGATACCTGCGCGTCGTCCCGCGATATCGTCGGAAGATTCTTTTGATCACGAGGAAGGAGAGACATGAAAGACCAGAAAAACCGTATGGTAAACGAGAGGGATTTCCGCCAGGATCCGGACTATAAGCCGGCGGATCCCGAAAAAGCAAAGCTTGTGCTGAAGCTGGGCAGCATGATCACGGACCGTTACCTGGTCAAATACACCCGCACCATGGGCACGGACGACCCGGAATACTGGGCCCTGGACGAGGTGCTGACCAAGGAGGAGGTCAAATTCCTGCTGAGCTTCAAAAAGACACGTGTCAGCTATGATATTCCCGAACTTGCGAAAAGGAACAACATGACCGAGGAGGAGACGCAGAAGATGGTCGACCATCTCTGCTGGATCGGCGTGCTGGAGAGCAACCGGGAGAACGCAGATCATCACAAGCAGTACGACGTGCCGATCTTTGTGCCGGGTTCCGCGGAATTCATGATGATGAACGATAAGCTGACGGAGGAGCATCCCAAGCTCGCCACGTTCTTCAACCTGATGACCCAGATGCCGCTGGAGGGCGTGACGCCTATGGTACCCCTGGGCGGCGCCGGCATCGGCATGCACGTCATTCCGGTGGAAAAGGCCATCCAGGCCGAAAACAAATCCGTGAGCGTGGAGCATCTGTCCCACTGGCTCAGCAAGTATTCCGTCTACTCGGTGGGACAGTGTACCTGCCGCAAGCAGCAGACCATGCGCGGGGAGGGCTCCGGCGAGATCAACGGTGAGTTCTGTATCGGCGTTGGCGATCTGGCGGAATACTGCGTGGACCGCGGCATGGGCCGCTACATCACCTACAACGAGGCGCTGGAGATCCTGGAGAGGGCGGAGCGGCACGGATTTGTCCACCAGATCACCAACGTGGACGGTGAGGACAAGATCGTCGGGATCTGCAACTGCGCGCCCGGCGTGTGCAACGCCATCCGGACCTCGCAGCTGTACAACACGCCGAACATGTCACGTTCCGCGTACCGCGCCAAGGTCGAGACGGCCAAGTGCGTAGCCTGCGGCAAATGTGTCGAAGTATGTCCTGTGGGTGCTGCGAAGCTGGGGCAGAAGCTCTGCACCACCCATGGCGAGATCGAATATCCGGTATCCCCGCTTCCCGATGAGACCAAATGGACGGCGGACAACTGGAATCCCAACTACAGGGAGGATGCCAAGATCAACTGCTATCCTACCGGAACCGCTCCCTGCAAGACGGCATGTCCGGTGCACCTCCCCGTGCAGGGCTATGTGAAGATGGCCGGCGAAGGCCGCTACATGGATGCGCTGAAGCTCATCAAGAAGGACAATCCCTTCCCGGCGGTCTGCGGCGCGGTCTGCAACCGGCGGTGCGAGGATGCCTGCACCCGCGGTACCATCGACCAGCCCATCGCCATCGATGAGATCAAGAAGTATATCGCGGCCAAGGAGCTGGATGCAAAGACCCGCTATATCCCGCTCTGCGAGAATGACGAAGGCAAGATGTGGGGCCCCGATTACCGTATGGCCGTGATCGGCGCCGGTCCGGCCGGGCTCTCCTGCGCGTACTACCTGCGGGAGCGCGGCTACGATGTGACTGTATTTGAAAAAGAAAGCCGCCCCGGCGGCATGCTGCTGAACGGTATTCCGAATTTCCGTCTGGAAAAGGATGTGCTGGACGCGGAGATCGAGGTTCTCCGGGCCATGGGCGTGGAGTTCCGCTGTGGCGTCGAGGTAGGCACCGATGTGACGATCCCGCAGCTTCGTGAGGAGGGCTATAAAGCCTTCTATATCGCGATCGGCCTGCAGGGCGGCAGAAGCACGGGCGTGCCCGGTGAGGACGCTTCGGGCGTTGAGTCCGGTGTGTCCTTCCTGCTGCGCGTCAACCAGGATAACCAGGTCCGTCTCCACGGCGATGTGGTCGTGGTCGGCGGCGGGAATGTGGCCGTGGACGTGGCCAGGGCCGCGCGGCGTGTAACGGATGGCCATGTGACTATGCTGTGCCTGGAGAGCGAGGCTGAGATGCCGGCGGCTCCGGACGAAGTAGCCGAAGCCCGCGAGGAGGGCATCGAAGTCCGGAACGGCTGGGGTCCGAAGGAGATCCTTACGGCGGACGGAAAAGTGACAGGTATCGTGTTCAAGCGCTGTACCAGCGTGTTTGACGCGGATCATCGTTTCAGCCCGCAGTACGATGAGGAAGAGACCATCACCATCGAGTGTGAGAATGTTCTGGAGGCGATCGGCCAGGCTGCCGTCTGGAAGGATCTGCTCAAAGATACCGCCGTTGTGGTGCGGCCCAACGGCACGGCCGAATGCGATCCCGTGACGCTGCAGAGTGCCGAGCCGGATATCTTTATCGGCGGCGATATCCACCATGGGGCACGCTTTGCCATCGACGCCATCGCGGACGGCAAAAACGGCTGTGAATCCATGCACCGGTTCGTGCATCCTGGTCAGTCTATGACGATCGCCCGTGACCTGCGCCAGTTCATCGAGCTCAACAAGGATGAGGTGCAGATCGAGACCTTCGACAACGCCAAACGCCAGATCCCCGGCAGCAAACCGGGAGATCCCACAAAGACCTTCGACGATCTCCGCCTGCCGCTGACAGATGAACAGGTGGCCACGGAGGCTGCCCGCTGCCTTGGCTGCGGCGCCAGTATCGTGGACCAGAACCGCTGCATCGGCTGCGGCCTGTGCACCACCCGCTGTGAGTTTGACGCGATCCACCTGCACCGCGACCTGCCGGATGCCTCCCGCATGGTCCGCTGCGAGGACAAGCTGAAGCTCATCGGCCCGTACGCCGCCAAGCGCGAGATCAAGATCCTGCGGAACAAGAAGTAAAGCCAATAAAAAGGGACCTGTTGTTGATTTTCATCCACAACAGGTCCCTTTGATGTGACGGTCATATTCTCCACCTGTCCGCCCTCCTTTATAGGGCAATTATAGCATATCTGTACAATCTGTTCAATCCTCGCGGATCTCGGTATGTGGTATACGATAATACAAGGTGGAGGTGGCGGCAAGATAAATCGTTCGACACAAATCTACCGATTACGTCATATTTCGACAGAGGATGTCTCGCTAAGGTGCGGATACAGCGCCAGCTTATACTTTTTCTGGAGTTCGACACGGTTCCTGCAGCCGGTTTTCTGCAGGACATTGCGAACATGGCATTTGACGGTATTCACGGAGATGAAGAGCCCTTCCGCGATCTCGGTGTTCGTGTGATTGTCGAGCATCATGCGCAGGATCTCCTGCTCCCGAAGAGAGAGATCATGGTGCATACAGAAAGCCTCGTAGACCTCCCGCTCGCTTTTCCTTTCGATGGACTGAGGCTCATAGAGCTTCTGGTACAGGCGGAACAACAGGAAAACCACAACGATGAAGCACACGGCGGTCGTCAGAATCAGCAGAAGCCTTCGATCGGCGAGCAGAAGCCCGAGGGCGGTTCCGGCCGCGTCTCCAACGCGGCCCAACAGCAGCCCCAGGGGAATCAGCTCCCGGCGCTGGCTTTTCCGTGCCAGGTCAATGAACAGGATCACGCGTGTGACGGAGAAGAAGCTGAAAAACAGATAATCAAGGCCCCACAAAAGCGTTCTGGGAACCGGCTCGCTTTGCACATTCAGCATGATGAAGGGGATGACCAGCGCGGTGATGGTGCAGATGATGCCATTCTTTCTGTTCCGGTCATTGATGAGGCCTGCGGCGATCAGTCCGATCCCGTAGGGGAGCCTTGAAAGCTCCGGACGGAGACCATCTGCAATGTCAGAAGAAGGAAAGGTAAATCCCACGTTCTTTACCATGCTGGCCAGCAGGACTGCGGCACAGGCAAGAGCCAGGACTTTTTCCGGCAGGGGAAAAGCAGCCGTTTCTTTTTTGGCCTGGGAATGTCCGAACCGGGCCGGACAGGAGAGCTGATTTTTTTCTTCCTGCACATCTGCATCGAAAAAGCGGGAGCGGTGGGCAGCGGCTGCGAGACAAAGGCATCCGATCAGACAAAAAAGAAGAGCACCTATGCCCCGGAGGAGGGTCCCATTCCCTGGAATCGCGAGCAGGCCGACGGCAAAGGTTCCCAAAGCGTAGCCGCCTCCAAACAGAAGGCTGCTGTGAGTGGCGCTGCCGGTATCCGCGATCCCGAACAGGTATATGCCGGCAATCACACCGAAAGCAATGTTCATGAGAAGGCCCAGGATCATGGTTCCCGTAAAATTGTCCCCCATGAGAGCGGCGATCGAGAGAACGGAAAACAGAAGCAACATGATGAGGAACCATTGCCGGAGGCTGCTTTCCGACATCGTCCGTCCGGCATGGCAGACAAGAAAAAGCCCTGCTGCCTGGCACAGGTAGCCAAGCACAAGGGTGGCCCAGTCTATGGCTTTTCCACCCCCCAGATCGACCAGACGATAGACCCATGCCAGGTAGACAACGGAGGTCAATGCAAAGCATGCAGCGACCCAGAACATACAGTGTGCCTCTGGACGCCGGAGTTTCTGAAACCATTCTTTCATATCATTTTTCCTTTTTGCATGTCCTCCATAGATTGCGAATGGAGGACGGGATTGTGAGAGCCCGAAGAGAGGAACGATCCGTTATCGACTTCTGGCGACTATAGCATGATTATAGCAGAACGGGCGGAGGTACACAACGAGCTCCCGGCCAAAAACAGCGTACTCACCCCAAAATCACCCCTCCTTTTTACCCTGACTCCGACGTTCCTTCTTGCACGGGTCTCAAAAGACCGATACTATTTATATAACAGTAAACTAGCAGAAATTCCCGGATGCAGCCAGGGGCTGGAAAGGAGGAACCGCCATGCGAAAACGGATTTCTTTGATGATCATGCTTATGCTTTTGCTCATTCCTGCCGCTACGATCGTACGGGCGGCGGAGCTGCTTCCCTTCACCTGCGAAGAGCAGGGGTACACAACAATGGTCGATCCCTCCTGGAGAACGGAATGGGTGGACGGAGACGGCGTGTATTACCATTTTGATAGTGAATACAACATGCCCTATGTGCTTGCCTATGTTTATTCCGAAGAGGGAAGGCCGAACGACGGAGATGCTTTTTTTGATGAGGAGCTGCCCCGCCTTCAGGAGAAATACAGCCAGAACGGCGGCGTATCCACCACCAAATACGGCAGCTTTTTTGTCGGCGGCAGGTCTGTTTCCGCTGCCGACATCCAGTACCGCAACAGCCAGGGGCTGAAGATCTACCTGCTCATCGTTCTTGACGTGCAGGATGATTACACGGCCATTTACCATGCGCGGTATCTGGAGGAATCCGGACGCCAGGACATTCTGGATGCACTGGATATCATCGGCAGCAACCTTTCACTGGTGAACGGGGGCAGCCCGGGCCAGGGCGGCAGTGAGAACACGGAGGATAATCGGAACGAGCCTTCATCAGAGGTGATGTCCTTCACGATCACCGATGTGGTGAAGGACGAGAACGCCATCGGCCGCTGTGCGGCACCGGCCGGATATACGACGGCATATCAGACCTATATCTGTACCTACAGCCAAAGCGCCATGAATCCCTGCATGGCGTATATCACCTCGTACCGTGAAGACGGGCCGGAGATGTATTACTGGTCGGCGCGTGATTATATGAGCGGTGTGGGAGAGGAGGCAAGCACCCAGGACGGCCAGTTCAATACGGACTTTCAGACCCCCATGCTGCACTACATGACGGCCACGGAGTACTGCGATTATCTTGCCGGCTATTTCTTCAGCCAGCTGGAGGCGGAGGATATACGGATCGAGGAGACGGATACTTTTCCGGAGCTGCAGGATTACTTTGACCGTCAGGCACAGCAGCATGCGAAGGAGGCGGATCTCATCTCCATGGGAGGTCTTCTGACGCTGGATCAGGACGTGATCACGCTGGCCCGGAGGGTATACTCGTTCAAGACAGACGGTACGGATTATCTCTGTTCCGTCTATACCGGCAATGAGGCGGTGTACTATACGCTTCATGGCTATACCGAAGCCAGGTGGGTCAACTGGGGTGTACCCTTTACCTACGTCATGTTCTGTCCGGCAAAGGACCGGGCGGAAGGCAATGCCGCTTTCGACCTGTTCGTGAGCAATACGACCACAAGTGACCAGTTCAACCGTGCCAACAAAAACATGTCTGATGCTCTTTGGGCCGGGATCCGCAAGGCACATGATGTGACGGACTGCGTGAACATCGCGTCCGGCGCGCTTGACCGTGAGGCCTCGACAGGCGACGATTACGATGACGAGCGGTTTACGGACTATATCTTTGACCAGAACGACTACACGCTGTCCGATGGCAGCCATGTGAAGGTCTCTACGGCTTACGACTATGTATACGAAGGAGATAACGGCGTGGTCTACTACAGTGACAGTGCCTTTGCCGGGCCCGGCGGAGGTACACAGCTGTATCCGAACTGACAGCGGAAAGGACGGATGGTACATGGACGGCTTTGCTTATCCGAAACGGCTGACGCGGTTTGAAGATGGTGTGTACCGCTGCTTCTCGACCATTTTCCCCGGAGGATGCTTCTGGCCGTGAATGACAGTGATCTGAAGCTTCTCGCCTTGTTCAGCCTGATCCTTGCCGGGATCGTCCTTCTGACGACTGTCATTTATGTCCTCTGCGCGCTCCTTATGCGGGGAAAACATCATCTCTGTTTTCAAATGGATGAAAGCGCTGTGGCGTTGGTGGGATCTGCCCGGTCGAAGGACACGGTCAACGCGTTGGCCGGGATCGCCACGGCCGCGGCTTTTGCGGCAGGGAAGCCCGGAGATTATCCCTACATCCGTGATTTTATCATGGAACATATTCGAGAAAAGGCCAGAAGAGACTGAGCAGGATCATATGGATCCGAACCGGAGTTTTCCTGCTCATACCGATCGACAGGAGGTGTTATTGATGAAGAAAGTGGTAACTCTGCTGCTTGCGCTGCTGCTTTTTGCTTTGCCCGTCAGTGGCGAAGCCATGTCATGGTGGGATTACACGGATGACATTCTGGAGGATGGCCGTCCGATCTACTATTTTCCGGAGCTCTCGCTTACGCTTCCCGCACAGTGGAATGGAAAAGTGATCGTTTTCACCGAGGACGGCGGCACGGCCTTTTATCAGAAGGCCAGCTACGAGAAATACCGGGAGGAGGGCTATGAAGGAGGCGGCTTCCTGTTCAGGCTGGGCGCCAGCGTGAATACCAGCTTCAGCCAGCTGCCTTCATTCAGATATCTCGGCTTCAGCGAAGAATCCGCAATGAACTACTACCTCGAGCTTCCCTCGGATTATCGTGCATACAACGAGGAGGACATCCGTGCCGAATACAACGCGATGTTTGCACAGATCGATGAGATCGTGGCAGGAGCCAGCTTTTATGCGGGCCTGACGGTCGAGGACGGCACCGGGGAGAGCAGTACAGACTCCGGCACCGCGGACAGCGCGGTGATCCCGCCTGCGCAGGCACGCTATCAGTTCGAGCATCGCATGATGCCGCAGTATTTTTATGACCGGCCGGAATCCGTGTTGAACGGGATCAAGGAGGTCGGTTTCTACTGGCTGTGGGAGTCCGTCTGCACGGAGAACGGAATCGACCCGACATATCCCGCTTCGGATTATGTCGAACACTGGTATTCCTGCAGTGACGATACCGTGATCGCACAGATCGAACTGCCGAAGCCCGACGCGGATACGCTGTGCTACCGGATCTATTTTGTCCATAACGCCGAAACCGGCGTCACAGGCTATTACACCGTGGAGTATGACGGTCTTCTTGGCGAATCCGCGTTCCTCTGCGGCTGGACGCCGGAGCTTGAACACGAGAATTACGGAGGCGCCGCACTGCTGGATAAAAATGACAGTGCATACGAGGAGCAGCTGATCTCCGAGGCGGAGCAGGTCGCTGTGCTCGCCGGTGTTTCGACGACACTTATTCCGGCGGACAACACCATTGAAGTTTATGATGATCCGGATGATTACCGGGAAGAAGAGCAGGATCTGGCACTGATCCCCTGTCCGGAGCTTGGCTTTACGGTCAAGGCGGATCCGGCCTACAGCTGGGATTACGAGGACGGCACGGGTATCTCCATCTACACGGAGCATGAGGGGAGCATCCCCTATGTGATCGTCTGGCGGAGCGAGGACCTGATCGGGGAACCGCTGGATTACATAAAGGAGCAGTTCACGCCCCACATGCAGCAGCAGTATGGGGACGATCTGGTGTCTTACGTCGAATATGAATATTACGATATCGGGGGAAGGAAGCTCCCGGCAGGACTCTATACCTACCGTCTGCAGGGCTATCTGATCGATATGCTTCGCATCTACGATTCCACCGGAGACCGCACTGTGGCCTATACCGCCAAATACATCAAGAATGAGGGAGATGCAACACTTGCGGCCCTTGATACCGTGGTCCGTACCTTCGAGACGGAGGATGATCCGGAAGTCGGCCAGGGGGAAGATATTCTTCCGGGATCCGATGAGGAAAACGATAGGATCGGGACGGATGAGACGGAGGTGGATCCGAATTACAGGTCGCCGGAGATCATTTCCTCCGGGGTTTTTGATTATTATGTGAATAATGACAAGGAGACGATCACCGTCATGGATTATTCCGGAGACGGAGACATGATCGAGATTCCGTCCAGTATTGATGGATATATGGTGACGGAGATAGGACACGAGGCGTTTTCCTACAAAAAGATGAAGAGCCTTCTGCTTCCGGACACGATCGCCACGATCGGCCTGCGGGCTTTTGAGTACTGCACCATAACCGATGAATGCAGGCTTCCAGAAAATGTTTCGATTCTGAAGGATGCCTTCAGCTATGCCGAACTGCCCGAGGTGCTGACCATCCCGGCCGGTGCAGTGGTCGGAAAATGTGCGTTCAGCTACTGTGAGAAGGTCAGGCAGGTGCTCGTCGGAGAAAACGCGGTGATCGGCGAAAGAGCATTCGAATACTGCGATGATCTGGAGGAGGTCGTTCGGGGAGAAGGAAGCCAGGTGGAGGAAAGAGCCTTCGACTATTGTGATAAGCTGCGTTGATCGATCATGAAAACAGGGTCTGCCATGTTTGGCAGACCCTGTTTGTAAAGTGGATATTCAGTTACTCTTCAGACGGTTTTCACCTTTTCTGCCCCTTTCCTGGGGAAATTATACCACATCTGTACAATTTGTTCAATCCGTGGCAGCCTGGCCTTATGGCTTCCTTATCTTTTGGCCTTATTTCTGAGACTGTGGAGGCGTTATTAACACACCCTTGTTTTTAGCGAATTCCAGCAGGTTGTTCAGCTCTTCGTAGAGCCCGGCCTGCAGAATGATCTGACAAGCATAAGCAAATACGGCTAATTCATTCTGATTCAATTCTTCCACCTTTTCCGCCCCCCTTCATGGGGCAATTATAACACACCTGTACAATTTGTTCAATCCTGGACAATCTGGTCTTGTGTCATACGATAACCCGGAATGAAAATGATGGCAAGTAGAATCGGTCGACAAAAATCTACCAGTCATGCCATATTTCGACACGAACAAGGTTGTTCTTTCCTTCCGGTTTGTTTATACTACTTACAGGATGGAACGAGGTCGAACGAGGGGACGGTTCTCCGTTCGGTTGGAACGGGGGGACGGTTCTCCGTTCGGAAGGAGACAGGTATGACGATTCAGCAAGCGAAGGATGAGATAAAAGCGACCCTGCAGGCTTATATGGAAAAGGATGAAAGCGGCATGTACCGGTATCCGCCCGAGCGGCAGAGACCGGTCCTGCTGATGGGGCCTCCGGGGGTCGGAAAGACCGCCATCATGCGGCAGATCGCAATGGAAAGCGGCGTCGGGCTGGTATCCTACACCATGACACATCATACCCGGCAGAGTGCCATCGGGCTCCCGCGGCTCGTGGAAAAGGAGTATGAAGGGCAGACGTACACGGTCACGGAGTACACGCTGAGCGAGATCGTGGCGTCTGTATACGAAGAAAGAGCAAGGACAGGGTCCCGGGAAGGGATCCTGTTTATCGATGAGATCAACTGCGTCTCGGAGACGCTCGCGCCGCTGATGCTGCAGTTTTTGCAGAACAAGCAGTTCGGCAACCAGAAGCTTCCGGAGGGGTGGCTGTTGGTCGCAGCGGGGAATCCTCCGGAATACAACAAGTCCGTGCGGGACTATGATATCGTGACACTGGACCGCGTGCGCCGGATCGATATCGAACCGGAGGCGGACTGCTGGCTGACATACGCGTCATCGGCAGGAATCCACGGAGCCGTGCTTTCCTATCTGACGCTGCATCCGGACCGGTTCTATCATGTCCGGCAGGAGAAAAAGACGAAGAGCTTTGTCACGGCCAGGGGATGGGAGGACCTCTCCTGGATCCTGAAAAGCTATGAGGAGGCCGGAAGATCCATCGATGAGGGCCTGATCGTCCAGTTCCTGCAGGATAAGCAGGAGGCATCCTATTTTGCGGCGTTCTACCATGTATACAGCAAATACGGGCAGGATTTCGGGATCCGGCAGCTCCTGGCAGGGGAGAAGGATGACAGGACAGCAGAATTGCTCCGGGCCGCCTCCCTGGAAGAGCGGATCATGGCGGTCATCCAGACCGTGCAGGTGCTGAACGAGGAGACGCGGACGTTCCGCCTGTCGGAGGACGTCCGGAAGAAATATACGGACATGGCGGCGGCTTTTCGTGTTTATATCCGGAATCAGTTCGCAGAGTGCAGGCCTGCAGCTGCAGTACAGACACCTGGCGCTTCTGAAGAAGAAAGATCCGAAAGGCCGGGCATCGAAAGCGGAAAGACCGGCATTGAAGCAGGAAAGCCGGGTTCCGGAGACGGTACCGGAACAACGACCCTGGAGCTGTATATCCGCAAATGCGAAGAGACGCTGGAGATCCGGCAGAGGAGCGGCATCCTCTCCCGGGACGAGGAGCGCGCGGAGCGGTCGTGCATCCGGCTCTTCAAGCAGGCAGAGGAGGAAGCCCGTCTGGAGCATGCCGCGAGCACAGAGGAGCTGCAGGCGCGGCTTTCTGCGTTGGCGTCGGAGCTGGAAAAACAAAAAGAAGAGAGAGCGGCTCATATCCTCAATATGTTTGAAAACGCAGCCGCATTCTGTGAAAGAAGCTTTGCGCATAAAACGGATGAGGGAGAGCAGGAGATGTTCCTGCTGGTCTCCACGCTCGCGCAGGATCCTGACACAGCGGTCTTTCTGGCGCAGTATCCCTGTGATGCGCTGCTTCGATGGATGCGCGATCAGATTTGAACGGACCGGAAATCTGAATCTGTGTGATTGAACAGATAGCCGCTGCTCCACGATCAGCTGTCGTGGGATGATACTCTTTTCGGGAGAGATGATCGATGTTTGATAACGTATCGGATGACCGGATCGTAGAATTATTTCTGCACACCGGGCAGGAGGATCTGCGGCTGCAGGCGGCCCTGAAGGGCTATTTTATCCTGAAGGGCGATCTGGAAGGCGATCGCTCTGCGCTATCCGCCACTGTTTCCGGGCAAACGGACCGGCTATTGCAGGATCTTTCTGCCTATATCCGCAGGCGGATCCGCCCCGCGGCAGAGAAGCTGGCGGATGCAGGCGGGGCGGAGCTCCTACGGACGCTTGACCGGGATGGCTTTTTTACATCTGGACTGAAAAAAGAGCTGGCGCTGCGCTTCTCGGACGGACGGCATCCGGCCGCATGGCTGGCCATGCTATGTCCGGACATGGAAGAAAAATCTCGTAAAGGACTGGAGATAATTAATAAAAAGGCAGAAACCAGATGCTGTGATTCCGAAGGAAACGTGAAGGACGCAAACGTTGATGGTATACCTGCTGAAGAGGCGCTTCGGAAGGTAAGAAAGCAGCTCTACGCCGTTTTTCCGGTGTTCGGGGCTGCACTCTCCGGGCTTGTCCCTGCCGCGCATGCAAACACCCGGAGCCTTGGCACGGATGGTACACATCTGTTTTTTGATCCGGAGTATGTAGAGGGCCTGCAGAAGAATGAGCCTGCGCGCCTTCGCCGCCTGTACCTGCATACCCTGCTGCACTGCCTTTTTCATCACTGGAGACTGCCGGAGAATGCAAGGAACCGGGCCGATGACATGATCGAGGATCTGATCGAGAAGGAATGCAGTCGGAATTCCCTGTACCGGGAAGTATTGGGAGAACGTCTGAAGGCCGGAGAGGACGACCATTCCTTCTGGCCGGGCGATGCGATAGAGCAGGATGCGGAATTGGACCGTCGTTGGGAGCTCTTACAGATGATGACCGGCAGCCGGGGAGACAGTCAAGGAAGAACAGGCGGCCCCTTCGGGATCGGATCGGAGGCCGGGGATAAAGAGATCCTTCTCGCTGCAGCGCCTGACGACGGGCATGACTACAGGACTTTTCTTTCACAATTTGCGGTCCTGCGGGAGGAAGTGCACCTGAATCCGGAGGAATTTGACTATATCTATTACACGCTGGGCATGCAGCACGGCGGAACCTTCTCATCCGGCGGAACAGCGGGAGGTCATATGCCTTCTGCAGGAAGCAGCGGTCTTCCTCTGCTTGAACCTCTGGAGTGCACGGAGGGTCACCGGCTTTCGGAGATCGTGATCGCCATCGACACGTCCGGCTCCTGTACGGATGAGATGGTGCAGAGGTTTCTCACCGAAACCTGGTCCATCGTGAGCCGAAAAGAGAACTTCTTTCACGACATGTCCGTGTATATCCTGCAGTGCGACTGCGTGATCCAGGACGCCACACATATCACGTCGGCGGAGGAATGGCAGCAGTACGGCGAGGAGATCCGGATCATCGGCCGCGGGGGAACCGATTTCCGGCCGGTGTTCCGCTATGTGGAGGACCTGCAGAGGGACGGGAGTCTTGCGGACCTCAGGTGTCTGATCTACTTTACGGACGGCGACGGGATCTTTCCGGAGCAGGCACCGCCCTACGAGACGGTCTTTGTGTTTACACAGAGAAGTGAAAACAAGCCCTGGCTCCCGGACTGGGTCAGGGAACTGTATGTGGACGAACTGAATTAGAACTTAGTGAAATTCCCGGAAAGGCCGGAGAAAGGAAAATCCAACCGCCAAGACGGCTGATTGGACGATACGAGATATATATGGCAGCAGAGAACAGAGAATGGACACGTGCCAGGGATGACCTGATGGATGCGCTTACAGGTCTCGGATTCCGTGAGGAACTTGGGGCTGCCATTGTAAGAAACCTTGGCAGCCCCAGGGCGATGGAGCGGATGACCGCCTATCTCCGGTATGTAAAGCCGCGAAAAGAGGAGCTGGTGGTGGATGAGATGCTTGCCATCTGTAGCGAGATCGCGGCCTGGAAAGAGAAAAAAGCCAGCGAGGAGGCGAACGCCGCGTATAATGAGATGCTGTACTACGGCCTGGATCAATCCTCGTAATAGGGGGCGATCTTTTTCATGATACGCGAAAAATCGTGCACCGTCACGCTCCGGTGCTTTGGATCGACGATCCAGTATTCCCGTACACCAGCCTGCCGGCTGCATTCCTCAAACAGCATGCCAAGCTGCAGCAGGATCATCTGGTGGATGATGGCAGGCGCGCCCATGTCATAAAAAACACCGTCGATCAGCTCCACCCGCTGGTCGTCGGGAAGCCGGTAATAATCGTCGATCGTGTATCGTTTGTCGTTGGAGTTCATAGGAAAGCCTCCCTGTATCAATTATCAGAATAGCCATACAAAGGCCATGGAAAAATCAAAGCAGAACAAAATGCTCTTGTCAATTTGAAAGTTTTACGATAAAATAGTCTTGACAATCACAAAAAAAGGGTATAAAATGCGTTCCATAAAGGCAAAGGCGTCTTGGACATATGTCCAGGGCGCTGTTTTTTTTGTTTTTTTACGGAGGTACAGTATGTGCTCGATTTTCGGTTACTGCGGAAGCAAAAGCGATTTTGAGACGATCCGTAAAGCGCTCCGCCGGACCCATTCCCGGGGACCCGACGACAGCAGGATCGTCCGTACGGACGGCGGCTGGCTGGGCTTTAACCGGCTGTCCATCATGGGCCTGACGGAGGGCGGCATGCAGCCCTTCGTATTCCGAAACCCGGGCACGGTACCGTACAGTGACATGCAGGAGACAGAGGAAGGCTTTGCAGCGCCTGCTGACAGCGACATTATCCTGGTCTGCAACGGCGAGATCTACGGATTCCGTCCACGGAAGGAGGAGCTGATCCAAAAGGGGTACCGCTTCATCAGTGATTCGGACTGCGAGATCCTGCCGGCTCTCTACCGGGAGCACGGGACCGACATGTTCCGCATGTTGGACGCGGAATTTGCCCTGGTCCTCTATGACAGGAAGGCAGGCTCCTGGATCGCGGCCCGGGACCCCATCGGGATCCGGCCTTTGTATTACGGGATCTGCGAGGACGGAACCTATGTGTTTGCCTCGGAACCGAAGAACCTGACCGGCCTTGTTAAGGAGATCCGGCCGTTCCCGCCGGGACATTACTTTAAGGACGGAGCGTTCGTTCAGTACCGGGATATGTCCGACGTGCAGGCCTGCAGCTATGATGATCCGGAGACGGTAGACCGGAAGATCCATGATCTTCTGATCGAAGGAGTCAAAAAAAGGCTCGACTCCGACACGCCGGTCGGCTTTCTCCTGTCGGGAGGACTAGATTCCTCGCTGGTCTGCGGGATCGCGGCGTCGCTGTCCGACAAGCCCCTGGAGACCTGGGCGATCGGGATGGACATCGACGCGATCGATCTCAAATATGCCAGGACGGTGGCGGATTACATCCACTCCAATCACCACGAAGTGATCATCACCCGGCAGGATGTGATCGAGGCGCTGGAGACTGTGGTCGAGGTGCTGGGCACCTACGACATCACGACGATCCGCGCGTCCATCGGCATGTATCTGGTCTGCAAGGCGATCCACGAGCAGTCGGATATCCGCGTGATCATGACCGGTGAGATCTCGGACGAGATCTTCGGATACAAATATACAGACTTTGCACCATCCGCGGAGGCCTTCCAGAAGGAAGCCGAAAAGCGGATCCGCGAGATCCACATGTACGATGTGCTCCGCGCGGACCGGTGCATCAGCGCGAACTCATTGGAAGCGCGCGTGCCCTTCGGGGATCTGGATTTTGTGGAATACTGCATGTCCATCGATCCGGAGAAAAAACTGAACCGATATGGAAAGGGCAAATATCTGCTCCGGCATGCCTTTGAGAAGGACGCCTTGATCCCGGAGAGCATTCTCTGGAGAGAGAAGGCCGCCTTCTCCGACGCAGTCGGACACTCTCTGAAGGACGACCTGGCGGAATACGCGGATCAGACATACACGGACGAGACATACATAGAAGGGATCCGCAGGTATGATCACGCCAGGCCGTTCACCAAAGAATCACTGCTGTACAGAGATCTTTTTGAAAAATACTACCCGGGACAGTCCAGGATGGTCGATGATTTCTGGATGCCCAACAGGAACTGGGAGGGCTGCGATGTGACCGATCCCTCCGCGAGAGTACTGGCAAACTACGGCGACAGTGGTAAATGAAAGGAGCGCAGCTATGGAAAGACAGAACATACCGGAATTATTCGGCTCAATGGTGTTTGACGACCGTGTCATGAGAGCACGTCTCTCGGCCGAGGTCTACAACTCCCTCCGGAAGACCATCGATGAGAACGCGAAGCTGGATGTCACGGTGGCCGAGGCGGTCGCCCAGGAGATGCGGGACTGGGCCGTGGAGCGCGGCGCTACGCATTTCACCCACTGGTTCCAGCCGCTGACCGGCGTGACGGCCGAGAAGCACGACAGCTTTATCACGCCCTCCCCGGACGGAGGCGTGATCATGGAATTCTCCGGCAAGGAGCTGATCAAGGGCGAGCCGGACGCGTCATCCTTCCCGTCGGGCGGGCTTCGTGCCACATTTGAGGCGAGAGGCTACACGGCCTGGGACCCGACCTCCTACGCCTTTATCAAGGATCACACACTGTGTATTCCCACGGCTTTCTGTTCCTATTCCGGGGACGCCCTGGACAAGAAGACCCCGCTGCTCCGCTCCATGCAGGCATTGGACCGGCAGGCCAGAAGGATACTACGGCTGTTCGGCAAGGAGGTCAAATATGTCAGGACATCTGTGGGACCGGAGCAGGAGTATTTCCTGATCGACAAGGAGATGTTTGAAAAAAGGCCGGACCTGGTCTACACCGGACGGACGCTGTTCGGGGCCATGCCGCCCAAAGGACAGGAGCTGGACGACCATTACTTTGGCGTGATCAAGCCAAGGGTGACGACCTTCATGGAAGACCTGAACAATGAGCTCTGGAAGCTCGGCATCCTGGCCAAGACGGAGCACAATGAGGTAGCCCCCGCGCAGCACGAGCTGGCGCCGATCTTCTCCACCACAAACGTGGCGACGGACAACAACCAGCTGATGATGGAGGTCATGCAGAAGGTGGCAAGGAAGCACGGTATGGTCTGTCTGCTCCATGAAAAGCCCTTTGCGGGCGTCAACGGCTCCGGCAAGCACAACAACTGGTCCATGGCGACCGATACAGGTGTGAACCTGCTCTCCCCGGGCGATACGCCCTACGAGAATGCGCAGTTCCTTCTGTTCCTGTGCGCGGTGATCCAGGCCGTGGACGATTACCAGGATCTGCTCAGGCTTTCCGTGGCGACAGCCGGAAATGATCACAGGCTCGGAGCCAACGAGGCGCCGCCGGCGATCATCTCGGTCTTCCTGGGGGATGAATTGACCGCCATCCTGGACGCCATCAAGACGGATTCGCCCTATCAGGGGACGGAGAAGGTGATCATGAAGCTGGGCGTGTATTCCCTGCCAAGGTTCTCCAGGGATACGACGGACCGGAACCGGACCTCCCCCTTCGCTTTTACGGGAAACAAATTCGAATTCCGTTCCCTGGGGTCCTCCAACAGCATCGCCTGCTGCAACATCATGCTGAACGCGGCGGTGGCGGAGAGCCTCCGGCAGTATGCGGACCGGCTCGAAAAGGCAGAAGATTTTGAAGCAGAGCTCCATGCGCTGATCAAGGAGACGATCATGGCCCACGAGCGGATCCTCTTTAACGGCAACGGCTACGGTGAGGAATGGGTAAAGGAAGCCACCGAGGTGCGGGGGCTTTCCAACCTGAAGACCACCGCGGACGCCATGCCGCATCTGCTGGATCCGAAGAACAAGGAGATGCTGAAGGCGCACAAGGTCTTTACGGAGACAGAGCTTCATTCCAGATGTGAGATCATGCTGGAAAACTACTGCAAGACCGTCAACATCGAAGGCCATACCATGGTGGACATGGTCCGCAAGAACTATCTGCCGGCCATCGAGGGGTATCTTTACAGCCTGGCAAAGGCAACAGCCACGATGAAGGCCGTGAGCGACCGGGTGAAATGCAACTATGAGATCTCCACGATGGAGAGGCTTTCGGAGCTGACAGACCATATCCTGGAGAGGACCGAAGCCCTGGAGGAAGCGCTCGCGTCGCTTGGGGAATGCGGGGACATCATCGGCACCTCCGAGGCGATCCGGGACAGCGTCCTGCCCAGGATGGAGGAACTCCGGAAATTCGTCGACGAGGCGGAAATGCTCACATCCGAGAAATGCTGGCCCTTCCCGAGCTACGGAAAGCTCCTGTTCAGCGTGTACTAAGCGGAACAGAGGGAAGGACAATCCTATACGGTCCCGATCAAGGGGCATCCTATCATCATACACGGAGAAGGTCATCCCACAAAGGCGTGGAACGCTTTTGCAGGGGTGGCCTTTTCTGATTTTCAAGAAAGGGGAGACAGAAAATGACGACTGAACTTATGAAAGCCCTTGATGGAGAGATATTTGCGGTGTGGTTCCTGATCGGAGCCGCGTTCGTCTTCTGGATGCAGGCCGGCTTTGCCATGTGCGAGGCAGGCTTCACCCGGGCCAAGAACGCAGGGAACATCATCATGAAGAACCTGATGGATTTCTGTATCGGCACGGTCATGTGGTTCATCTGCGGTGCGTCCCTGATGCTGGGAGAGAACATCCTGCACGGCTTTGCGGGCGGTTTCAGCTTTGATGTCTTTACAAAATACGGCAGCTTTGACTATTCCGCGTTCGTATTCAACCTGGTCTTCTGCGCGACGACGGCGACGATCGTGTCCGGATCGATGGCGGAGAGGACAAAGTTCTCCAGCTACTGCATCTATTCGGCTGTGATCTCGGCGGTCATCTACCCGATCGAGGCACACTGGACCTGGGGCGGCGGATTCCTCGCCCAGTGGGGGTTTCACGATTACGCCGGTTCCAACTGTATCCACATGGTTGGCGGCATCTGCGCTTTTATCGGCGCCTGGATGCTCGGTCCCAGGATCGGAAAATTCGAGAGAGACCGCCAGGGGAAGGTCACCAAGGTCAACGCATTTCCCGGCCATAACCTGGTCATCGCAGCCCTGGGCGTGTTCATCCTGTGGCTCGGCTGGTATGGCTTTAACGGGGCGGCAGCCACCGATGTTCCGACGCTCGGATCGGTCTTTCTTACGACAACGGTGGCACCGGCCGTGGCGACCGTCGTGTGTATGCTGTTTACCTGGATCAAATTCGGGAAGCCGGATGTTTCCATGTGCCTGAACGCCTCCCTGGCGGGCCTGGTGGCGATCACGGCGCCCTGCGATGTGACGGACTGCGCGGGAGCGGCCATCATCGGCGCGGTATCCGGTCTGCTGGTCGTGTTCGGTGTCTGGTTCAATGACAATGTGACCCATGTGGATGATCCGGTCGGAGCTGTGGCCGTCCATATGTTCAACGGGATCTGGGGGACGATCGCGGTCGGCTTGTTTGCCACCGCGTCCGCCCCGGGCTTTGCCACGGCGGGAATCCGCGAAGGACTTTTCTACGGTGGTGGTTTTGTCCAGCTTGGCAAACAGCTGGGAGGCATGGGAATCACCATCGTATGGACGGTCGTGACGATCTTTATCGCCTTTATCGTCATCAAAAAGACCGTCGGACTGCGGGTTACTGAGGAAGAAGAGATCAGCGGCCTTGATTCCACGGAGCATGGACTTCCGTCCGCCTATTCCGGATTTGCCATCATGGATATCTCCAACACCATGACCATGCAGGTCAATGAAAACACGAATCTCGGCTCCGACAGCTATGAGGAAGCCTCCGAGGCGAAGAGGAAGGCGGCCGTACCGGTGATCCGCGCGGACCAGGCCGGCCTGCCGGGGACGGATACCGGCATCCACAAGGTCGTCATCATCGCGAAGCTTTCCCGGTATGACGCGCTCAAACGGGCCATGAACGAGCTTGGCGTTACCGGCATGACGGTGACACAGGTCATGGGCTGCGGTATCGAAAAGGGTGCGGGTGAAAAATACCGGGGCGTCGAGATCGATGCGACGCTTCTTCCCAAGGTCAAGCTGGAGGTCGTGGTCAGCGCGATCCCGGTGGATCATGTGATCGAAGCAGCCAAAAAGACACTGTATACCGGACATATCGGCGACGGCAAGATCTTTGTCTATCCGGTAAGCAGGGTCGTTAAGATCCGGACCGGTGAAGAGGATTTTGCAGCTCTGCAGGATGTGGAGTGACAAAAGAAGACCTGTCGGGAGCGGTCTGAACAGTGGGATGGAGAAAATGACAGATGGATGAAGGAGGTGCGGCTATGGCGGCGTTCGAAAGAGTGTGCTCGGGGATCCCCTCTATGGATAAGGTCCTCGACAATATCAGGCTGGGAGACAATGTGGTATGGCGGGTTTCGAGCCTTGGTGAGTTTCACCTGTTCCTGGATCCGTACCTGGAGCAGGCGATCCGGGATCACCGGAACATCATCTATGTCCGGTTCGCCAGCCATCCACCTCTGACGGAAGGACATCCGGAGATCAGGACGGTCCGGATCGAGCTTTCACATCGGTTTGAGACCTTCACGGCAGCGATCCATACGCTGATCGAGCGGGAAGGGCGTGACGCGTTCTATGTATTTGACTGCCTGTCCGAGCTCCAGACAGCGTGGGCGACGGATCTGATGATGGGAAACTTTTTCCGCGTGACGTGCCCCTTCCTGTTTCAGCTGGATACGGTTGCTTTCTTCCCGCTGATCCGGGGCAAACACTCCATCCGGGCAATCGCGAAGATCCGTGATACCACGCAGCTGTTCCTGGACGTTTACTCCGACGGAGATACCGTATATGTCCGTCCGGATAAAGTGTGGAACAGGAACTCGGAGACCATGTTTCTTCCGCACGTGTATGATCCCCGGACCGGCCGGGCCGATCCGCTTCTGGACGGAGTGCGGGTGAGCCGCTTCTATCAGGTCATGAACCGCTGCCAGCGTCCGGGAGACGAGCAGAATATCGATGCGTGGGACCGCTTTTTTACCCTGTCGCGCCAGATGCACGAGAACGGAATGGATGTAACACAGGCCTGCTCACGGATGTGTGATATCATGATGAGCCGTGACGAAAAAATGAGGATCATGATCAAAAAGCACTTCCGGCCGGAGGATTATTTTTCCGTGCGGGATCATATGATCGGAACGGGGATGATCGGCGGAAAGGCCTGCGGAATGCTCCTTGCACGAAAAATCACGGAAAACCTGCGGCCGGATCTTGACGGGATCATGGAACCGCACGATTCCTTTTTTATAGGTTCTGACGTGTTTTACTCCTATATCGTTGAGAACGAGTACTGGGATCTCCGGATCCGGCAGCGGACGGAGGAGGAGTATTTTTCACTTGCGGATACCTTTGCGCAGTGCCTTCTCTCAGGCAGCTTTTCCCACGAGATGGAGGAGCGTTTTATCAGCCTTCTGGAGTATTACGGACAGGATCCTGTCATCGTCCGTTCGAGCAGTATCCTGGAGGACGGCTTCGGAAATGCGTTCGCAGGAAAGTATGAATCTGTTTTCTGCTCCAACACGGGAACACTTGAGGAGCGGCTGGAGGAATTTGAGAATGCGGTCCGGAGGGTCTACGCAAGCACAATGAGCCTGTCTGCACTGGACTACCGGAAGAGAAGGAATCTTGCGGAACGGGATGAACAGATGGCGATCCTGGTACAGAGAGTTTCGGGATCGCACTATGACCAGTACTTTATGCCCTGCGCGGCAGGAGTCGGCTACTCCTACAGCCCGTATCGTTTTCTGAAAAGTCTGGATCCTTCGGCAGGTATGCTGCGTCTGGTCATGGGACTGGGGACGTCGGCCGTGGACCGGACGGAGGGCTCCTACCCGCGGCTGGTGAATCTGGACCGGCCGGAGGCGACGACGGCGACGACGGTGTCGGAGATGCACCAGTATTCGCAGCGAAAGCTGGAGGCTGTCAATAAAGAGAAGCGCCAACTGGAACAGCTCACACTGGATCAGATCGAGAATAAGCTTCCGGTGCATCTGAAGCGGGCACTCCTGGATCACGACCGGGAGGTCGAGGACCGGTTCCGGGAGCAGGGAATCTACCGCAGTGTACGGTTTATTTCCTGCGGTGGTCTGGTGGCAAGGAAGAAGCTGATGCTGCAGATCCGGGATCTGATGCAGCTGCTGCAAAAGGAGTACGGACAGCCCGTGGATATTGAGTTCACACTGAATCTGTCTGCAGACGGGGAATATGTATTCAACCTGCTCCAGTGCCGGCCGCTGCAGGTCTTCAGGGACAAAGGGGAGGTTTTTCTCCCGGAGAAGCTTGAGCAGCAGGAACTGCTTCTGCATTCAAAGGGAGCCTCCATGGGCCTTTCGCGGAACGTGAAGCTGGATCTGCTTGTGTATGTGGATCCGCAGGCTTACTATCATATGCCATATCACGAGAAGTCCATGGTGGCAAAGGCGGTCGGAAAGGTAAACTGGAAATTCCGGAATACGGGGAAGCATATGATGCTGATCGTACCGGGGAGAATAGGCACATCCTCTCCGGAGCTGGGAGTCCCGACGACCTTTTCGGATATCAGTGAATTCGAGGTCATCTGCGAGGTGGCCGAGTCCGGAGCGGGTTACAATCCGGAATTGTCCTACGGAAGTCATATCTTCCAGGATCTGGTCGAAGCGGAGATCCTGTACACGGCTGTCTTCGAAAATGAACAGACCAGGCAGTATCATCCGGAGAAGCTTCTTCAACTGGACAATCTGCTCGGGGAATGGTTTCCGGAATTTTCGGATCTGAATGAGATCATGAGGATCTGCGATGTGAGCACCAGGGACTGTCGTGTCTACCATGATCTGCGGCACGAGGAGCTGGCGGTAACGATTGAAGCTGGCGGTAACGATTGAAGAAGCCTCTTGATTTTTGTCATGGTTTGCAGTATACTTATCTGAAATATAAAGACAATACTGCAGATCTGCTGTGGCAGAGATCAAAAGAGGCAAAGGCGCTTCGGGTTTACGGGACCCGAAGCGCCTTTTTGCGTTTACGGGAGGTACGAAGATGACAGATCGGTTTGAACGGATCAGGCGGGAGGGCCTTTATGACCCGTCCTTCGAGCATGACAACTGCGGCATCGGGGCGGTCATCGATGTGGAGGGACGAAAGAGCCACCAGCTCGTGTGCGACGCGCTCTCCATCGTGGAGAACCTGGAGCACAGGGCCGGGAAGGACGCGGAAGGCAAGACCGGCGACGGCGTGGGGATCCTGACCCAGATCCCCCATCGCTTCTTCAAAAAGAAGCTGGGGGAGCAGGGCATCGTTCTCGGCGGCGAGCGGCAGTACGGCGTCGGGATGTTCTTCTTTCCGGTGAACGACCTGGATATGCGCCAGGCCAGATCCATGTTCGAGATCATCACCCGCAAGGCCGGGCTTACGATCCTCGGCTGGCGGGAGGTGGAAACGGATCCTTCCGTCCTCGGGAAAAAAGCCCGGGAATGCATGCCGAAGATCTGGCAGGTCTTTATCGACAGGCCGGATACGGCGAAAGAGGACATCGACTTTGACCGGATGCTCTACATTGTCCGCAGGGAGTTCGAGCAGAGCAGCGTCAACACCTACGTACCGTCCCTGTCCTGCCGGACGATCGTCTACAAGGGCATGTTCCTGGTGGGACAGCTCCGGACCTTTTTTACGGATCTTATGGATCCGGATTACGAATCGGCCATCGCCGTCGTCCACTCCAGGTTTTCGACCAACACCATGCCCAGCTGGAACCGGGCGCACCCGAACCGGCTCATCGTCCACAACGGCGAGATCAATACCATCAAGGGAAATGTGGACAAGATGCTCGCCCGGGAGGAGACCATGCACACCGGGATCTTCTCCGAGGAGGATATGACCAGGGTACTTCCGGTCATTTCGCAGAGCGGTTCCGACTCGGCCATGCTGGATAACACACTGGAATTCCTGATGATGAGCGGGATGGATCTGCCTCTGGCGGCCATGATCCTGATCCCGGAGCCCTGGGCCCACAATGAGACATTGTCCCAGGAGGAGAGGGATTTTTACCAGTATTACGCGACGATGATGGAGCCCTGGGACGGTCCCGCGTCAATCCTGTTTTCAGACGGGGATGTGATGGGCGCGATCCTGGACCGGAACGGCCTTCGTCCTTCCCGCTATGTGGTCACGGATGACGGACGACTGATCCTTTCCTCCGAGGTGGGCGTCCTGCCCCTGGACGAAAGCCGCATCATCCGGAAGGAACGGCTTCATCCCGGCAAGATCCTTCTGGTGGATACAAAACAGAAGAGGATCATCGAGGATGAGGAGATCAAGGAAAAATACGCACATGCCGAAGCTTACGGGGAATGGCTTGACAGCAACCTGCTGCTCCTCGGGGATCTGAAGATCCCGAACCGCAAGGTGCCGCACCTGTCCCGGGAAGAACTGAAAAGGCTGCAGAAAGCTTTCGGCTATACCTGGGAGAATTACCATGACGGGATCCTGTCCATGGCGTTCTCCGGGCAGGAGCAGATCGGTTCCATGGGCGTCGATACGCCGATCGCGGCGCTTTCCGGGCAGTACCAGCCTCTTTTCTATTATTTCAAGCAGCTTTTTGCCCAGGTGACCAATCCGCCCATCGACGCGCAGCGGGAGGAGATCGTGACCTCCCGGACCGTCTATGTCGGGAAAAACGGAAACCTCCTGGAGGAAAAGCCGGAAAACTGCCATGTACTGAAGATCAACAATCCGATCCTGACCGACCTGGACCTTCTGAAGATCGAGCATATGCATAAAGAAGGCTTCCAGGTGGCAAAGGTCTCGACCCTGTACTACAAGAGTACGCCCATGAAGAGAGTCCTTTCCCACCTGTTCGTGGAGGTGGACAAGGCCTACCGGCAGGGCGCCAACATCCTGATCCTGTCGGACAGGGGCGTGGATGAAAACCATGTGGCAATCCCGTCGCTCCTCGCTGTGGCGGCCGTGCACAAGCACCTGGTTGACACCCGCAAATGCACGGCCATGTCCCTGATCCTGGAATCCGGGGAACCGCGGGAGGTGCATCATTTCGCGACGCTGCTCGGCTACGGCGCTTCGGCGGTGAATCCCTACCTGGCCTACGCGACGATCGCGGAGCTTCTTGAGGAGGAGCTTCTCGACAAGGATTATTACGCGGCCGTGGAGGATTACGCGAACGCTGTCCTGGCCGGCATCGTCAAGATCGCCTCCAAGATGGGCATCTCCACGATCCAGTCCTACCAGGGCAGCAAGATCTTTGAAGCCATCGGCATCTCGGAGGATGTGATCAATGATTATTTTACCGGTACGGTGAGCCGGGTGGGCGGGATCACCCTCGAGGACATCGGGAAAGCCTGCGACGAGCAGCACAGCCGTGCCTTTGATCCGCTGGGACGCGCAACAGACCTCGAGCTGACAGCCGCCGGACGGCACAAGGCGCGGAGCCAGGGGGAGAACCACCGCTATAACCCGCAGACGATCCACATGCTGCAGAGCGCAGCGCGCGAGGGAAGCTACGAGAAGTTCAAAGAGTATACCCGCATGGTGAACGAGGAAAAGACCGGATACCTGCGAAGCCTGCTGGAATTTGTCTTTCCTGCAGAAGGGGTTCCGATCGACGAGGTGGAGAGTGCGGACCTGATCGTACAGCGGTTCAAGACCGGAGCCATGTCCTACGGCTCGATCTCCGAGGAGGCGCACCAGACGTTGGCGATCGCCATGAATCATCTTCACGGAAAATCCAACAGCGGGGAGGGCGGCGAGAGCGAGGAGAGGATCCTGTCCGCGGGTACGGACAATGACAGGAGTTCCGCCATCAAGCAGGTGGCGAGCGGCCGCTTCGGCGTGACGAGCCGGTACCTTGTGAGCGCGAGGGAGCTGCAGATCAAGATGGCCCAGGGAGCCAAGCCCGGGGAGGGCGGACATCTGCCCGGCCGGAAGGTATATCCCTGGATCGCGAAGACGCGTCACTCCACGCCGGGCGTCAGCCTGATCTCTCCGCCGCCCCATCATGATATCTATTCGATCGAGGATCTGGCACAGCTGATCTACGATCTGAAAAACGCGAATAAAAACGCCCGGATCTCCGTCAAGCTGGTCTCGGAGGCCGGCGTGGGGACCGTGGCGGCCGGCGTAGCCAAGGCCGGGGCCGGCGTGATCCTGATCTCCGGCTACGACGGAGGAACGGGGGCGGCGCCTCTTTCCTCCATCCACAACGCGGGACTTCCCTGGGAGCTTGGTCTTTCGGAGACGCACCAGACGCTGGTGGCCAACGGCCTTCGAAGCCAGGTGGTGATCGAGACGGACGGAAAGCTCATGAGCGGCCGGGACGTGGCGATCGCCGCGATCCTCGGCGCGGAGGAATTCGGTTTTGCCACGGCTCCGCTGATCACGCTGGGATGCGTGATGATGCGGGCCTGCCAGTCGGACACCTGTCCGATGGGCGTTGCGACCCAGAACCCGGAGCTGCGGAAATGCTTTACGGGGAAGCCGGAATATGTCGAAAACTTCATGCGGTTCATTGCGGAGGAACTGCGGGAGATCATGGCTTCCCTGGGGGTCCGTACCGTGGAGGAGCTGGTCGGCAGGACCGATCTTCTGAAGGTAAAGGAGGATCTGTCCGCACAGCAGAGGCGGCTTGACCTGTCCGGGATCCTCCTTAACATGTCCGGTGTCGACCGGGAGGAATCGACCTTCCATCCGGAACGTCTGTATGATTTCCGGCTGGATCAGACGCTGGATGAAAAAGTCCTTCTGGCCGACGCGGCCGTGCAGCAGGCACTGGACAAAGGAGAGCCGGCGGAGGTTTCCGTTTCTGTACGGAACACGGACCGCACCTTCGGGACGCTTCTCGGCGCGGAGATCACCCGCCGCCATCCGGAGGGACTTGCCGATGATACCATCCTTGTCAGCTGCACAGGCTCCGGCGGGCAGAGCTTCGGCGCGTTCATCCCGCGGGGACTGACGCTCCGGCTGACCGGCGACAGCAATGATTATTTCGGAAAAGGGCTGTCCGGCGGAAAACTGGTGGTTCAGGCGCCGGAAAACGCCGGCTATGTCCCGCAGGAGAATATCATCATCGGGAACGTAGCCCTCTATGGAGCCACCTCGGGGCAGGCGTATGTGGCCGGTATGGCCGGAGAGCGGTTCTGCATCCGGAATTCCGGTGCCACGGCGGTCGTGGAGGGCGTGGGCGAGCACGGCTGCGAGTATATGACCGGCGGCTGTGTGGTGGTCCTCGGACCGACAGGCAAGAATTTTGCGGCCGGCATGAGCGGCGGCGTCGCCTATGTGCTGGACGAGGAGAAACATCTGTACAAGAACCTGAACAAGCAGCTGGTGCGCATGGAGACGGTCGAGACGAAGACGGAGCTTCAGGAGCTGCGGCGGCTGATCGAAGCCCATGTGCAGTATACCGGCTCCCGGCGGGGGCAGGAGGTCCTGGAGAGATTTGAAGAATATGTTCCTCATTTCAAGAAGATCATTCCGGCCGACTATAAGGAAATGCTCCGGCTGATCGCCCGGAGCGAGGAGCAGGGCGCAGATCCGGAGACGGCCAGGATCGAGGCCTTCCGGGCCTTTATAACTACGGATGAGCCGACAGCCTCCTGACCGGACACAGGACCAGGCACGAGACAGACGTTTATACAAAAAGAAACGGCCAGAGCTTTTTGCGAGGAGATAGACGATGGGAAAGACAACAGGATTTTTGGAATATGTAAGGAAGGACGGACCGGTCCGGACATGCGAGGAGCGGCTCGGGGATTTCCTCGAATTTCACGACAGGCTGCCGCTCCCGGCACAAAAGGAGCAGGCGGGCCGGTGCATGGACTGCGGGATCCCCTTCTGCCAGGCGGGCATGATGATCGCCGGCATGGCTTCGGGCTGCCCGCTCCACAACCTGGTCCCCGAGATCAACGATCTGGTCTGGCACGGCCGGATGGCGGAAGCCTACCGGAGGCTGTCCATCACCCACAGCTTTCCGGAATTTACAAGCCGTGTCTGTCCGGCCCTCTGTGAAGCAGCCTGCACCTGCGGCCTTCATGACGCGCCGGTCGCCACCAAGGAGAATGAAAAGGCCGTGATCGAGTATGCCTATGCCCACGGCCTGGTCAAGGAGGAGACACCGGCGGTACGGACCGGCAAAAAGGTGGCCGTTGTCGGCAGCGGCCCGGCCGGGCTTGCCGCGGCACAGCTTCTGAACCGCAGAGGTCATGAGGTGACCGTGTACGAGAGGAAAGACCGGATCGGCGGGCTTCTCCGGTACGGGATCCCAAACATGAAGCTTGACAAATCCCTGCTGGACCGGCGGATCCGCCTGATGGAGGAGGCCGGCATACGGTTTGTGGTGAACGCGGACGTGGGAAAAACGGTCTCCGCCGATGAACTCCGGCAGAATTATGACAGCGTGATCCTCTCCTGCGGGGCTTCCAATCCCAGGGACATCCGGGTGCCGGGGCGTGAGGCGGAGGGCATCTGGTTCGCGGTGGACTTTCTCGGGATGGTGACCCGGAAGCTTCTGGACCTGCAGGAAAAACAGAAGGATCCAAAGCTCGCCGGACGGCTTCCGCTCACCGGCGTGCCGGCCAGTCTGGTCCGGGGAAAGGATGTCATCGTGATCGGCGGGGGCGATACGGGAAACGACTGCACCGGAACCTGTCTGCGGCTTGGCGCGAAGAGCGTGACACAGCTGGAGATGATGCCGAAGCCATCTGAAACGAGGCTTCCGTCCAATCCATGGCCGGAATGGCCGCGGGTACTGAAGACCGACTACGGCCAGGAGGAGGCCATCTGGAGATCGGGGGAGGATCCCCGGATCTACCAGACGACGGTAAAAGAGTTCATCAAGGATAAGAAAGGCCATGTGAAGGAGGCTGTCCTGCAGTCGCTGACGCCTGTAAAGGACGAAAAGACTGGAAGGATGCAGATGGTCCCGGTCGAGGACTCCGAACGGAAGGTGCCGGCGGGGCTGGTCCTCATCGCGGCCGGATTCCTTGGAAGTGAGGCCTACGTGACCGAGAGCTTCGGGGTGGAGACAGACGCGAGGACGAATGTCCGGACAGAACCCGGCGGATACAGGAGCTCCCGGGAGGGAATCTATACGGCCGGCGACATGCACCGCGGCCAGAGTCTTGTGGTCTGGGCCATCCGGGAAGGAAGAGAAGCGGCGAGAGCCGTGGACGAAGCATTGATGGGGTATACAACCCTGTAAAACGGAACGTGTTGATGATAGGAGGAAACAGGTATGTGTGGGATTATTGGATGCACAGGAAAGCATCAGGTGGCAGGGACTCTGCTGGAGGGCCTTGGCCGGCTGGAATACCGGGGATATGATTCGGCGGGACTGGCGGTCCTGGGCCCGGACAGAAGAGTGAAAGTCGTTAAGGCAACAGGAAAGCTCCGCAACCTGGTTGAAAAAACCGGAAACGGCGCCTCCCTGCCCGGGATCTGCGGGATCGGGCACACCCGGTGGGCGACCCACGGGGAGCCCAGTGAGAAAAACGCGCATCCGCATATCAGCGGGGATCCCGTTTCCCTGTCGGAAGGGGAGGATGATTCGGACGTCGTGGGCGTCCACAACGGGATCATCGAAAACTATGAAGAACTGAAGGAAAAGCTCCTCCGGCATGATTATCATTTTTACAGCGATACGGATACCGAGATCCTGATCAAGCTGGTGGACTATTATTACAAGAAATACAAGATCGGGCCGATCGACGCCATCAACCGTATGATGGTCCGTGTGCGGGGCAGCTACGCGCTGGCCCTTCTGTTCAAGGACTATCCCGGAGAGATCTACGCGGCCAGGAAAGACAGCCCCCTGGTGATCGGCGTCTCCGGGGAGGAAGCCTACCTGGCCTCCGATGTGACAGCCATCATGAACCACACGCGGAGTGTGTACTACATCGGCAATCACCAGGCGGCCCGGGTACTGCCCGGCGAGGTTCATTTCTTTGACCTGAACGGAGATGAGATCGGCATTCCTCTCTCCGAGGTCACCTGGGATGCAAAGGCCGCGGAGAAGGGCGGCTACGAACACTTCATGATGAAGGAGATCCATGAGCAGCCGGAGGCGGTGCGTGCGACTCTTGCAAGCCTGGTCAAAGAGGAGCAGATCGATTTGACGGCGGCAGGGCTTACGGATGAGTACCTCTTTGGGATCGGGCAGATCTACATCGTGGCCTGCGGCTCTGCCTGGCATGTGGGCATGACGGCCCAGTATGTGCTGGAGGACCTGGCACAGATCCCCGTGCGGGTGGAGCTGGCTTCGGAATTCCGGTACCGCCGGCTTCTCCTGAGCCCCGGCAGCCTTGTGATCGTCATCTCCCAGTCCGGGGAGACGGCCGACAGTCTGGAGGCCCTCCGCATTGCCAGAAAGAACGGGGCGAGGACCCTGGGGATCGTGAACGTGGTCGGCTCCAGCATCGCCCGGGAGGCGGACAATGTGCTTTATACCCTGGCCGGCCCGGAAATTGCCGTCGCCACGACCAAGGCGTTTACCTCCCAGCTGGCCGTCATGTATGCCCTGGCGGTCCGATGTGCCCTTGTACGCGGCAGCATCGGTGAAGAGAAGTACAGGGAACTTGTTCAAGAGCTGCTGCTCCTTCCGCAGAAGATCGGCGAATGCCTAACGATCCGGGAAAAGCTGCAGTGGTTCGCTTCCCGGTTTTCAAACGCCAGGGACGCGTTCTTTATCGGGCGCGGAGCGGATTACGCCATCAGCCTGGAAGGCAGCCTCAAGATGAAGGAGATCAGCTACATTCACAGCGAGGCCTATGCCGCCGGGGAGCTGAAGCACGGAACGATCAGCCTGGTGGAGGACAATACGCTGGTGGTCGGCGTCCTGACACAGAAGAGACTTCTGGAAAAGACCATCAGCAACATGGTGGAATGCAAGTCCAGGGGTGCCTTCCTGATGGGCATCCTGAGCCGCGGAAACGAAAACGCGAAGGCACAGCTGGACGTCACGGTCATGATCCCGGATACGGATGAGCACTTTTCCGGGATCCTGGCGGTCATCCCGCTGCAGCTTCTCGGCTACTATATCAGCGTGGCCAGAGGCCTTGACGTGGACAAGCCCAGGAACCTGGCCAAGAGCGTGACGGTGGAATAGGAGGGCTGTATGGCAAAGTATGTTTTTGTGACCGGAGGGGTCGTCTCCGGCCTCGGAAAAGGGATCACGGCGGCCTCCCTGGGCCGCCTCCTGAAGGCACGGGGGCTGAAGGTCGTCGCGCAGAAGCTGGATCCCTATATCAACGTGGATCCGGGCACCATGAGCCCCTACCAGCACGGGGAGGTCTATGTGACGGAGGACGGGGCGGAAACAGACCTGGACCTCGGTCATTACGAACGCTTTATCGACGAAGACCTGACCCGGTATTCCAATCTGACCTCGGGCAAGGTCTACTGGAACGTGCTGAACAAGGAGCGGCGGGGCGAGTATCTGGGCTCTACGGTCCAGGTGATCCCGCACATCACCAACGAGATCAAGGAATTTGTCTACCGGGCCGGCCGGGAGACCGGGGCGGATATCGTGATCACCGAGATCGGAGGGACCATCGGCGACATTGAATCCCAGCCGTTTCTGGAGGCGGCCAGGCAGATCTCCCTGGAGCTTGCAAGGGAAGACACGCTGTTTATCCATGTGACACTGGTGCCGTATCTGCACGGCTCCCATGAACACAAATCCAAGCCCACACAGCATTCCGTCAAGGAGCTGCAGGGCATGGGGATCGCCCCGGACATCATCGTCCTCCGCTGCAACGAGCCGCTGGAGAAGAGTATTTTTACCAAGATCTCCATGTTCTGCAATGTCAGGGAGGACTGCGTGATCGAGAACCGCACACTGGAGAACCTGTATGAAGCCCCGCTGATGCTGGAAAGCGCGGGCTTTTCCGGCGTGGTGCTGCGGGAGCTGGGCCTTACGGCGCCTTCGCCCGATCTGGCGGAATGGAACCGGCTGGTGGACAGCATCCGGCAGAGAGACAAGGAAGTGACGATCGCGCTGGTTGGCAAGTATGTGCAGCTTCACGATGCCTACCTGTCCGTGGCGGAAGCGCTGGCCCACGCCGGGTTTGCACTTCACTCCCATGTACGGATCGACTGGGTCGATTCGGAGCAGCTGACGCCTGATACATACAGGGAGAGACTTTCGAAGGCGGACGGGATCCTTGTGCCGGGCGGTTTTGGAGACCGCGGCGTCGAGGGGATGATCCTGGCGGCCGCGTACGCAAGGACCGAGAAGATCCCGTATCTCGGGATCTGCCTCGGCATGCAGATCGCCGTGATCGAGTTTGCAAGGAATAAGGCCGGGATCGCTGACGCCTGCTCCGGTGAATTTGAGGAGGCGTCGGAGCACAAGGTGATCGATTTTATGCCGGGTCAGTCCGACGAGGTCGACAAGGGCGGGACACTGCGCCTTGGCAGTTATCCCTGCCGGATCGTGCCGGGAACCCTGATGGAAGCCTGCTACGGAGCATCCGATATCCGGGAACGGCACCGGCACAGATATGAATTCAACAACGAATACAGGGATGTCCTTACAAAGGCCGGCCTTTCGATCTCCGGGCTTTCCCCGGACGGTACGCTGGTGGAGACCGTGGAGATCCCGGGGCATCCGTTCTATCTGGGCGTCCAGTATCATCCGGAGTTCAGATCAAGACCGAACCGGCCGCACCCGGTCTTTACCGGGTTTGTCCGGGCAGCCCTGGCAGGAAAAGAGGAAGAGAATGGCGATTGACAGAAAGCTGGTCCTGGAGGACGGAAGTGAATACTATGGAACAGGCTTCGGGGCAGAGAAGGACGCCGTATGCGAGGTCGTCTTCAACACCTCGGTGTCCGGGTATCAGGAGATCCTCTCTGATCCATCCTATACGGACCAGGCGGTCGTCATGTCCTACCCGCTGATCGGAAACTACGGGATCACGGACGAGGACTTCGAGAGCAGAAGGATCTCGCCGTCCGCGCTGATCGTGCGGGACCTGAATGACAGTCCGTCCAATTTCCGGTCGGTCCGGACGGTGGCGGAGCTTTTGGAGGACAGCGGGATACCGGGGCTGTCCGGCGTGGATACCCGGGGACTGGTCCGGAGCATCCGCGAGAAAGGTTCCCGCAGGGGATTTCTGACGGATGCCGGTACGGATACCAAAGAGGCCCTCGCGCGCATCAGGGAAACACCGGTTCCCCATGACGCCGTAAAGCGATGCAGCTGCCGGCGGAAATGGTACAGCCGCACCTCGAATCCCCGGTTCCATGTGGTGGTCATCGACTGCGGCCTTAAGCTGAATATTATCCGGATGCTGAATCAGAACAGATGCAACGTGACTGTGGTTCCCTATGATACGGACAGCCGGGAGATCCTGGCACTCTTGCCGGACGGCGTGCTGGTCTCGAACGGGCCGGGAGACCCTGAGGACGTTCCGGAGGTGATCCGGACGCTGCAGGGACTGGCCGGAAAGGTACCTCTTTTCGGTATCTGCCTGGGGCACCAGCTCCTGGCGCTTTCCTGCGGAGCAGCGACCTACAAACTGAAATTCGGGCACCGCGGCGGCAACCATCCGGTCCGGGAACTCCGGACGGGCAGGATCCGGATCACCAGCCAGAACCACAGCTATGCCGTAAAGGAAGAGAGTCTTGCCGGGACCGGCCTTACGGTCTCCCACACGAACGTACTGGACGGGACGGTGGAAGGGCTCGTGTGTGCCGAGAGAATGCTTTTTTCCGTACAGTTCCATCCGGAAAGCGCTCCCGGGCCGCAGGACAGTACAGAGCTGTTTTCGAGGTTTACGGAACTGATGATAAAAGCAAAGAAAGACAGGGAGGGCTGAGCATGCCAAAACGTACGGACATCCGGAAGATCCTGGTCATAGGATCGGGACCGATCGTGATCGGCCAGGCGGCGGAGTTTGATTATGCCGGCACCCAGGCCTGCCTGGCGCTGAAAGAGGAGGGCTACGAGGTCATTCTGGCGAATTCAAATCCCGCGACGATCATGACGGATCACAGCATGGCGGACAAGGTCTACATGGAGCCCCTTACCCTGGAGTACATGGCGAGGATCTGCCGGTATGAACGGCCGGACGCCATCGTGCCCGGGATCGGCGGGCAGACAGGTCTGAACCTGTCCCTGCAGCTGTATGACAAGGGCGTTCTCGACGAATGTGAGATCGAGCTGCTGGGAACGGACGCCGCGAGCATCCGGAGGGCCGAAGACCGGGAACAGTTCAAGGAACTCTGTGAGGAGCTCGGAGAGCCGGTCGTTCCGTCCCGGATCACCGCCAGCGTGGAGGAAGGCCTCGCGGCAGCCGCGGAGATCGGTTATCCGGTCATCCTGCGCCCGGCCTTTACGTTAGGCGGAACGGGCGGAGGCTTCGCCTATCATGACGAAGAGATGGCCGAAAGGATGAAACACGCGCTCTCCCTGTCCCCGGTCGGACAGGTCCTGGTGGAAAAAAGCATCAAGGGCTGGAAGGAGATCGAGTACGAGGTCGTCCGGGATGCCAATGACACGGTCGTCACGGTCTGCAACATGGAGAATCTGGATCCTGTGGGGATCCACACGGGGGATTCGATCGTGGTCGCACCGAGCCAGACCCTGACCAACAAGGAATATCATATGCTCCGTGACAGCGCCATCCGGATCATCCGGGCACTGGAGGTAAAGGGCGGCTGCAACATCCAGTTCGCCCTGGACCCGGAGTCCTTCCGCTACTACGTGATCGAGGTGAATCCGAGGGTCTCGCGCTCCTCGGCGCTGGCCTCCAAGGCGACCGGCTATCCCATCGCCCGGGTATCGGCCAAGATCGCGGTCGGGATGGATCTTCATGAGATCCGCCTGGCGAACACGCCGGCCTGCTTCGAACCGGCCCTCGACTATGTGGTCACCAAGATGCCCCGCTTCCCCTTCGACAAGTTCACACAGGCGTCCAACGTTCTTTCCACGCAGATGAAAGCGACCGGCGAGACCATGAGCATCGGCCGCACCATGGAGGAGAGCCTTCTGAAGGCGATCCGTTCTCTGGAGGATGGAAAGAATCATATCCATCTGGAGAAATTCGATGTAAAGAACCTGTCGGACAGGCCGGCCCCGGAGGACCGGACGGAAGCGGTCGAAAAGCTGCTCGCCTATATCGAGGAAGGGACAGACGACCGGATCTACGCGATCTCCGAGCTTCTGTGGCTCGGCGCGGACCTGCAGGCCGTCTACACACGGACCAGGATCGACATGTTTTTCCTGAATACGATCCGGAAGATCGTGGATTTTGAAAAAAAGCTGGAGGTGGCGGCCAGGGGCCGCACGGGGAAAGACCCGTTCATCGGAAAGACGCTCCTGTACGAAGCCAAGCGCATGGGCTTTTCGGATTCCTACATCGCGGAGCTTACCGGCTGTACGGAGGAGGAGATCCGGCTGCAGCGGAAAGTGTACGGACTAAGGCCCGTCTACAAGATGATCGATACCTGCGCCAGCGAGTTTGAAAGCTACGTGCCGTATTTTTATTCGACCTACGAGGAGGAGAACGAATCGGTCGTTTCGGATGCAAAAAAGATCATTGTGCTGGGCTCCGGTCCGATCCGGATCGGCCAGGGTGTGGAATTCGACTATTCCACGGTTCACGCGGTCAGGACGATCCATGAGCTGGGCTATGAAGCGATCGTCATCAACAACAATCCCGAGACCGTGTCCACGGATTACACAATCGCGGATAAGCTGTATTTTGAGCCTCTGACCGTGGAGGACATCATGAACATCATTGATCTGGAAAAGCCGGAGGGAGTCATCTGTTCGATCGGCGGACAGACGGCCGTGAATCTGGCGGAGCCGCTTTTCAGGCGGGGTGTCCGGATCATCGGAACATCACCGGAAGCGATCTTTACGGCGGAGGACAGGGATGCGTTCGAAACGATCGTCGAGAAGCTCGGCATTCCGCATCCGGCCGGGGTGGCGGTCACCACGGTCGAAGAAGGCCTCAGGGCCGCAGAGCGGATCGGTTATCCGGTGCTTTGCAGGCCGAGCTTTGTCCTGGGCGGACGGGCCATGGAGATCGTCGCAAACGAGGAGCTCCTGGCCCGGTATCTGAAGACAGCCGTGGAGGTAGATACGGACCGTCCGGTCCTCGTTGACCGGTATGTCGCCGGAAAAGAGGTGGAGATCGATGCCGTCTGCGATGGAAAGGATGTGTTCCTGCCCGGTATCATGGAGCTGGTGGAGCGTACAGGCGTCCATTCCGGGGACAGCACGAGCGTCTATCCGCCCTTCTCCATCCCGCGGAAGGTCCGGGAGACGATCGCGGATTATACAAAGAGGCTGGGACTGGGGATCGGCATTGTCGGGCTCTACAATATCCAGTTCATCGTGGACGGGGATGATGCCGTCTCGATCATCGAGGTCAATCCCCGGGCGTCCAGGAGCGTTCCGTTCCTTTCCAAATCCACAGGCGTGCCGCTCGTGGATATCGCGGTGAAAGTCATGCTCGGCATTTCCCTGGCCGAACAGGGCCTGGCCGGGCTGATCCTTCCGGAAAAAGAGACCTGGTATGTAAAGGCGCCGGCCTTCTCCTTCGCAAAGCTGAACGGGATGGATGCGTATCTGTCGCCCGAGATGAAGTCGACGGGGGAGGCTATCGGCTATGACAGGAGTCTGAAGCGGGCCCTCTACAAGGCTCTTCAGGCATCCGGAGTCCGGATGAAGGAGTACGGAACCGTGCTGGTCACGCTGGCGGACGAGGACAAGGAGGAAGCCCTGCCGCTGGTCCGGCGGTTCTACGAGCTGGGCTTTAACATCGAAGCGACTATCGGGACCGGGCAGTTTCTGAAGGAACACGGGATCCGGACCCGGATCCGGGGTAAGCTGAGTGATGGAAGCGACGAGATCCTGCAGTCGATCCGGGCCGGATACGTCAGCTATATCATCAATACGAGGGCGATCCTTTCGGGCGTTCATTATAGTGATGGAAATCAGATCCGCAGATGCGCTATAATGAATGGGATCACAATGTTTACATCACTTGACACCGTGCGGATCCTGCTGGATGTGCTGGAAGATATCACTCCGCGGATCTCCGTCATATAAGGAGGGTTTTATGCTGTATACAGTAGACGAAGTCATGAAGTATATCGAGGAGGAGGACGCCAAATTTATCCGTCTGTCCTTCCGGGATGTTTTCGGCGTACAGAAAAACATCGCGGTCATGCCCGGCGAGGTCAAAAAAGCCTTTGAAAAGGGAGTCCCCATCAATGCCAGGGCGGTCGCCGGCTTTGAAGACTGCCCGCATGGCCTTCTGTACCTGAAGCCCGATCCTTCGACGTTGACGGTCCTTCCCTGGAGACCGGACAGCGGGCGGGTGCTGCGGATGTACTGTGACGTGGTGACGCCGGACGGGGAGGAATATGCTTCGGACACGCGTTCGATCCTCAAAAAAGCCGTGGCGAAGGCCAGGGAAGCCGGCATCGAATTCCGGTTCGGCTCGGAGACGGAATTCTACCTTTTCCGGAAGGACGAGGAGGGAAATCCCACAAAGATCCCCTATGATTCTGCCGGATATATGGACGTCGAGCCTCTGGACCGGTGTGAGAACATCCGGCGCGAGATCGACCTGACCATCGAGCGCATGGGGCTTGTCCCGGAGCGGTCGCACCATGAGAGCGGTCCCGGGCAGAACGAGATTGATTTTCACTACGGGAAGCCGCTGAAGGCCGCCGACCAGATGACGACCTTCAAGCTGGTGGTGAGCACTGTGGCGGACCGGTACGGCCTGATCGCGGACTTTTCACCGATGCCGCTTCCGGGCGAGCCGGGGAACGGCTATCACATCAACATCTATGCCACGGACCGGGAGGGAAACGATGTGGTCTCCTGCGCGGCCGCGGGGATCCTGGAGCGGATCCGCGAGATCACCCTGTTCCTGAATCCGACGGACGCCTCCTATGCAAGGCTCGGAAACAACGCCGCTCCGGACAGGGTGAGCTGGTCCAGCGCGGGCGACACGGAGCTTCTGTACCTGGAGACCTACATGGGCAGGACCCGGGCCGAGCTTCGTTCGCCCGATGCGTCGAGCAATCCGTATCTTGTCTACGCACTGCTGATCCACGCCGGGCTGGAGGGGATCGCCAGGAGTATGGCACTTCCCGGAGAGAAGGATGAAGGCAGCCAGCCGCTTCCCGGCTCCCGCAAGGAGGCCGGCAAGCTTGCCCGGGAGAGCGACTTTGTGAAGAGTGTGATCCCGGAAGGACTGATCACGAGATACATCAGGAGTTGACAGGAGAGAATATATGCCGAGGGAGGAAGACAGACACAATTCCATATTGATCGTGTCGGGATCGGAGAGATTTGACATGCTTGTCCGCAAAACATTGTCGCGGCAGCGGTTTACGACGATCGACTTTCGAAAGAACGCGTCCTCCGGCCGGCGCCTCTTCTGGGAGAAGGCGTACGACCTCATCGTGATCAACTGTCCGCTGCCGGATGAATTCGGCCATGAGTTTGCGCTGGACGCTGCGGACAAAAGCAGTGCTTCCGTCCTGCTTGTTGTGCCGGGTGAGATCTACGAGGACGTGCTGGAGCATGTGACCGACCGTGGGATCATGGTCCTGTCCAAGCCGGCCATGGAGAACCGGATCGACAAGGCCATCCGCCTGATGATCGCCACGCAGGCTCGGATCCACATCTATGAAAAGAAGGTGCAGACTATCTCCGACAAGATGGAGGAGCTCCGGGTCGTCAGCAAGGCCAAGCTCCTGCTGATCGAGCAGAGGCACATGACCGAGGACGAGGCGCACCGGCTGATCGGGCGGCAGGCCATGGACAACGGGGTGTCCCGGCGGAGGATCGCCGAGCAGATCCTGGATGAGTTTGAAGCGTGACGGAAAATTGCATAAAAATGTATGGCCAAAACTGTACAACCCGCCGAAGTTGTCCAGGGTGCATCGCAGGGTTATTGACAAGCTTATGTCGTTGATTTATATTTTGCGTACAAGAGAGCTAAATAGAGGCACATCTGTAAAGCGTAACCGGCAAAACTGTATGAAATAAGGGAGATGAATTGCAGACATATTCCTTAATCTGTACGTACAACTTGTTTGTGACCGTATTTGCGGATCGTGAATCGCTCCGGGACATCAGGCAATTACGCTTCAAAAAAGAAAGGAAACAGGGTATATCATGAAAAAACTGTATTTTATTCCGGGAAGCCAGGATCTGTACGGCGAAGAATGCCTGCGCCAGGTGGCGGCGGACTGTAAGGAAATGGTGGATTTCCTGAATGAGCAGCTGGCGGGGACCATCGTGGTGGAGCTTATGCCCACGGTCGAGACCTCGAAGATCTGCGTACAGGATATGAAGGCCGTGATGAATGACGATGACTGTGTCGGTGTGATCACCTGGATGCACACCTTCTCACCGGCCAAGATGTGGATCAAAGGCCTGCAGCTGCTTCACAAACCGCTGCTGCATCTGCACACACAGGCCAACGAGAAGCTGCCCTACGACACGATCGACATGGATTTCATGAACCTGAACCAGGCCGCCCACGGCGACCGCGAGTACGGGTTTATCCTGGCCAGGATGAACATTCCGCACGAGGTCGTGGCCGGCTATTACAGGCACGCGCACGTACTGGCGAAGATCCGCCGCTTTGCCGAGGTGGCAAAGGCGATCGATCTTTCGAAGAATACCCGCGTTGCCACCTTCGGCAACAACATGCGCGACGTCGCCGTGACCGACGGCAACCGCCTGGAGTGCGAGATCAAGTACGGCTGGGAGGTCAAATACTGGGGGATCGGTGAGATCGCAAAGCTTGCCGACGCATGCACCGAGGCCGAAGTGGATGCCAAGATGGCGGAATATGCCGGAAAATATACGATGGCGACGGATAACCTGGACGTCGTGAAGACCCAGGCCCGCTACGAGATCGCCTTCGAGAAGTTCGCGGAAGCGAACGGCGTTACTGCCTTTACCGATAATTTCCAGGACCTGTTCGGCATGGAGCAGCTTCCGGGCCTTGCGATGCAGAGCCTGATGGCGAAGGGCATCGGCTTCGGGCCGGAGGGCGACTACAAGATCAGTGCCTTCTCGGCGGTCCTGATGAAGATGGCCGAGGGAAGAGAGGGTGCGACCGGCTTTATCGAGGATTACACCTACGACCTGACCGAGGGCCGGGAGCTGGAGCTCGCCTCCCACATGCTGGAGGTACCGGCGTCCTTTGCAGCGAACAAGCCGGAGATCCAGGTACATCCGCTCGGGATCGGCGGCAAGGCGGATCCGGCACGGCTTGTGTTTGACGGCGTGACCGGCGACGGCATCCAGGTGACGCTGATCGATCTGGGCGATCATTTCCGCATCATCTGCGCGGATATCGAGCTGGTGAAGCAGCCGAAGCCCATGCCGAAGCTGCCCGTGGCACGCATCATGTACCGCCACAAACCCAATTTCGAGATCGGAACGGCGGCCTGGTGCTATGCAGGCGGCGCACATCATTCCGTCGTCTCCACCGCGCTGACCCGCGAGGACATTGCCATGTTCGCGCGGCTGACCGGCACCGAGCTGATCACGATCGGCGATGATACCACGGAGGCGGATCTTCGGAAGTTTTACATGTGATGATTACAGCGCAGCACGAAGAGCGAAGCAAGCCGTATCAGTCTGAATAAAAGGAGAAGGCGGTGCGAGTATGCCGGGACAGGAAGCGAAATACCAGCAGGTGGTAGACTGGGTAAAACAGAATATCGCGGACGGTACCTTTCACGAGGGTGACAGGCTCATGTCAGAGAACGAGCTGAGCACCCGTTTCGGCCTGAGCCGGCAGACGATCCGCCGGGCGACGGGGGAACTGGTCAGCCAGGGCCTCGTCACGAGGGTGAAAGGGAGCGGGACCTACATCGGAAGCCGCGCCGGAAGCCCTCCTCGTGAAAAGCACATGACCATCGCCGTCATCAGTACCTTCAATGAGAGCTATATCTTTCCGGCGATCCTGAAGGGGATCGGAGAGGTGCTGACGGATCACGGCTATTCCATGCAGGTTTCTTTTACGGACAATCGGCTTTACCGTGAGCAGGCGATCCTGCAGATGCTTCTTGAAAAGGACAGCATCGACGGCCTGATCGTGGAGCCGGTAAAGAGCGCACTGCCCAATCCGAATATCGGGTATTACAGGGAGATCCGTGAAAGGGGGATCCCGATCCTTTTCTTTAATGCTTTCTATCCGGAGATCGACGCGGCATGCGTGCGGATCGACGATGAGCAGACCGCTGTAACAGCGACACAGATGCTGCTGGATGCCGGACACGAGAAGATCGGCGCTGTTTTTAAATCCGACGACGGGCAGGGGCCGCTGCGCTACAAAGGCTACCTGCGCGCGATGAGCGGGGTCGGCCGGAGAGCCGAGCAGGAGTCTGTCATCTGGCTTGATACGCCGGCGTCGCTCAGGATGGAACGCATGGCAGACTATCTGTTCGACCGGCTGCGCGGCTGCAGCGGCGTGATCTGCTACAATGACCAGATCGCTTACCAGCTGGTGAACCTGGCACTCGAACGCGGCATACGGATCCCGGAGGATCTGTCCGTGGTCGGAATCGACGATTCCTATCTGGCAGATGTGTGCAAGGTTCCGTTTGCCTCGGTGGCACATCCCAAGCAGGCCCTGGGCCGGAAGGCCGCCGAGAATCTCATGCAGATGATCCGGGATCCGGCCTTCGACGGCAGCTGCCTGATGGAAAGCCATGTCGTGATGCGGAACTCGATCGCACAGAGGGGCGATTGATGATAACCTGAATAATTACAATGGAATGAGGGGACGGTTCCGCCGAGAACCGTCCCCTCATTCCGTCCTTTGTTCTGCTTGTAATTATTTTGTAATAAAATCCATTTTACCGTTCACTTGCTGGACAAAATATGCTATAATAAACAATAGTTTTGTAATATATAATTGGCTTTACTATATATTGTGGCATGTAAGGAAAGGACACACAAGATGAAAAGATCGAGAGCAGCGAGAGCAGCCGCATTGGCGATGGCGGTGACACTTTTGTTTCAGCAGGCGGACCTGACGGCCCTTGCCGAGGAAAGCCGGCAGGCAGAAGATGCGGTCAGCGTCATGGAGAGTGAAGAAATACCGGAGGAGTCTTACGAGGAGACTTCGGAGCAGGAGGATCTTTCGCAGGCGGCGGATGAGTCCTTCGCGGAGGAGCCGGAGCAGCAGGAAGCCGGCTTTGAAGAGGATGCGGATTATTCCGGAGAGGAATCCGAAGCGTTTACGGATGACCCCGACGAGGACCCATATGAAGAAGAGTTCGAAGACAGTCTCGGCGACGGGGAGGAAGAATTCCCGGACGAAGAGTTTGAAGAGGAGGAACTTTCCGAGGAAGAGGAGCTTTCCGGGGAGGAAGAAGAACTCTCCGGTGAGGAAGGCGAGCGGACCAGGCGGGTCTATACCTACTCGGACGATGCTGTCACGGTAAAGGCGACCCTGGAGGATCCGGCCGCCGTACCCGATGCCGCCGAGTTTTCCGTCCGGGAGATCACGCCCTACACCCGCGATTATAACTATGATGCCTATATGGGCAAGATCGATGAGCTGGTCGAGGAGGGCGTTCTGACCAATCTGAGCGATGAGTCCGCGGACGAGTCCGACGACCCGGCCGACAGTGCCTGGAGTGAGGGCCTGGGCGGCACTCTGCTCTACGATATTGCCTTCCTTGTGGACAAGACCGACGAGGAGGGAAACATCATTGAGGGTGAGAAGGTGGAGTACCAGCCGGAGCAGGGCTCCGTCACCATCGATTTCACGTTCCATGAGAGCCAGCTTTCGGAGGACCTGACGGCGGCAGCAGCCGGTGAGGTGGAGGTCGTTCATCTTCCGCTTGCGGACGATATCATGGAGGAACTGGATACGACGGCGGACGCGGTCGATATCAGCAGCGCCGATGTCCTGGCAGAGGTTCTCAGCGCGGATGTGGATGTCGAGGCGGAAGGCGCCCGCCAGGACGCTCTGTCCTTTACAACGGACAGCTTCTCGGTCTATGCATTCCGCACGACGGCGGGCCAGAAAAACTACTGGGCCGGCTCTTCTACCTACACGATGAACGATGTCTATGCGATGATGGGGCAGGCTACGGACTTCTCGGTCGTAGCCAGGCAGCTGATCAGCTATTCCCACATCGAAGGTAATATCGCGGTAGAGACCTACACAACCAAGGGAAACGCAGGCAACCTGAATGAAGGCGGCCGCCTGATCGCCGGGAACAAGGTGGTCAGGATCAATGTCAGCAAGAGCATCACAGGGGGAAGCGGAACCTTCCGCTACGGTGTGTTCACATCTCCCTCGACAAACCAGTCGGCGGATCAGGCGATCTATACATTTGAGATCACCGCGCCGGGAACCTTCCCTCTGACGGCTGATAATGCGCCGAACGTATTTGCCGCCCTGGAGTCAAAGCCGGTCTATATCTATGAGCTGGACGGAGCTACCGGAAGGATCGTGACGGATAAGGGAAATGTCACCTCGACAGCCGGCCAAACCTTCCAGGTGACCTATCAGACCGGAAACCAGGTCAACAACACATCCCTTGAGAACTACATCGGTTATCTTGATATCCCGGTTGATCTGCAGATCGGTTATAACTACTTTGGGCCGGAGGGCACGGTGACCTACTTTGGTTCCGGCTCGATCGATCAAAGTACAGGTCAGAACCAGAGTACGGTTTACAGGACACCGGATCATGCCGTGAGCATCGAAGGCAGGGGCGCCTGGACCACCACGCTCAATCCGTATGTAAAGGTATCCGATGTCGTCATCCCGATGCTCGAGGGCGTCATGCAGAATCTGGAGGGCGCCTCGGCCATGCTGGCGAACGCGAAGAACGGACCGACCACGGCGAGCAAGGGGCTGAACGTCATCAACCTGATCTCGACGACCGGCAATCTGAAAAATGATCTGGACAACGCGAACTTCGAACAGATCTCTGCCCAGGGCAGCGACCTGTATCATGGGCAGGGTATCAGTGGTCTGCTTGCGGATCCGGAGGAAAACAGCCAGTACCTCCTGATCAACATCGACGCAACGAACTTTGACACCTACAATCTGACCCAGCTGAAGATCGACGGGTATACGCCGGACAGTGATAACCAGTTCTCACGGCTGTCCTCCCACCTGATCTTCAACTTTGTACAGAGAGATGCTTCCGGCAATTTTGTTCCCTATACCGGCACCGTGACCGGGCAGGAAGTCGTGGGCGGCCTGGTGCTGGCACCCGGCGCTTATGTGGACCAGCGAGGTGCCATGTTCGGTGAAGTGATCGGCAACGTTGTGGACCGCAGTAACGCGAGCGGTGAGATCCACAAAAAGACCATCACCAGCAAGGACCGGGAGGTCCAGGTCAGCATCGCGAACGCAGGGAACGCTACGACCGTCAGTCTGCAGGCAAAAAAGGAGTTTGCCGGTAGGACGCTGACCAGTGAGGATGGTTTTGCCTTTACGCTGCAGGGAGTCACCGGGTCGGAGCCGATGCCGGCCGGAGCAAATCCGACGACCGGCAAGCTGATGGCGATGGCCGCGGCGAGGAACAACTGGATTGCCTCCTTCGGAAATATCAGTTATACCTCGGAAGGTACCTACCGGTACACGATCACGGAGGAACGGGGAGGCACCGTGCACAACGGGATCACCTACGATCCGGCCGTCTATGATGTGACCGTAACTGTCCGGATGCAGGACGGGCGCCTGACGGCTGACAAGTCGATCGTCAAGCGTGGCTCGTCCGGAAATGTTCAGGAGCCGGTGCCGTTCCGGAATACCTATGAGGCTGTCGGAAAAGTACGGCCCCATTCCTCCAAGGAGCTGAAAGGGCGTACCCTTACGGCCGGACAGTTCTCGTTTGTCCTGCAGGAGACCCGGGCGGATTTCACGACACCGGTGACCGGCAGTGTCAAGGAGACAAAGACCAACGATGCGTACGGCGGTGTCACCTTCTCCGAGATCAGCTATGTGAAGAATGAGACCCGGGATGACACCGGCACACATTACTATACGATCACCGAGGTGATCCCGGACGCGGCGGTCAATTCCGCCGGCGTGCAGTACAGGAACGCGACGGCGGCCAGAAGGCGGCGGGCGGTCTCTGGACGCTGAACGGTTATACCTACGATGGCCATGTGGAGCGCCTGTATGTGACGGTCAGCGACAATAACAGCGGTACGCTCAGCGTGACCGAAGAATATACCCGCACGGATGAGAGCACCGGAAATGTTTTCCGGAATGAATATGAAGCCAAAGGGAGCGCAGAGCTGCTGGCGTACAAGGAGCTGAGCGGCGAAGAGCTGGCACCCGGTACCTTTACCTTCCGCCTGACGGCCGAGGGCAATGCACCGATGCCGGCAGATCCGACAGCCATCAACGGAAACAGCGGAGATGCAGCGACCGCTCTTTTCCAGAAGATCGATTATACTCTGGCGGACGCCGGAAAGACCTATACCTATTATATCCAGGAGGTGATCCCGGACGAGGCCGTCAACGACGCAGGCAAGACCTGGAAGGACGCGACGGATGCTGAAAAGGAAAACGGCACCTTCCGGATCATGGGCGTGACCTTTGACAACCACAAGGTGAAGGTGACGGTCACGGTCGCGAAGGACCAGGGGAACGGAACCCTTGCGACCACAGTCCGCTACGACAACGGCACCAGGCCCTATACCTTCCGGAACAAGTATGAGGCGGAAGGAACGGCGATCCTGTACGCCTACAAGACGGTCAACGGAAAAGCACCGGGAGCGAACGAGCAGTTTACCTTTGAGCTTTATGAGTCGGATGCGAATGCAACGGTCGCAGCCGGCGCATCTCCCATACAGACCGTGCAGAACAACGGTGTGATGATCGTCTTTGCGCCGGTCAGCTATGACCAGGACGATGTTGATAAAACCTTCTATTATGTGATCCGTGAGAAGGTCACAGACAAGAAGACCGGCTATGTGCTGGACAGCCATGACTGCCTGGCACAGGTGAAGGTCGAGAAAAAGACTTCGGATGAATCGAAGCTTGTGACTATCGTTGAATACAGCAGCCGCTTCAGCACGACGGATATTCAGGACAACGTATTCCGGAATACCTACAGTGCCGACGGAAAGCTGGTCCTTTCCGCACAGAAGCTTCTCAAGGGCCGTTCCATGCGCAACGGCGAGTTTACATTTGTTCTGGAGGATGAAGCCGGGAACGTGATCAGCACGAAGAAGACGGCCGGCACGGGATCGTCGTACACGGTTGTGTTTGACGAGATCGATTATGTTCTGAATAGTTCGCGCGACGATTCCGGAAGCTATACCTACCGGATCCGTGAGGTGATCCCGGAGGGGGCAAAGCTTCTTTCCGACGGACGTTACTTTAAAGACGGGATGTTCTACGATGCGGCCAATGTCCAGGTGATCGACGTGACCGTTGTGGACGACCGCGACAATTCTCCCGGAAAGCTCGTTGTGACGGCACGCCGCAGAGGTGAAACGACAGCCATCAATTCGCCCGCTGAGCCGGCCGCGACCTTCCGGAATGAGTATGAGGCCGACGGGGAAATCAGCCTGACAGCCCTGAAGCAGCTGAACGGGGACATCCCGAAGGCAGGCTCCTTTGAATTTGTGCTGACAGCACGGGAATCCGGCGCTCCGATGCCGGAGGACGGTGTGACCACGCGCAGCAACCGGGCGGACGGCGAGGTCCATTTTGATACGATCCATTATACCCAGGATGATATCGGGAAGACCTATCATTACGAGATCCGTGAGACGATCCCGAAGGATGCCAGGGACAACGGCGACGGAACCTTTACCAAGGATGGTTATACCTATGACGGACATGCATACCAGGTAACGGTGACGGTGGCCGACAAGGCGCAGCCGGACGGCACGCTTGTGATCACAACGGATCCGGCGGATCTGACAACGGCCGCCGGCCGGACCTTCCGCAACACGTATGAGTCGAAGGGGTCCGTTACGCTGCAGGCACAGAAGAGCCTGAACGGAGAGACGCCGGAGGACGGTGCGTTCACCTTTACACTCTTTGACGTGACCGGGATCGCGGATTATGCCGCGCTCGGGACCGATACGCAGCGCCGCCTGGAGACCAGGACGAATGTGGGACGGAATGTCAGTTTCAGCCCGATCAACTACACCCAGGACGATGCCCGTAAGGTGTTCTCCTACCTGATCCTCGAGAATATCCCGGCCGACGCGGTTGCGGTGGATGATGAGACCCTCGTCTACAAGGATGCGGGCTTCCTCGACAAGGTCAGCCACGAGTGGAAGAAGAACGGCTATATCTATGACGGACACTATGAGCATGTGACGGTCTCCCTGACGGACAACAACGATGGGACCATCACGGCCGTACCGGTCTATGACCATGAGGAAGGGGCTTCCTTCCGCAACCGGTATGAAGCCGAGGGCACCGTCAGCCTGAAAGCAGAGAAATTCCTGAACGGACAAAAGTTTACGACGCCGGGCGTCTTCAGCTTCAGCCTGACCGGCGTGAACGGCGCGCCGGTGCCTGCGAACACGACAGCGTTCAATGATGAAAAAGGGGAGGCGGTCTTCAGCGAGATCGGCTACACGCTCAAGGATGCCGGAAAGACGTACAATTATATCATCTGCGAGACCATCCCGGATGAAGCCGTCAACGCGGCAGGCAAAAAGTACAAAGACGCATCCCAGGCGGAGAGAGAGGCCGGGGTCTGGACGTTAAGCGGCCTCACCTATGACGGCCATGAGTCGGAGGTGAGCGTAACGCTCGCTGACCAGGGCGACGGCACGCTCCGCACGGACGTCGTGTATAAGGATGAGGAAGGATCGACGGAAAAGGACGGAGCAGGACTTTTCTACAACATCTATGAAGCCTCCAGCTCGATCACGCTCGGCGCGCGCAAGAGCCTGAACGGGGAGCCTGCACCTGCGGGGAAATTCACCTTTGTCCTGAAGGACGAGACAGGAAAAGTCCTGCAGGAGAAGGTGGCAAATGGTGCCGAAGGAGCCGTGGTCTTTGATGAGATCGGGTATGATCTTTCGGATCTGACTGATGCACATCTGGATCCGAATGGTAAGCGCACCAAAGCCTTCCACTACACGATCCAGGAGGAGATCCCGGAGAATGCAAAAGATGCTGACCTCAACAAGACCTATGCACAGGCCACAGAGCAGGAAAAGCAGACAGGCACCTGGAAGAAGGATGGCATCACCTATGACGGCCATGTGATGCAGGTGCGGGTCGATGTGACCGACCAGGGTGACGGCAAGCTGCAGGCAGTGAGTACCGTCGATCCCATCGAGCAGGCGTTTTTCGCCAACAAATACGAGGCCACGGGAACGACGGACTTCAAGGCGTTCAAGAAATATGAGGGCCATGAACTGACGGAAGGACAGTTCTCCTTTACGATCACGGCCCTCGACGGCGGAAAGCTGCCGGATGAGACGACGGTTTCGAATGATGCGAAAGGAAATGTTGACTTTGGTTCCGTCGAGTTCACCGTGGAGGATCTTGGCGGGGCGAAGACGAAGACCTGGCATTATACCATCAAGGAAAATATCCCGTCGGCGGCTGTAGCGAGAGGAAACAATACCTATGCTCTGAACGGCATCACCTATGACGGGCATACGGCCAATGTGACGGTTACCGTGACAGACAACGAGGATGGGACGCTTGAGGTAGAGCGGGTCTATGAGGAAGATAAGCCTCTGGAGCAGGCTGTCTTTACGAACAGCTATGCGGTTTCCGGTGATGCGCGTCTGGTTGTGGCCAAGAGGCTGACCGGCAGGGAAGCGGATGAGAACGAGTTCACCTTCCGGCTTTATGACGCAGATGGAACGCAGCTGGATGAGAAGAAAAACAGCGGCGAGGAGGTCCTGTTTGACAGCATCCGGTACTACCAGGACAAGGATCACAACGATGCGGACAAGGATTTCACCTACAAGATCCGCGAGGTCATTCCGGATGACGCGGTGAATGCGAGCGGACTGACCTACGGGAAAGCGACAGACCAGCAGAAGGCACAGGACCTCTGGACAAAGAACGGCGTCACCTATGACGGTCATGAGATCAAGGCTGAAGTACAGGTGCGGGACAATGGACGTGGCTCTCTTGTCACCAGAGTGACCTACAGCGCGGCGGAAGGTGAAAACCCGCAGGCGTTTGTCAATGAGTACAATGCGTATGGGTCTGATCGGATGATGGCTTCCAAGACGTTTGTGGGTGGTCAGATAAAGGCCGGTGATTTCACATTCATCCTGGAGGATGCTTCGCGTACCGAGATCGACCGCACGCAGAATGACGAGAAGGGCAGAGCTCTCTTTGACGAGATCGTTTTCGATATCGAGGATGCAGGTGAGACCTTTGTCTACTACGTCCGTGAGGATATTCCCAAGGAAGCGGTCCGTAACAGCCAGGGCTTCCTGGTAAAGGACGGGATCATCTATGACGAATCCGTGTGGGCCTTTACCATTCAGGTGACGGACAATAAGGATGGTACTCTTGAGGTAACCAGAACGTGTGCGAAGGTCGGCGCCGATATAGTGGCGGACTACCCGGAGTTCGTGAACATTGAGGAGCAGAGCCGGACGGTCCTGCTGGAGATCGCAAAACAGCTGAATGGCGCTCTGCCGACCGGACACAGCTTCAGTTACCGGCTGAAGGATTCCGCGGAGGATCTGTTCGATCCGCAGAAGCATCTGCTGGAGACGATCACGACAGACAGTGCCAGAGTGACCTTCGGTGAGCTCACCATGGATAAGGAAGGCGTCTTTGACTACTACATGTACGAGGTGATCCCGGATGACGCCCGTGATGAGTCTCTCGGAAAGACCTACGGCGAAGCTACGGATGCAGAGAAGCAGGCTGGCACCTGGAAGCTGAACGGCTATACCTATGACACGACGGTCGTGCATGCGACGGTGAACGTGGACAGCACGGCAGACGGAGGCTTTACGGTAAGCCGCGAATACGAGATCGGCGATGAGATCGTGGAGCAAGGCGTGATCCACAACCTGTACGAGGCAGCCGGCAAGGTTACGCTTACCGCGAAGAAGACAGCACAGCCCTCCGGCACAAAGGTACCGGAAGGGAAGTTCTCCTTCACCCTCTGCGATGCGGACGGCAAGGTTATAGAGACCAAAGCGAATAATGCGGACGGTCTGGCGGCCTTCGACGCGATCGAGTACACGGAGCAGGATATCGGAAAGACCTTCCGCTATACCATGCAGGAAGTGGTTCCCGCGGATGCCGTGAATGCAGCCGGCACAGCCTACGCGGACGCATCTGCGGATGAAAGATCCGGCGGCGGCTTTGTGAAGGACGGCTGGACCTACAGCGCAGCTTCCTACGACCTGACCGTTGTGGTCGCGGACAAGGAAGCAGGCAAGCAGGACGGCGATCTGGTCATCCATGTGACCGGAGCTCCGGCGCTTACAAATGTGACCGGGCAGGATACGGAGGAAGTCTCCGCCGAGGCCGGATTTGTGAACACCTATACGGAAGGCAGGACGACGACAGACTTCAAGGCCCTCAAGATCCTCAATGGCCAGACACTGGCCAAGGATCAGTTCTCCTTTACGATCACGGCGCTCGACGGAGGAAAGCTACCGGCCGTGACGACCGTCAAGAATGACGCCGACGGAAACGCGGCGTTCGGTTCGGTCGAGTACACCGAGAAGGACCTTGGCGGGGCGAAGACAAAGACCTGGAACTACAGCATCAAAGAGGATATTCCCAAGGAAGCGGCTGACCAGAAGGATGGCACGTATGTGCTGAACGGCTACACTTATGATGGTCATGAGTCCAAGGTGGCGGTCACCGTCACGAACAACGAAAACGGCACACTGACGATCAGCCGTGTCTACGATAAGGATGACAAGCTGACGAAAGCGGTCTTCGAGAATACGTACGGGGCCTCCGGCAAGGTTATCCTGAACGCAAAGAAGACGGCACAGCCCTCCGGCACAGCCGTACCCGCAGGGAAGTTCTCCTTCACCCTGAGCGACGCGGACGGCAAGGTCCTGCAGACCAAGACGAACGGCGCGGACGGTCTGGCGGCCTTCGACGCGATCGAGTACACGGAGCAGGATATCGGAAAGACCATCCACTACACCATGCAGGAAGTGGTCCCGGCCGACGCGACGAATTCGACCGGAAAGACCTACGCTGAAGCGACGGCCGAAGAGAAAAAGGCCGGCGGCTTTGTGAAGGACGGCTGGACCTACAGCGCTGTTTCCTACGATGTGACCGTAGCGGTCTCTGATAAAGAAGCCGGCAAGCAGGACGGCAAACTGGTCATCCACGTGACCGGCACACCGGAGATCACCGTGACCGGGCAGGATACGGAGGATGTTTCTGCCGAGGCCGGATTTGTAAACACCTATACGGAAGGCAAGACGACGACCGATTTCAAGGCCTTCAAGATCCTCAATGGGCAGACACTGACCAAGGATCAGTTCTCCTTTACGATCACGGCGCTCGATGGAGGAAAACTCCCGGCCGTGACGACCGTCAGGAATGACGCCGACGGAAACGCGGCGTTCGGCTCGGTCGAGTATACCGAGAAGGACCTTGGCGGAGCGAAGACAAAGACCTGGAACTACAGCATCAAAGAGGATATTCCCAAGGAAGCGGTTGACCAGAAGGATGGCACGTATATCCTGAACGGCTACACTTATGATGGTCATGAGTCCAAGGTAGCGGTCACCGTCACGAATAACGAAAACGGAACGCTGAGCATCAGCCGTGTCTACGATGAGGACAACAGGCTGACGGAAGCAGTCTTTGAGAATGCATATGAGGCCTCCGGCGCTGTTATCCTGAATGCAAAGAAGACGGCACAGCCCTCCGGCACAGCCGTGCCCGCAGGGAAGTTTTCCTTCACCCTGAGCGACGCGGACGGCAAGGTCCTGCAGACCAAAGTGAACAACGCGGATGGCCTTGCAGCCTTCGACGCGATCGAGTACACGGAGCAGGATATCGGAAAGACCATCCACTACACCATGCAGGAAGTGGTCCCGACTGATGCGACGAATTCGACCGGAAAGACCTACGCCGAAGCGACGGCCGAAGAGAAGAAGGCCGGCGGCTTTGTGAAGGACGGCTGGACCTACAGCGCAGCTTCTTACGACGTGGCCGTTGCGGTCGCGGACAAGGAAGCCGGCAAGCAGGACGGCAATCTGGTCATTCATGTAACCGGTACACCGGAGATCACCGTGACCGGACAGGATACGGAGGAAGTCTCCGCACAGGCCGGATTTGTAAACACCTATACGGAAGGCAAGACGACGACGGATTTCAAGGCCTTCAAGATCCTCAATGGACAGACACTGGCCAAGGATCAGTTCTCCTTTACGATCACGGCTCTTGATGGAGGAAAGCTCCCGGCCGTGACGACCGTCAAGAATGACGCCGACGGAAACGCGGCGTTCGGCTCGGTCGAGTACACGGAGAAGGACCTTGGCGGAGAAAAGACAAAGACCTGGAACTACAGCATCAAGGAAGACATCCCGGCCGAAGCCGTCGACCAGGGAGATGACACGTATGTCCTGAATGGCTACACCTACGACGGACATGAGTCCAAGGTGGCTGTCACCGTCACAGATAACGGAAACGGCACACTGTCGATCAGCCGCGTCTATGATGAGGATGACAAGCTGACGGAAGCCGTCTTCGAAAACGCATACCATGCAGCCGGAAGTGTCAAGCTTACCGCAAAGAAGACGGCAGAGCCTTCCGACAAGAAGATCGCTGAAGGACAGTTCTCCTTCACCCTGAGCGACGCGGACGGCAAGGTCCTGCAGACCAAAGTGAACAACGCGGATGGCCTTGCAGCCTTCGACGCGATCGAGTACACGGAGCAGGATGTCGGAAAGACCTTCAGTTATACCATGCAGGAAGTGGTCCCGGCCGACGCGACGAATTCGACCGGAAAGACCTACGCTGACGCAACGGCCGAAGAGAAGAAGGCCGGCGGCTTTGTGAAGGACGGCTGGACCTACAGCGCAGCTTCTTACGACGTGACCGTTGCGGTCGCGGACAAGGAAGCCGGCAAGCAGGACGGCAATCTGGTCATTCATGTGACCGGTACACCGGAGATCACTGTGACCGGACAGGATACGGAGAAAGTCTCCGCCGAGGCCGGATTTGTGAACACCTATACGGAAGGCAAGACGACGACGGATTTCAAGGCCTTCAAGATTCTCAATGGACAGACACTGGCCAAGGATCAGTTCTCCTTTACGATCACGGCGCTCGATGGAGGAAAGCTCCCGGCCGTGACGACCGTCAGGAATGACGCCGATGGAAACGCGGCCTTCGGCTCGGTCGAGTATACCGAGAAGGATCTTGGCGGGGCGAAGACAAAGACCTGGAACTACAGTATCAAGGAGGACATCCCGACTGAGGCTGTCGACCAGGGAGATGACACATATGTCCTGAACGGGTATACCTACGATGGACACGAGTCCAAGGTAGTGGTCACCGTCACAGATAACGGAAACGGCACACTGACGATCAGCCGCGTCTACGATGAGGACGATAAGCTGACGGAAGCGGTCTTTGAGAACGCATATCATGCAGCCGGAAGTGTCAAGCTTACCGCAAAGAAGACGGCAGAGCCTTCCGACAAGAAGATCGCTGAAGGACAGTTCTCCTTCACCCTGAGCGACGCGGACGGCAAGGTCCTGCAGACCAAGACGAACGGCGCGGACGGCCTTCGACTCGATCGAGTACACGGAGCAGGATGTCGGAAAGACCATCCACTACACCATGCAGGAAGTGGTCCCGGCCGACGCGACGAATTCGACCGGAAAGACCTACGCCGAAGCGACGGCCGAAGAGAAAAAGGCCGGCGGCTTTGTGAAGGACGGCTGGACCTACAGCGCAGCTTCTTACGACGTGACCGTAGCGGTTTCCGATAAGGAAGTCGGTAAGCAGGACGGCGATCTGGTCATCCACGTGACCGGCACACCGGAGATCACCGTGACCGGACAGGATACAGAGGAAGTCTCCGCCGAGGCCGGATTTGTGAATAAGCTGGGCTTCGGTTCCTTGGAAGTGACCAAGCATCTGAAGCTGTACGCGGGATCCGAGGAGGAATACGAGGATATCTATGCAGTGGATCAGACCTTCAAGGTGGCACTGTTTGAGGATGAAGACTGCAAAACGAAGGTCGGAACCGAAAGGAATATTGAATTCAAGAATGCGACGGTTTCGTCGGTGACATTCGATAACCTTGAGGCCGGAAAGACCTACTATGTAGCTGAACTCACAGAGGATGGAAAGGTTACGAAGAACAAGGAATCTGTGCGGATCGATTCTCTTGGCCTCTCCTGCATTGTGGAATTTGAGACGACGAACGAGGCAAAGGTCGAGCGTGACGGAGACATCGTACGGATCTCCTTCGACAACGTATTTACGGAGCTTCCGGAGCACTTCTACCGCGAAGCAGATCTGACGATCACCAAGAAAACGCTGAAGAACGGGGAGAAGACAACGACAAACGAGACCTTCTACGCCGGTATCTTCGCGGACAAGGAGCTTACGGAGCTTTCCGACGATGTCAGCGCGAATATCGTCGAGCTTGCCATGAACGGGAAGTCCGAGGTCACATCCGACCCGATCAAGGTCTCGGTCGGAAAGGGTGATTCGTTTGAACTCTACATCGCCGAGACGGACGAGGACGGAAACCCGGTCAAAGATAAGGCTTCCTTCAAGTACACGGTGTCCTACAGCAAGAAGTCGGTGACGATCAGCGAAGAGAATCTGCATGATTCCGTAATCATCACCAACGATGAGGAGACGGTGACGCCTACACCGTCGACACCGCCCACCACGCCGCCGGGCGTCAGAACCGGCGACGACACACCGGTCGGAGCTTATCTGACACTGGTGCTCATGGCTCTGGCAGCAGCTTTGATCGCTTTCATGGCTCTCCGGAGACGGAAACAACTTAAATAAGTAAGGCAGAACACGGGGATCACGGAACACGGATTCTCGGCGGAACACGGGGACGGTTCTCCGTTCCGGGCTTTGACCCGGAACGGAGAACCGTCCCCTCATTCCACCTGATTGCGCAAAGGAGGCTGGATCATGAAAATGGAAGAGTACAAGGGCATGCAGGCCTGCATACTGGAAAACGAGAAATTGGAGGTACGGATCCATCCCGGGCTCGGCGGAAAAGTAGCATCGCTTGTGTTCAAGCCGGCCGGGTTCGAGGCTGCCGCGCAGACGAACTGGGAGCACCGGAGACCGATGGAAGAAGAACCGCGGTTTTCGGACTTTGATTCATCCGGACTGGATGAAGTCTTTCCCACGATCAATGAGTGCAGTCTGGATGGACAGGACGCAGGATTTTATTACCCGGACCATGGGGAAGTCTGGAGCACTGCCATGGACTGTGAGGAAGAGGAGGGGGCTCTCAAGATGTCTTTTGAGAGCCCGAAAAATCCGTACCGCTATGAAAAAAAGCTGCAGCTGAAGGACAGCTCGCTTCGCTGGCAGTTCCGGATCACAAATACCGGAGACCGGGCGTTTCCATGCCTGTTCGCACTCCACGGGCTGATGCGCTATGAACCGGACATGCGGCTTTTGTATCCGTCCTCGGTAAAAGAGTTCCTGAATGTTTATACCAGCCCGGAGCTTGGGGAGGACGGGACTGTTTTCCAAGTTGAGGATGGCACGACGGGTCATGCCGGCAGCCTTCGCTATGATTTTCGGCAGGTACCACCTCCGGAACCCATGACCAGAATAAAATACTATGTGAACGGCCCGATACAGAAAGGTGTCTGCGGGTATGAGTATCCGTCCCAGGGAGTCCGGTGTATCCTCCGTTTTCCGGCGGACAAATTGCCGTATTTAGGATTCTGGCTGACGGCCGGCCGCTACAGGGGCGAGTACAATTGTGCCTGGGAGCCCTCCAGCGGCTTTTATGACAGCACGGAGATCGCTTCGAAGAATGGAACACTGACACGTCTCCAGCCCGGTGAGACGGTCATTTATGACCTGTCGCTCAGTTTTTCGATGATCTGATCAGTGCGGATCGGGGGCATAAGCGAGGGGACGGATAACCGTCCCCTCGCTTTATATTTCCAGCCTTGACAGAATGAGACATGTTATGCTATAGTAAAGTTAGTTTTATAAAACCAACAATGCAGCATCAATCTGGAAAGGAGGCACATATGAGTGTAGTGATCATTGGCGGCAACGAATGTATGGAACGGGAATATGCGAAGATGTGCTCGAAATACGGATGGAAGGCAAAGATCTTCTGCAAACCCCAGGCGGACATGAAGAACCGGATCGGGAATCCGGATATGATGATCCTGTTCACGCACACGGTCTCTCACAAGCTGGTACAGAACGCACTGAAGAACGTTGCGTCCGGGACCAGGATCGTGCGGAGCCACACCAGCTCGCTGGCGTCGCTCCGGAGCATCCTCGCGGACAGCGCGGAGTAACTTCTGAATAACCTTTTGCTGTTGCCTGCTTCCGGTACCTGTGGTATCATGAAGAAAAGCAGGCGCGGCCTGTGTATCAGCCGCATTGGCACTGCCAATGCGGCTTTTTCTGATTCCGGAACGAGGAACCGCCCCGTTCCATGTACCGAGAGGAGGGTATACCATGTTAGCCGACAATATTACCGTCAATGTGCAGAGCAGCATTCGGATCGATGGGGCAAAGATCGTCCGTTTTGACCCGTTCCAGGTCAGTGAAGCATTCCACGATGCCGACATCATCCTGCTCACCCATGCGCACTTTGATCATCTGGATCCGGACTCACTTGTAAATGTCAAAAAAGCCGACACGGTCTTTGTGGTCCCGGCCAGCATGCGGGAGGAGGTCAGGGAGCACGTGGCGGGTCATACTGTCCATTACCTGAAGCCCGGCGACGAGATCGACATCGGTCCTGTCCATATCAAAGCGGTCCCGGCCTACAACCTCAACAAGCCCTTCCACCCGAAGGACAACCAGTGGCTGGGCTACGTGGTGACCATGGACAATGTGCGCTACTACGCAGCCGGCGATACGGACGCCGCCGATGAATTAAAGAGGATCGCCTGCGATGTGGCCATGGTGCCCATCGGCGGGACCTACACCATGATCGCTCCGGAGGCGGCCGCCCTTGTGAACGAGATCCATCCCAGGGTCGCGATCCCGATCCACTACGGCAGCGTGGTCGGCAGCGCGGAGGACGCGGCGGAATTCCAGAGACTCGTGGCGATGGACATCCTCGTTGTAAAAAAACTGTGATCGCAGAGCCGGAAGAGCGAAACGATCCGTGAATATTTCCGACCCTCCGGATCATCCTGTATTTATGAGGTAAGAGATATGAGAAAGAAGAGAGTATACAACTGTGCAACCTTGCTGCTCACAGCCGTCCTTGCCTGCGGCGCTTTCAGTACCGTTAAGGCGCAGGAAGCCGAAGAAACGATCCCGCACATGGCGTACGAGGAGTTTCCGAGGATCGATGGTTCGCTGGCCTGCGTGCCCATGATCGAAGCGCTGGCACAGAGGGTGACCTCCTGTACGGAAGCCGAAGCGGAACGGATACTGGATGATTTTACCAACACCAACCCGTGCTATCTGGAGCTGGCGCAGGGCAACCGGGACATCCTTCTGGTCTACGAGGCTGCGGAGGAGACCAAAAAGCAGCTGGAGGAATATGAGACGCTTGACATCCGCGAGCTTGGGAAGGACGCTCTTGTCTTCCTGGTAAATGAAGACAATCCGGTGGAGAGCCTGACGGTGCAGCAGATCTACGATATCTACACCGGGAAGATAACGAACTGGAGTGAGGTGGGTGGAAACGATGTGGAGATCGAGGCCTTTCTGCGGCCGGAGACCAGCGGAAGTATGACCCTCATGCGAAAGCTGATCCTGGGGGACGCCGAGCTGATCGAAGGGCAGTTTGAGGTCATACCCACCATGGAGGGGATCATCAACCAGCTGAAGGAGTATGAAAACGATGCGAATGCCCTCGGGTTTTCGGTCTATTACTATGCGTCCGCCATGCACCAGGTGCCGGGCGTGCGGCTGATCCGCGTGGAGGATGTGGAGCCCTCGAACGAGACGATCAAGACGGGTGAATACCCGCTGGTCAATCCGTTTTTTGTGGTTACCAATGAACAGTCTTCGGAGAACGCGTTGGCCATCCGCGACTGGCTGCTGACCGACGACGGGCAGACCTTTGTGGAGGAGTGCGGTTATGTCAGGGCGAATTAAAAGACCTCTGTCTGTACTCCTGGCGGTCCTGCTGCTGCAGCTTCCCGTGCAGGCGGAGATGCAGAAGATCTGCGGGGAGGATGAAACGGTCCTCCTGGCAGTACCGGGCCAGGAGACCACCCTGTATTACGCCTATGATGAACAGGGGAACCGGCTCGGACGCCTGGATATCGTGGGCTTTGGACTGTTTGCGAAGCTTGTCCGCAGAACGGCCCTGTATCCGTCAACGGAGGAGAAAGGGACACTTGTCCGCGCGGGCGACTTTGCGCCGGCCTTTTCCTGCCCGCCGAAGGAAGCCTGGCTGTCATACCAGGGCAGGCATTTTGTGACGGTGGATAAACAGACCGGAGTCATCACACTGTACGGGGAGAGCGCAGAGCCCCTGGGGAGCATTACCCCCGTGACTCCGCTTTCGCCGGACATCGAACCGAGTGTGAATATCCTGGATCTTCAAGACGGCTTCCTGGTCAGGATAACGGACTATACGACTGTTGTCTGGGGGTATTTCGACAAAGAAAGCGGCGAAGGACGAGAGCTCAGGGATCCAGGTCTTCTGTCATACCTTGACCAGAAGGATAAGGAGGTTTACTCCCTGGGGAACCATATCGCGGTGGTCCCGTATTCCTATGCTGTGGAGGAGAGGCAGGCACAGGGGTGGGTGCTGAGCCTGGACGGAACAGTCCTTATGGACGGGATTGAAGCGGCGCTGACGGATCGATTCTACGAGGAGGATTCTTTCTGGCCTGAAGACTCCTACTATGAAGATCGTTATGCGGCAGGGGTGGTTGTTAAAAACACCGGGACGGCCTACGAGATCTATGATGCTTCCCTGCAATGTCTGGGGACTGTCGGTGAACGGCCGGAGAACTACGAAAGCTTTTCAGACGGATTTGTCAAAGGGCTTTCCTATGCAGAACTGAACGATGCTTCTTGCGCCGGATTTGTCTTTGACTGTGACACTGAGAAGCAGATCCCCTATGCGGAGAGCGGGGACACGTACCGGATCTGGAAGGATGGAAGCCTGCTCGAGCTTCCCGCGGAAGGGACCCCGGTAAAGATCTCCTCCGCCTACTGCGTAACGGAGACGGAGGGGGGCACGAATGTATACAGACTGCGCGATAAGAGCCTGATCGCCGGCTACAACCGGTACCGGTACGCCTGCGTTTCCCTCGGGAGCAGCGGGATCCTCCTGTATGACGATCCGGAAGAGGAATACTGGTGGAACGACACGGCCACGATCTATGACAATGAAGGGAACGCGACATATCACGATACCTCCCGGAGGGTGTATGCGTTTGTCAACGGGACCTGGACCTGTACACGCGGTATTTACTGCGGCCTGATCGATATGTACGGAAACTGGGTGCTGAAAGACACCTTCGAGAGGGAATGACCAAAGCAGGAACTGTGAAAAGCAGCGGAGCTATGTGCAGCTTCTTTCATGCACAGATGTGAACGAAAGGACTTGGGATACAAATATGATCGAGAAACCACCGGCGCTTGAGCAAACCCCGGACGGTCTCACCTTGACCGACGGCCGCCTTTCTCTGCGGGGCGATTTCCGCGAGATGGCGCGGCGCCTTTCGCGGCAGAACCTGGCCAAGGAGCTTCTGGTGCGCGCGGCCGGCGGCCGTTCCTTCCGTCCGGGAGAGCCGGGGCAGCATCCCCTGGTGATCGATGCGACAGCCGGCATGGGGGAGGATTCCTTTATTCTGGCGGCGGCCGGCTTTACGGTCCGGATGTACGAATATGATCCGGTGATCGCGGCGCTTCTTATGGATGCGCTTGAACGGGCGCGGCTGGACCCGGAGCTTTCAACGGTTGCGGCACGCATGACACTGTACCGGGAGGACAGCATAAAGGCGCTCAGGGAACTGCCCGAACGGCCGGATGTGGTCTTTCTGGATCCGATGTTTCCGGAGCGGCAGAAGAGCGGTCTCGTCAAAAAGAAATTCCAGCTGCTGCAGCAGCTGGAACGTCCCTGTGCGGATGAGGAGGACCTTCTCAATGCGGCGCTTGTGGCAACCCCCGGGAGGATCGTGATCAAACGGCCGCTGAAGGGACCATACCTCGCGGGACGGAAACCGGATTACTCGCTGATGGGAAAAGCCATACGGTATGACTGTATAGTCCTCTAAGTGATGGCAGAATAAAAGAACAAAAGGAGATTTGAAGGATGGAAAACAGATTCAAACTGGGATTCGGGCTCATGCGCCTTCCAAAAAACGAGGATGGCAGCATCGATATTCCGCAGGTGATGCAGATGGCGGACAGATTTCTGGAAGCAGGCGGCACTTATTTTGACACAGCCTACGTGTATGACAACGGGGAGAGTGAGGAAGCCTTCAGGGCGGCTGTCGCGGAACGCTATCCGAGGGACCGGTATACCCTTGCGACCAAATTGAATGCCTGGCTGCAATGCGAGGATGAGGCCGGTGCAAAGGCACAGTTTTTCACCAGCCTGGAGAGAACAGGCGCGGGCTATTTCGACTATTATCTGCTCCATGCCCTGCAGAGGAACAATTACACAAAATATGACGAGTATCATATCTGGGATTTTGTGAAAGAGCAGAAAGAGAAGGGCCTTATCAGAAACTGGGGATTTTCTTTCCACGCAGATCCGGAATTGCTGGAAGAACTGCTGACGCTCCATCCGGATGTCGATTTTGTCCAGCTGCAGGTAAACTACGCCGACTGGGAGAATCCGGGGGTGGCATCCAGGCGCAACATGGAGATCTGCAAAGCCCATGGAAAGCCTGTGGTCGTGATGGAACCTGTCAAGGGAGGGATCCTGGCGGATCCGATCCCGGAGGTAAAAAAGATCCTTGACGAAGCGGCTCCAGGTAAGTCCTACGCAAGCTGGGCCATTCGTTTTGTTGCCAGCCAGGATAACATTCTTGCCGTATTAAGCGGCATGAGCAACCTGGAGCAGATGGAAGACAACCTGAGCTATATGCGGAACTTTAGGCCTCTGGATGAGCGGGAGATGGCCGCGATCCAAAGGGCGCAGACCACCATCGATGAGGACAGGTCGATACCCTGTACGGCATGTCATTACTGCACCGAGGGATGTCCGCAGAATATTCCTGTCCCCGAAATCTTTGCGGTGGCAAACCGCAAAAAAGGAAGCCCGCATTTCAGAACCGTCAGGGAATACAATATTGTAACGCAGGGGCGCGGCAAGGCAAGCGAATGCCTGCAGTGCGGCCAGTGCGAAGGAGCCTGTCCGCAGCATCTGCCGATTATAGAGCTGCTGCAGAAATGCCTGGACATGGAGACGTGATCAGGAGAGATCATTCTGTCTGCCCGGCTATGCTCCGGTTTTTCATAAGCGTTTCACGGATCAGGTTCTGCGTCATGGCTCCGAGCTGTTTCTGCTCCTGGCGGCTCATGTCCGCGGGATAGATGGGCTCGCCATATTCGAGGACCACATGGGCCGGGCGGATCTTCGGCAGATGGGCCTCAAAGATCTCCTGGGTGTTGGACAGCGAGATGGGGATGATGGGGCAGCCGGTCTTTGTGGCAATCTTGAAGCTTCCCTCGTGGAAGGGAAGCATGTCGAGCTCGCTTTCATTGACGCTCCGGGTGCCTTCGGGGAAGATGCAGATCGAGATGCCCTGCCTGATGTAGTCGACGGCCGTCAGGATGGTCTGCAGGCCCTGGCGGATATCCTTGCGGTCCAGGAACAGGCAGTACAGCCGCTTCATCCAGGTCCGCAGGAGCGGGTAGCGCAGCATCTCCTTCTTGGCCACGTAGCCGGTAAGGCCCGGGCAGCGGCAGTAGGTCAGGAGAATGTCAAAATAGCTCCGGTGGTTGGCAATATACAGGACAGGGGTGTCCTTTGGCACGTGCTCCTGCCCGATGACGGTGACCCGGGTGCCGGAGACCCACAGGATCAGCTTGAAAACGCCCTGCACGATCCGGAGGGAGCTTATATCCCTGGCCATGGGCCGGAATTTGCCGATGATCCACTCGATCGCCAGGACCGGGATCGTGAGGATCAGGAACAGAAGAACGATGATGCACACGAGAATAAAACGAAGCATGGAGATTTCCTTTCTTTTTGCCATTGTCAGGGACACGTATGACAGGATCACGTGTCCCCTTTTTTATCAGAAGTATACTCTTTTTTCCGGATTCAGACAAGGGAGTATCCCGGTCAGATTTTCCCATTTACATTTCGGAAAAAAAGGAATAGAATGAGGGCACAAGGAATATTGTATACAAAATGCAATAATAACAGTTTACTGGAGGAAACACGATGCGTTTTCGGGCGATGGCAAAAATCAATCTGGCACTGGATGTACTTGGAAAAAGACCGGACGGGTACCATGACGTGCGGATGATCATGCAGACGATCTCCATGTATGATACCCTGACGATCGAAAAAAAACCGGAGCCGGGGATCTCCCTGTCGGTCAATCTGCCCTTTGTGCCCACGGATGAACGGAACCTCGTGTACCGGGCGGCAAAGCTTCTGATGGATGAATTCCGGGTGGAAGAAGGCGTCCGGATGAACCTTGCCAAGTTCATACCCGTAGCGGCCGGCATGGCGGGCGGAAGCTCAGACGCGGCCGCGGCCCTTGTGGGGGTGAACCGGATCTTCTCGCTGGGCCTTTCCACGCAGGAGCTGATGGAACGCGGACTTACGATCGGGGCGGACGTGCCCTACTGCGTCATGCGGGGGACGGCCCTGGCGGAGGGGATCGGCGAGAAGCTGACACGCCTTCCGGATGCGCCGGACTGTTTTGTACTGATCGGAAAGCCGGGGATCTCGGTATCCACCAGGCAGGCATATGAGTCCCTGGATCTCTCGTCCCTGGGAGAACGGCCCGACATCGACGGCATGATGCGCTCGATCGAGGCCGGAGACCTGTACGGTATGGCCGACCGGATGTGCAATGTGTTCGAGCCGGGGATCAGCGGGCGTTTTCCGGTGATCCGCAGTATCCGGGACCTGATGGAGGAGAACGGCGCGCTGAAGGCGGTCATGAGCGGCAGCGGACCGACGGTCTTCGGGATTTTTGATGATCGTGAAAAGATGAAGAAGGCAGCAGATGTGCTGAAGCACAGCGGCATGGCAAAGACCGTGTACGGCACGGCCCTGTTCCGGCCGGGACGAAAGGAGGGCCATCAATGACCAGTGAATTTACGGTGAATTACAATGAATACCTTCCGCTTCGGGACGTGGTGTTCAATACGCTCCGCCAGGCGATCCTGAAGGGTGAACTGAAGCCCGGTGAGCGTCTGATGGAGGTCGCGCTGGCGGACCGACTGGGGGTCAGCCGGACGCCCATCCGGGAAGCGATGCGCAAGCTTGAACTGGAGGGACTGGTCGTCATGGTCCCCCGCAGAGGGGCACAGGTGGCCAGTATTACCGAGAAGGACCTGAACGATGTCCTGGAGGTGCGGATCGCTCTTGAGAACATGGCGATCGAGAAGGCCTGCGAGCGCATGACCGAGGAGGATATGAGCAGCCTTTTTCTTGCATCCAAGAGCTTCGAGCGGGTGATGAGCGAGGGCGACCTGGTGCAGATGGCCGAAGCGGACGAGGCTTTTCACGAGATGATCTACAAGGCGGCCGGCAATGACCGGCTGAACCAGGTGCTGAGCAATCTGCGGGAGCAGATGTACCGGTACCGTATGGAATACCTGAAGGGCAAGGAGACCCGGAACCAGCTTCTGTCGGAACACCAGGAGCTGACCAGGGCTCTTCGGGAACGGAATGTCAAGAAGGCACAGGAGATCTCTTTTGCGCATCTGGACAACCAGCGCAAGGCGATCATCCAGTCGATCCGGAACCAGCAAAAACAAGGGAAGCGTGGTGATAAGAAGTGACGATCGATAAAGAAGCGCCGATCGGCGTATTTGATTCGGGCGTGGGGGGACTTACGGTCGCGAGGGAGATCATGCGGAATCTTCCCTCCGAAAAGATCGTCTATTTCGGGGACACCGCGCGGGTCCCCTACGGGAGCAAATCCAGGGAGACGATCATCCGCTATTCCCGGCAGATCATCCGTTTTCTGCTGGAGCAGCATGTCAAGGCGATCGTGGTGGCCTGCAACACAGCCAGCGCCTTTGCCCTTGAAACGGTCAAGCACGAATTCCCGGTGCCCGTCATCGGAGTGATCGATGCGGGGGCACAGGTGGCCGCCGCGGAGACAAAGAACAAACGGGTCGGCGTCATCGGGACGGAAGGGACCATCGGGAGCGGTATCCACGAGACGGTCCTTCACAGACTGGATCCGGAGATCCGCGTCCTCGGGAAAGCCTGTCCCCTGTTTGTGCCGCTGGTGGAAGAGGGCTGGCTGCATGATCCGCTGACGACGGAGGTGGCCGCCCGGTATCTGCGGGAGCTGAAGGACCAGGATATCGATACGCTGATCCTCGGCTGTACCCATTATCCGCTGCTCCGTTCCACCATCGGACAGGTGATGGGAGAGCATGTGCGGCTGGTAAACCCGGCCTACGAGACGGCGCTTGAATTAAAGGCACTGCTTACTGACAGCGGGATGCTGAGCGGCGGGGCCGCGCAGGAGGAATTCCCCTATCGTTTCTTTGTCAGTGACCTGGCGGACAAATTCAAGAGCTTTGCGAATTCGATCCTTCCGTATGACGTGGAGATGACGCAGAAGATCGATATCGAGAAATACTAAGGAAACGCTGATTGATTCAGCGTCTCCTTAGAGTGCTTCGCGCGGGAAACACTTTATCAGTGTTTCCCTAAAAGTGGCGTACCGCAGCAACGTACAGAAAGGAATCCGGACAGAGATGGAAAAAGAAGTATTGATACATGTGCGGGGGCTTCAGATGCTGGATGAGGACGGCCGGCAGGAGCCGATCGAGATCGTCGTTCCGGGCCAGTATTATTTCCGGAACGGAAGCCATTATCTCCGGTACGAGGAGATCATGGATGAGACGGCGGAGCCGACCGTCAACTATGTCAAGCTGTCGGACAGCGGCATGGAGGTCCGCAAAAAAGGCCTGGTAAACGTGCACATGGTCTTTGAGCGTGGAAAAAAGAACACGGCCTTCTACACAACACCCTTCGGTACCGTTCAGATGGGGATCGCCGCGACAGGCCTTGAGGTGGAGGAATCCGAAGAGAACCTGGGGGTCCGGGTGAATTATTCACTGGACATGAACGACGAGTATGTGGCGGAGTGTTATCTGGAAATGCAGATCCAGCCCAAAACGGCCAGCGGATTCTCGCTGTAGTGGAGCAGGGCAAGACAGGGGACGGTTCTGTGTCTTGTTTGACAAAGCAAACAAGACACAGAACCGTCCCCTGTCTTGCCCGTCTTGCTTTACACAGCCGCGAGGACATGCATATTCCGAAGGACCGCATCCTTCACATGGTCATTGACGGCGTAGGCGTGGGCTTCCAGCTCGCTGTCGGGAATGTTCGACAGGGACTGATCCGCAAGGTGGTCCGAGATCACGACGGCGATCTCCTCGATCCGGGCGGCTTTGGCCGGACAAAGCTCCGGGCTGTTGTCCGTTGTGAGAAGCCAGGAGAGTGGTTCCGCGAGGTCAGAGAACTGCGGGAGAGCGCACAGCGCGCGGAACGTCCATTTGTAGTAGGGCTGGTAGGTGGAATTCAGAAGAAAGATGACGCTGATCGTGCTTTTCACGAATTCACAGACCGCCAGCTGGGCGGCGGCCGGTTCGTTGTGCCGGAGACACCGGGCGTAGTTGTACTGGCCGGCCTGCCCCATGAGCAGCAGATATCCGGCCAGCCTTTTGAGGCGGACATCCTCCGGGTAGTACCGAAGCGCCGCCCGGATGCGGGTCATGGCGCCTTCGTTGTCAAAAAAGATCTCGCCTTTGGTGGCTTCGAGGAGCGACTGCTCCGGGACGGTCAGCCACTGCTGCAGCGTCAGATCACCGTCCGGGGATCCGGTCTTTGCCATAAAGAATTCCTCCGTCCGGAGGACGCCGTGCCGGTTTCCGCCGACGGGGGAGAGGGCCGGCCGGGCAAAACCTTTGTACTCTTTGGGAAGCTTTGCGTAGGCCCGTTCCAGCTGAAAAGCACTTCGCCTGTCCACCACGTCTTCTCCGGGCAGAAAGAGGCAGAAGCCGGGTGCGAAATCATGGTCCTGTGAGATGTCGTCGTCGTAGCCGGAGCATTCCGACCCGCTGCCGATCAGGCCGGCAGCCAGATGAGGGAGCAGTTGGGGGAACTGTTCCTCCAGCATGGGTTTTCCGAATTCTTCAAAATAAGACCGGGAGAGTTCAAGTCCGTTCATAGATTATCCTCGCTTCTTCCCGCAGCTCGGCTGCCACAGCAAACCAGCCATGGTAGGCAAAACCGGGCGCGCATTTTTCACATACAAAGGCGTAGTAGCCGTCCCGGGGAATGGACGGGTCCTGCAGCAGTTCACAGGCGTGGTCCAGGAGCTCCTGAATCCGGGTTTCCGCCTCCTGCATGCCTTCCGACAGAGCGATCGCGTCCGCCATATTCAGGCAGGTGATGGCCTGCTCCGGGGCACTGCCGGGAAGGCCTTCAAGAAGCGTCATGGCTTTCTGGTACAGGTCCATGGCCTGCGGATACTGTCCGAGGTTCTGGAAGGCCAGCGCCATGTTGTTGTACAGCCCGCTCATCAGGTCCGGAGAAATGGCGGGATCCTTCTCGTAGATCACAAGCGCTTTCTCAAAAAGAGAGAGTGCTTTTTCATTTTCACCGAAAGCACTTAAGGCGGTCGCGGCGTTGATGTATGTGGTGCCGCCGGAGGGTGAGTCTTCGAGAGAAAGGGCCGAAAGGAGGGACAGGGCGTCATCAATGTAGGTGAAGGCTTCTTTACGAAGACCCGATTTGCGGCAGTGGCCGATCAGCTCGTTTAGGAGGGACAATTCGCCCTGCCGGTCTCCGGAGAGTCTCGCCTCCGACAGCCAGTAGGTGAGGAGCCGTCCGGCACCCTCATAGTCACGCCTGTCCATATAGGCATTCAGTTTTTCCATGATCCGCGGGAGCGGGATCCGTGCGGTCGTCTGCATAGGGTTGATCGTTCCTTTTCATGGGAGTATGCCGGCCAAAGACCGGGTTCTTTCCAAAGAGCATAGCAGACTGCGGGAAAAAAGTAAAGGGATTGAGAAAGAACTGAGAAAGGAACAGAAAGGGCTTGCTAAAAAGAACAATTTGCGCTATCATATAAAGAAAATGTATAATAGATGGCTGCGAGGCAGCAGGAGCAGGCATAGGCCTGCCCGCCCGTTTCCGTCGTAGAGTACCTTACTACACGAACGGACGACCCTGATATCATCTTACCGAACCTGTCGAAATCTGTCAATTGCTCCGGAAAACAGACAGATGGGTTTCCTGGAAAACGCAATATTATATGTAAAATTCATCTGCTTCCATGAAGGAGCAATGGTTTCGACTGAGCTGAAGAATGGCCTTACACTCCAATAAGCGTAAGATGTATGACGTCGTTGCATTGACATTTCATGACATTACCAGAAATCAGCCGTCATTTACTCGTCCTTTGGAAAGGAGATCTGACAATGTCAAGAAAGGGAGAAAACATTTACAAGCGCAAGGACGGAAGGTGGGAGGGTCGTTTTGCCAAGGCCCGCCGTCCGGATGGGAGAATCCAGTACGGATATGTATATGCCGGGAGTTATCAGGCCGCCAGGCAAAAGCTCAAAGAGGCAGCTGCCTGTTATCATACCGGGAGAGCATCTTCGGCAGTCCTCAGCAGCGAAGAAAGCGCCCCGCTCGGCGGCATTCTCGAAAACTGGCTGCGCATACTCAAGCCGCAGATCAAGGAATCCACCTATAATAAATACCGGAACGCGATCCGCCTGTATATTGTACCGTTCTTTCAGGAACGATCCGTCTCTTCGATCAGGGATGCCGATCTGGAAGAATTCTGTTTATACCTGCTGACAAAAGCCGGCAGCCGCAAGACAGGCTTATCGTCCAAATCAGCGGCCGATACCTTCTCGATCCTGCGGAATGTCCTGGCTTTTGCAGAACGCAGCGGATTCCGGCTCCAATGCGGAACGCGGAGTGCGTTCATCCGTCGCGAGCCTGCAAGAATGCGGATCCTGAGCCACGAGGAGCAGCGCATCCTCTGCCGGTATCTTCGCAGCGAACCTGATCCCCGTAACCTGGGTATTCTTCTCAGTCTCTTTACGGGCCTTCGGATCGGAGAACTCTGCGCTCTTCGCTGGGGGGATCTTTCTCTGACGGAGCGGACCCTGCATGTACATGCAACCCTGCAGCGGATTCAGGAGACTGGTGAGACAGCCGGTCCCAAAACCAGGATCGTGATCTCATCCCCAAAGAGCCGGTCTTCGATCCGCAGCATCCCGATCCCTGAACCCGTCGCCCTGCTTCTTGCAGAGGCCGTATGCCGGGATGATGCATATGTGCTTACCGGCCTGGGGCATTATGTGGAACCGCGGAGCATGCAGCGGTATTTTCATACGGTCCTTCAAAAACTGGGAATCAAGGAGATGAACTTTCACGGGCTTCGGCATACCTTTGCCACCCGGTGTGTGGAGGCCGGGTTTGATGTCAAAAGCCTCAGCGAGATTCTGGGACATGCGGGAGTAACCGTGACAATGAACCGGTACGTTCATCCGACTATGGAAATGAAGAGGAAAAACATGGAAAGACTCTCTGGCTTATTAGCCGTCAGCTGAGATCGTCAGAAGTATCCGAACAGCATCTGATTTCGGGAATTCATGGATGCATCCTCGTGTAGTAAGGTACTCAACGACGATACTGTAGCACAGATGTCCATGTTTTTCTACAAGAAAGAAGGATGGAAATATGCCTACGATTTTGCCCGTTTCCGATCTGCGTACCTACACCGAAGTGCTGCGGCGATGCCAGCCGGGCGAGATGGTCTACCTGACCAGAAACGGCCGCGGTAAATACGTGCTGATGGAGATCAGCGACTATGAGAAGCTGGAACAGGCCGGGAAACAACGGAGGAGCGACGGCCTGCCGGACAATCAGACAGAGTAACACAACAAGAAAAGGGACGGTTCTCGACAAGACAGGGGACGGTTCTGTGTCTTGTTTGACAAAGCAAACAAGACACAGAACCGTCCCCTGTCTTGCCTCGATCATTATTTCCGGCGGAAGCGATCGAGGAATTTCTTTTTTTCCGGCGGACGCTCCAGGCTTCCGCGAAGTCCCTGGACGCCGACGATGTAGAGGCCGCTCACCTGTGCCTTGATCTCCTTCTTGACAGGGATCAGGTCGTAGACCTTTTCGTCCGCGATGAAGATCTGGATCCTGGGGCCGACCTTGGCCTTGACGATCGGGAGCTTGGACCGGCGCATCAGCTTGGGTACCTGGTCGATCACCATCTGCGGAAGGCCTGATTCTTTGATCGGCATCCGTTTTTTGTCGATGACCAGCATGGATACGGTCTGTTTGGCGGCTTCGATCTGTGCCTGCTGTTCTTCCTGTTTCTTCTGCGTGCGCTTGCCCAGGATATAAAGGACGATCAGGGCAACAATCAGAACGGCCAGAATGACAAGAAGGACAATGGTTAGTGTATTCATAGGAGTCCTCCTGAACAGTTTATTTTTCAAAACGGTCAATGTGTTTTGAAACAGCATGTTTATTCTATCATCATTAATAGGAAAATACAATTGTAAAATTGCGGGAACGCGTTTATAATAGGTTATGGTAACCGGGGCAGTATGTCCGTTTATCGGAAAATACAGCTTGGGTCAGGGGAGAGTATATAATAAAACCATCCCGGGGATGCAAGAGCGGAGCAATCCGCAATGGTACCGGTACAAACTGGGGAGGATACAAGGGGTTATGAGGAACAACAGAATATCCGTGGTGAAACGCCAGGGGATCCTGTTGATCGCAGTTCTGGGCATGCTGCTTCTGGGGGGATGCAGCAAAGTGCTTCCGTTTGGCGATCAGGTGATCCCGTCCGGGGAGGAGAAGACGGCGGACCGCAAAAAGGCATCGGAGGTGAAGCCGACCGCGACACCGACGCCGACGCCCACGCCGACGCCGACACCGATCCCCGTACAGCCGATCCTTGACAAGGCCAAGGCCAAGGCGGATCAGTACGAGTACGACAAGGCGATCAAGATCATTGAGAAGGCGCCGGAGTTTGAGGACAGCAAGGAGCTGCAGGCGGCCGTGACCAAATATGAGAACATCAAGGCAACCTGTTCGGCCTACCCGCTCGAGAAGATCACGCATATCTTTTTCCATTCGCTGATCTACGATACGGACAAGGCTTTTGACGGGGACGATGACGAGGCCGGCTACAACCAGATGATGACGACGATCGACGAATGCAAGGCGATCCTGCAGTCCATGTACGAGAAGGGCTACGTGATGGTGAGTCCGCACGATATGGCGACCATAAATAAGGATGGGACCATGAGCCGCGGCAAGATCATGCTCCCGCCGGGCAAGATCCCGTTCGTGCTTTCGCAGGACGACGTGAGCTACTACCACTACATGGATGACGACGGTTTTGCAAGCCGCCTGGTGGTGACCGACGACGGCAAGATCAAGTGTGAATATATCGAGGACGACGGATCGGTCTCGGTCGGGGATTACGACCTGGTTCCGATCGTCGACGAGTTTGTGGAGGAGCATCCGGACTTTTCGTACAAGGGACGGAAAGGGATCCTGGCGCTGACCGGCTACAACGGCGTGCTGGGATACCGCACGGACTCCGCCTATAAGACCGGCAAGAACCTGCAGGAGAACCAGGAGGAATTCCTGGAGGAGCATCCGGACTTTGATTTTGACCAGGAGGTGGCTTCCGCCACGGCCGTGGCGGAAGCGCTCAAGGCCGACGGCTGGGAGTTCGCAAGCCACACCTGGGGACACAAGAATGCTACAGAATCCTCCGCGGAGGATCTGGAGACAGATAACAAAAAATGGGAAAAGAACGTTGCTCCGATCCTGGGCAAGACGGATATGATCATCTTTGCTTTCGGAGCGGACATCGGCAACTGGGAGCCGTATACGATGGATAATCCAAAGTATGCCTATTACCGAAGCCGAGGCTACCGGTATTACTGCAACGTCGATTCCAGCCAGTACTGGGTGCAGGTCACGGATGATTATTTCCGGCAGGGCCGCCGGAATCTGGATGGATACCGGATGTATTACAATCCGGAGATGTGCAGTGACCTGTTTAATGCCAAGAAAGTCTTTGACAAGGCAAGACCCGTTCCGGTTCCCGAAATGTAGTAGAGAGGAGAATTACGATCATGAAGAAAAAATTGTATCTTGCACTGATGTCCATGTGTCTTGCTGTGACGGCTGTACCCGCCGCGGCCTGGGCCGAGGAAGGAGCTGCCGAGGAGGCTGCGGAGGAGACCGTAGAAGAGGCTGCTGAGGAAACGGCAGAAGAGACGACGGAAGAAGCCGCTGAGGAAGCCGCGGACGAGGAGATCGAGATCGAAGAAGGTGCGGCCGAGGACGTGGACGATGCGGAAGAGACCGTGGAGGAAGAGCCCGCCATGAAGTTCGAAGGGATCACCCGGCTGATCGAGACCGAGGATCTTTCCAAATACATCAAGCTTCCCGAGTACAAAGGCCTCGAGCTTACCAGACAGGTCGAAGAGGTTACCGAAGAGAGCATCGAACAGCGTCTTCAGGACGAGATGACCGACTATCAGGAATCCGTGGCGGACGCGACGGTCGAGAACGGCGACACGGCCGTGATCGATTTTGTGGGAACCAAGGACGGCGTCGAATTCGACGGCGGTTCCGCCGAGGGCTATTATCTGGAGATCGGGTCCGGCACCTTTATCCCGGGCTTTGAGGAAGGCCTGGTCGGCATGAAGGTCGGCGAGACCAAGGATCTTGACATCACCTTCCCGGAGGATTATGGCGTAGAAGACCTGAACGGCGCGGCTGTCGTCTTCAAGGTCACCATCGAGGATATCCTTCGCACGCCGGAGCTTACGGATGAGTGGGTCGCCGAGAACATCGAGGAGTGCAGCACCATCGACGAGTACAGGGCTAAGGTCGCCGGCGAGATGCAGGAGGAGGCAGAGGAGAGCGCCGACAGTGATCTGCGCCAGAACGCCTGGTATGAGGTACAGGAAGGCTCCGAGATTCTGGAGTATCCGGAGGAGGAGATCCAGAAACAGAAGGATCTGATCGATTCCGAATATACAGCCTACGCCGAGGACGGCGGAATGACGCTGGACGAGTTTATTGAGAGCCAGGGCTTCGATAAGGAAACCTACGAATCGGAGAAGCAGACCTACGCCGAGATGATGGTCAAGCAGCTCCTGATCGCACAGGCGGTCCTTGACGCCGAGGGCATCAAGGATAACGATCCGATGGTCATGGATGTTGCTGCCAAGGTGGCCGGGGAGTTCGGCGTCGACGATATCAACGTCCTTGCCGAGTACTTTGGACTGGAAGCTGTCAACCGTGCCGTTGCCATGGAGTGCGTGGAACAGGTCATTCTCGACAACGCGAATGTGACCACCGAGACGGTCTCCGCGGCGGCTGACGAGGAGCTGGATCTTTCCGAGCTTATCGAGAACGGCGACGTTGAGATCGAAGAGGTCGATGAAGAAGCAGCGGAAGACGATGCGGCGGAAGCTGCGGACGCGGCGGCTGAGACCGAAGACACCGTAGAGACCGAAGAAGCAGCGGAGGACGCTGAGACCGAAACAGCAGAATAAGTACCGATTTCCCCGACGTCCGGGCTTTTCAGGACGCCGGGGTCTTCATGATTGATAAGGAAGCGATTAAAAATGGATCAAAGGACCTTGCGGGAACGCCGCCGGCAGAAAAAGCGGCAGATGATGATACGTAGATACACAAAGCTCGGGATCATGGCGGCAGCGGTGATCCTGGTGGTCATTTTTGCGGTTCGCGGCGTGATCATGCCGATCATGAACCGGGGCAAAGGGACCGGTTCCTCCGGGGATGATCTGACAGCACAGACGGAGCAGACCGAGGAGACCCGGAGCGAAGACGGAGAGGTGGCTGAGGTCACCGAGGAAGTCGTAGTCACGGATTCGAGTCTGGCCAGCCGTATGCCGCTGAAGGGCGCCTCTGACGGTGCCAAGGTCGCCTATCTGACGCCCGGCTGGCATGACGATGATGAAGGCCGCTGGTATCAGAATGTCGATGGTACCTACTTCGCAGACGGCTTCCAGGAGATCAACGGTTCGCAGTATTCCTTTGATGAGAACGGCTATATGCAGACCGGGTGGGTCGAGTCCGGAGCCAACGAGTATTATTTCAATGATGACGGTTCCTACAATCCCGACAAGAGAAAGCCGATGCTGGCTCTGACCTTTGATGACGGTCCTTCCGAATATACAAGTGAACTGCTCGACTGCCTGGCGGAGAACGGTGCGCATGCGACCTTCTTTATGCTCGGAGAGTGCGTGGAGGTATATCCGGATATGCCGGCCAAGATGCTGGAGACCGGCTGTGAGCTGGGGAACCACTCCTGGGATCACAGCCAGCTGACATCGCTGGATTATGATTCCGTTGCCAGCCAGTTCAGCCGTACCGACAACGCGGTCCTCGAGGCCTGCGGTCAGGTACCGACGGTAGCCCGGTGCCCGTACGGAAGCGGCAGCTCGGACATTTTCTCCATCGGTGACCGCCCGTTCTTCATGTGGTCGCTGGATACCGAGGACTGGCGCCTTATGGACGTGGACGCGGATTATAACGCGGTCATGAACGGCGATCTGACAGATGGATCGATCATTCTGATGCATGACATCCACCAGCCCTCCGTGCAGGCGTCTCTGCGGCTTATTCCGGATCTGATCGCCGCGGGCTACAAGCTGGTGACCGTCAGCGAGCTGGCGGCAGCCAAGGGCGTTAATCTGCAGGTCGCCTCCTATTCGGATTTCTGGGACAGCTCTCTTTCGGCGGGACTGGTTCCGGGTTACGAAGGCGCGAGCGGTCCGGCCGGCACGCTGACATCCGGTTCCTCCTCAGAGGAAGAGATAACCAGTGGCGACGAGGATTACTCCGAGGACGAAGACTATTCGGACGAGGAGTATTACGACGAGGATTATTCGGAGGAAGAGTATCTGGATGATTCTTCGGACGAAGAGTACTATGACGAGGATTACTCGGAGGAGTACTAAGTAAAAACAGAGGACGCACCGGCGTCCGGAAGAGCATGTGATGCGGCGGGTCATGAAAATGACCCGCTGTTTTGCTTGCTGAACATGTCCCATGATGGTATAATGACCACAGCGCCAAAAGTCCTCTCACACGTCGTGCTTTTAGTGCTTGAATCATACAAAAAAACGAAACAGGAGGTCCTGTATTTTGGGAAAATGGTTTGAAGAAGCCGTTTTTTATCATATGTACCCGATCGGCATGACGGGGGCGCCCCGCCGGAATGAGCAGTCCGAGGTGACACACCGTTTCGGACAGCTGGAGGAATGGCTTCCTCATATCGAGAGTCTGGGCTGCACGGCCGTCTACATCGGACCGCTGTTTGAGTCCACCTCACACGGGTACGACACCAGGGATTACCGGATGGTGGACCGAAGGCTCGGCGACAATGAGGATTTCCGGCATTTTGTACAGGAAGCGCACCGGCGGAATATCCGGGTCGTGGTGGACGGCGTTTTCAATCATGTCGGACGTGAGTTTTTTGCTTTCCAGGATGTACAAAGGAACCGGGAATCATCCCAATACTGCAGCTGGTTCAAGGGGCTGAACTTTGGCTGGAACAGTCCCTTCAACGATGGCTTCGGCTACGAAGCCTGGCACAACTGTTTTGAACTGGTCAACCTGAATTACTGGGAGGGCCGTGTCCGGGAGTATATCCTGGATGTGATCGGCTTCTGGATCAGCGAGTTCGATATCGACGGGATCCGGCTCGACTGCGCCGACTGCCTTGATTTCTCCTTTATGGAGGACATGCGCAGGTATACGAACGAGCGAAAGGCGGACTTCTGGCTGATGGGCGAGGTGATCCACGGGGATTACAGCCGCTACGTCAAGCCGCATCTGCTGGACAGTGTGACGAACTACGAGCTTCACAAAGGCCTGTATTCCGGCCACAATGATCACAACTACTTTGAGATCGCCCACACGATCCGCCGGGAGTTTGACCGGAACGGCGGGATCTACCGGGGCCTCAGGCTCTATTCATTCGTGGACAACCATGACGTGGACAGGATCGCCTCCAAGCTGCATGTGCCGGGGCATATCTACCCGGTCCACACGCTTTTGTTCACTCTCCCGGGAATTCCGTCCATCTACTATGGGTCCGAATGGGGCATCCACGGACGGAAGGAGGGCGGAAACGACGATCCGCTCCGCCCGCACGTGGACCTGAAAGAAGCACTTCGGAATCCGGATGATCAGAGGCTTCTCGACTGGATCAGGACGCTTGGACGGATCCGGAAGGAGACGCCGGCGCTTGTCTGGGGAGAATATCAGGAACTTCTTCTGACCAACCGGCAGTATGCTTTTGCGAGGATCCTGGATGATACGGGCGTGATCGTTGCCGTAAATAATGATGAGAACCAGGCAGATCTCCGTATCCGCCTGCCTCGTCCCGACAAGGAGATGGTGGACCTGACGGACGGTTCACCGGTCATGGCAGAGAACGGGATGCTGCATCTTGTCCTTCAGCCGGATGAAAGCAGATTGATACGATTTTAGGACGTGAACGGTAACAGCCGACAGATCCGCTATGCACAGGATACATGGTATCCGGGAGGTTTATTATGGAAGAGAAAATGCAGTTTACAGATCTGGACCAGTACCTGTTCGGACAGGGGACACACTATGACATCTACCGCAAGATGGGCGCGCATCCGTGCAGGCAGGACGGAAAGGATGGCACGTATTTTGCGGTATGGGCGCCGAATGCCAAATATGTGTCCGTCGTCGGAGATTTCAACAACTGGAACACACAGGCCGATCCGATGACCAAGGTCGGGCCCATCGGTGTGTTTGAGGTTTTTGTCCCCTACGCGAAGATCGGCCATCTGTATAAATACTACATCATCGGCATGCACGATGAGGAGAACTACAAGGCCGATCCCTTCGGCAACTGGGCAGAACTGAGGCCCGGCAATGCCTCCCGGATCGCGGACATCTCGGATTATACCTGGGGCGACGCGGCCTGGATGAAAAACAGGGAAAGCTTCGATGAGAAAAAAGAAGCCATGGCGATCTACGAGGTGCATCTTGGCTCCTGGATGAAGCATCCCTGGTCCGAGGACAACAAGGACGGCTTTTACACCTACCGGCAGGCAGCCGCCAGGCTGGCTGAGTACGTCAAGGAGATGGGCTACACCCACGTGGAGCTGATCGGGATCGCGGAGCATCCCTTCGACGGCTCCTGGGGCTACCAGGTGACCGGGTACTACGCACCTACTTCGCGCTACGGCTCTCCGAAGGATTTCAAATATCTGGTGGACTACCTGCACAGGAACAAGATCGGCGTCATTCTCGACTGGGTTCCGGCCCATTTCCCGAAGGACGCACACGGACTGGCCAATTTTGACGGGACCGCGGTCTATGAGCACGAGGATCCCCGCCAGGGCGAGCATCCGGACTGGGGAACCAAGATCTACAATTACGGCCGTCCGGAGGTCAAGAATTTCCTGATCGCCAACGCGCTGTTCTGGATCGAGGAGTGCCATGTGGACGGACTGCGGGTCGACGCGGTAGCCTCCATGCTGTATCTCGATTACGGCAAGCAGGACGGACAGTGGGTCGCCAACAAATACGGTGACAACAAGAACCTGGAGGCCATCGAGTTCTTCAAGCATCTGAATTCCGTGCTCCTGGGACGGAACCACGGGACCGTGATGATCGCGGAGGAATCCACGGCATGGCCCAAGGTGACCGGCCGTCCGGAGGATGACGGGCTGGGCTTCTCCCTCAAGTGGAACATGGGCTGGATGAATGATTTCCTGGAGTATATGAAGCTGGACCCCTACTTCCGGAAATTCAACCACAACCGGATGACCTTCTCCATGATGTACGCCTACAGCGAGCATTATGTGCTGGTCCTTTCCCACGATGAGGTGGTTCACTTAAAGGGGTCGATGCTGAGCAAGATGCCCGGTGAGATGGATGAGAAATTCAAGAACCTCAAAGCCGGTTACACCTTTATGTTCTGCCATCCCGGCAAAAAGCTTCTGTTCATGGGACAGGATTTCGGCCAGCTCCGGGAGTGGAGCGAGGAGAGAGAACTCGACTGGTTCCTTCTGGCGGAGAAACCGCATCAGCAGCTGCAGGGCTTTGTGAAGGACCTGCTGCATATGTACACGCATTATCCCGCGCTTTACGCGATGGACGATGATCCAAACGGCTTTGAATGGATCAACGCGGACGACGGGGACCGGAGCATCTTCAGCTTTGTGCGTAATTCCCCGACGGGCCGGAACAACCTGCTGGTCGTCGTGAACTTTACGCCTGTGGACAGGCCTGACTACCGGGTGGGCGTTCCCAAACTCAAGCAGTACCGCATGATCCTGAACGAGACCGGCACCATCGATCCGGTCGTCTACAAGGCGACAAAGGGCGAGTGTGACGGAAGGCCGTTCGGGGTCGCTTTCCCGCTTCCGGCCTACGGTGTTGCGGTATTTACCTATTAATGCGAGAATAATGTGAATAATTTGTGAAGTGCTTGCTTTTTCGAAGGGCCTGTTATATAATGAGCGCGTCCAATTGACAAGAGAATAACAAGTAAGAATGATTGTGAAGGAGGTTTTTTCACATGAAGGTTGAAAACATTAAGAACGTTGAGGAGTTTTTCTCCGTAGTTGATTCCTGCAAGGGTAAGGTCGAGCTGGTTACCGGCGAGGGCGACAGACTGAACCTGAAGTCCAAGCTGTCCCAGTATGTATCCCTGGCGAACATCTTCTCCAACGGTGAGATCCCGGAACTCGAGATCGTCGCTTATGAGAGAGAAGACATTGACAGGCTTGTGAACTACATGATCAACGGCTGAACATAACGGACAAGATCAGGAGGGGCTGTGAGAGCAGCCCCTTTCAAAAAGTTTTTATATTCAACCAGGGGGCTTATACGCTTCCTGGTCAAATTACGTTTATGAAAGGAGCTGTTTCTGATGGCAAAGATTGACATAGTATCCGGCTTTCTCGGCGCCGGTAAGACGACCCTGATCAAGAAGCTTCTGGAGGAGGCTTTTAAGGAGGAGCAGGTCGTACTGATCGAGAATGAATTCGGTGAGATCGGGATCGACGGCGGATTCCTGAAGGAGTCCGGCATCGAGATCCGTGAGATGAATTCCGGCTGTATCTGCTGTTCACTGGTCGGGGATTTCGGCACTTCCCTCCGGGAGGTCGTTACGACCTATCATCCGGACCGCATTCTGATCGAGCCCTCCGGCGTCGGCAAGCTTTCGGACGTGATCAAGGCCGTCCAGGGCGCGGCCGAGGACGTGGAGATGGAGCTGAACAGCTACACGACCGTCGTTGACGCCAAGAAGTGCAAAATGTATATGCGGAATTTCGGTGAATTCTTTAACAATCAGGTGGAGTATGCCGGCGCGATCATCATGAGCCGGACGGACATTGCCGACGAGGCGAAGGTGAACGAGGCGCTGGAACTTCTGCGCGGCATCAACGACAAGGCGGCCATCATCACCACGCCGATCGCCCAGCTTGACGGAAAGAAGCTGCTGGAGGTCATGGAGCATCCGGTCTCCCTGGAGCAGCAGATGCTCGAGGAAGAGGAGGTCTGCCCGGAGTGCGGACATGTACACGCGCCGGGAGAGCACCATCATCATGATCACGAGCATCACCACGATCACGAGCATGAGCATCATCACGACCACGAGCATGAGCATCATCATGACCATGACCACGACCACGAGCATGATCACGACCACGAGCATGATCACGATCACGAGCATGATCACGACCATGAGCATGAGCACGATCACGAGCATGACCACGATCACGAGCATGAGCATGAGCACGACCACGAGCATGATCACGAGCATGAGCATCATCATGACCATGACCACGATCACGAGCATCATCATGATCACGAGCATGAGCATGATCACGAGCATCACCACGATCACGACCATGAGCATGATCACGACCACGAGCATGACCACGACCACGAGCACGACCACGACCATGATCACGAGCATCATCATGACCATGACCACCATCATGACCATGATCATCACCATCACCACCATCATGCGGACGAGGTCTTCACCAGCTGGGGCAGAGAGACCATCCGCAAGTTTACAAAAGAGCAGCTGCAGAAGATCCTCGAGGAGCTGGAGAGCAGCGATTCCTTCGGGACGGTCCTCCGGGCCAAGGGTATGCTTCCGGCCGAGGATGGCACATGGCTGTACTTTGACATGGTTCCCGGCGAGTGCGAGATCCGCGAAGGCGCTCCGGAATATACCGGTCGTCTCTGCGTGATCGGCTCGAAGATGAACGAGGACAAGCTGGCCGAACTGTTCGGCCTTTGATCCCCGGAAAAACGGGATGATTTCCGCATAGAAAGACTCAAGACAGAGAGAGAGGAACCGATATGGACGAGATCAGGACGCCGGTGTATGTGATCAGCGGCTTTCTGGAGAGCGGAAAGACGCAGTTTCTCCGCTTTACATTGATGCAGGATTATTTCCAGATCGAGGGGAAGACCCTCCTGATCCTGTGCGAGGAGGGCGAGGAGGAATACGACCGCCGGGAGCTGGCAAAAAGGAACATCGTGGTGGAGGTCATCGAAAAAGAAGAGGACTTTACCCCGGAGCGCCTGAACGCCATGGATATCATCCATCAGCCGGAGCGTGTGGCGATCGAGTATAACGGTATGTGGCTGGTAAGCCATCTGGAGCAGATGGAACTGCCGAAGGGCTGGGGCATCGAGCAGGAGATCACCTGTGTGGACGCCAGCACCTACCAGGTCTATGTAAACAATATGAAATCCATCTTCATGGATATGGTCCGCAACGCGGACATGGTGGTCTTCAACCGCTGTAAGCGGGATGACCCGCTTCCTTCCTACAGGCGTGGGATCAAGGTGGCCAACCAGCGGGCGGAGGTCATCTTTGAGGATGAAAACGGAGAGATCGAGGATATTTTCCAGGACGAGATGCCCTTTGATATCAACGCGCCCGTGATCGAGATCGCGCCGGAGGATTACGGGATCTGGTTCGTGGACGCCATGGACCATCCCGATACCTACAAGGGCAAGACCGTTCATTTTAAGGGCAGGGCCATGAAGCCCAGAAGCCTGGGAAGCAAGTTCTTTGTACCGGGCCGCACGGCCATGACCTGCTGCGCGGACGACACGACATTTCTCGGCTATATCTGCAAGAGCGGCTATGCGCCGAAGATCAAAGCGGGCGACTGGGTGGATGTGACAGCCAGATGCGAACTGGAGACCCGCCGGGAATACCGCGGAGAAGGATTGGTGCTTTATGCTGAACACGTCGAGCCTTGCGAACCTCTTCCGGAAGAAATGGTCTACTTCAACTGATGAAGAGGGGACAGAAGGCATGTATCTGATCGTTGGCCTGGGCAATCCGGGAAAACAATACGAGAATACCCGCCACAACATGGGGTTTGACGTGGTCGACCGTCTGATCGAGCGCCACCATATCCCCCAGAGCGGCGTCAAGTTCAAGGCCATGTTCGGGAAGGGCATGATCGCGGGGCAGAAGGTCATCGTGATGAAGCCTCTTTCGTACATGAACCTGAGCGGCGGACCGGTCCAGGAGATGTGCGCCTATTTTAAGATCGATCCCGAAAAACAGCTGGTCGTCATCCACGACGATATCGACCTTTCTCCCGGAGCCTTACGGATCCGCAAGCAGGGGAGTGCCGGCGGCCATAACGGCATGAAGGACATCATCAGCCGTCTCGGCACGGAAAAGTTTGTCCGCATCCGGGTCGGCGTGGGACAGAAGCCGGAAGGCTGGAACCTGGCCGACTATGTGCTGGGCCATCTGGACAGTGTCGACCGGAAGCTCATCGATGAAGCGCAGGAGAGCGCCTGCGACGCCATCGAACTGCTGGTGCAGGAAGGACCCGACGCGGCCATGAACCGCTTCAACAAGAAGAGAACGGATATATGAAAACATTTTTACAGCCTCTCACTGAACTGGCAGAGTACGAAGAGATCCGGAAAATGGCCGGGAAGAACACCGGCATACTGGAGATCTCCGGGTGTACAGAGTCCCAGAAGGCCCATATGATGTATGGGCTTTCCGGGCTTTTTCCTTCTCATCTGATCCTTGCGGAGGATGAAAAAAGGGCCAAGGAGATCTACGAGGATTACCGGTTCTATGATAAAAACATCTATTACTATCCGGCCAAGGACCTTCTGTTTTTTGAGGCCGACATCCACGGAAACCTGCTGATCCGCCAGCGGATGAAGGTGATCCGCGCCCTTCTTGAAAACGAAGAGACGACGGTCGTCACCAGCATCGACGGCTGCATGGACTACCTGATGCCTCTTGCCGATGTCAGGAGCCGCCTTCTTCACTATGAAACAGGCGGGATCATGGACCTGCAGGATCTGCGCCGGAAGCTGGTCGCCCTGGGCTATGAGATGACCGGCCAGGTGGAACTGCCCGGCCAGTTCTCCGTGCGGGGCGGCATCTTGGACGTGTATCCGCTGACGGAGGACAATCCGGTGCGGATCGAGCTGTGGGACGACGAGATCGATTCGATTCGGAGCTTTGATTCCGAGAGCCAGCGGTCCCTCGAAAACCTGTCGGAGATCACGATCTTTCCGGCGGTGGAACAGATTCCGGAAAAGGGCATGGTGTCTTTTCTGGACTATTTTCCCGAGGAGACGACGCTCATCTTTCTGGATGAGCCGAACCGGCTGGTGGAACGTGGAGAAGAGGTCACGGAGGAGTACCGGCAGAGCCGGCAGCGGCGGGAAGAGAAGGCCATGCAGAACCTTCCGGCCAACTGGCTCTGCAGCTTTGACATGGTGCAGCGGAAGCTGAACCGACGCAGCTGCATATCTCTTTCGTCGCTGCCCGCCAGGCAGGGCGACTGGAGGATCCCGGACCGGTTCAGCCTGACCGTGCGGACCGTAAGTCCCTACAACAACAGCTTTTCCCTGCTGGTGTCGGATCTTCGCAAATACAAGAGCCAGGGGTACCGGACCGTGCTGCTCTCCGGATCCCGCACCAGGGCAGAGCGGCTGGCGAAGGACCTTCAGGATGAAGGCCTGCCTGCTTTTTACGGGCAGGATCCCGACAGGATCCTTGCAGGCGGCGAGATCATGGTGGTCTACGGACACGCGATGCGGGGGTTTGAATACCCGCTGCTCAAATTCGCGGTGATCAGCGAGACCGACATCTTCGGGCAGGAGCAGAAAAAAAAGAAGAAAAAGATCTACAAGGGGAACCGGATCAGGAGCTTTTCGGAGCTCTCGGTCGGCGACCTGGTGGTCCACGAACGCCACGGCCTCGGTATCTACCGGGGTATCGAGAAGGTGGAGGTGGACAAGATTGCCAAGGACTATATCAAGATCGAATACCAGGGCGGGAGCAGCCTGTATATCCTGGCCACGCAGCTGGATCTTCTCCAGAAATACGCAGGAGGAGAGAATGCAAAAGCGCCGCGCCTCAACAAGCTTGGGACCCAGGAGTGGAACAAGACCAGGAGCCGCGTGCGGACTGCCGTCAAGGACATTGCCCGGGACCTGGTGGAACTCTATGCGGCGCGCCAGCAGAAGGAAGGCTATGTCTGCGGGCCGGATACGGTCTGGCAGCGGGAATTTGAGGAGATGTTTCCCTATGAGGAAACGGAGGACCAGCTGGCCGCCATCGAGGACACAAAGCGAGACATGGAAAGCACCCGGATCATGGACCGGCTGGTCTGCGGCGACGTGGGCTACGGCAAGACCGAGATCGCGCTTCGGGCCGCCTTCAAGGAGGTGCAGGAGAGCCGTCAGGTTGTCTATCTGGTGCCGACGACGATCCTGGCCCAGCAGCATTACAATACCTTCCAGCAGCGGATGAAGGATTTTCCGGTGCGGGTGGACCTTCTGTGCCGGTTCCGTACGCCGGCCCAGCAGAAAAAGACCATCGAGGACCTCAAAAAAGGCCAGGTGGATATCGTGATCGGTACGCACCGGGTGCTTTCGAAGGACGTACAGTTCCGGAATCTGGGGCTTCTGATCATCGACGAGGAGCAGCGATTCGGCGTGACGCACAAGGAGAAGATCAAGCAGATGCGGCAGGACGTGGACGTGCTTACGCTCACGGCGACGCCGATCCCGCGGACCCTGCATATGAGCCTGATCGGGATCCGGGACATGAGCGTTCTGGAGGAGCCGCCCATCGACCGCATGCCTATCCAGACCTACGTCATGGAATATGATGAGGAGACCGTCCGGGAGGCAGTCACCCGGGAGCTGCGCCGCGGCGGCCAGGTGTACTACGTGTACAACAAGGTCAGCACGATCGCGGACATCGCCTACCGGCTGGCGAAGCTTGTGCCGGAGGCCCGCGTGGAATTTGCCCACGGGCAGATGAGCGAGCGGGAGCTGGAGCAGGTGATGTACCGTTTTATCAGCGGGGATGTGGACATGCTTGTATCCACCACCATCATCGAGACCGGCCTGGACATCTCGAATGTCAACACCATGATCATCCATGATTCCGACCGGTACGGTCTTTCACAGCTGTACCAGCTGCGCGGCAGGATCGGGCGTTCCAACCGGACCGCCTACGCGTTCCTCATGTACAGGCAGAACCGGATGCTGAAGGAGACCGCCGAGAAGCGTCTCTCCGCGATCCGCGAATATTCGGATCTGGGCAGCGGTTTCAAGATCTCGATGCGGGACCTGGAGCTCCGCGGTGCCGGAAACCTGCTCGGTGCGCAGCAGCACGGGCACATGAACGCGGTGGGGTACGACCTCTACTGCAAGATGCTGGGTGAAGCCGTCCAGGAGGCGAAGGGCATCCAGACCATGGAGGATTTCGACACCACGATCGATCTGACCATCGACGCCTATATCCCGGAATCCTATATCATGAATGAGAACCAGAAGCTGGATATCTACAAGCGGATCGCCGGCATCGAGACGGAGCAGGACTATGACGACATGCTGGAGGAACTGCTGGACCGTTTCGGGGACGCGCCGAAGGCGGTGCTGAACCTTCTCTCCGTCGCCAGGCTCAAATCGGCGGCCCACATGGCATACATCACGGAGATCAAGCAGCAGGGGCATTTTCTACGGATCACTTTGTATGAGAATGCCGCCCTCGACCCGGCAGGCATTCCGGCCCTGCTCCAAAGGTACCGCAGGCGCCTGCAGTTCAAGGCGGGCAAGGAGGCAGAATTCACCTTCCGGCCGGAGGGGGATCTTCTGACCGATACGATGGATTTCTGCCGGGAGCTCGGCAGCCTGACATGCTGAAAAAACGCTTGTTTTTATGGCTGTATTTTGGCATACTGTAAGAGAAGAGTTGTAAAACGATAACCGCTTTGTCTGATGAAAAGATAACGGGGACAGGTACCTTTTGGATCTTGATCCGGAAGGTTGAAAAGGGAAACATGTGAAAATCATGTGCAATGCCGTTGCTGTAAGGATGGAGCTGCCGGCCGTCGTAATGACGCCATGCCACTGGTGAAAACCGGGAAGGCCGCCGGCAGTGCCTGACATCCGAGCCAGAAGACCTGCCTGTCTCCGGGGACGTTTTTTAAGCTACGTGTCATAGCTTGGAAGCAGCAGGTTTTGTGGCATCTGTCATAAGGCTTTCTTTTGCGTGGCTTAAAGGAAATGGCCCGGAAAGGGAAAAGCCGGATGATGGGTAAGCTGCAATTTTTTTTGCCTGAATATGCCAGACTGACAGAGGAAAATGGTCCGCATCTGCGCAGTGTCCAGTATACGGACTCCGCAAAATATGAATGGTGGTCCTATGTGGACCCTGCCGCATCCGGCGGAGGCGATCACGGAATGGCTCCGGGTCACAAAACCCGGCGGAAAGGTGATCATCATCGATGCGGACTGGTACCAGGAGGATCCGTCGGTCAGAAGTTCTGCTTACAGGGAAAAAGCAGATAAAAAAAGAAAGGAAGGATACTATCCGTCGGAGCTCTATGATGTGCTCCCTCTGGTCAGCGGGGAGCAGACGGCCTGGGAACTGCTGCAGCACAAAGGGTTCCGAGTACGGAAGTATGACCTGCTGGATCAGGTGGAAGAGGCAGAGCGGAAAATGATCCGCGAACGGAACTTTCAGGGGGTTGACTGTACTGGCAGATTTGTTTTTGTCATCGAAAAAGGGGATGAAGTGTTCCGGTGACACAGGATTTCAAGAGCGGACCTGCCGCATGAAGGACTTGCATACAACACGCTTGCATTCTTCAGGAAAAGAGGGTATACTACGTAATAGTCGATGAATAAGACTCCCGGTTACGGGAGCGGAATGGAGTAGATTATGAAGTATACGACAAAAAGAACAGCAGTCCTTGCACTGACCGGCGTGATGACCCTTTCCCTGCTGGCCGGCTGCGGAAATAAAGAAGCAAAGTTTGACGGAACAAAAGCAGCCGCGACTGTCAACGGGACCGAAGTTCCGCTTGGCATGGTCAGCCTTTCCGTGCGTGAGCGCCAGGCTCAGACCGAGGCGATGTACATGGCCTTTATCGGCCAGATCGGCGAGCTGTGGGACGGCCGGACCGATGAGGGAACGACCTACGGACAGCAGGCGATCGACGATACGCTGACCGAGATCGAGGACATGTATCTCTCCCGCGAAAAAGCCGCAGACTATAACGTAGAAATCACGGATGCACAGAAGACCGCTATTGAGGAAGCTGCCAGGACCTTCATGGCAGACAATACCGAGGAAGCGATCGAGGCTCTTGGCGTGACCGAGGATATGGTCAAGGAATATCTGGAGCTCGAGACCTATAGCGAAGGCGTTCATGACGCGGTCCTGGAGGCCACCGAGGTTGAGGTGACCGACGACGAGGCCAACCAGTCCTCCTTCACCTACACACGTTTCAACAAGCCGGAGGAGACCGAGGAGGTCACTGAGGAAACGACTGAGGAAACGACGGAAGAGACCGAAGAAACCGAGGAAGCCGCCGAAGAGACGGAGGAAGCCGTCGAAGAAACCGAAGAAGCTGTCGAAGAGACCGAGGAAGCTGCCGAGGAGACCGAAGAAGCTGCCGAAGAAACCGAAGAAGCCGCTGAGGAGACCGAGGGAGCTGTCGAAGAGACGGAAGAAGCCGCTGACGATGCGGAGACCGAAGAGACCGCCGAAGAAGCCGTCGATTACAAGGCTGAGGCCCAGGAGCTTCTGGACGTCATGCTGAAGGATCCGGCCGCCGATATGGAAGAGGCCGCCAAGGCGATCGATGACTCCACCAACGTATACACCGGCTCCGGCAATTATACGACCGTTAAGACCAACGATTACGCGGACGAGATGTACGATGTGGAGCTGCTCGATGTGCTGAACACCCTGAAAGAGGGCGAGGTTGCTCCGGAGGTCATCGAGACCGAGGACTACTACTATGTCGCGCGTCTGGACAAGGTGCTCGACGAGGAGGCCACCGAGGAGAAGCGCGCCGATCTGGAGAGCGAAAAGAAAGAGCAGGCCTATGAGGATCTCAAGGCCGAGTGGCATGAGGCCGCCGAGATCACGGTCAACCAGGAGGTCGTGGATACGCTGGTGCTGACCGACAGCCACCGTTTCACGTTGGTCCAGCCCACCGCTGCTCCCGAAGAAGAGGAAGAAGTCGAGGTCGAGGAAGGCGAGACCGTCGAGACTGAGGAGACCGTAGATCCGGGCTTTACCGCACTTGAGGAGAACGCGGAGGAGGCCGTAGAAGAGACCGCGGACGCTGCGGAGGAAGCCGTTGAGAAAGTGGCAGACGCTGCTGAAGAAGTTGTCGAAGAAGCCGCGGATGCGGCTGCGGACGCCGCCAGTGAGGCAGCAGATACAGCTGCGAAGGATTGATCGATACGTCACCAAATACCGTGATCATGAAACGGACCTCTTCATCAGGCTCCTGCCTGTGAGAGGATGAAAATAAGTAGAACAAGGGACATTTCTCCTGCCGGACAGAGCGGGGAAATGTCCCTTGTTCTGTCTTTGTAAAAAAATATAAAATTGCCGTAAAAAAAACTGTATTTCCATGCCGATTATGGAAATAAAAAAAGGGAGATGATAAAATCAGAATGAGAAAAGAGCTTTGAGGTAGCAAGGATGGAACCAAATGAAATCTCCTTAAAAAACCTATATCGTCTTCTCACGGTCAAGGATTATCCTGTCTATTCGGACGGTGTGCTTCCCGCCAGGAACCGAAAAGGCGTCACACTGGTCTCCTTCTGGAGATATGTTCTGATTCCTGAATGGAAGGACAGTCATTACGGCCAGATAATCTGGAACAGTGCCCGCAGGAGCAGATATCTTTCTTATTTCTGCAACCGGAAAGGAGAGTTTCCCTTCTATGATGCGTATCAGAAGGAAATCCTTGATTCGCTGACGCCGGCGGTTGTACTGCAGCAGATCTCCAATATACGGGGATATCTGAACAGCCTCTCCTACAACACGGATATTTTTTATAATAAGATCACATATTTCATTGAAAGCAGCTGCGCCGACGGACTGCTTAGCCGCCAGGATAAGAATTATATAAAAGAAAACTACTCGCAGAGGAACAGAGGGCAGGTGACGGAGTCCTTTGCGGATGCCTGGATCTTCACGCTCCTGGCGGTCCTGGCCATGAGCGGGAATGACAAAGGGATCAGGCAGTATATGAAGGTCTTACAGCAGGAGGATTACAGGCTGCTTTCCCTGCATACGCTGGAACAGGAACAACTCCGCACCGCCCTGCCGATGCTCCGACATAGCGGGGAGGTGTGGGGCGCGGCGGAAGACATGGCCATGTTTTTCGGGCGTGAAAAGGAATTTTATGATCTGATCGAGGCTGTTGAGACACGCCGGAAGGTATTTGTCACCGGGATTGGCGGTATTGGGAAGACGGAGATGCTTCGCCAGCTGCTGCATAGTTATATCGCAAAGAAGAGCGATTCCATTATCGTCTCTGTACAGTATGACGAAGGACTCATGGCCAGCTTCGTCCGATGCTTTTATGAACCGGAGGGGAGTGACCTGACCGAGAAATTTCAACACTGCCTGTATCAGATCAGAAAGTCCCCACAGGAAAAAACCATCATCCTCATCGATAACGCAGAGACAGAGGAGGAGGAACAAACGGCCTGGCAGGAATTGAGCCTGCTCAGCTGTCCTGTCATCGTCACCTCACGGGGTACGGTCCCCGGAGGTTTTGGTGAGATAAAATTGTCCATTCTTCATGAGCGGGCAGCCCTGCTCATGCTTCGCCGCCACTATAGCCGCGTGCTGACCGAAACACAGAAGCAGAGGATCCTTTCTGTCATGGAGAGCCATGAGGTGCTGCGGCATCCGCTGACGATCCGTCTGTTTGCAGGTGCGGCCAACCATGATTTCTTTAGTATCGATCATATGGAGGCGCTGATCCTGGAGGAAAACGGAGTCCGGGATACGATTGCGTCATATCCGGTTTATCAAAGGATTTACCGGTCAATGTACCGCACCGAAAAGCTGCCGGCTGACCAGCTTCTGCTCCTCCGACTTCTGTCCGTGCTTCCCTATGAACAGTATTCGGATCTGCAGATTCGGAATTTCTGCGGGCTGCCGGATACGCTTTGTAAAAAAGCGTTGGATGTACTGACGCGGAAGGGGTGGGTCGAGAAGAAGGCGGAAACCTATTCCATGCATCCGTTGATTGCGGAATGCATTCATGAAGAAGGGTTTCCGGAAAGTGTGTTTGCCGGCTTTATTGCCTATGCCACAGAGCGGCTGGGGCTTCAGCTTGATGTGAATTATGAAGCGGCTCCTCAACTGGAGGACGACCTGCCTTTGTACCGTTGTGTGGTTTCCATAGCGCGGCACCTGACCGGCAGCCTGTCGGAGTCCTGCGGTCGGCTGATCGTCAAATCCTTTTATATTTTGTCTTCAGATGGACAGCTGGGATACACGGCCTCCGGGTGGCTGCAGGCTGTAATGGCAAAAATGCAGGCTCCTTCCAACATCGTAAAGCTTTTTGCCGATATAGCATTTATATGCATGCGTAAGGCAGAAGACATGGATTCCTTTGTCCAAAGGCTGCAGGAATATATAAAAGATGTGGATCTCCCAGATAGGGACGTCCTTACCTTTGGCGCAAATCTGGTGATGATCTATGTCTGCTACCATCATACACCGGAAAGGTGTATGCCGCTTCTTTCTGCTTTAAAGGGAGCTGCAGTCTCTCCCTTCGCCAGGATCCTGTATTATAATTCGGAAATGAACGTTTATATCGAGCAGATGCAGGCTGAAAAGGCGGTGGAGTCCCTTGACGAACTGCTGCGTATTTATGATGAACTTCCGGAACAGGACCGGAGTACTTCCATCAACAATATTGTCCGGCATGGCATTCTCTTCCGGGGTAAACTGTCTGTTATTATGCAGAATGCAGCCGAGGCACGGTATTTTCTGACGAAGGCCCGGGAAATCAGGGCTCCCCATGATTCTTTATTGCTCCGCCTTGCTATGATGGATCTGGAGGCGAAGATCCTGCGGTTGGAGGGAAAGGACGAGGAGGCGATCCGAATCTGCCGGGACGCGGCAGAAATCCTGGGAAAGCTGCACGGAGAGACAGAACTGGAATATCTGAGCATGCGGGGTGAATTGGCCATCAGCCTGATCCGGATCGGAAGAACGGATGAGGCCATCGCGATCTACGACGATTGTATCGAGAAATTCCGGCGCAGGTATTCCAGTCAGACACGGCTTCAGATCTGGCTGAATAACCGGGGAGTTGCGCTCATCACGGCAAACCGGCCGGAGGAGGCGATCCGTTCTCTTCTGGAAGCCGGGGAGCTGGCAGAGAACATGGAAGATATCGCAAAGGCGGAGGTCCACTACAATCTGGGAAAAGCATATCGCCTTCTGCAGGATACGGAAAGAGAAAAGGAATACCTTCTCCTGGCATCGCCTGTGTTTACGGCATTCTACGGATCGGAGAATGCAAAGACCGCGTATGTCCGGGAGAGGCTTTCGGAGCTGACAACCAAGACGCAGGAAAAAAAGGAGGAGTAATCATGCGTAAAAAAACAAAAACACATTTCCATTGTATTCTGGCTGTTTTTCTGGCCATCCTGTTTGTGCTGCAGCCGCTTTCAACGACCAATGTTGAAGCAAAGATTGTCTATGTGAAACTGAACAGCAGTGTCAAAAAGAAGGTGGCAGCAAACACCTCGTCAAAATCCAAATTTTATTCCGACTGGCGGTACTGGAGCCAGGGCGCTTCCGCAAGTTATAATTTCAGGAAAAACGGCTGCCGGATCGTCGCCTATTCCAAGCTGCTGGCGGAGCTGGGCTACACCGGGTTCGGTGACCCGGAGGGGTTCTTTGAATGGGGTAAAAAGCATAAGTACTTCCAGAAGGGAATCACGGAGAACAGCCCGATCGGAAAGGCTCCCACCGCCTATGTGAACGAGATGGGCGGCGGTACGCTGAAGCTGGAAGGCAAGATCAGCCTGAAGAAGAACAACAAAAAAGACGCGCAGACCATCATGAATTACATCAAACAGGGCTATTACGTGATTGCCTGCAGGACCAGTCATTTCGCCTACATCGGACGTCAGGCGTCGCTGAACTACGGGGCTCCGGTCATTCTGGACTCTTTCAGCGGATCGACCGTAAATCCGGCGCAGATCAAGACCTATGCAACCAACGACAGCACCTACACTTCGTTCCGGTATTACTCCTTCAAAAAGTCCGGAACTATCGTAAAACCAACCGCGACGCCGAAGCCGACGGCCACACCGAAGCCGACCGCCACGCCGAAGCCCACCGCGACGCCCACGCCGAAGGTGGTCAGGGTCGTGACACCTACGCCAAAGCCGACCGCCACACCAAAACCGACGGCCACGCCGAAACCGACCGCCACGCCCACGCCGAAGCCGACGGCCACGCCGAAACCCACTGCAACACCTACGCCGAAGCCCACTGCGACGCCGGCGCCGACTTACTTTACGGGCTGGGTCATCGGAACGGACGGATCGCTGGCCATCAACAAGACCGCTTCCACCAAATACAGGATCGCGACGATCCCGGAAGGTGCCGCGGTTTCGGTTTATCCGAGTAAGACCTCCGGAAACTGGTATTATGTGAAATACGGCTCAACCTACGGATATTCGTATTCCACATATATAACCAAAACAAAACCGACGGTCAAGACCGGCACGATCAAGGGAACGGATGGTTCACTGGCCATCCGGGCCAAGGGCTCGACCTCCGGAACCCTCCGCGGGACGGTGCCGGAGGGCAAAAAGGTACAGGTCTTCACCGGCCGCACCTCGGGAAGCTGGATCTGGATCTATTATAACGGGATCGCCGGCTATTCAGCCAAGAAATATATAAAGATGTAACGATTGCTTCATGCAGGGAGGGAAACGATGAAGACACGTACCCGTGTTTTAAGAACGGTAATGATCACTACTTTGGCGGCGTGTTTGTGCGCATCGGCGGCTCACGCGGCTGACTTCGAAACATTCAAGGAGTATAAGAGGGAAAATGTGGATGAAGGGGCTTTCGACGGCCAGTGGCTTCTGGTCTATGATCAATTTGAAGCGTATATCCCTTCTGAATTCGAGCTTGTTCCCGGCTCTACTTCCAACAGCATTCTGGGCGAGTGGGCATTAGAAGGTGAGGGCGATGCGAAGGCGGGTAGGTTTACGGTTCAGGATTATTCCCGGATCTGTCAGAGCGAAGCCGAAGGGGGTTATTCTTTCTATAACAGTCCTGTATGGACAGACGCCTTTAAGGGGATCCAGCCGGGGGATGACCCGTATTATATGCTGGCTTATCTCGCCCTATTCGGGACCTTTGCTGAGGAAGTATCGATGGATGATTTTTCGACCATCAACGGAATGCCTGCCCTGGTCTATGCCTGGCAAAGCTATACGCAGAGCATCGCAGAGATCTTTTTGTTTGACGGGGAGAGATATCTGGAGGTCTACCTGTTCCTAAAGAACTATGAAGATACGGAGACCATTATCAACAACTTTATCTCTTCCTTTACAAAGCTGGATTTTTCGTCCATTTTAGCCTCGGAGGATACGGCGGCTGCCGCGGAGACAGAGGCTGCTGCTCCTGCTGCACAGGAGAGCGCGCCGAAGGTCTACACGGACCAGGCTACGGTCAAAAAAGTGCAGGAAGCCCTGAACAGTGCCGGTTTCAACTGTGGAACGCCCGACGGAGTCGCCGGAAACAACACCAATAAGGCGATCAGCGACTTCAAAGCTTCCAAGGGCCTCTCCGGCGGAACGGAGATCACCGATGAGCTGCTCGCGGCTCTGGGGATCTCCTGACAGAAGGTTGCTCATGTAGAATACGTAGATAGTTGAACGCGGGGACGACGCATCCCCGCGTTCGTTTTTTGAAGAGAAGACATTGACAAGTGAAACTGATACAAATAGAATCTTGTATAGAAGGAGGATTCGAGATGTTCAGCAAAAGCAGTCTATGCTGCCGGCAGGTTCCGGCACTTGTCATGGCAGGCCTGATCGCAGGCTTTTTCCCGGCAGCAGCCGTGGATACCTGTGCCGAAGAGACGGATGAGCCAAAGGTCGTCTATGAGGTCACCTACGGATCGGACATCGATACGACCCACTATGTCTATGACGACCAGGGACACAGGATCCGTCTGGAGAAGATGTACTATCCGGAGACGGACCCTTACAAGACCATCAGCTATACATACAACGAAGCCGGGAATCTGATTCACTGTGAGGATGATTACGGCGCCTACAGTGATTTTGACGAGGATGGGAATCTTCTTTACCATCAGGCGGACGATGGTGACTACGAACGCTATGATGAACTGGGGCGGATCGTTGAGGAGGTTGACCAGAATAGCGGCAACGCCAGCTATTATACGTATACCTACGAGGGTGATACGGACATCTACAGCAAGCTCCTGCCGATGAGCGAGGGGGAATAAGGAATGGGAATGTATGTGAACCCCGGGAATCGGGCTTTTGCAGAGGTTGCAGATTCAGATTATGTGGATAAGACGGGAATGATTGGTCTGATCAATCAGACAATCGGAAAAAAGAATAAGCTGACATGTGTCAGCAGGCCTAGACGCTTTGGCAAATCATGGGCGGCCAAAATGTTGGCCGCATATTATGATTGCTCCTGCGATTCGCACGAACTGTTTGACAGCAGAAAGATTGCCGGTACAAAGGAATACCGGACATTTATGAATCAGTATAACGTAATCTGTTTTGATGTGACGTCATTTATCAATCTGGCGCAGCAGAAGAATATCTCTCTTGAAAAGATTCCAAATCTGATCGGGAATGAAATTCATAAGGAACTGTATAATCTGGATCCTCACTGGAATCCAGCGGACGATGTGGAGAGCAGCCTTATCCGTTGCGTAGAAAAACCAGGTGGCAGACCATTTGTTTTTATCATAGATGAATGGGATGCATTGATCCGGGAGGCGAAGAACGATGAAGAGACACAGAGAAGATATCTTACCATGATTCGTGGATGGTTCAAGAGCATCAGCTTTACACCGAAAGTTGTCGCGGCTGCGTATATGACCGGCATTCTTCCAATCAAAAAGGATGGATCACAGTCAGCGATCTCGGATTTCCATGAATACTCCATGCTGTATCCCGGCAAATTTGCCAGGTATACCGGATTTTCTGAAATGGAAGTCCGACGTCTGTGTAAAAGGAACAAGATGGAGTTTGACGAAGTCAGAACATGGTATGACGGGTACAAACTTTTCGGAGCAACGGCCGTATACAACCCGTTTTCTGTGATGAGCGCCATGAATGAAGGCACCTGCCGGTCATTCTGGGGAATGACGTCAGCAGCAGAAGGGCTTACTACGTATATCCGAATGAACTTCGACGGCCTACAGGAAACCATTGCAAATCTGATTGCAGGCTCTGAAACCGATGTCAATACAACCCGTTTTCAGAATGACCTTGAGCGTTTCAGAACAAAAGATGATATTTTGACTCTCCTGATCCACCTGGGATATCTGACCTATGATACTGCATCCGGAACAACGCATATTCCAAATGAGGAGGTCCGTGAGGAATTTATAAACTTCCTTGCGGAAGATGATGTCGGGGAGCATTGGAGCACTTTGATCGGGCGTTCCAGGCAATTGCTTAAGGATACTCTGTCAGGAAACGAAGATCCGGTCGCGGCCGCAATGGAAGAGATCCGTAATGAGCAGTATGCACCTCAGTATTACAACAACGAGCAGGCGCTGCGAGCCATCATCAAGTATGCCTATCTGGCAGCCTTCGGAAAATACGTAAAAATAGAAGAACTTCCTTCCGGGAAGGGCCTTGCGGATGTAGTCTTTATTCCAACGCCGCTTACAAAGCTTCCCGCGATGCTCATAGAGATGAAATGGAATAAATCGGCGGAAGGTGCGATTGCGCAGATCCGGGACAGGCGGTATATGTCTTCCCTGCAGCCGTTTGCCGGGAACATTCTGCTGATAGGGATCAACTATTCCGAAAAGACCGGAAAGCATAGCTGTAAAATTGAAAAGGCATGAATGGAATAGCAGGAATCAGAGCGCTACAAAAAGTGGCGCTCTTTTTGCTACGGTTTTTTCAGAGACTGCGTGAAAATAAATTTTTCGCTTTCGTTTTGATATATTCTTTTGTTACAGTTCCGGGAAGACTGCGGACAAATACAAAAGTATTGGATATTGACAGCCAGGTGCTTACTGAACTTAATGAAAAAGGCGGGAGAGTTGAACAATCGGATATTGAAACTCTTAAATCTGTCATCAGGAAGGAAGCGCCAGGGTGCAGTATTGTAATATTGGCAGGGAGTGTTCCGCAAGGTGTACAGGATACGATCTACGCCGAACTGATTGCAGAGCTAAAATCTATAGATGCCAAGGTTATTCTGGACGCAGAAAAGAGCCTTTTGGTGAAGGGAATCGACGAGGCTCCTTATCTGATTAAACCGAATCTTTATGAATATAACATGTTTGTGGGAGAGAATTGCAGAACGCTAAGCGATGTGGTGAGAAATGTGACGAAAATACTTGATAAGAATGTAGAAATAGCCTGCATTTCTTTCGGAGCATATGGAGCGATGATCTGCAGCAAAAAAGAAGCTTATTATGCAAAGGGACTGAAATTAGATGTCCGGGGAATTCAAGGGGCCGGAGACTCGATGGTTGCCGGTATATCCAAAGCAATGAATCAAGGAAAAGGTATTGAAGTGATGCTACGATACGGAATGGCTGCATCAGCAGGCTCGCTGGTACTGGATGGAACACAGATGTGTGATAAAGGTGGCTTTGATGCCTATCTTGATAAAATTGAAACTGTAGACATTACGGAAATGATCAAGGGAGAGGAATTGCCGATAGGAGGTACAATCATTTGTTAATCGGATGCTATTAAAAGACCGGGGAACAGTCGCAGGACTCTGTTCCCCGGTCTTTCACGTACAGCACTCATTCTTCTTCCCGCAGGTGTACGTGGATGCCGTTGACCTCCACATCACCCTCCAGCGGGACGACGAGGCATCTGCGGCCGTCGATGACCTGCACCTCGATCAGCTCCGCCTGGGAGGGTACGACCTGGACGACGACGTCGGGCGTTCGCACTTGCATCTTACGGGTGTTGGTGATGTTGGCGGCCATCAGGGACGAATCCTCGCCGGCCGTGACGTCATAGGTCTCGTCAAAAACTTCAAGCTTGTCATCGGATGCGCCGCTTTCCTCCAGGAGGCGGCGCACCTCTGCTTTTGTCAGCATGACTGGGTCCGGCTCCTCCTTCTGGGAGATGATCAGGTCGTTGAGCTTTTCGTGGAGCTGGACGACAGTGTCGTAGTCGCAGTCCTCGCCAAGAGTCTCCTCCACGAGCGCGTTGAAGGTATTCTGCTGGTTCTGCGCGGAAAGAGGCGCCACGCAGCCAAGGAACTGGTCCACGAACAGTGAATGCAGCTGCTCGGGCTTCCGGGCATAGTAGAGCACCTGGTGGATGTCAGCGCTCTGGTCATGGAAGGCCGGGAACAGGAATCCCACGTCCGGCATCTCGACGATCCAGTCACGGATGCGGTCCTCGATGGCATTGGTAGCCGCGTTGTAGCAGAGGCCTGCCTTGGACAGGTTGACGGGACAGATACAGAAAAGAAGGTGCTCGTAGATCTCGTCGGAGGCGTCGAACATTTCGGTCCCGTCCAGCGATTTTCCCGGAATGTCGTAGACGCCGTGGATCAGGATGATATAGTAGTTCTCCGCATAGTCATAGTACTCAATGACCTTGTCATAAAAGGCGTCCAGCAGGGCGTCGTCGGTCAGGCGGCTCCTGCGCAGCGCCAGCAGGAACTCCTGGGTTCCGTCCTGGGCCTCCTGCTCGAGCGGAAATTCCATGGTCATGAGATTCCGGCCGATGGTGCCGGAGAGGCTTTTGCGGAAAATGTCCATGTACTTGAAGATCTCTTCCTCGGACAGGGACAGAAAAGCCTCCTTGAGCTCGGTCTTTTTGCTTTTTTCCGCGTCCACGTAGCATCCGCAGATGCGCGTGATGCAGCAGGCTTCCGGGATGAACTGCTTTTTGATCTCGGTGATCTCTTTTTTATTCATATGATGATCGACGGACCGGCAGACGCACCGGTCCTTTTTCCTTTCTGAAAGATACTGTCGCAAGGGCCGTCTGCGACGGCCTGATTCAGCGTTCCCAGTATAACACAAGGAGAAGGGGTCTTGCAAATGCGAAGAGAATTCACTAAGATAATGATGCCGGGCGTGAAAGGGTCGTGTCTTCATCAGGCAGAGGACGGCTTTTGAGGATCCCCGGTCATGAACAAAAAACACAGGAGACATTTGATAACAGCAGATGAAGAAGGATTATCTTGAGACGGTCCGGACCGGTGGACAACTGAATAAAAAGGAGCAGATGCTGCTGATCATACAGCTCAGTATCCCTGCCATTCTGGCGCAGGTTTCCTCGGTGATCATGCAGTACATCGACGCATCCATGGTAGGCCGGCTCGGCGCGGAGGCGTCTGCGTCGATCGGGCTGGTATCTTCCACCACCTGGCTGATGGGAGGTCTTTGCAATGCCGCGGGCATCGGTTTTACGGTACAGGTGGCTCACAAGATCGGAGCCGGCCGGAACCGGGATGCCAGGAGGATCGTACGCCATGGACTTTTGTACCTGCTGGGGTTCAGCCTTGTTCTGGCTGCGCTCGGCTGTTTTCTCAGCTTTTTCCTTCCGGGATGGCTCGGCGGCGATGCGTCGATCCGGAAGATGGCAGGGAGCTATTTTCTGGTCTATGCCCTTGCTCTGCCGGCTCTCCAGATGCGGATGGCTGCCGGAGGAATGCTGCAGAGCAGCGGCAACATGCGGATCCCCAGCGCCCTGAACATTCTCATGTGCGTGCTGGATGTCCTTTTCAATTCGGTCCTGATCTTTCCCTCGCTCCGGATCGGAAGCATCCGCATTCCCGGGGCAGGGCTCGGCGTGACCGGCGCCGCACTCGGCACAGCGCTTTCGGAAGTGGTGGTCAGTATTCTTATGCTTCTGTTTTTGCTGGTACGGTCGGAAGAACTGCATATACGAAGAGGAGAGCGGGCTTCGTTTCAAAAAGAAGAATTGATGACGGCGATCCGGATCGCTGTCCCTGTCGGCGTGGAATCGGCCGTGATGGGCGGCGCGTACGTGGTGTTCACCAGGATCGTCTCGCCTCTCGGAAACATCGCCCTGGCGGCGAATTCCTTTGCCATAACGGCGGAGAGCCTCTGCTACATGCCCGGGTACGGGATCGCGGCGGCAGCCACGACCCTGATCGGCCAGAGCCTCGGCGCCGGACGGCAAAAGCTCGCCCGGCAGATGGGGCTTCTGACCACCGGCTTCGGAATGGCCGTCATGGCCGGAACCGGCGTGCTTCTGTATCTGCTTGCCCCGCAGATGATCGGCATCCTGACGCCTGATCCGGAGATCCGCGCTCTCGGCACCCAGGTGCTCCGGATCGAGGCCTTTGCGGAACCGATGTTCGCGGCGTCCATCGTGGCCTCCGGTGTTTTCCGTGGCGCAGGGGACACGCTGGTCCCCAGCGTGATGAATTTTGTCAGTATGTGGCTGGTGCGTCTTACCCTGGCGGCCATTCTGGCACCGAGGCTGGGCCTTCGCGGCGCCTGGATCGCCATGTGCATCGAGCTCTGGGTGCGGGGGCTCTTGTTCCTGGGGCGTCTCGTACGGCAAGACAGGGGACGGTTCTCTGTCTTTTTCCGTTCCTCGGCAAAGCAAGAAGTAATAAAGCCAAATCGTTGAGCACACTGATCAAATCCAACCGGTATCCAGATATCTCATATGGCTTCAAACTATCATACAATAACATTGGACATGATGCAGGTATTTATACATTCCCATATTTTTGCGCGTTTTTGATGAGAAGATTCATGGTTTCTCAGGAGGTTTTATGAGATCGATCCATCTTGCGGTCGAGGTCGGACCTCTTCAGAATTTCTTCCCGGCGGAGGAATACCACCAGAAATATCTGGACAAGAATCCGGGCGTCTACTGTCATATTCCGGCATGCTTTTACGAGATAGGGAAAAACCGGCCGTAAAAAAACCGGAAAACGGCCCCTCAAAATCACAAAAACTGTGTGACACTTCTATGACATTTCATGTGATAGGATGTATTCAGATAAAACAAAGGAACAAAAAAACTAAAACCAAATCACAGAAAAAAGAGAAAAGAAGGAGAAAAAAACCATGACAGAAATGAACAAGATCAACAACGAGGAACTTGAGAACGTAGCAGGCGGAAACGACGGAATGCCAAGCAACGGATGGGTATACGGAACCGTACATGGTGTGGTACACTACGATGACAGCTCCTGCCTGACCCTTCGGAACGCTCCGGATGGCGCTGTTATGTATACAAACGCAGGAAAGCCGATGGGATGGCAGAATGGTGAATCTGCTCTGGTGCAGCCGAGCAGCCGTCAGGGCAACTGGGTACGGGCACAGTGGAACGGCAACTATGGCTGGACCAATGCCAACTACGTAAACTATTGATCATTGATCATAGAATAAAAAACAAAAGCATTGCCGATGAACCGGGACAGGCTCGTCGGCAATGCTTTTTCATGGTTTTTTACACAAACAACAGGTCGTGGTTGATGGTCTTGTAAAAGAGATCCCGGCATGCGTCGTGGTCCCCGGTCTGGCCGAGGGCCCACATCATCTTGGTGACGGAGGCTTCCAGGGTCATATCGTAGGATTCAAGGATCCCGCAGCGTTCCTTGATGACTTTTCCCACCTGGTAGATATCCATGTCGCTTCCTTCATGTGTGACCTGTGTGCCGAGCACCACCAGCTTGCCGGCCGCACTCCATTTTTCGAGGGCGCGCAGAAAGCTGTCATCCCCGTAGTTCGGCAGGCCGCCGACGCCGAAGGATTCCAGAAGCAGGCCGTCATAATGGTCGAAAAGCAGGTCGAGAACGTCGCCCCGGATGCCCGGGATCAGCTTTAAAAGAAACACCTTTGGATTCAGCTCGTGATAAAAAACAAGCGGGCTCGTATTCTGGTCCTTGTCATCGATGTAGAAGATGATCCGGTCATCGTGGATGGACGCGATGTCCGGGTAGTTGATGCTGGAAAAAGCATTGTAGCTGCGCGAAAATTCTTTTTTTGCCCGGGTACCGGCGATGACCTTTCCGCCAAAGACAATGGAGACGCCATGGGCACGCGGGTGTGAGGCAAACCGGAGGCTGTCCAGCAGATTGGAGCGGGCATCGGTGATGGCCAGGTCGATGGGCTTCTGGGCGCCTGTGATCACGACCGGGCGCCGGTTGTTCTGGATCAGATAGGAAAGAGCCGCCGCTGTGTAGGCCATGGTGTCCGTGCCGTGGCAGATGACGAAACCATCATAGAATTCATATTTACGTTCGATGAGACCCACCAATGTGAGCCAGTGGGTCGAATTCATATTCGTACTGTCGAGGGAGAATGGCTCCACCGTATCGATCGTACAGAATTCTGCAGCCTCCGGGACGTAGGAGAGAAGCTCCGCGGCGTCGATCTGGGGGCTCAGGCCGCTGTTCGTATATTTGGATGCGATCGTGCCGCCGGTGGCGATCAAGAGGATCTTTTTCATGGGAAAACTCCTGTGATTGTATTTGATATGTTCATGATAGCAGAAACGAGGGGATTTGAAAAGAAACCCCGATAAAAAAGGGGCTCCTGCGTTCAGGAGCCCCGGGATAAGGGGAAAATGTATTGCTCTGTCTGACGCGGGTCAGCCGCGTTCCGGAATCGTCGTGTATCAGCCTTCGATCGAGATCACATGCTCGGCTTCGAGCGCCTGCGGATCCTTTTTCGGGATGGAGAGCTTCAGGATGCCGTCCTCAAAGCGGGCCTTTACATCCTCGGCCTTGACGGCGTTTCCTACAAAGTAAGTCCTGCTCATGGTGCCGGTGTAACGCTCTCTGCGGATGTAGTTGCCTTCCTGATCCTTTTCATCTTTGTTAAGGCCCTTGTTGGTCGATACGGTCAGGTAGCCGTTCTTCAGCTGCAGCTGCACTTCGTCCTTTTTGAAGCCCGGAAGATCGATATCCAGCTCAAAGCTGTGATCGGTCTCGCGTACGTCGGTCTTCATCAGGTTCTTGGCATGTTTGCCGTACAGCGGGTTCTTTTTACCCCAGAAGTCCTCCTCAAACGGGAAGCTCATCCAATCATCAAATAAGTTCTCTCCAAAAATACTAGGCATCATCATAAGTCATATCTCCTTTCTATCTTTGCGAAACGCTCCTTGCGGATCGCCTCGTGGATGTCTTTTCCTTTGTTCTAGGTGTACTATAACACTTGTTGTTAGCACTGTCAAGGGGTGAGTGCTAATTATTTTGTGAACTTTTTGTGAACACGCGGAATTTCTGTTTTCATGAAGCCGCCAGATGCTATAATAAGAACAGCCACACCCAGTTCTGGGAGGAGTACGGGAGAGATCCTGTATCGGAGGTGTCCGGTCTCACACTTATTTTATCCCGCGAACACGCTCCGGCTGGGGTGGCTCCCGGTGTCTCGTCTTTTCGCGGGACACTTTTTTAAGTACGACCCCGGTTTTTGAAGGTAACCCTCCGAATACTATAGTGTAAATGCAGATGCAACAGGAGGAAAGCACGTGATTTCCAACGCCAAGGATGACGTCGTCAGAGCACAGACCGATCAGGAGTTCATGAATCGGTTTATACAGGAGAATAAGAGGTTCATCATGGCCTGTGCCTATCGTTCTGTCGGACATTTTGTCACGGAGAGCGATGACGAATGGTCCATCGCGATGATCGCCTTTCATGAGGCCGTGATGAACTATGAACCGGCAAAGGGGGATTTTAAGGCGCTGGCGGCCACGGTGATCCGGCGCCGGCTCGTGGATTACCAGCGGTCGGAAGCCAGATATTCACAGGAGATCTCTGTGGAGCCGTATACCATGGACGGTGATGTCGATGACGAAGATCCGTCCGCACTGCAGCTGGAGATCCGGCAGAAGGAAGCGGAGATTTCCGATATGTCCTCCGGCGGAAGTCCGGGCGGCAGCGCCGTCCGGGATGAGATCGAGGCGGTGCAGGAGCTGCTGGGTGAGTACGGGTTCTCCTTTTTTGACCTGGCGGATTGCTCGCCTAAGGCGGAGAAGACCAAAAAACGATGTGCCGAAGCCGTGATCGCCCTCCTGGAGGATCCGGAGCTTTTCCGGAAGATGAGGAGTTCAAAAACACTTCCCATCAAGGAGATCGTCAAGGCTTCCGGAGTGCCCAAAAAGATCCTGGAGCGTCACCGGAAATACATCATTGCCGCGGCGGAGATCCTGAACGGGGAGTATCCGCTGCTGGCAGAGTACATGAGTTACATTCGCAAGGCGCTTAGCCCATAGAGAAACGGGAGAGTATAGATTCAGGACACCGGTAATGACGGTGTCCCCATGGAGTGACAAGATGAAAGCAATCGTGCTGGAGGTACGAAACGGCGTGGCCGCTGTTCTTCGCGAGGACGGTGTGATCGAGAAGACCCGGCAGAAATGTGCTGTTGGCGATACCATAGAGATCAAAGTGAATAAGTCCTGGTTCCGGACCGGATGGGCCCGGGCGGCAACGGCCGCGGCGGCTGTGATCATTCTGGGCGGCTCGGGCGGCTTTTACGGCTATAACAACGTAATGGCCTGCTCGTATGTATCCCTGGATATCAACCCGTCCGTCGAGTATGTCCTGAACCGGCAGAACAAGGTGCTGAAGGTCGTCGCCCTGAATGACGACGCCGAGGCGGTGGTGGAGGAGCTGCAGGAGCAGGGGGTCCGCAATGATACGCTGGAGGAAGCGCTCCAGAAGACTGAGATCATCCTGGAGGAGCAGGAGTTTTTGTCGGATGAGGAGCTGGATTATGTCCTGGTCAATGTATCCACAGATTCCGATACCCGAAAGGAGCTTCTGACAGAGGAAGCCAACAAAGCGTTGGGAATGAACGAGGAGAGGATCTCCCTCGTGGTGACGGATTCCAGCGTCGAGGAACGGGACAAGGCCAGGGAGCTTGGCATCAGCGCGGGCCGCTATGGCGAGATGCGCGCGATCGAGGGAGAACCGGGCGGAAAGCGTATGGAGCCGGATCAGACGATGGTCCGGAAGTACCAGGAGGCTCCGGTCCGCGATATGCTGGTGAACGCGGGCCAGATCCCCGAGCCTTCCGCCAACAGGACGGAAGGAATGCAGGCTGGTGTGCCGGGCGGGAACGCTGCGGGCGGTCAGGCTGCAGGAGCTGCAAAGAACGGTGGAAACGCGAATGCCGGAAATGAAGCAAAAAATACCGGCGGAGCCGCGGGCGGGAACGCTCCGGCGGCAGATTCCGCAGGATCGAAAAACACACAGGACAAGGGCAGCGATCCGGCCGTGCAGGACAGTGCAGCAGGAAGCATGGCAGACGGTTCCGGAAAGCAGGAAAGCCCTTCCGCCGGTGAGGTGAGCAGTTCCGGGACGCAGGAGCCCCCGTCCGCTTGGGAGGCGGGTGCTGCGGGACAAGATGATCCCGGCTCTATGCAGGGAACCGGGCAGATGCAGGAGCCTTCCGCGGGACAGCCGGGCGGAGGCAGCGCGCCGCCGATGGGAGAGGGTCCCGGACAGGGCGGCGGTGCACCGGGAGAAGGTCCCGGAGGCCGCTGACGGAATAAGATTTGAAAGAGGCAGAGACAATCTGCCTTTTTTCTTTTGATCGGACAGTGCTGTGACAGAAAAGCACGTTCTTCAACGAAATTCCTAAAAAAAACAGAGGACAGCTACCGTAATTTATGATATGATAAACGTACAGTTACCAGAAATTACCGGGAGGGTTTGGTCATATGCGTATCGAATGGAAAAAGGACGCATTCAGGATCGTCATGATCTCCTGTGCAGCACTGGTCATGGCACTCAATATCAACACCTTTGTACATACCGGCGGCCTTTATCCGGGCGGAGCCACGGGACTGACGGTCCTGATCCAGCGCTCTGCCGCCATTTTTCTGCATGTAAATCTTCCATATACGGTCATTAATCTTCTTATCAATTTTATTCCTATCTATATCGGATTTCGCTTCATCGGAAAAAAGTTCACGTTGTTTTCCTGTTATTTTATTGTACTGACCAGTATCCTGACAGACCTGATCCCCTCGTACGTGATCACGTATGATGTGCTTCTGATCAGTGTTTTCGGAGGGATCATCAACGGAGCCGTGATCAGCACCTGTCTGATGCTGAACGGGACCACCGGCGGTACGGATTTTCTCGCGATCTTCCTGTCAGAGAGAAAAGGCGTCGATTCCTGGAATGTGGTCCTTGTCTTCAACACGATCCTTCTGCTTGCGGCAGGATGGCTGTTCGGCTGGGACAAGGCGCTGTATTCCATTATTTTCCAGTTCACGTCCACCCAGGTCGTGCACCTTCTGTACCGCAGATACCAGCAGCAGACGCTTTTTATCGTTACCGAAAAGGCGGAGGAGATCTGTCAGGCGATCTCAAACATCAGTATGCACGGGGCCACGGTTCTTCACGGAGAAGGCGCGTACCAGCATACGGACAGAGCCATCGTTTATTCCGTCGTATCCCGTGACGAAAGTAAAAAGATCATAAACGCCGTGCAGGGGATCGATCCCCAGGCGTTTATCAATTCGATCCGGACAGAACAGCTGGCGGGCCGTTTTTACAGGACGCCAAAGGAATGACCGGTATCATTTTTCCGGATGGAAAAAAGAGTATTTCCATGAAAAACAAAACGGAAAGGATGTGAGAGGATTGACGGACCTTTTTCAGAAGATTGTGGATCAGCTGGCGGATGGTCCGGTAAATGCCAGAGATTTATATGACCTGATACAAACCTTTGCGACGAACAAAGACTTTACGGAGACCCTGCAAGCGCTGCCCTATGCCTGGGAAAAGCATGACGGCCAGTTCCGGCTGGGCGAGGGTCAGATCCCGTACATCTGTCATCCGATGATCATCGCGTGCTGCGCGATCGCCCTGGGCATCCATGAGGACCAGATCCTCGCGACAGCCCTTCTGCACGATGTTTGTGAGGACTGCCATATCGCCCCGGAGGAGCTTCCCGCGCATCCCGAAGTGCAGGACGCGGTCTTCCGGATGAGCCGGGATTACGATCTCAGCAACGGGCGTACCGAAGAGGGAGAAAAAGCATACTACGAAGACATCGGGGGCAGCAGACTGGCGGTGATGGTAAAGCTCCTGGACCGCTTAAGCAATGTGTGCAGCATGACCGGCGGCTTTCCGGCCTGGAAGATCGACGGCTATATCCTGGATACCGAGATGTTTGTCTATCCGCTGTTTGACCGCGCGCTGGAGATCTGCCCGGAATATGCACCGCAGATCTTTTTGATCCGGTACAACATGTGGAGCGTGATCCAGACCGTACGTCATATGAAACGACAGGAGAAAAAGTCCTCCAAACCGGAGAGAAAGGGCAGAAAGAGCAGCAAATAAAAGGCGTCAAAAAAAATCAGCGTTTCCTGAACGCCGGGAGACCGGGATTGACGGATCAGAAACGGTTTGTTACTATAATTCATGATAAAACGACACAACAGATGGAACGGAGGAAATCGAATGGAAGAAATCAGAAGACCCGACAATATGGAACGGATCACGACCCCTGCACTGGCGGACGCTTTTATCGCGGAGCAGATCAGGGATATTCAGGCGCAGGTCGGTGATAAAAAGGTCCTGCTGGCCCTCTCCGGCGGCGTGGATTCATCGGTCGTGGCAGCGCTGCTGATCAAAGCCATCGGCAAGCAGCTGGTGTGCGTGCATGTCAACCATGGCCTGCTTCGTAAGGGAGAGCCCGAGCAGGTGATCGAGGTATTCCGCAACCAGATGGATGCGAATCTGATCTATGTGGACGCGGTCGACCGTTTCCTGGATCTTCTGGCCGGCGTCAGCGACCCGGAAGAGAAGCGCCATATCATCGGCGAGGAATTCATCAACGTATTTGCCGACGAGGCAAGGAAGCTGGAGGGCGTCGATTTCCTGGCCCAGGGAACCATCTGGCCGGATATTCTGGAGAGTGAGAACGGCATCAAGGCGCACCACAACGCGGGCGGCCTTCCCGCGGATATCGCGGATCGTTTTGAGCTGGTAGAGCCGGTCCGCATCCTCTTTAAAGACGAGGTCCGCATGGTCGGCAGGCAGCTTGGCCTTCCGGCGGGCATGGTGGACCGTCAGCCCTTCCCCGGCCCCGGCCTCGGCGTCCGCTGCCCGGGCGCGATCACGCGTGACCGTCTGGAAGCCGTTCGCGAGTCCGACGCGATCCTCCGCGAGGAGTTTGCAAAAGCCGGCCTTGAGGGCAAGGTCTGGCAGTATTTTACCGTGGTCCCGGATTTCAAGTCCACCGGCGTCAAGGACGGCAAGCGCACCTTTGACTGGCCCTGCATCATCCGCGCCATCAACACCACGGATGTCATGGAGGTGACGGTGGAGCACCTGCCGGATGAGCTGATCGACCATCTCGTGAAGCGCATCATCGCGGAAGTCCCCGGCATCAACCGCGTGCTCTACGACTTCACGCCCAAGCCCCCCGCAACGGTGGAGTACGAATAATTTGAATTGTTAGTTAGTAACGAATTCCCCATGAAATTAGCATAGCATAATTCATTGGAATAGTATTACTGAGGTAGAAATTTTGAGCCTGAGAGTTGTAATAACTCCCAGGCTCTTTTCATGTAGAGGAGCAGTTAGAACCCAGTAT
>JAFTPT010000028.1 GCA_017463155.1 Blautia sp.
GATGAGTGGAGATCGTGTCGTCTTTGGCATGATTATTGCGCTTTTTATGGCGCATCTAATTTTCAGGCGTATCCGCCGCTATTCATTCTGCCGCCTAAAGCGGCTATAGAAGCTCGCGTTTTTAAACGTGAGAGGTTCACGGAGCCTCTGCAGATATGCTATAATAACCTCGAAAGGGGGAAGGAAGGATGGATGAATTGAATCAGGGAGAGATCATCAGAGAACAGACGGAACGAGTCGAGAGACTCATCTTCTTAGAAGACCTCAGAAGCCTTCCGAAAAGTCCCGAGAGGGATGCACTGATTAAAAAGTACGAAGAGAAAACGCGTAAATAAAGAGTAACAACATCTGCAGAGTCTCCTTGAGCCATTCAATGAGGCTCTTTTGCTAAAGAAAGCCTGCTAATAAAAAGTCAAGGGGAAAATGAAGAATTTTTTAGAGCTGATTTTGGGTATAACAAATAAACCGCCCCTATGGCCGGCTTACCGGAAAGTTATCCACATGGTTCAAGCATCTGTTGTTTCAGCCTGAGCCTGAGTTCTGAGACACTCTTTGACTTTTCCGTAGTAGATGCGGAGGAACTTGTTCGCACCAGCCGTCATGTAGACGTGATAAGGTTTGCCTTCGGAACGTTTCTTGTCTAGAAAGCGATAGACAGGATCGTCGACCGGTTTCGTTTGGAGAAGAGATGACATGATGAGGAAAAGCGTCTTCCGAAGGCGGGATGGGCCACATTTGGAAGCATTATTGCTATTGCTCTTGAACTTGCCAGACTCGTTCACACCGGGATCCACGCCGGCGAAGGCGGTAAGGGCTTCCCGATGGTTGAACCGGGAAATATCCCCGATCTCAGCGATCAGCTGGGGACCGAAGGTAGCTCCGACGCCACGCATGGCCATGACGGTACTGTATTCCGGCAGGGTGGAAGCAAGGCGGTTCATTTCCTGGCGCGTGTGTTCCACGTTGGCGGAGATGACATTGAGCTGTTTGATGCTCATCTGGATCATGTCCTTGTATTCCTGCTCTTTCGGGAATACAGCGACAAGCTCCTTAGATGCATTGAAAAGTTCTTCAGGCTTGCTCTTCTGGAAGTTGTACCCATGCCTCTTGCAGAATGCCTGATAGCGCTCTGTGAAGGCTTTGAGGCCGATCTTCCGGACACAGTCCACATGCCAGAAAGAGGCCGCGTAATCGACCCATTTCTCGCTTCCGTCGTCCCGTGTCGGGGTGTCAAAGAGGTCGTTCACGCCCGGATAGGTCATGTCCAGGAGTGAGATGAGGTTGGTCTTGGCAGCAACCTTCTGCTTGGTGAAGAAGGCCATCTGCGCATTCAGGGTTTTGAGTTGTGCACGTGTCGTTTCCATACTGGAATACTCACGTAAATCAGCCCAGTTGTCAAGTGTATATCGGGCGATCTTCTTGGAATCAGCTGGATCGGATTTAACCTTGCGGATGGTGTTATTGCCGAAGTTCTTGATCAGATGAGGGTTTACCGCACTGACAAAGATTCCGGCATCGGACAGGGTGCGGAGTATCGGCTCGTGGTATCTGCCAGTACACTCCATGACTGCCTTCGTCTCGCCATCCAGGGTCAAGATGTAATCAGTAAGGCTTTTCAGCTCACATGATGAGTGAATCACATCGAAGGGTTTTCTGACAATAGTACCTCCCGGCTGCAGGACCGCCACGGTGCTCTTGCCCTTTGAAACATCAATACCGACTGCGTTGTACATGCTTGTACCTCCAAGAATAATGAATTACATGGTGCCAGCGGCTATCCATTGCTTATTCAATCTCCTGGGGTATCATGCGGACATACACGGGGCAGTCCAACCTGCATAAACCGAACGGCTGCGAATGGAGGGCCGGCCGACGGGCTTTCTTACGGACGCCTATGGGTCCAAGGAGCAAATCGTCACACCAATGCCCACCTATTCTAACAGCTTTAGCAATGGAACGGTTAGTCCTTTCTGGCTGAGAGGTATCTAACCACCACAAATACATTATAGGAGGATTATACATCATGAACAATTCCATCTCGCTGATCAAGGAGAATATCGCGAAGGTGATGATCGGCATGGACCAGGTGACGGAGCTTCTTCTTGCCTCCTTCCTGGCGGGCGGCCATGTGCTGCTGGAGGACATGCCGGGGACCGGCAAGACGGTCCTTTCCCGGGCGCTGGCGGCCTCGGTGGACTGCCGCTTCGGGCGGATCCAGTTTACGCCGGACCTGCTTCCAGGGGATGTGACCGGCATCAGCTACTACAACCAGGAAAAAGGCGCGTTCGTGTTCCGCGAGGGGCCGGTCTTTGCCAACATCCTGCTGGCGGACGAGGTCAACCGTGCCACGCCAAGGACCCAGTCCGCGCTCCTCGAATGCATGGGTGAGGGCCAGGTGACTGTGGACGGCGTCACCCGCGTGCTGGAGGATCCGTTCTTTGTGATCGCGACGGAGAACCCGGTGGAGACCTACGGCTGTTTTCCGCTGCCGGAGGCCCAGCTGGACCGCTTTCTTATGAAGCTGTCCATGGGAAACCTGACGCCGGAGCAGGAAAAGCAGATGCTGCAGCGGTTTATCACCGAGGAGCCGCTGGCAGGTCTTGGCGCCGTGATTACCAGGGAAGAGATCAAGACGCTCCGAAAGGCGTGCCGACAGATCTTTGTCCATGAGGACCTGATGGCCTACATGGTCGCGCTGGTACAGAAGACCCGGCTGGCGGCCGGAGAGAGCGGGCAGAGAGAAGGCGTGAGCCCGCGCGGCACGCTGGCGCTTCTTCGTGCCTCCCAGGGGTACGCCATGGTGATGGGGCGGGACTACGTGGTTCCCGAGGATATCAAGGCCATCGCCGTGCCGGTGCTGGCCCACAGGTACATCTGCGAGGCGGAGGGCAGCCGGCAGAAGGAGGAACGGATCAGGAGCCTTGTACAGACTGTTGATCTGCCCACGGAGGACTGGAAAAAGGTATGAAACAAACAGTGAGCCAAAGTCATCGGTCATCGCGCTCGCGCGAATGGACGAATGACCTTGGCGAACGTCCCTCATGAGGGGCGGAGTGGGGCAGGGGCCCCATATAGCCCCGAATGAGGGAGCGCAGGTAAAGCTGCAAAGCAGCGGCTGCGCGGAGTTTGTTTCATACGGATTTGTGCAGGCAACTGCATGGGAGGCAAGTATGATCGTGATTCTTCTGGTGCTGATCCCGGTGATCCTCTGGGCTTTCCGGTGGTATTATGCCAAAAAATGGACCGAAGGGCTGGAAGCCCGGATCCGTTTTTCCGAAGGAATGGTCTACGCGGGGGAGCAGGCTTCCCTGACCGAGGAGATCGAGAACCGCAAACGAATGCCGATCTCCGAGCTGGAGGCGGGCTTCCGGATCGGGAAGGGCGTTCTGTTTGTGGACGCCGAGAACATCGTGATCAGTGACTATGTGTATAAGCGGGATATTTTTTCCCTGCGGGGGATGGAGGCGGTGATCCGCACCTATCATCTGGAATGCCGCAGGAGAGGCCGCTACCGGATCAGCCAGGTGGTTCTCCGGAGCTGGTCCTTTTTTCACAGATATAAATATGAGCTTGAATTGGACGGCGGTGATGAGCTGCTGGTCTACGCGGCCAACACGGATGTCTCCCGGGTCGAGGCGCTCTGCGACATTCTGCTCGGAGAGATCGAGAGCCGGCGGAGCCTGTACGAGGATCCGTTTACCTTTGCCGGGATCCGGGAATACCAGCCGACGGATCCCATGAAGCAGATCAACTGGAAGGCCACCGCAAAGGCCGGCGGCCTGATGGTGAACTCCTATGCCTCTGTCCGGGCGGAGCAGTTCCTGGTCTTTCTGGATGTGTCCGACCGGCGGATCCTGAAGGAAGAGGACCTGACGGAGCTTTCGATCAGCGCGGCGGCGTCCCTCTGCCGCCGGATGACCCGCAGGGGACTGGAGATCGGCCTTGCCGTCAACACATGTCCGCCGACGGTATTCCGGCCGCAGCGGGGGCAGGAGCACCTTAGACGGATCGAGCTTTTCCTGACGGAAGATTTTGCCGATAAAGAGACGATCGCCTTTGAAGTCTTCCGGGATATGGACCTGTTTACAGGCAGCAGCCGGGACAAGGTCTGCGTGTACATCTCCAAGGAGAACGGCCGGGAGGAAAGTCGGCAAGGATCTTCAACGAAACGAACGCCCGGTATCCTGGCGACGCCGGTCCGGGAGGATGGGCGGGCTGTCCTGAAGGTAAAAAAGGAGGTGGCCGGATAAAAAATGAAAGTCAAAACCAGACAAAAGAATGTAATAAAAAGGAGTGTTGTTTCAGAACGCTCCATGACAGTGATACATAAGATTCCTGTGGAGATCACTGTAGAGATCAATGGAAGCAGGCTCAAAAACAACATGACCGTAACCGGGTATGTTGAAAGACGTCCGCCTTTAACTACAAAAACAGGGAATCGAAGGCGTTGTACATTATGTGGAACCAGACCGCTCAAAGCGCATGAGAGAGAAGCGCTCCGGGTTTTTTCCTCCGTCAGGCAGAGTCCTCGACGGCGTCCATGCATATTGTCGTATGACTTTTCGCAGCAGAGTATTCTTTTACTGTACAGGAAAGATCCTCGTTTTCAAATTATTCTTGACTCAGGCAAATATGTATTCTTCAATGGTTATCTGTGCCTGAAATCTGGCATTTGCCATAGCAAGATGACCGGTCGGTATTTCCTATCTTCAGGAGTTATGAAGAATCCAGGGAAATACCTGCTTGGAAAAGAACTCAGAGTAAGTTCGGCCTCTTTAAAAGGCCATTCAGCATCCCGGGAAAGGATCATCGGTTACAGGGAACCTCCGGATCATCTGACAAACGATGCCTTCGATACTTTCCTAGGTGACCATGGGGAAAACAGCTCTTTTGGTAAGCAGTTGACCGAATATATGAAAAATACGACCTGCGAGGAATTGTCTGAAAGGACTGGTGTGTCGGTCGATACGATCCTTAAATACAGGCAGTACCGGAATCAGCCAAACCAGCCACGACCTGTTTTGAAAAATGTTGTTGCATTGTGCATAGGTCTTCATCTTGTATATTACTGCAGTGAGCATCTGCTTGGTTTGGCCGGGTACACACTTCGGGATACACCTGATGAAAAGGCATATCAGTTTTTATTACAATGTGCACCTGCTGAAACCGTATCACGGTGTAACCGGTTTCTTCTTAGCAGGGGATTAAAGCCCCTTACTCCATTGCAATAATTCACAAATCTATAATTTTTTATTCTGGAACCTGCCGCATTGCGGCAGGTTTTCTTCGGCTTTATAGGTATAATCTTAAAAATTCAAATTTTCCCACATTGTCAAATCATTTCTGAAGAACGCAAAAAAGGGCTTGTACAGCCAGGTTTGTGCACTTTTTTCCAACGGGCAGGACCTGCCGCACTGCGGCATGGAGTTGAGACGGTTTCTCTTAGTACAATGGCATCATCAAAACGCAGGACGAATGGACAACTGATGATAAAAGGTTGGTTTATAGTTCTGTTATTTTGAAATGACCAAAGGAAACGAGGTGAGAACAGTGAAAGATTTAGCTGGAACAATGCATATGATGGTCACGGTTACCGGCGGTATCCTGGGCGGTATTCTTGGAGGCTGGGACGGCCTTTTAAAGGCGCTTGTGATCCTGATGGTCTGTGATTACCTGACAGGGATCCTGGCAGCGGCCATACTGCGGGAACTTTCAAGCCGCATCGGGTTTATCGGGATCGGAAAGAAGATCGCCATGATGTGTGTAGTGGCGATGGCGGCCGTGATCGACCTGCGGATCCTGGGACAGGGAGGTGCCATCCGAAGCGCCACGATCTGCTTCTACTGCTTCAATGAGTGCCTGAGCATCACGGAGAACTGCAGGCGGATACATGTAACGTTCCCCGGGTTCCTTCCGGAACTGGCCGGGAAAGAACAGGAAGAATGCGATAAAGGAGATCCGTTGAAACCAGACACTATGGAAGATAAGGAAAAAGAAGATAACCATGTACAGGAACAGGAGCATCCGGCTGATGTGCCGGACGCTCCGGAAAAGGAGTAAGAGATGAAGAGGTTAGATGCATTTTTGACAAAGAATCCCTGCTTCAGGCAGGACAGACGTATTATCCCTGAAGGATTGATGCTGCACTCCGTAGGCTGTTCCCAGCCAAGGGCGCAGGTATTTGTTGACAGCTGGAATGACCCGTCTTTCGGAAGAGCCTGTGTCCATGCTTTTATCGACGGGGATACCGGTGATGTGTACCAGACCCTGTACTGGACGCAGCGGGGATGGCATTGCGGCGGAGCCGCCAACAACACGCACATCGGTGTGGAAATGTGCGAACCTCGTGAACTCCATTATATAAATGGGTTCACCTTTACCTGCAGTGACCTTACGAAGGCCAAAGCGTGTGCAAAACGGACCTATGATTCCGCGGTGGAACTTTTTGCGTTCCTCTGCAGGGAATACAACCTGGATCCCATGAAAGACGGCGTGGTGATCTCCCATAAGGAAGGGCATGACCGTGGCATCGCTTCGGATCATGGAGATCCTGAGCATCTGTGGAGAGGACTTGGAATGCCGTACACGATGGACGGCTTCCGGAAGGATGTAGCAGCATTACTGGAAAAGAATAAAACAAAAGCGGGAAAGATGACAGAAGATAAGTCAGCTTGTCCTACGGAAACAGGGACTGAACATACAAAGGCCTCAAAGTCATCGGAAGTATTGGAAGTAAGGGACACAACTGGTAAGAAGAGATTTCCGTACCTGACCCGTGTTTCCATCGATGATCTGTACTTGCGCACCGGTCCGGGCACCGGTTATGCGGATACAGGCTTTATAGAACCGGGTGTGTACACGATCACCGAAGAGGCGGAGGGTCCCGGCGCAAAGCGATGGGGCAGGCTGAAATCTGGAAGCGGATGGATCGCACTTGACTACACGGAACGCGTCATCTGAACCGGTGAGGCGGTCCTCAACAACTCCGGAGCCCGGCTATAGACAGGTTCCGTTCATATAGATCCAACAAGAAAACAGGCCGGTTTCAGGAGCACTGACAGGCCATCAGGGCTCCCTGCACCGGCATGACAGAAATCAAAGTTAAACAGACATATAAAAGGAGAAAACGAATGAATATCAATAAAAAACTCGCGTCCATGTATGACGCTGAAATCAAGAATGAAAAAGTACATATGGAACCCGTAAATAAGGAACAGCAGGCAGCAGCTGCTATCGACAGCCGTAAAGCCAGAATCATTGGGGAACGGCTGGAAAAGCGCAGTCCCAATGTCAAGGTCTTTGAACGCGAAGACCACTCGACTGTAGAGAGATACTACTTCAGCCCGGTGCATTATAAGGCCGCGGACGGCAGCTTTCAGGAGATCAGCCGGGAGCTGAAGCTCGAGGAAACAGCCAATACTAAAGGGGAGGCAGCAGCACAATCGATCGCCAAGACCCAGTCTACGCCATCCGGGACAAGCTGCTATGCGAACAGGAACGGCAGCACGGTATACCGCTTTGCCCAGACTGCGTCAGAAGGCTTTACCTCCGGCGTTGAAAGGGACGGGAAGAGCCTGCGGTGGGGCCTCCTTGGAGGATTGGAGGTAACCGCGGAGCCTGCCGGGGCAAACACACTGGTCTACTCGGGGATCCTTCCGAAGACGGACCTGGTCTGCCGCATGGGGGACCTGAAAGCCAAGGAAGACCTTGTACTCAGGGATGCTTCAGCACCCCACAGCTTTACCTACCTGTACGAGATGGAAGGTCTGGTACCGAAACAGGAAGAGGGACGGATCGCCTTCTATGATGCGGAAACGTATGCCGTGAAGACGGCGGAACCCATGTTCACACTCACCGCCCCGGTTATGAAGGACGCGGATGAGGGCGAATCCGACAAACTGGCCCTGAAGCTTGAAACGGACGGCAAGACCTGCAAGGTCACCCTGACCGCCGATGAAGCCTGGCTCACCGATCCCTCCCGTGTCTATCCGGTGACGATCGATCCGGTGACCTCAACCTCCCTGGGTGTGACGGACATCTATGACACCTACATCGACACCAATGCCCCGGGCACCCAGTACCACACAGGTACACGCCTGTACACAAAGGGTGGCACACGCCTCAGACGCAGTCTTCTGTACTTTCCGCTGCCCGAATTGTCCTCCGGCGACATGGTGACGGCCGCGAACCTTGTACTGGTATCCTCCAGTACAGACAATGCGTCGAAGACGATCGAGGCGCATCGAATTCTGACCAAGTGGGACTGGCATTGGACAAGTGGCACGTCCAACACCTGGACCACCTGGAACAACAGCCCGCTGTATGAGGAGGCACCGTTAGATGTATGCACATATACTGCAGATACATTAGGGAAATGTGTCAATCTCGACATTACCCGTGCTGTCAAACAGGCCACGGCAGACAGTCCCTGGTACGGCATCCTGCTGAAGGGAGACTATGAGCTGGCAGGAACGGCAGAATTCCTCTCTTCGGACCATGAATACGGCAGCAGCAATGCGAGGCCGCACATCGATATCGCCTACCTGAACTGCTCGGGCCTTGAGGACTACTGGACCTATCATTCCCAGGAGGTCGGCCGTGCAGGGACAGTGCATGTAAACGACTGTACCGGCAACCTGATCCTGGTGCATGACACGGCCTCCCTCGGCGGCTCCCGCCTGCCCCTGGCCCTGTCCCACATATACAACAGCAATGACAGGAAAAAGGACACCGGCTACGGCTATGGCTGGCGACTCAGCTACCAGCAGACGCTGGAGGGTGAACTCACCATTGGCGGCACAAAGTACTATAAGCACACCGACGCCGACGGCGCAGCCCATTACTTCTCGAAGGTCAACAACGTATGGAAAGATGAGACGGATCCGGAAACGACCCTGACGGTGAACAGCAGCGGTACCGACCGTTACGTCATCAAGGATCATGAGAACAACCAGCTGGTCTTTGACGCAAGCAAACGCCTGATCAAAATCAGGGATAATAACTATAAGGCTGCTTCCGGCAGTAATGAGGCGGAAGGCAGCGAGGTCGTCATCACCTATAATTCGGACAACCGTATTACCAAAGTAACAGACGGTGCGACCCGTACCGCCACTCTGACCTACAATGCCGATAAACAGCTGACAAGGGTCGTGACGCCCCTCGGCACCAAGACCTTCACGTATTCCGGCAAGCACCTGGTGAAGATCAAGGATGTGGACGGAAAGGAATGCAGCTACACGTACAACACCGGCGGCCACTACCTGACCGCTGTCTCCGACTGGACCGGCTATACGGTGGTGTACCGCTACTACACGCAGGATACCGTCCGTGTAAAAGATATCCGCGAGTACCGAAACCCCGGCATCCAGCCCGCCGATAAAGGCAACTCCCTGACGCTCACCTACGGATATAACACCACGAAATTCGTGGACGGGGATGAACGGGCGGAGATCTACCGGTTTAATAATCAGGGTAATGTCGTCAGTATCCATGACGGCAAGGGCCACGCGGCCAGCGCGAAGTACGGAACCACGGGCAACCATGTCAACCGTCTGCTGAACGCGACAAAGCTTCAGGAGACGGTCGTCCAGCTGGTGCAGAATCCCATGATCGAAGCACCGGCAAGCGGCAGCACCGTGCCCAACTGGACAGGAACTGTGTACAACACGACCGGCAGCACGACGCTGAACAGCGACGCCGCGAACTGCAAGGCAGGCAGCCATTCCCTCAAATCGGTCAACAACAGCACGGCCGGTGAGGTCTACTGGTCGCAGGACGTCAGCGCCATCCGCGGCAGGAAGTATACCCTATCCGCCTATGTGAAGGCGGATATCACAGAAGCAGCGGCATCCGGCGGCGTACGGGTACGGGTGAAATATAAGACGGCTGCATCTACCTATCAGTATGAAAGCAGCGCGCTCCAGAAGACAACGACCAACGGCTTTATCCGCCTCTCGTTTATGTTCCCCTTCCCGTCAAACGCCTATGACAATACCATCACGGTCCTCCTCAGCGTCTCCAGCGCCAAAGCCACAGCCTACTGGGACATGGTCCAGCTGGAGGAGGGTACGGTCCCGAACCGCGTGAACCTGGTGACAAACGGCACGTTCTATACAGGCAGCAACAGCGGGTTTTCGAGGAACGCCATGGAGACCGAGGATGCGGTGACGACACTCAACACGAACAACAGTGTCTCTTTCCGCCTCCCGATGGCTATCACCGCGGCAACCGCGAAGGTCTACAATAAGCCGGATACGACGGGTACCGTCCTGGAGACTCTGAGCAAAGGAGCTCTTGTCTGCGGCATGTACTATGAGCCCGGCCAGACCAGCGGCACCTGGATCAAGGTACGTACCTCCTCGGGAAAGACCGGTTACATTACCAGTACGCAGGCATTCACCTACGCGCCGGGGAGCGAGATCTGGATCTCTGGTCGGACGGCCCTGACGAGCACCAAGCTGTATTCCTCGGCGAACAGCTCAGCATCAACAGTTGCTACGGCCATTCCGCAGAACACGGCCCTGTGCATCAAGAGCACAACAACCGGCTCGGACAACAAACCATGGGCATATGTAGGTCTGACCATCGGCGGAGTGCCGAAGTTCGGCTATATCCCGGACAGGCAGATCATCCACATGGCGATGAATGAACCTTACACACAGGCGGCTGAAGCGACGAATTATCTGACGGGCCCGTCACTTACCAGCACTCCGGGAGCTGCAATCGAACAGTTCGACCTCATTAATTACCAGGGCAAGATCACCCTGTCCGACGGTACCGTGCTGCTGGCCGTGTGGAAGGGAAATAAGTTCCACTATGTAAAGGAATCCTCCACATTTACTGAAGGATGGACTTTTGAGCCTGCTGATTTCACCCGCAGGCACCAGGAAAAGGTCACGGAAGGCACAGGCGGCGATGACACCCATATCTACAAGGTCGTCGGAGACCTGACAAAGAACAAGATGCTCACGAAGACCATCCCGATCGCGGGCAGTAAAGGTGATTGTTTTATGGCAGGCGGCTGGGCCCGGGGCACATCCCTTCCGGAGTCAACGAACGACACGAACAGGCGGTTTGGCATTGCCGTGACCTTCAATCACACGGACAATACCACCGACACCCAGAGGATCGCTTTCACCCCGGATATCATAGACTGGCAGTATGCCTGCAGCGCGGTAGTTGCGAAGAAGGCCTACAGCAGCATCACGATGGCGTTCGAGTACTGCCGTCAGGCAGGGCAGGTGTACTTTGACGGGCTGTCCCTGTTCCGGGAGGAGTTCGGGCAGAGCTTTGTCTACGATGATAAAGAGCGCGTGACTTCC
>JAFTPT010000029.1 GCA_017463155.1 Blautia sp.
GATCTACGCCCGGCTCTGCGATCCTCCTTTTAAAAACGCAGGTCGACGGGGCTTAGGTGGATGTTTTGCGCCCTTTTAGAATGAGCCAAAATAATGCGAATTTTTACTCATTCAGGTCTTGACATTTCACCGCTGGACTCCCTGTTCAATCAATAAATCCCAGTTTCGCCAGCCATTCCGTCTCGATCCGGTAAAAATTCTCCACATTCTCCGGGACGGTATGCGGCTCCAGTGTCATGATCCCCTGATATCTCCCATCAGCAAGAACCGCACTGATCAGACCGCTGATATTGACACTTCCCTCCGGAAGCGGTGCGTACTGGACCGGCTGCGGTGCATAAAGCCCGGACATCGGTGCGCCGCGGTTTTCTTCCGGCTGGCCGGCTCCCTCCCGGAAAAGGCAGGCATTCTTCAGATGAATATACCCGATCCATGGCTTCAGGATTTCGTACGCGGCCGGAAATCCCTCCCGGCTTGCGTGAAAATAGTTTGCTGCATCCAGGTTCGTCAGGAAGCAGGGATCATCAAAATGCCGCATGATCTCCGCGGTAGTCTCCGGATTCCGTGTTACATCGTGAGCCTCGTTTTCCAGAACAAGTGTGATCCCTTTCCTTCGTGCGTAGTCAAGAGACGGCCCCCAGAACCTGTCAAGCCTCTCGTAGTCCGGCTTTTCGTCAAGATTGATATAATAGCAGTAATGATTTACGATCTTTGCCCCTGCCATGGCAGCTGCATCAATGGCACTGCATAGAATATCCGTATATATTTCCGGCGTTTTTACTGCATCCTCACAGAATGCCGCTTCAACCGTGACAACATTTATGTCGATCTTTTTTTCGTCCCGTACTGCGAGAATGGGCTCCATATCCCTCTCCCGGTATCCGAATCCATTGCCCGGGACATTAACCGGCCACAATTCAAAATTCCGGATCCCGAAGCGTTCTGCAATATCCACGATCTCCGCAAAGCTCCTCACATCGCCCAACGCCTGTCCCGATATCCCAAGTGTAATCTTATTCATCTGTCCTTCCTCACCAATGATATACGACTTTCATATAATTCTCCGGATGTTCCATGAGATCCAGGAATGTGTCACGCAGTTCCGAAAAATGCTTTTTGTGACTGATCAGCGGTTCGACCCGGATCCTTTCCTGCTCGACCAGTTCGATAACCTGCTGCCCGTAAAACCGGATCCGGTCCATGTTGTTTTCGGGACTCATCATAACCAGGCTTCTGCTCTGAAACAGGTATGGGTTCATGCGAAGCCCATGCTCCGGATGCCCGTAGGAAATAAGTGTTCCGCCTGGCCGCAGGGAACGGATCACCAGATCCGCTGCCGGCTCTCCCGGAAGCAGATCATCACCCATAGCCAGGATCGCGGTATCAAAAGCCTCGGCACATTCCAGCTCCTCCGTTCGCAAAAAAGATGGATCCGCCACCTCATCGATCCCGAGGGATAAAGCGAGTTTTCTCCTGCTTTCATACAGATCCCAGCCTGTGATTTTCTGATACCCCAGAGCCCGTGCATACTGCAGCAGTACCTGGCCGCTTGGGCTAAGCCCGCAGATCAACAGCTTCTGCCGGTCCCGGGCGGCCGGTTTTCCCATCAAGGCACGACACGCCGCAAGTACAAGCTCCATGATCGGACACGCCTCGCGGGAAAGATTTCCGGGAACCCTGAAAACAGCTGTCTTTTGAGGAGAAACGACCTGGTATTCCGCAAAAGCACCACTTTCAAACCACCAGCAGATCCTGTCCCCAGGCGCAAACCCTGTATCTCCGACTGTCTCTACGATTTCCCCGCTGGCTTCGTGCCCGAAAACAAGCGGTGTCTGGTAGGCTTCATGTCCGTGAAATATTCCCGGGTCAGAACCGTTACAGGAGCATGACCGGTCGATCTTCACAAGCACCTGTCCATCCCCGGGTACCGGAACGGGGATTTCCCGCAGCTGCAGGTCTCCCGGACCTTCCAGGATCCAGGCTTTCATTTTTTCTTCCATGAAAGGAGCCCCCTTTCCAGATAATGTATCAGAACACCTGCGCTTCCGCTATCTTACCGGCAAATGGTCCAGGTATCGTTCTGGCAGCGCGATGCTCGCCAAAATAATCTTCGTTAAAAATAATCTCCGAGCCATCCGGATTTTCAAAATACTGCTCTGGTTCAAAGGCCTTTCCAAGGGTTTTGGTAGAGATCACACCTACGGAATTCTCCTCCAGATACTCTCCAAGATTGGTCGTGAGGAAGACCCTTCCCTCCTCTTCCCTGAGAACCAGCTTTACATCAGCGTTCTTTGCCTCCTGGTAAGCCTGCTCGCGCTTACAGGGCTTCGCTCCTGCCAGAAACAGATTGCCGCCTGTCCATACCGGCAGTTTCACATAGTACCTGTCGGTAGGTGCCGGACCCATACCGCAATATCCCTCAAACAGTGCAAGGTATTCCTCCTCCGTCGGATAATCGTTGTATGGCTCCGTTCCCACGATCATGTTAAGATCCGCCCAGGTATTCCCTTCAAACATCCTGGAAAGCTCGGCCATTCCGGGACGAATCGGCTTCTGAACAAAAATATTATTGAAAAAACGGCAGTCTCCATGCAGGATCGTCATGAAGTCCGCAACCTCCGTACGGTGCGGGAAATGATATGGCGTGTACCTGGGTGATGCCAGGCCCGGCGCACCGTTTCCGACTCCCTGGCCCACAGCGACAAAGGAACCGGCGATCAGATTATGAACGATCGACACACCCTGGCAGCATAGGCGAACCGCGCAATCTGACAGCAGAATATTGTTATCGATCAGCGTAGGACCATGGGAGACTTCAATAAAAACATCCTCCCCTACGCGGGTGCCGTTCTCTGCCTCGGTGGTCGTAGTGACGGGAAGTGTATTGTCATGCAGAAGATTCTGCTTTACGCGGGTTCCCTGTGCCTGCCAGTCCAGCCAGATACCTCTGGTGCAATTGTGGATGTGGTTTCTTCTATATATCACATCGATGGCTGCATGCATCTTAATTCCACCGATCTCTGCGCCTGCCAGGTTCTGCTTATTGTTAATGTGATGGATGTGATTGTCCTCGATCAGCGAAAAGACGCCGCCCATATGTCCGACGATGCCCGTCTGTCCGCAATCGTGAATGTTGCACCTGCGGATAATATGCGAACCAACCGTATCCTTGCTCCATCCCTCGGCCTGAGCCCGGCAGATGACCTGCCGTTCTGTCTGGGTCCCATCTTTCAATTTCCAGTGAAGCCATTTATTATCGTTATCCGGCATCAGATATTTTCCGAGTGAGATTCCGCTGCATTTACTCTCAGAGATCTCGCAATCTTCAATGATCCAGCCCTTGGACCAATGAGGCCCGATCATACCGTCCTGAAAAGCCGTTGGAGGTGCCCACTGGGTGGCAGCCTGCTTTATCGTAAAGCCGGAAAGCGTGATGTAACCCCGCCCCTCCTGGTCAGGAAAAAAGCATCGTCTCCTGACACTGATCTCCACATTTTCCACATTTGGATCATTACCCTGGAAATTCGCGTACAGGATTGTTTCATCCTTTACACTGTCCTGTTCCGTATACCATGTATATACAGTAAAGTCGGGGTCCCAGGAAAGCTCATAGACCTTTGGCTCCTCTACCTCCCGAAGGCTCGTTACCTCATACATGGATCTGCCATTCAGGTATACTTCTCCGGTATGTGCGATAAAACTTGCAATAAACCAGTCTCCGGAGATAAGTGTCGTATACGGGTTATAGTTCCCGAAAAGGCCATTCGGAATACACGCCTTCCAAACGTTTCCTTCGACCTGTTCCCAGAAATCCACTCTCTCGGCTCCGGTAATCACGGCTGCGCCGGGAATCTCGCTTCGGTATACGATCCGCGCATCTTCTTTCCCGCCATACTTCGGATTGACATATTCATGATATATGCCGGGAGCCACTTGTACCACATCACCGGGCTGCGCACGCTCCGCGGCTTCCTGTATGGCCTTAAATGGATAGCTGCTGCTTCCATCTCCGCTTTTTCCTGCATTTGCATTTACATAATAAATCATACTTCCTCCATTCCATTATGAATTTCCGTCTGTTTCTATAATTTTTACGCCCCAGGGTGGAAGCAGAAGATCCGTGCCTTTCCCACTCCGGGTCTGTGACAGCAATTCAAGTCCGTCTTGCCAGTCCGGATGCACCCGCTGTTCTTTTCCGGAGAAATTCAGAAAATACCGGATTTCCTTATCCAGCATATTCTTTCCTCTTCGTACGATCACGGGAAACTCTTCCTGTCCTTCTTTGTATAGTCCACAGGCTGACAGAATATAGATCAGCAGATCCCTGATGACCCCGTCCTCACAGTCGCAGCCGAGATACCAGGCTGTTCCGCTTCCATAAACGTTCTCCGTCACTGCTGCGTATTTTTTCCAGGCGGGATGGTCATAGGATGCAAGCACCTGTGCATCTGCCGGCTCCAGAAGCTCCATGAATCCTGTCACTCTCCGCCCTTCCTTTTTCACAGCGGTACCGTTTCCCAGAAGCGCGGCCCCTCTGGATAAAGTGAAATTACTGTAGCTCATCCCGAAGCAATCCCGCAGTCCGTGTGGGTGGCCATCATGGTACACCTTCAAATATTTGTCAGCAAATGCAGTCTTGAAAGTGCCCAGCAGATGACCTCCCTTTCTGACATAGTCCGAAAGCCGCTTCGTGAAAATGTCCTCCGCCACATACAGGGCCGGTACGATCAGCAGGTCATACTCTTCCAGTGATTCCGAGTCCGGCCAGACAAAATCACATTCCACGTTTAGAAAATACAGTTGCCGGTAGATTTTTTTCAGCACATCATTGTAGCCGATGCTTTTGTCCTCTCCGGCACTTATGTTCATCGGAAAATAGTCCAGGCCCTTGCGTGAACGGCTGCAGATCACAAATGCGGTCCGGTTTTTCTTTTTGAGATGATGCAGATGACCGGAGAGCATGGACAATTCCTGCCCTATCTGCTTTACAGTCCTGTATGTGTCGTTGACCTTCAGATCATGTCCGAGAACCCCCTTCCAGAAGGTCTCCGGACCGTTGTGGATCGAATGCCAGGGCCAGTATTCCACCATATCGGCTCCCGAAGCGAAATGACTGAACGCCTGCAGCCGGAGCTGTCCGTCGTAGGGCAGCCATCCCGGGAATCCCTGCGCCTGGGTTTCCAGCACCAGATAGTTTTTCCTCTTAACTGATCTGGCAAGGTCTCCGCCAAAAGCGATCTCCATACCCGTCAGGTCGTCCTGCGCCGGATGATAGATATCGATCCCGCAGACATCCACGATCTTTCCGATTTCCCGCTCATCCACATCCGGGTTGAAGCCGTAAGTATCTCCGTTCCAGAACAAACTCAGATTATGTGTGATAAACTGATCCTCCCGCAGGTACTCCCGTACGATCTTCGCCTGCATAGCGAGAAACCGTGTCACCTCAGCACGACGGAAAGCGTCAAACTCCGCTCTGAGGCTCTCGTTCACAGCGCCACGAAGATCCGGAATGTTTTCCCAGGAATCGATCCGGTTGCTCCAGTAAGAAAGCCCCAAAGCCTGGTTCAGTCGATTCAGATCACCATGGAATTCCTGGCGCAGGTGCACTGTAAACAACTGCTGGATATGCTCCCCGGCAGCGTCATAATACCCGGTTTCATTGTCCAGCTGGTATCCGATCACGGCCGGATGCCCGGCTGTATGCTCCATCAGCTTCCGGATGATCCGTTCCGCGTAAAACAGGTAATCTGCATTTGTGATATCCATCGTCTGCCGTTTGCCATACAGGAGACGCCCTGATGATGTCTCCGCCAGTATATCCGGGTATTTCTGTGCCAGCCAGCCGGGAATGGCGTACGTTGGCGTTGCCGCGATCACGGATATTCCGGCCTCGCTGCAGGCGTCAAGAACCCTCCGGAGTTCTGAAAAATCAAACACTCCTTCCTGCGGTTCCATACTGCTCCAGGTTGATTCACCCACACGGATACAGTTGATCCCGGCTTCTTTCATAAGGCGAATATCCTCAGACAATCTGTCATACGGCATATATTCGATATAGTATTCCGCACCATACAGGAGTTTATTCTGCATAAAGCTGCTCCTTATTTCAGGTTCATATTCTGCTACTCATGCGTCAGCTTTTCTGCCAGCCGCACCATCGCATCCGCTTCCTCCCGTGAACCGACCTTTACATTCAGAAGAAGACCCTTTGAAGACAGCTCTGTAAGAAGCGTCTCCACTTCATATGTCTCACAGAGGATCAGCAGGCATTTTCCGGCTTCCTGCATTTTTTTGAAAGCAGGGATATACTGAAGTCTGGATGGCTGACCGGCAACATTGGTCCACTGGATCATCCGAAGATCCGGTATCGATAACAAGGTATCCAGATGCCTAAGCTGTTCTACTCCATCCAGATGGTACAGCGCATAGTCCAGCAGGGAGGACTGCCTCTCCAGCTCTTTTCGGGCAAACCGCTCATAACAGTCATTCGAAAACATAACAGACATATCCACCTGCATCTGGTTATGAAATCCGGGCGCCCAGGTGTTCAGCCAGCCTATGCAGCTTCCGTCTGCAGCACCTTCCTGCTTTCGTAAAACCTCATAGCATTCCCTGACCGCCGTTTCCCAGATCATCTCGATCCTGTCCAGACACTCCTCCACCGTCTCTTCATCCGAGATCAGATCCGCTGCAAGCTCTGTCGGCGTACGAAGATTGGAAAGCACGTCCAGATTCCCGGCCAGATCAGGCATGGAAACCAGGTATTTCCCATCTGCATGCGCTGTCAGAAATCTGGCACAGGCCAGTGTCTGCGTGTACAGATACGCATTTTTATCAAAAAGGATCTTCTCAGGTTCCAGTTCCTCCTCCATGATCGGACTGTACCAGATCGTGTTGGTATCCGCCTCGTATTTAGGACTGACATCCTGGATAAATGCAGTATGCCCGGAGGGTCCGAGATTCAGGTTGACCAAAGGAAACGCATCCCCTGCAAAATAGGTCTTCTCAAAAAGCTGCAGATGCCTTTTCTGCATTATCTCCGGGTCAGTCATCCAGACCCTGGGATCCATTCCGGGCGGCATCGACGAAAAGTCTGCCATTGCCTGCTGATCATATGCAAAAACACTGATACAGCAGCGGTCCAGTATTTCACGGTTCCACAAAGCCGTAAACCGCTCTCGAATTTTATCAAAATCCTCTATGAATCCCATCCTATGCCTCTTTTCCAAGTCCAGAAACCGCCCACGGAAGATACGGTATATAAATGTGTTATGCACTGAGTGTATAATTTCTTTCCGGGCTTTTCCATCAACGATCTTCCGAAAAGATGGCTATTTTATCCGAAGCATTCATTCTGGTTCTTCTTTTTTGTAAAATATCACGTTTTTATGGAAAAAATACATCTTCGGGACGATCACCCGCCAAAAAGGGGCTGTCGCAACATCTGTTGCGACAGCCCCTTTCGTATTCAGGCAGCCTTCCGGCGATCGGTTATTTCTCCCATTTCCATCCTGCGACCTCGGGAAGGTCCAGACCATACTGATGGATATACTGCTTGTGCTCCACCAGCTTGTCGCTCATCTTCTGATACAGATAAGCCCCGCGGTTGCCAAGCTGCGGCAGCTGCTTCAACGCCTCCTGCACCAGGTGGAAGCGGTCCACATCATTCTGCACACGCACATCGAAGGGCGTCGTGATGGTACCCTCCTCGCGGTAGCCGCGCACGTGCATCAGACGGTTGTTGTGCCGGCGGTAGGTCAGCTCGTGGATCAGGCTCGCATAGCCGTGGAAGGCGAAGATCACCGGCTTGTCCTGGGTGAACAGCATGTCGTACTCCGCGTCCGTCAGGCCGTGCGGATGCTCGTTGGCGGGCTGCAGCTTGAACAGGTCGACCACATTGATAAAGCGGATCTTGATCTCCGGCAGTTCCTCCTTGAGGATCGAGACGGCGGCCAGTGCCTCCAGCGTGGGCGTTTCACCCGCGCAGGCAAACACGACATCCGGCTCCTGGCCCTGGTCATTGCTCGCCCAGTCCCAGATTCCGATACCCTGCGTGCAGTGCTTGATGGCCTCCGGCATGGTCAGCCACTGGGGACGCGGATGCTTGGAGGCAACGATCACGTTCACATAGTTGCGGCTGCGGATGCAGTGGTCAAAGCAGGAAAGCAGGCAGTTGGCATCCGGCGGCAGATACAGGCGGACGACGTCTGCCTTCTTGTTGGCAATGTGGTCCATAAAGCCGGGATCCTGATGGGTAAAGCCGTTGTGGTCCTGCTGCCATACGGTGGAAGCCATGATCAGGTTCAGGGAAGCAATCCCCTTTCTCCAGGGCAGCTGGTTGCAGACCTTCAGCCACTTGGCATGCTGCGCGGCCATGGAATCGATGATACGCGCAAAAGCCTCGTAGGTGGCAAAGAAGCCATGGCGTCCGGTGAGCAGGTAGCCCTCCAGCCAGCCCTCGCACATATGCTCGGAGAGCATGGAATCCATGACGCGGCCGTCCGCGGCCAGATGGTCATCCGTATCGTAACGCTCTGCGTTCCAGTCACGGTTCTCCACCTCAAACAGCGCGTTCAGGCGGTTGGAATTGGTCTCGTCCGGCCCGAAGGCGCGGAAATTCTTCGCATCCTTGTTCAGCACAAAGATATCACGGATGAACTTGCCGAGCTCCGTCATATCCTGGCCGTCCTTTTCACCGTGCTCTTTTACGTCAAAGGCATAATCTCTGAAGTCCGGCAGGCGCAGATCGCGGAGCAGAAGTCCACCGTTTCCGTGAGGGTTCGCGCCGATCCTGGCATTTCCTTCGGGCGCCAGTTCCTTGATCTCCGGCAGAAGTTTTCCGTTCTCGTCAAACAATTCCTCCGGATGGTAACTCCGAAGCCACTCCTCCAGAAGGCCTAAATGCTCCGGCTTGTCCATCATGATCGGCACCTGGTGTGCCAGGAAGTTGCCCTCGATCCGCTGGCCGTCCACGACCTTGGGTCCCGTCCAGCCTTTGGGCGTGCGCAGCACGATCATCGGCCACACCGGGCGTGTGCTGTCGTTGTTTTCGCGGGCGTTCTTCTGGATCTCCCTGATCCGCTCGATCACGGCATCCATGGTCTCCGCCATCTTTTTGTGCATCGGCATGGGATCTTCACCCTCGACAAAGTTAGGCTCCCAGCCGCAGCCATGGAAGAAATCCACAAGCTCTTCGTGGCTCATCCGGGCAAATACGGTGGGGTTCGCGATCTTGTAGCCGTTCAGATGAAGGATCGGCAGCACGGCGCCGTCACCCACCGGATTCAGGAATTTATTGCTCTGCCAGGAAGTGGCCAGAGGGCCCGTCTCCGCCTCGCCGTCGCCGACGGTGACTGCCGCGATCAGGTCCGGGTTGTCAAACACGGCACCAAAGGCATGCGCGATGCCGTAGCCCAGCTCGCCGCCCTCGTTGATGGAGCCCGGCGTTTCCGGTGCACAGTGGCTCGGGACGCCGCCCGGGAAGGAGAACTGCTTGAACAGCTTTGCCATGCCGTCCTCATCCTCGGAGATGTCCGGATATATTTCACTGTAGGTTCCGTCCATGTAATCATTGGCGATGTAGAAATTTCCGCCATGGCCCGGCCCCGACAGCAGGATCAGATCCAGGTCGTACCGTTTGATCACACGGTTCAGGTGTACAAATACAAAGTTCTGGCCGGGAACAGTGCCCCAGTGTCCGACGATCTTTTTCTTGATCATTTCGGGCGTAAGCGGTTTCTTTAACAGTGGATTTTCGAGTAGATAGAGCTGTCCTGCGGACAGGTAGTTTGCAGCGCGCCACCATGCATGCATCTTTGTCAGAAGCTCTTCGGTGATCGGGCCCTTCTCCGCGCAGGGTTTGTTGGTTTCCTTGCTCATGTGCTATCCTCCTTAAGAATGAATTTCCGCATATATACAGTATAGCAGAAATATGCCCGTAACGCTATATCAAAAAGGATGGTCAAATGTATCCGAGGCATGTCTGTTTGCCGGTCTCAACGGATATCAAATACACTTCTGGCCTTAAGCGCGCGGGGCGTGCCCCGCAGGATCCGTACCAGGCGTGAGCCCGCATTCATATCAAAGAAATTGTCTTCCAGCAGAAGATCCTCCTCTCCGTAGATCTCGACACTTCGGGCATACGCCTCCGCCTCCGCGAGGATGTACGCGCCGTCGTCCCTCCGAACAACGGAAAGCGAAATGCGCGGATCCTCGAACCGGAAGAATTTGGGCGGCGCGAACAGGACCGTTCCGGAGGATCGTATCTCTCCGTCTTCTTCCAGCTCATAGCTCACGTACTGCCGGAAGACATCGAGAGCGGGAAGCTCCGTCCCCGGAAGCCAGGCGGATGAAAGCGGTGGCACCGTCATACACGTACTGCCGCTGCTCCGGGGCTCATCCTCCGCCATCTTCCGTGGCTCTGCCCGGTCATCGCTTCCGTGCACAAAGCTGCTCTCCGCAGGTGCGTAGGGCGAGCTCTCCGGCTGCCCTGTCCGAAAAGCAGCGGGACTTCCGTCCGCATTCCGCACCTGCCAGCGGATCTGCACCGTGCGGGCCTTTCGTGTCTCGTTGGAAACACAGAGACGGATCGATTTTTTCAGCCGGAAGGGCTCGGCGTTGATGTTGGGATCCTGCGAGATCATGCTCTCCTCCTCACAGGACAGAAGGAGCGGTGCAAAGAACCGTTTTTCAAAATAATGCAGCGCTTTCCAGCGTCCGAAGTAATCGATGGAGGACCAGCTGGCCGCCGGCATGATGTCGTTCAGCTGCCACACGACCGTCCCCATACACCGTCCCCTGTGCCGGCGGAAGTGCTCCACCCCGTAACGGATCGCATCCGCCTGGAGAAGCTGGGAAGCATAGATAAAGGTTTCAAAATCCGACGGGTACAGGTACGTCTGCTCCATGTAGCGCATGATCGTCCCGTTGGCGGCATTGTTCCGTTGGTGCTTTTCCATCACATAGGAAAAGACGTTCCGGTCCTCCGGCAGGGTGAAGGCTTCGATCGTCGGAAGGGCCGGAAAGGACTGGAAGCCGAATTCCGACAGATACCGGAAAAAGAACTTCCGGTATTCCGTGAACGGTTTTCCTCCGTGCCAGACATCCCAGTAATGGACATCGCCGCGGTCTTCCCCGTTCGGGTCGTCGAACGCGCCGCCCGAGGAAGGACTGGAGGGCCAGTAAAAGGTCTCCGGATCGTATTCGTGAACCACCTTCGGCAGGATATGCTCATACATCCGCACATAGTCCGAGAACTGCGACGGCTTCCGGCACCATCCTTCCCGGTCATCGTGAATAAAGGACTCCATCTCGTTGTTGCCGCACCAGAGGACCAGCGAGGGATGATGACGGAGCCGCCGCACATTGTCGGCCGCCTCCGCGGTAATGCTCTTCTCGAATTCCGGTGTCAGGTCATAGACCGCACACGCGAACATGAAGTCCTGCCAGACCAGCAGCCCGAGCTCGTCGCACAGGTCATAGAACCAGTCCTCCGGATAATACCCGCCGCCCCACACGCGGACCGTATTGTGGTTCGCGAGGACCGCATCCCGCAGAAGACGCTCCGTTCTGTCCCTGGTCACACGGCGCAGGATGTTGTCCTCGGGAATATAGTCCGCACCCATGGCAAATACGGGGACACCGTTCACCACATGGCAGAAGCGCTCCCCCCACGGATCCGGCGTTCGGTCGACCGTGAGGGTACGGAAACCGATCCTGCGTTCCCAGGTGTCCAGGATGCCGTCCCCGCTCACCAGCGAAGCTCTCAGGCGGTACAGCGGCTGTCCACCGAATCCGTGCGGCCACCAGAGCCGAGCCTCCGGGATTGTCACCTCCACGGCTTCCGAAAGCGGAAAGGATTCCTGCAGGATCGTCTCCCCTGCAGGATCGCCGAGCTCCACCTGCAGGACACAGCCGGACAGATCTTCCTTTCCGTTCCGCTCCTCCAGCCCTCCAAAAAGAGCCCCGTCCGCGGCAGACACCTCCGGTTTCAACGTCAACGTCACCTGCTTTGCATACACGCCGTCCTCCGAAATACCTTCGATCTTCTGCGCGATGTACACGCCGGCCAGACGGGCTTTTGTAACCCCGGACAGCTCTACGGGCCTCCAGATCCCTGCATCCGGCAGCCTGGCGCCCCAGTCCCAGCCCATCATGCAGTGGGCCTTCCGAAGCCTCGGAAACCCGCGCATGCAGTCCGTCGTCGCATGGATCGGGTCGTTGTCGTAGGACTCCCGCACAAACCGGTTCGGCGAATGAAAGCAGATGTGCAGCTGATTGTCCTTCTCCCGCAGAAGCTGTCTGACCGGAAGGCGAAACTCACGGTGCATGTTGTCCGCCTCCAGAATGATGGTTCCGTTCAGTGAGACCGTCGCCAGCGTATCCAGTCCGTAAAAGGTCAGGAGGATCTCATCGTACTCCTCCGTACCCTCCTCCATATCAAAAAACGTCTCGTAGCAGTAGTCCTTCTCCATGCGGGCCAGGGCATCCAGCTCGTTGTCCCGATACCAGGGCTCCTCCATCCGGCCGGCCGCCAGCAGGTCCGCGTACACCGACCCCGGGACCTTCGCCGGGATCCACTCCTCAGAACCCATCTCCCGCATGCGCCAGTTGTCATGCAAAAAACGCTTCCGCATCTGTCTCCTCCGTTTTCTCCCGGATCACGCTGCCCGGGTGCAGATACTTTTTCTCATTTCATCTCCCATTATCCACGTCCGTTCTCCCCCATGTCAAGTACGTGCCCGCTTTTTCGCCGGTAAGCGGCTTCGCCTGTTCAGCACCTGTTACTTAACTTTTCCTGCTGAAAATGATACATTACCAGTAAGAAAGTGATCCGTGGACCGGCAGGAATCTCCTGATCCCGCCAGCTGCAGAAAGGACGGTCTCTCCATGAAGAACAGACGAATCTCCCGGCCAGTCCGGCTGCCCAACAAGAACGAAAGCAGCGCTCTTCTTAAGAGCAGCACAAAAAAACCAGCGGCTGGTCGGACAGCGAGCTGTCCGCACAGGGCCTCTGGTTTAAAGGGATCTGATCTATTCTGAGAATGCTGTTCAGTGGATCTGCACGACCTTCCGGATCTGTCCGGACAGGACATAGGCGAGTGCGATCTTGACAAGGTCCGGGATGATAAACGGAAACACGCACCAGCCCAGGGCCGTCATCAGGCCCACCGGACCGTTGGCCCTCGCGTAGACCACCATGAACCAGGCTGTTCCGAAGGCATAGCATACCAGCAGGCCCACGAGCATGGAGATGATCGTGACCACCGGCTTATTACCGAAGAATTTTTCGATCGCCCACATCACAAGGGCCGTAAAAAGGAATCCCAGGATATAGCCGCCGGTACTGCCGAGGAGCGCGCCGGCCCCTCCCTTAAAGCCCGAAAAGACCGGAATGCCGATCGCCCCCGCCAGGATGTAGACCAGCACGGCCAGGGTGCCGCGTTTGCCTCCCAGCACCAGGACCGCCATAAAGACGCCGAAGGTCTGGAGGGTGAACGGAACCGCCATGGGAATGGAGATCCAGGAACAGATGGCCATCACGACCACGAACATACCGATGTAGACGATATCGTATGTTCTGCTTCTTTCTGCTGTTTGTACTTGTGCAATCATATGTAAACCTCTTTTCTTGTTTTGGTTTACAATAGCGCGTTTTTCTGGTGTTGTCAACGGATTTAAGACTCATACTATTTTGCTTGCCTCATTAAATGACAATGTTATCAAAAAAGGGTTACATTTTCAACATTCAATTGCCTGTCTAAATGCGCCCAAATGCGTCAAAACGTGTATGAGTGAAATTCTTCTTTCCCTCCGGGCGTCTTCATGGTACAATGTTTCCAATATCTGCAAACACGTAGGGAGTTGTCATGGACGTTCACAGCATCAGCATGCATTGCACCCGGACGGAGTTTGTGGGGGCGGCGGTCCTGGATACCATCGGCCTTGTGATCTCCGGTATTGACGAGGGGCTTCTGGAACAGATGAATATAGGGACCAGGTACCGTGCGCTGGGGCTTCTAAGCTCCCGAACCGGTGCGGCCGGGCAGATCACCGCCATCGACGATGCTGTCAAGGCGACCAGCACGGAGGTGCTCTCGATCGATCTGCCGCGGGACACCAAGGGCTGGGGAGGCCACGGCAACTACATCGTGATCGGAGGGAACGATGTCTCCGATGTCAGGCACGCAATCAGCCTGGCGCTCGAGCTGACCAACAAATACGCGGGGGAGCTGTACATCAGTAAGGCCGGGCATCTGGAATTTGCCTTCAGCGCCAGTGCAGGAGCTGCTCTGCAGAAGGCCTTTGGGGCGGAAGCCGGCCAGGCCTTCGGATTCATGGCGGGTTCCCCGGCGGCGATCGGTCTTGTCATGGCCGATGTGGCCGTCAAGGCAGCCTCGGTTCGCGTGGTCAACTATATGACGCCGAGTATCGGGACGAGCCATTCCAACGAGGTGATTCTCGCCATCTCCGGCGATGCAGCCGCGGTGCGGGATGCTGTGCTGGAGGCACGGCAGGCTGGCCTGGAGCTTTTGATTTCGATGGGAAGCTATCCGGATATCCCGGGGACACCATTTTTATAAGAAATGGCGATTTGCAAAGGTTTTTTCGCAATCTGCTCATCCGGCCATGCTGCCCGGATCCAGCAGAAAATCAGTGACCCCCAGAACCAATATGCCGTCATCTGTTCTCCACCGTTTAATATTATCTTTTACGACAATGATCTTTTTGAAGCTGTCCCTGATATGATTCAGTGATCTGCTCTCCTGTTTCGTCTTTTCCGGGGTGCTCAAATTCAATGCGGACTGGATATATACCCTGTTGCTGCCCATATTGCAGACAAAATCGACTTCGGTCTGAACGTGTTTCCCTGCTTCGCGTATCTCGACGACACCAACGTCAACATTGTATCCCCTGAACACCAATTCATTATAAATTACGTTTTCCATCAGGTGTGTTTCTTCCTGCTGTCTGAAATTTAACCGGGCATTCCGCAATCCAACATCTGAAAAATAATATTTTTGCGGAGTATTGATGTATTTTCTGCCTTTGACATCATAGCGAAGCGCTTTTTTTATGATAAAGGAATCTTCCAGATATGCCAGGTAGGAATTGACAGTGTTAATAGATAGTTCTTTTTCTCCGCGACTTTTAAATGTTTCATATATCTTTTGAGGGTTTGTAAGGGATCCGACAGAAGATGCCAGAATATCAACGACAGAATCAAGCACATCTGTTCGTTTAACGCCGTTTCTGTTTACGATATCTGTAAAATACGTTTGTGCAAACAGGTCCTTAAGATATTCGCTTTTTTCTGCATCTCCGGATTTTGAAAGGATCAACGGCATTCCTCCATATGTCAGGTATTCATTCCAACAGTCAGTTTTATCGCCGCCACAGGCAGAATAAAACTCTGAAAACGAAAGTGGATTCAAATGAATCTGGTCTCCCCGTCCTCTGAACTCCGATATAATATCCGAAGACAGAAATCTGGAATTACTTCCTGTTACATATACGTCCAGATTTTTCTCATACAAAAGCCCGTTCAAAACAAGTTCGAAGTCTTCCACCAGTTGAATTTCGTCCAAAAGTAGATAATATGATCCGTTATCTTTTATTAAGGAATGTATATATGTGTTAAAAGCCTCCGGATCCTTGTGAAATTTTCTGTTTGTGATCCGATCCAGCTCGATTTTAATGATATGATCATCCGGGACTCCTTCGTTTATAAGATAGTTTCTAAAAATAGGATCCAACAGATAAGACTTTCCACAGCGTCTGATGCCTGTGATAATTTTGATTAAGCCGTTATTCCTTCTGCCAACCAACCGATCCAAATACTCATTTCTGTTAATTTCCATCCCCTTGTCCTCCGATGAAAATTTATAACATAAATGGCAAATTTCTTCACTACTATAATATGGCTATCTCGGTCAATAGTCAATCTGTGTTTTGAAAATTATTGCCATAAATGGCAAATCTCTTCATTTTGCTGGTATACCGGGCGCCAATGGCGTGGAACATTTCCTGCGCCATATGGGAAGCGATCCCAAACTGATCCATGCATTCCCCGTGCTGAGACCGGATCTTCCTGAAAGCGAGAGAGTGATCGACGAGATCATAAACTGGTTCAAAAGCCATGAGGGGTAATAAGATTGATTTATAAAAAGAAAAAGGCCACCACCCATGTGATGACCTTTATCTTTGTTCATTGCTGAAGTTCAGATCGGTGCAGTTCCCCTGCGGGTGCCTGACCGGCCAGCATCTGACTTCATACTGGTTTGTTCCACGTCATGGTTTATTGCGGAAAACGAAAAAAGTTACTCTCCCGGCTCCTCCTCCGGTTCGGCTTCCATAGCCTCTTCGTATTTCTCCAGGATCAGTGCCTGAAGCCGTTCTCTCGTTGTGGAATTGATGGGATGTGCGATATCGCGGTATTCACCGTCGGTTGCCTTGCGGCTCGGCATCGCGATAAAGAGTCCCTTCTCTCCCTCGATGACCTTGATGTCATGGACAACAAACTCATCGTCGATCGTAACGGATACGACCGCTTTCATTTTCCCTTCCTTTGCCACCTTTCTGACGCGGACATCAGTAATGTTCATTTCTTTTTCTCCCTTCTGCTTTTTCGCCGCCGATCGTCAAATCACGTAGCGATTATTTTTTTCGACGACAATCTTAACTCCATCCTCCCCGCAGTAATAAGAATTTGCGCGGATCGTATCGCGGCTTTCCACGATACAGTTCTCAATATGTGTATTATCTCCAAGATAAACGTCATTAAGAATGACGGAGTTTTTAATAACGCAGTTGTTTCCGACGAATACGTCCTTAAAAAGGACGGAATTCTCGACGATACCGTTGATGATACAGCCGCTGGAAACCAGACTGTTGCTGACGACGGCCCCGGGATTGTATTTGGCCGGCGGCAGATCGTCGATCTTCGTCTTGATGAAGGGCTCCTGCTTAAAGAAATAATTACGGATCTCCGGATCAAGAAATGCCATGTTGGTCTGATAATAGGAATCCACGGTCGATATATTGCTCCAGAAGGTGTTGATCTTGTAGCCGTAGATCCGCTTAAGGTTCTTGTAGCGGATCAGTACATCTCTGACAAAATCATGCCGCCCGTCCTGGGCCGCCTTCTCGATCAGCTCGATCAGCTGTCTCCGGCGGATGATATAGATGCCGGTGGATACCGTATTGTAGGGAGAAACCATCGGCTTCTCCTCAAATTCCTCGATCCTGCAGTCCTCGTTCATGCGGATCACGCCGAAGCGTTCCACATCCGCCGGGTCCTTGCAGGTCGTGCAGACGACCGTGATATCGGCTCTCTTGGCTATATGATATTCCAGAACCTTGTTGTAATCCAGCTTGTATACGCCGTCGCCCGACGCGATCACCACATAGGGCTCATGGCTGTTCTTGAGGAAATTCAGGTTCTGGTAGATGGCATCTCCTGTCCCCTGATACCAGAAGCTGTTGTCCTTGGTCATGGTCGGCGTGAACACGAACAGGCCTCCCTGTTTACGTCCGAAATCCCACCATTTGGAAGAACTCAGATGCTCATTCAGGGAGCGGGCATTGAACTGGGTCAGCACCGCTACCTTCTGGATGTGCGAATTTGCCATGTTGCTGAGGGCAAAATCGATGCTGCGGTAGCTGCCTGCGATGGGCATGGCAGCGATCGCGCGCTTATCGGAAAGTTCCCGCATCCGGTTGTTGTTGCCGCCCGCTAAAATAATACCGATCGCTCTCATTACAGATCACCATCCTTTGCTACGATCACCTGTCCGCCGGCAAGAACTCCGTCCGGATAATTTTCCGGCACTGTCTCGCCGGTTATCGCGGTATTATTGCCGATCCTGACATTGTCGGGAATGGTACTGTGCTCACCGATGGTGACGAGTCCGAAGGAATAGACGGCCGGTTTGCGGACATTGGGAACCTCCTCGCCGAAGCCCAGCACCACGTTGTCGCCCACCGTCACATTCTCAGCCAGGATCGCCTTGTCCATGACGACGCCCTCACCGATCACGGTGTCCCGCATGATGATGGAATCCCTGACCACGCTGCCCTTGCCGATCACGACATTGCAGCCGATCACGGAATTGTGGACCTCCCCGTACACCTCGGTCCCCTCTCCGATCAGGCAGCGGTCCACGACCGCGTCCTTGGCGATATACTGGGGCGGGATGATGTCCCCCTTGGTGTAGATCCTCCAGAACTCCTCGTACAGGTTGAATTCCGGAATGATATCGATCAGCTCCATATTGGCTTCCCAGTAGGAACCCAGCGTTCCGACGTCCTTCCAGTAACCGTTGTACTCGTAGGCAAAAAGCCTCTGCCCCTGTTCCCTGCAGTAGGGAAGGATGTGTTTGCCGAAGTCGCAGCTGTTCTCATCCTTCAGCGCGATCAACGCCTTTTTGAGGACGTCCCAGCTGAAAATATAGATGCCCATGGAAGCAAGGTTGCTGCTCGGATGCTCCGGCTTTTCCTCGAACTCGGTGATCCGGCCGGTCTCATCGGCAACCATGATGCCGAACCGGCTGGCCTCCTCGAGCGGGACCGGCATGCAGGCGATCGTCACGTCGGCTTTGTTTGCCTTGTGAAAATCAAGCATTACCTCGTAGTCCATCTTATAGATATGGTCGCCCGACAGGATCAGCACATAATCCGGATTGTACTGCTCCATGTAATCCAGGTTCTGGAATATGGCGTTTGCTGTTCCGGTGTACCACTCACTGTTGGTGCTCTTCTCGTAAGGCGGCAGTACCGTGACGCCTCCCTCGTTGCGGTCAAGATCCCAGGGGATCCCGATCCCGATATGGGTGTTCAGCCGCAGAGGCTGATACTGGGTCAGCACACCAACCGTATCGATCCCGGAATTAATGCAGTTACTCAGGGGAAAATCAATGATCCTGTATTTTCCGCCAAAAGCGACGGCAGGCTTTGCGACCTTAGCGGTCAGTACACCAAGCCTGCTGCCTTGTCCTCCGGCCAATAGCATGGCTATCATTTCCTTTTTGATCATGCAATCACCTCTTGCCTGTGTGTATGTTATAATATAGAAATATTATAGCACAGTTCCGTCAGACTGTGAACATATTTTACAAATAATTTGTTTTCGAAATCATTTTTTTGGAAAAATTGTCTATAATCCGGGCCGCCTTTTTTTGCCGAACTTTCCCTTTTCAATTCCCCTAATTCAGAGTATAATGATGATGCCAGGGTCCAAAAGTCATGACCCGATCATGCTTGCATGAATCGGGGCATGACCTTGGGACCCGCCCGTACATGAGCAAGCAGCGATTTTCCTGGTTTATCAGGAAAATCCGCGGATTGCGAATGAACGGAGGATCGCGCAAGTTTCGAAGAAACGAAGCGA
>JAFTPT010000030.1 GCA_017463155.1 Blautia sp.
AATGTATTAGCTGAAGCCATCTGTGGGTACTCCTTCGTGTAAGAGTTTGGTCGCTAATACACTATCGGAGCACAGGTGGCTTTTCAATATGAAACTGTCAACTCAGGCTGCATGAGTACCCACTATCATGCCAGAAGCCTCAAAAAAATCAGGGATTAAACAAATGATCCCACCCGCAGGCAAAAAAAGTCTGAAGCTGAAGAATATACCTCAGCGCTTCTTCCTTTTCCATACCATGCCTCACAATCTCAAAAAAACCATGAACAAACGAGCTGCAGAGAAGATGGACAAGCTGCGGTGTTGCCCTGCCGGACGAAATGACATCATTTTCAGTGCTTTGTCAAGGCCTGGTTTTCATGTTATTGACCATATTGGCTAAAGCCAGAAAACTTTCCTCCTTAACAAGGGCCAGCCCCTGCCCTTCATCCCCCAGGACCATCAGCTGGTCACCCGGGGATATTTCAAACAGCTTTCTAGCCTTGGCCGGAATAACGATCTGACCCTTCTCGCCCACCGTCACCAGTCCAAACAGGTGTTTTCCCTTCGGGGGAACGGCTAGCCCCAGGTTTTCATCCGGCTCATAGTTAGCCAGATCATCCAGTGACACGCCGAAAATATCCGCGATCTGTTTGCATTTATCTAGATCCGGGACTGTTTCGCCGGATTCCCATTTGGCCACGGACTGCCTTGTAACGCCGAGCTTTTCCGCAATATCCTCCTGTGTCATCTGCAGCAATTTGCGCATCTGTATCAGATTGTCATGAAACATTTAACTCTCCTTCTTCCCTTTTATTCCCAGTACAGCCCATCTGAAGAACGGGATTCTGGAAATAACGGCGTATAAACCGTAGCCAAACACAAATCCTGCCAGTAAACTCAATGCATAACATAAAGGTGCAGGCATCAATCCGGGCTTTGCAATGAAGAGCGCAACGGATGAAATGCCAAGATAATGGAATACGTAAAGCCCGAAGCTGTGTCCGGACATCCATTCTGTAAATGCTGTGCTGAAATCAAGATATCTCGCCATACCCGAAAGCATTGCCAGAGAACCGGCATAAGCACATAGCGAAAACAGGAACCCTCTGTTGATCGGCTTATCGGCGTAGTTCCTGCCAAAATAAAGGACGGTGAACAGGACGCATACCGCTGCCGCCAGCACGATCAAAGGCACCGCGATCGTCCTGAGCTTTGCCATGACCGGATCATTGGAGAAAACGTAGTATCCGAGGATGAAAAACACAAAATAAAAAGCGAATCTGTAGACAGATATGATCGGCGTGTTCAGGATCTGTGCCGAACCCCAGATCGGGAGAAGCATAAGGGCTGCTGCCCATATGGGAGTTCCGGCCCCTGCCTTCAGCAGCTTTCCTTTTTCGATCTTCTTAATAACAACAAGCACCATACAGTATATCCATAGCAGGTGCATGTACCAAAGGACACCGCTTCCGGATGCGACCATGATCAAAAAAATGACAAAGCCGGGAACGCCTTCGGCCTTCAGGCCGTCGAATCCGCCTCCAAGGGACATGCTTACGTATCCCTGAATGAATTGAAAGACCAGAAGGCCGATCGTTGACGGGACCAGAAGCTTCCGGGTTTTCGACATCAGGAATTCTTTGTCCGAATGACGTTCCAGATACAGTCTGGCGCTGATTCCCGAAACGATAAAAAGGACCGGCATGATCCAGGGATAGACCAGATACTGGAACGCATCGTAATACTGGACCGGCAGATCGGTGATCCTGCCAAGACCGCCAAGAACGCCCTCCGCATTATACATATAAAACACGTGGTAGATCACCACAATAACGACGGTGATCCAGCGGATGTTGTCCAAATAATGTTTTCTCATACATATCCCACCTTTGCAATAAATCTTAACATCATTCTATTGCATATTGAAAGGCGAGTCCACCATGTAAACTTAACATTTCCGGGCGTTTTATGTTCGAATTCGTTGCTTATCACATATTGCTTTGTGAGCAGGCGTTTTCTTCCTACAGAATCTTTAATGGCTTCCAGCGGAGAAAATCTCCGGATACCAGATGATAGGTACGCCCGCGATACTCCCCGTGGATACTGTCATGGAACCGGCTTTCGCCGTGGCAGTGCGCATAGATCACCTGTTCCGCGCCGTATTCCTCTGCCATATCCGTAAAACCACTTCGCTCTTCCAGGATGCTGGTCGGAGGATAGTGCAGGAACATGATATATTTCCGGTATCCATCCGCCTTCGCAAGCTCAAAGGATCTCCGCAGCCGGGAAAGCTCGCGGTCCACCAGCTTTTTAGCATGCTCCTCTGCCGCTTCATCCCAGCCTGTGATCCGGCCACGTCGGTCCAGATAAAAAGGTCCTTCAAAAGTGAAGCCCTTGGTTCCGACAAGGGCGTAATCCTGATAAACCTCGTAGCTGTCCTGTAAAAACGTCAGCCGCGGCTGGTAAAGTTCGTTTAACTGCCCGGTCTTCTTTATGTCCCAGAACATGTCCCTGTTCCTTTACAAACAGTAAAAAATCTTCCCCGGCTATTATAACCCCGGCTATCAAATCAAGCTCTATTATCATGTGCTTATCTTTTGTAACCGTGATTTTCTTTGTATGCTCTAAGATAAAATCTATCTTACTCTCTTCAAAAGCCAAAGAATCCATCCACTTATCAAGCTCTGTATCAATGTTTTCAAGGTAGTAATCTATCTCTTTTACATCTTCATTCTGAGTAACCTGTAGCTCTATTTCATAGTTTTCAATCTGAGCCTCAATTTCTTTAAGCCGCTTCACATAATCCCCTTTAGGGATAAGCCCATCTATATAGGCATCTGTAAGCCGCTCTTTCTTCTCTTCCAGTATGTGTAAATCTTTCTTTTGCCTCTCAGGGCTTCTATTTTGCCCTGTAAGCCCTTTTCTGATTTCCCCTAACCAATTTACCCATGATTCTCTTATAACGGCTCTATGAGGCTGTAAATCGCTTGTAAGCCCCCTTATGATTTCTCTTACCTTATTCTCTGATATTGTTACCCCATCTGCACAAGCTATAGTTCCTTTGGCTTTTTGGGCTGAGCACTTCCAATACATATAGGGCTTATCTTTATATTTCTGTGTGTGCCCCCACATTACACTACCACAAGAGGCACAATACAATTTTCCGCTGAGCTTTTCTTTACCCACTTTCTTACCCCTCCCATCATGCCTAATAGCTTTTGCTTTTATGTTATTATTTACAGTTTCCCACACATCTTTACTGACAATAGCCGGGGTAGCATCCTCAACTATTACCCATTCCTCCTCAGGGTTAATAACTATCTTTTTCAGGTTAAAATCCCTATGGTGTCTATTTAGTACTACTGTACCCTTATTTCTCTCATTCTTTAAGATTCTGAGGATAGTATCTGTATTGTATGGTCTGCCTACCCTGTTTCTGTACCCATTCTGATTCAGGTACTCCATAGTTTTCCGGGCTGAATCTGTTTCAAGATATTTCTCATAGATTAGCCTCACTACCTCAGCCTCTTTTTCATCAATAACCCACTCACCATCCCTCATAGTATAACCGTACATCTGAGGGCTACCCATAACTGTAAACTCTTCTCCATTTTTAGCCTTTTCCACTCTTCTCCTGTTAGCGTTATTGAGTTTCTTACTCAGATCCCGGCTAAACTCTTCCGCTAAAATAGCCTTGATACCTGTTATGAGGGCATTATCTGAGGTGTAAAAGCCTCCATCCAGATAGATATAGAGCTGTTTACCGTTGGTTATCATTCTATCAAGGAAAATATACCAGTCTTTAACATTCCTCATAAGCCTGTCCTGAGACTTGATTACAATGATATCAAAGGTATCTTTTTCCAGATCATCAAAGAGCCGCCTGTACTCATCCCTCCTCTTTGAGGTAGTACCGCTTTTTCCCTCATCTATGTAACCATCTATCAGAATCCAGCCTTTTTCCTTTATCGTATCTTTGCACTCCTGTACTTGCTTAGGTAGAGCCTTTAGCTGATTCTCTTCCTCAGTACTTACCCTTGCATAAAATACAGCCCTGTTTCCTTTACTCATCCTGTACACTTCCTTTATCTTGCATAGATAAAACTTATTATACACCTTTTTGAAAAAATGTACAGCACAAAAAAAAATGAGGGGCTACCTCAGTCCCTTACTACTGAAATAGCCCCTACTCTAAATAACCTTTTGAGTTATAAGAGTGTCACATCTTCAATTTTTACCCAACTGATAATATTATCAAGGAGTACCCTATCGGATTTCACCTGAATAACCTTATAAGCCGAGCCTTTTACAAAGCTTGCAATCTTCTGACCTGTTGCATACTTTGTAGCGGTCTTTTTCACCCTCACCCGGCAACCTACAAAGAATTTAGCCCCCGGAATCTTGATTTTCTGCCCCACGTTGATAACATCGGGATTCTTAATCCCATTGTAATCTACCAAAGCCTGTACAGTAGTTTTGTATTTCTGAGAAATAGCCCAAAGGGTGTCCCCCTTCTTTACTGTATAGGTCTTATCAGCGGTTTCTTTTGCCTCTTCCTTAAGCTTGTCCTCTTCTTTCGGCTTGTCCTCTGTCTTTTCCTCCTGAGCGTAATTAGGAACGGCAAAGCCCCTAATATAACCCCATCCAAAGGGTACAGTCCTTCTATCAACCTTGCCGCCGTTGGTATTGCCCTCAATGACAACAAAGGTTTTCTTAGAAAGATTTACGCTCTCTACAATACCGATATGATCCGCATAACCATCATTAGGCTGAGTAGAATCATCCCAATTATAGAGCACAATCCAGCCCGGAGCCGGGGTAAGTGTACCATCTTCTTTCCAGATCCCTTTAGCCTTGAAAATCTTAATGTGTTCCTCACAGCCACACTCTACACCACCGATAAGGTCAACCGCATTATTTACAATAAATGCTGTAGATGTAGTAGTATCACAGTAAGCATCTGTATAAGTTACCTGATAATTTCTCCCGGCTCCCGGATGAGCCTTAATATAAGCATTGTAAGCATCAATGATTACTTTATGGCTCCTGTCTGATCTTTTCAATCCTACCCATCCAGCCATAGTAGAAATAATCTGTTTAGCCGTTACTCCCACCTTACTCACCTCTTTCTTTTCTTCTTTGGGGCTTTCCTCACTCACCTTACTTTTCAGAGTGTTGTAAACAAATTTCTGCCTACTCTTATAAGCCCCTACCTGATTACCTGTATCAGTACTACAGGCGGCATAGAGATTATCAAGGGTATAAGGCTTAGCTGTCTTACCTAACACCCTTTTCATAGCACTGTAGCCGCCTTGATGCCTAAAATTAGCGCACATCATACAAGCCGCCTGAGAGGTTACTCCCAGCTTTTCAGCCTCAGCTACATACTCTTTCATCTGAGCATCAATCAAAGCATCCTGAGCGGCTTTACCCGGCTCAGAAGAGATAATAGCTTTAATGGCTTTTGCTTTAGCTGAGGTTTTCTTAATCTGGTATTTACTCCAGCTCTTAGAAAGATCACCCTCAATCCCGGCTGTATCAAGTTTTCTAAAGGTGTCGGGAGCTTCTGCTAAAATCTTCTTTAACAGTGTCCGGGCTTCATCTGCATACCACTGTCCAGCACCAATAGTAATAGCTACCTCATTTGAGGTATTTGTATTAGCCTCAATCAGTGAGGTATAATCAGCCCCTCCATACACCTGTCCACCTGTTTCTACTGCATAAATGATTTTTCTCAGGATTTCTATATTCTTTGCATTTAGCATCCTTACCACCTCAATTTTCAAAATCAAAGAGGGTACTCATTGAGTACCCCCTACATTAGTCCCTGTCTTTTGTCTGTTTAATAAGCTGATTAGTAAGCACTGTTACCCCTGTCACAAGTACCCCCTGAATAATGGCATCCGGGATAGTAATACCAGCACCAAGCCCGATAGCAATAGCCGCCGCTACCCCGATTACCAGAAGAATCCACGGAATCACCCAATCTGTAATTTTAGGGGTATTCTTAATCAGAGCACCGACAATATACAGCACCGGGATAAGGATAAGCATCTGCTCAATCAAATATTTTTCAAAATCCATAACTGTACCTCCTTTACCATGTGACTATTAGAAAACCCCGGCTTACCCTGTCACAAAGATAAGCCGGGGTAGATAGTTTAGGATCACCTCCTAACTATTTTCTATCCTCCGGGCTATTAAGCCGCTCTACAGTATCAATTCTGTGATGAGCTGATTTTACAGACTGTTCCACAACTACCAACCTTTCAGAAAGCTCCTGTACATCCTTCTTTACTGAGGACATATCTGATTTAATTTCCCTACAATCAGTAGCTATGTTATCCAGCTTCACATTAACTTTAGCCTGTTCTGCGGCTCTCCTCTCAATCTCGGAGGCATCTGCTTTTTTGAGATTTCTTAGCCCACTGTATACCGCAAAAGCTACAGAAATAAAGCTAAGCAACATTGCAACCTCAATGGTCATAATAAACACCTCCGGGGGATAGATTTATTCCTCTACAATGACAGCCTCATAACCATCTGTAGTAAGAATAGTGTCAACATCTGCTTTCCATTTTGCATAAATCTTAGTAGCCACAAAGTAGGCTCTGTACTTAGCCTTACCCTGTTCCTCAGACCTATCAGCGGCTTGCTCTACCATTCTTGCAATAAAAGTACTCATGCTATTCATCCTCCTTTACCACAAGTATCAGCATAGCCCTCTTTTACCAGCTCATTCAGCTCTGTATAGTGAATGGCAAATTCCAGACAAGCCGGGGCAAGAGCTGAAAAAAAGATACTACCCTCAGTAGTATCTATATCATCCCTTGCATCATCTATAACTCTGTCTAAGATTTCTTCATATGTCTGATCCTCATACATCTATCTCTACCTCCCCAAAATCAGTAAGAAGAGTAAAGGTAATTCTGATTTTCGCACCGTTTACCTGTATCTCCAAATTTTCTAATCCTGAGATATATGGGTGTTGAGTTATGCACTCCTCAATAGTTCTTTCAACCTCACTCTCTAAGTATTCCTGAGTATATGAGTAGCCTAACAACTCAGTGTATTCCTCACCAAAGTCCCATGAGTAAATAGCCCATTCATACCGCTTAGTCCTGAGAGCTGATTGCACCCACATAATAGCAGATCATAGCTTTTATATCCGATATTAAAAGCCTCAATTTGATGAGGATAAGGGGTAGTTTTAAACTCAAATGGTATAACAGGCTTTATCCCCTCTAACCTCTTTCTCACCTCTAAAGCGGTATCAGCCGCCGCTCCAGCTTCTTTCCTCACTATCTGCCTCAGATATTTAGAATCAATATCTATACTCTCTTCCCCAAAGATACCTACCAGATTCACAAGCTCATTAGCCGGGATTTCCCACGCTCTCTCCTCAGGTAAATACCGCCTGTTTCTGAGCCTCTTAATCTTTTCTACAGTATCCGGGCTGTATCTGAATGAAACCACAAAAGCATCCGGGAAATAGTGTCCTTTTTCAACCTTTCTTAATTTCAGCATAAAAATAAACCTCCTTAGATATTACCCACTTTCTTAGTAATATCCAAAGAGGCTATAAGATTTTAAACAAAACTTATATAATATCTTTTATGCGGCTATCTTCAATTCTACAGAATATCCCTTTACAGTTTGTAAGGGAATGTGTCATGGTTGCCCCTTGTCAGGATCTTCCGGCCGGGCAGGTCGCAGATATACTGCAGGTCCAGCTCACATTCCGCCAGGTTCTTTCCCCAGCTGTGATCGCCGACGAGGACGAGCGTATCCTCTGCGGTTAGCATATTCATGCAATTCTTCCGGAACTTCTCTTCATGTTTTTTCCAGACCCGATCATGCAGCTGCCCCGGCGCCTTCAGCACGGACTGGTAATGCAGATGCAGATCCCCAATGGCATATAAGCTCAAGCTGTCACCTCGTTTTTATTCTCCCGGTCTTATGCTCTATTGAAGTCTGTCGTACTTGTCAGCCTTTCCTTTCGCTTTCTCAATCGGATATTTCTGTTCGTTCCTGGTCATCTTCTCATTCACAATCTCGTCCTCATCAAGGTCAAGTTTGTCGAGCATATTTCTGCAATAAACCAGAACATCTGCCAGTTCCTCTCTTACATGCGCAATATCATAATCTGTATCGCTCCATTGGAAACACTCTAGCAATTCATTTGCCTCAATAGAGATGGATTTCGCCAGATTGGCGGGCGAATGAAACTGATCCCAATCCCGATCCTCCGTAAACCTACGGATCCTGTCAATTGTTTCCTGGTTCATGGTTCCTCCTTTTTGTTGTGATCATCCTTACTCATAGTAATCGTATCACCCGCCAATCTTGATTTCAGATACTGTTTAAGGTTCTCATCTCTGCAATATACATAACATCCATATCTACCTCTTGACATCAGTACTTTGTAGATCTGTTTTACATATTGGCTGAGTCGCTTCTGCTGTCCCCTCAGGCCTTTCTTTCCGGAAACATCCTTATATTCATCAAAATCTACGAATAAAGCATGGCTTTCCGGATCATATTTTAAATCGTTACCGATAATAACCCCAACATAATCAAACTCAAGTCCTTGAACAGTATGAATACACCCTATCTGGTTCACAGAGTCTTCTTTTATTGCGAAAAGTGCACGTTGGTTTCTTGCGTTCCATGGCATGCTAAAGTTCTTCTCTGGAATCGTAACGTCATCAACAGCTGCATTTTTATCATCCGACCATTCCCATGCAAAGCCCGCAACCATACGAGAACTATTGTGAGTCTTCTCATTTCTAAGACGGATTATTTCGTACATATCATTTGGGTCATCAAAAATGCGAAACTCAAATTCCTTCTGATCCCATCCTTCAAAATTAGCCGTATCTTCAATTTGAAGTGTATGCGTCACCCAGTTCACAAATCCTTCGGCGCCAGAACACCGGAACTGTGCTTTCAGTTCCATTTCAACAACCTCAGAGCCTTCTGCCTCCGCTGCTTTACGGATTTCTTCCACGGAGCCTATATCAGCAGGAACGACTTTCTGCGAATCATCTACAAAAAACACATTCAGCCAGGACGCATGAATGATATCCTGTATCTGGTTCTCACCTTTATACATAAATGCACCTTTTCCCTTCAGACGATGTGCTTCATCTACGACAAGGACATCATATGCATTCATAGGAACACCAAAAAACGTACCCGCCCCTCCAAATAATGGGGTGATATTTTTAGACTTGTCCACCTTGGAAGCAACAAGTTTTTTAACCATAACTTCACGAAAGGCTTCATTTGGAGCAACAAATTTTGCATTCAACCTTCTGTCGATCAAATTATGAAGGACCTTAAAAGAGATAACGGATTTTCCTGTCCCCGGTCCGCCTTTTACGATTATTGTCTTTTTGTTGTTAATTGCTTCAAGTTCTTTACAGATAGTATTATAGGCAATAACCTGCTCATCAAGCAGGATAAACTCATCATTACCGGTATAAAGTGAATCTACACAATCTACCAGTGCCATTGATGGGCGAATCCGGCCATGTTCGATCTCATAGAGAATATCCATTCCGTTTCCGGCGCCGACCATCTTCTTCAGATAGTCCTGCAGTTTCCGATAATCATCAATAAAGTAGATCGGTGCACGCTTCGTTCCTTCTCTGTAACGGGAATCCAGGAGCGGTTCAGGATCCTTCTTTGTATAGTTATGAAGATAGACACATGGAGATCCGTCTATATCATTTGCATAGATTCCTTCATTCATCAGATTCATCATCCGGATGTAGCTCTCTGCCTGATATGAAGGATGTGGAACATCGTGAAATCCTCCACCGACAAATGTATGTACAAGTTCTGGAATGTCTGTTGTTTCTGCACTCTCCCATTGTTTTAATTCCACCAGGACATACTTTTTCTCCTGTTTTTCATTTCGGCCTGTAACAATAAAATCGACACGCTTGCTTGTGTTGGGAATCGTATATTCGATCAGGACACCACAATCATCACCGACTCCAGAGTTTCGAAGGACTCTCTCCATATACTGCATGGAGTTTCTCCAGGCTGTTTTTTCCGAAGGTGCCTCCCTATGGCCAATCCTCTCTATAAATCTTTCCTCGATAATATCAGCAATATGATTTGATTCCACATCCTGCCTGAATGCCAGATTCGTATTACTGTAAATGATCATTGGTCCATCCCACCCTTCCGATTCCTCTGTTAGTTCAAATACAATTATAGCATATCGCCGGAAATACAGAAAGGTAATCCCTGGCATCTTTATGTAATAAACGGCAGAGAAGGTTCTGTTCTTCTCTGCCGTTTCTTTATTCTTTACCACAACTGCACATAAAGACTTTATCGTAAACTATCTCATCAGGATTTTGCCGTTTTCCTGATCGTAAAGAATACGAAGAAAACGTACACAACCGTGATCAGGATATTTACATACATGCGTTCCCTCATGAGGAGCATGCTGATCACAAAAAGAATGGTCAGGACAAGCACCGGTGCAAGGGATCTCCTGCAGCACCGCCGTTCCTCTTTCGCAAAGGCCATGAGCGCAAACATGCAGCCGAACACCAGCAGAAAAGAGCCGATCAGCATCAGGGTCTTCGGCATCAGCCTGATCTTCTCGTCCTGCATGAACTCAAGAGCGGTCGTCAGATTGTTCATGCCAAACACCAGAAAGATGTGGATCATCATATAGCCGAGCCCCGTCGTCTCCTTTTCACGGTCGACGATGTGGTCATAGAGCATCTCATAGCAGAGAAAGAGCCCCACAACGATCAGGAAGCACATGGCCGAAAAATAGATGGAAGAAAAATCGAGCTCCCCTTCAAAATAGGACGCCAGCGCTATGATCATCTCGCCGAAGGTAAAGACCACGAACAACATGGCCCGCTCCGATAAATGCATAAAGTCAACGTTGGTCTGCCTTACCTTTCCGGCAATGAACCATGTGCCCGCAATACCGCAAAGGACCGCCACTCCGGCGAGCTGGACCCCGGTCGCATTGAATATGGGGATGGCGGCCAGTATAAGCGCCGCCTCTCCGAAGAGCACCTTGCACATACCGTTGATCGTCCGCAGTTCCTCCGGACTTTTCTGTTCCCTGCGCTCAAGCAGGAACTGAATTCCGATATTGATGAGGATCAGGGCCCACGCCACGTGGTACTGGTTCTGGAAGCGTTCCCAGTGAAGCCTTGTCCCCTCACCGATATAGTACAGAAGATACATGTTCACAAACATGAACACGTGGTCACGGACCCGGTTCCGACCGAAAATATTGGTATAATAGGTTGAAAAATTCCAGATCTGGATCACGGCCAGGCTGCTGAGAATATAGGCCAGGTACACGGATCCGTTTACAAACCCGCCGTCTACATGCAGCAGGAGAGAATTATTCCGCCCGATGATGTAGACAAAGATCAGATCATAGACAAGTTCAAGATATTCAACTTTCTTTTCACTCATCTTCTGTTTCCTTGTAATCTCCGGTTCCTGTGACGCCGGGAGGACGTCCCCTCACAGTCCCGTTTTGTCAGATATGTTTCCGCACGGTCAGGACATTTTTGCCGGCTTCATAATTGTAGAACACCTCATCCATCGTCTGTTTAACGATATGGATGCCCAGACCGCCGATCCTGCGTTCTTCCGGCCTCAGCGTGATGTCCGGATCCGGCTGGCTGACTGGATCGAAAGGCATGCCGCTGTCCGTAAAGACCAGCTCCACAAGCCGTGCAGCCGGATCAAACGAAAGCGAGATTCTTGCGTCTCCGTCTCCTCCGTCATAAGCATAATTGGCGATGTTCACAAAGATCTCTTCCACCACAAGTGTGAAAGAAAAGATCAGGTCCTCGTCACAGTCAACCGCCTCCAGTTTTTCCTGTACAAACGCGTTGACCTCATCGAGGCTTTCAACCCTGGCCGGTACGGTCAGGATGCTTGTCTCCGGCTTTGCCCCTCTGTTGGGACCCACATACCGGAAAGCGAGCATGGTGATATCGTCAAACTGCGGAGCGTCCTTCACAAACGCATGGATCGCATCATGCAGCCGTCTGATCTGCTCCTCCGCCCCGGCATCGGGATTCTCGTTAAGTATCTGTACGATCCGTTCCTCGCCAAACTGGGCAAGGTCTGCGTCCGTCGCCTCCGTTACACCGTCGGTGTATTGGAACAGACAGTCTCCGGGTTCCAGCAGCAGTTCATATTCATGATACCGGAGTCCGTCCAGGACACCCAGCGCCGGATCATGTTCATCCATCAGGAGTTCAAACACACCGTTCTTTCGCCTGATCACCGGATATTCATGTCCTGCGTTGGCTGCCAGAAGCCGCCCCGAGGACAGTTCCAGAATGCCCAGCCATGCCGTGCAGAACATGAAGGAATCGTTGTTCTGACGAAGCAGGTGATTCACATAGGTCAATATCTCTTTTGGCGAACCGCCGCTCTGGGCATGATTCTTAAGAAGCGTCTTGGAAATGACCATGAACAGCGAAGCCGGAACGCCCTTGCCGGAAACGTCCGCGATCGTCAGGGCCAGATGATCCTGGTCGATGAAGTAAAAGTCGTAGAAATCTCCTCCGACCTCCTTCGCCGGCGTCATGCTGGCGTAAAGATCGATCTCTTCCCTGTCCGGGAACGGTGGAAAAACACCGGGCAGCATATCTCTCTGAATCTTGGAAGCAACATCCAGCTCCGCCCCGATCCGTTCCTTCTCGGCGGTTACTGTTTTGAGGTTTTCCGTATAATTCTCGACTTCCTGCACAAGACCCACGCAGGTCCTGGTCAGATTGCTGACTTCCCCGTATCCATACCGGTATGGTTTGCACCTGGCCGTAACGGTTCCCGGGTCCAGGCTGCCTTCCTCATGTGCCGTATACTGTTCCAGCACGTCCGAAAGGTGAAGGATCGGTTTGGTGACCTTCTTCTCGATGGAGCGCATAAACAGCATCTCGATGAGCAGCAGCGCATTCAGCATCACCGCGAGCATCACATAATACCAGTTCCAGAATGAGAAGTAGCGTTCGAGGGAGATGATCGAGTCTTCCGACCATTCCGTCGCGCTCTGCTTTACGATAACGTCATACTCCTGAAAAAGGTCCGGATCCAGATAATACGAGGTACGGTACAAAAGATACGCACCGATCACCGAAGCGATCACGCCGATAAGCAGAAAGGCGAGCACCATCCTCTCATTGATGGTCACCGTCCTGTTTCGGATCACGGACACGACCACGACCACAGGAATACCGACGATCAGGACCGCATTCAGATACTGTGTATACAATACCGCCCAGGACAGCAGGTTATCTGTGTTGAGCGGGGCTGACGTCCCGATTCCATAAAATGCAACCAGAACGGCCACACTCACGAGCATGATGAGATAATACTTGAAAACATGCAAAGATGTATCCAGCCTCGGATACCTGACTCGCTCTTCTCCCCTCAGCGGTATGGAATACCACAGGACCGCGGGCAGTGCAGAATAGACGATCAGCACCAGGTTCGTCATCGCAACATAGAACGTTTCACTCGGCAATCCGCTCGCGGGCTTGACGATCAGGAAGTACTGCACCGCGGAGACAAGCCCCGAAAGCAGACAGCCGATGACGCCCCAGATTCCCTGCAAAAACCCGAATATGGGCAGGATCGCCACCGCCGGGTCAAAATCGGAGATCACGCGGATGTCCGAGAGCAGGGTCGATAAATAGGCAAACCCCCTGCACAAAAGGAAGCATACCAGCACCGACAGAAGGTTCTTCTTCCATCCGTAGCTGCGGATCAGGCCGAAGCCGGATCTCCATTTCTTTTCTTCATTCATTTCTTATTCCAGATTCAGGAAAGTATCAAAGCCCGTCACCTTGAATACGTTAATGATATTCTTGCTGGCACCGCGGATCTTCATGCTGCCGTTCTTGCTGTTCATCCAGTTCTGTGCAGCCAGGACCGTACGAAGTCCCGCTGAGGAGATGTAGGCAACCTGGGTAAAATCAAGGACCAGTTCCGTCACGCCGTCGATGGAAGCCTTGATCGCATCCTCCAGTTCCGGCGCGGTCTGCGTGTCGACTCGTCCTTCGATCATCATGGTAAGGGTCGTGTTTTCCAGCTGATTGTTGATCGTCATGATAGTATCCTCCTAATTCGTTCATGTGTAGTCCGGCACGGCCGGGATTGTCTGTCCTTTTCCTTTACGGGAGCAGGTAATCGTTCCAGATATTTGCAAATACCTCGATCCGTGGATACGCGTAGACCACGATGGCCACCGTCGCGATCCAGACGAGGACAGTAAATGCGATCATTTTTGCCCCTTTCAGGTTGGCAAAATGGATGTTCCAGTACTTTTCGTTCAGTTCCACGATCGCGTAACAGACGACGATGAGAAGCAGGCTGTACACGATCGGGAGCACCCTTCCGGGGAGTACATGGCCGGTGGCGGCGATCAGGATCGTCTGCACCGGAAGAATAAACATGTAGTGAACACAGTAGTAATTATTGATATGTGCCGAAAACTGTGTGACGATCTTCGGAAGCTTTCCGTCAAACAGCTTCACGAACTTGTACAGCAGCGCCAGGACTCCCAGGGTAAAGAGGCAGGTCGCGATGGCGTCCGGCAGCGGTTTCATGTTGTACTGGAGATCCGACCCCAGTTCAGGAAGGAAGGACATCTCCAGCGCGAACCGGAGCACATAGTAGACGAGGGCCAGCGGGAAGCAGATCGCCATGATCCTGTTCGCGAGTGCATCCTTGTCCTTGACTCTCGGATAATAGCCGCCGATAAAATAGCCGAACGCTGCAAAAATAAAGTAGCAGAACAGCGGAAAGTAGGCTTCCGCATCGGTGATGATGAAATATCCGAGCAGCTGGCTGGCCAGGTAACTGTCCGGCGACGGAACCGTGTGCCAGGCAAGCAGTGCGAGAAAGCTCATCACCACGCTGATCCCGAGGATCGTCCCGTTCTTCAGCTTCAGTTTTTTGAACAAAGCCATCAGAAGGAACGCAAGTCCCGCAAAGCTCAGGATATCCGACTGCAGGACCAGGAAGGAATTGGCGATGAAAAACTGCCTGCCTGTGATCCAGTAGGCGATCAGGTTCGGAAGCGCGTTCCGCATGATGTTCAGGAACTGGCCGATGGTCAGCAGGGCAAAGCCCCGGACCAGATAGGCCGACGATGACTGTCTGCGCATATAGCACATGCCGATGCCCATGCATGTCATGAAGGTCGCCGCCCCGAAAAACTCAGTGAGATAATCATCGATCACGCTCGGCATGACCTGCTTTCCCAGATCGAGAACGACATGGACAACGATCATTCCGACCACGCAGAGTGCTTTCAGAAGATCCAGCTCCGGCTGACGCCCTGTGTTTACTTTTTCATCTGCAAAATACCGGCTGCTCATTTGATCACCTTGTAGCGCATCAGGTAGTCCTTGACGCTGAAATCATCGTTGTAGGTATAATCGAGACAGTATTCGGTCTCACCGTCCGCATTCTCACCGGACGCATAGGAATCGACGTTGGCCAGGATGATCCGCGCGCTGATCGAGGCGTCCTCGGATTCGAGGGAGTACTTTCTGCCGGTGTCGGTGAAGCGCAGGCGCATCCACTGCGGCATGAGCAGCACTTCCATACGGATCTCTCCGTTCTCCTCAAACGCGTTGTCGATACGGTCTGTCAGCATTTCTTCCACGCTCAGGCGGATCTGACCCGCTTTTTCTTCATCAAAGTGAAGCTGCTCCGCAAGCTGCTGGATCATGGAGCAGGCAGGTACGATGGTGTAGTTGCGGTTCTTTACCTTGAGGTCAAGGATCCGCAGACCTTCGTTCATGGCGGCTGTCAGTGCAAGCTCATACAGCCTTCCGATCATGTCCGTATGCAGACCCCTCTGGTTCAGCTTGCCGTTCTCGTTGAGAGGGAACGCGTCATAGACAAAGAAATGAGACGGAACCTTGAAGGAAGCCAGTTTGTTTTTGAGCCGGGCTCTCAGATCGTCTTCATCCAGCGGGCCCTTCTTAAGCACAACGCAGGCCTCCACGCTCTCACCCCAGATCGGGTGTGTCGCTCCCATGACCTTGGCTTCACGGATCTCGGGCTGTTCCATCAGGGCTCTCTCGATCTCGACGGGAGAAATGTTCTCGCCGCTGCGGATGATAATGTCCTTGATACGGCCGGAAAACTGCAGCATACCGTCCTCGTCAAAGCGGCCGAGGTCACCGGTGTGAAGCCATCCGTCCTTGTCGATCGCCTGTTTTTCTTCGGGCAGGCCATAGTAGCCGTTCATCAGGCTCGGACCCTTGACGACGATCTCACCGATCTCGCCCTGTGCCGCAAAGCCGGTATCCGCATTCCAGATGCGCACCTCATGGTTGGGAAGGCTTCGTCCGACGGAGACTGCTCTCCTTTCCAGCGGATCCTGGGGAGTCTCCACGGTGATCACGGGTGAACACTCGGTCTGTCCGTAGCCGCACAGCAGCTTGCCGCCTCCGAGGAGCTTTTCGAAGCGCATCATTTCCACAGGCGTTGTAAAGCCGCCTCCGACGATGCAGAGCTCCAGCTGTCCGGAGAGCTTTTCTTCGAATTCCGGCATCGAGGTCAGCATCCCGTAGATCGCTCCGACCGAGCACATATTCGTGATCTGGTTCTCATAGATCATCTGCAGCAGGGTATCCGGTTTCAGAAGCGGTGTCAGGAACACGTGACGGCCCATCGCCAGGTAGGCATGGGCGACCATCAGTCCATAGCTGTGGAAGGTCGGAAGCGCCAGGCAGAGCTTTTCGCCGACGGCGTCGCCCAGCATAAGCATAGCGCCTTCGCAATTGCTGAGGACGGAACGTGAGGACTGCAGGACCGCCTTGGGGATGGATGTCGTACCGGTGGTGTAGATGATGACCTGGGAATCCTCCGGTTTTGTTCTCGTATAAGCCTCTTCGAGAAGCTTCTGATCCTCCGCGGAGATCGGTGCGAAGGCTGTGGGCTCTACAAATGCGGTGGCCGGGAAGATGTGCTGCGCCGGTACGCCGCCGTCCATAAGGGCTTTTGCAGCCGCGTTCGGATCCGCGATGCTGATCGTGTTTCCGCCGATGATACCCCAGGAGGCATCGACCATCTTTGTAAGGGCACTGACATCAGCAGCCTTCAATCCGTAATTCATAAGGGAAGCCACACCGCCGGCCTGGGTGATGCCAAAAAAGGCAACCATCCACTCGATCCCGTTAAATCCCCAGAGGACAGCCTTGTCGCCCTTCTGGAAGCCCGCATGGAGCAGCTTCAGCGTACAGTTGTCCGCCGCTCTCTTCAGCTGTCCGTACGTGACGGTTGTTCCGCGGCTGGTAATCGCCGGACGGTCCGGATATTCAAGCGCACCCTGGATCAATGTCTGTGAAAAAAGTTTTGTCTCAAATCTCATGTTCTTCTCCTCTTTCGTAAAAAGATAAGACCTCCGATGATAGCATTTATCCCTAACAGGATCAACAGTGCCTTGATCGTCTGGTTCCTGAGATAGATCAGTGCATAGTCGAAAACCCTGTAGTAACCGTTGAAATGATATTTCAGCAGCGGCTCGGTCAGTATACGCTGCTGTGGAAGCGGATCCTCCACAGGCCGGATCTCGTCATCAAGGATCATTGTCGTGCGACGCGCTGCATCATACGGCTTCCAGTAATGCTTTTCGGTGGAGGGATCGCCGGTCTTCGCAAAGTTTACCCACATCTGCTGGACCTCATCCGCCAGCGTCTTGTCTGCCGGCTTTCCTGTAAAGATCGTATCCTCCGTATTGTTGAACACATAGGCGAGCTCGATCGCATGGCAGGCGCCGTAATGGGGGATATCGGATTCCTTTGTCCAGTAGTACATATAATGCTTTCCGCCGTTCTCCACGTGGGACTGGGCCTGGCGGATGGCCGGTACACGGAACAGAAGATCATTGAAGAATTCGGTCTTTTTCCAGACATCATCGCTGGTCTGCAGCGCAAGCAGAGCATCCGCATAGTGTCTGTCTTCTTCGTCGATCTGTTCCAGCACCGATCCGTACAGGAGCCGGCTTCCGATCCTGTATATGGGATAACCGCCCACCTCGTCGATCCAGTATCTTGCCTCATCGGCATTGGTCCCGGTCAGCATATCGATGTCCGAAGCCTTGCCGTCGGCATACGCGGCGTACACGTCCTCCGGCAGCACGATCCCGTCCCTCTCCGGAAAATTATTGTAATCATTCAGTTTTTCATTGATCATCATCAGATCCTGCTCGCTGAGGGAGAGCAGGTCCTTCATGGAAGAAGCCTTGGCTTCCTTCAGCAGGTCCTGCGTCAGCGTCCGGGCTTCCTCGCGGCTGAAGGAAAAAGCGATCGAGCCGCTCTCGGCGATCGCGCGCCGGAACAGGCCCTTTGCCTCGTCGATCAGCGGAAGGAACGAGACGCTGCTGGCGCCGGCAGACTCACCAAAGATCGTCACATTGTCCGGATTGCCGCCGAACAAAGCGATATTCCGGTTGACCCACCGGAGGGCACTGATCTGGTCAAGAAGTCCCAGATTGCCGCTCTTCTCGTACTCTTCACCGCCCTCTACCTCCGAAAAGTCCATAAAGCCCATCAGTCCGATCCGGTAATTGACCGTCACCAGAACGATATCCGGATGTGCTTCGACAAAATTCTGTCCGTCGTAGATCGGGTCGGCCGTGCCTCCCCAGCCGTAAGCCCCGCCGTGGAAGAAGACCATGACCGTTTTGGGGCCGGATTCCTGTTCTTCTTTACCGGATGCCGTCCAGATGTTCAGCGACAGACAGTCCTCACCCTGCGTATAGAGGGAAGCCCGCTCTGTTTCCGCCTCCGTCTGTATCGCGGCTTTTCCGAAATAGAAGGCTTCATAGACCCCGTCGTCCGCGGGAGCGTCCACCGGCGGCTTCCACCTGAGTTCTCCGACCGGCGGCAAGGCATAGGGGATTCCTTTGTAGGAACGGACATTCTGTTTCTCCGTTCCGATAAAGGTACCGTTGTCGCAGGCGACCGCCAGAGTGCTGTCATAATCGCTGCCCGTGACTTCTTTGTTCTCACCCTTGATCTTTTCGAGCTTTGCCCGTTCCGTCTCAATTAATCTGTCTGATTTATCGATCGTCTTCCATATATAGACTGCCAGCACGATAATATTGCACAGGATCCATAAAAAGATCAACCGTATGATCCTGCGCACATGTTTATTCTTTGTCATCTTCATACTCCATATGCATACGGAATTATTATACTCTCGGGATAAAAAAAAAGCAACGGTCTCATAATGCGGTAAACGCAGAAAAGTACCCCGCCTGAAGCGGAGTACTTTTCCATTTATTTCTCGGCGCAGATCATAAACAGATGCGTCGGGTCATCTCTCTCAAATTCCATCTGTGACTGCACGCCGCGCCCGACCTGCTCAAACACTTCAAGAACCCTCATATCGAGCTTTTCCATCATCTGCACGTCCCAGTCCGGACGTCTCTGTGATGATAACGGCAGGGATAGTGCCATCTTCTCCAGATCCTTTGTCCGTTCCGGATTCACCTCCCAGGTGCCTCTCTCTTCCGGATAACGACGGAGGAATTCTTCTCTTTTCCTGGCCTTCTCTTCCCGCAGTTCCTCGTCAAACAGATACAGGTACCAGTTCGCGTCGAAATATACCATTCTTCCTCCCGGCACCAGCACCCGCTTCCAGTCCGCAAGTGCCTTTTCCGGGAATTCGAGATTCCAGACCACGTTCCGGCTGACGACCAGGTCAAAGCTGTTGTCTTCGAACGGCAGGAACTCTCCCCTGTGAAGAACGAAGTTCACCTCCGCCCCGTAAGCACGCGCATTATCCGCGGCGTGCCACAGCATATGCTCCGTTGCGTCCACGGCCGTCACATCATGTCCGGCCAGTGCGAGCGTCATCGCAAAAAAGCCCGGGCCGGTTCCTACGTCCAGGATCCGAAGATGCTCCTTCTGCGGAGCATGGTCGAGGATCAGGGTCCGCCAGGCAGCCTGTCTCCAGTCATTCATCTCTTCGATATTCTGGGCACTGTAGCTGTGGGCCCTGTCCGTCCAGTAGGAGGTCAGCCCTTCCAGCATTTCTGTTTTATTGTCCACGATCGCCATGTATATATCTGTTCTCCTTTTTCTGTCTGTAACCGTATCCGGAAAAACCGGTTTTTGCGGCTCAGAAAAGCGTACCATGAAGGAAGCAGGAGCACAACCCTCCCCGGGGGATGTTTTTCAGGATTTCCGGCGGGATCCCGGAAGGGGGCCGGCCTTTCGCCAGGGTCCGTTCATGTAGAAGAAGACCGAGATCGCCGTGGCAACGATCCATCCGACGGGCCAGGCACACCAGATGCCCGTCGCGCCGAGCGACGTCCGTGACAGGAGGATCGCAAGAACAACCCGAAGGATCAGGTCCGTAAAGGTCGCGATCATAAACCGGCCCATGAGGCTCGCCCCGCGCAGAATGCCATCAGCCACAAGCTTGGCCGATACGACAAAATAGAACGGTGACAGGATCCGGAGCAGCATGATACCCGTGTTCAATGCCTCCTGAGAAGGCTCGTTCATAAAAAGCAGTAGCAGCCATCTGCCGCAGGTGATATAGAGCACCGCGAGAGGCAGGGAAAGCGTCCACACAAGGCGCAGTCCGGCCTTGAATCCCTCGTGGATCCGGTCCATCTTGCCGGCACCGAGATTCTGTGCCGCATAGTTCGAAACACCGTTTCCCAGCGTGGTAAAGGAGGTGATCACCAGGTTATTCAGCTTGATCCCGGCGGAATAGCCGGCCATCACGCCGGGGCCGAAGCCATTGATCACGCCCTGAATGATGATATTCCCGATGGAAATAAAGCTCTGCTGCAGGATGCTCGGAACCGCGATCCGTGCGATCCGGCCGCAGATCCTTGCCGAAAACAGTTCACTTCTGCCCTCTGCCCGGATCTTTTTCAGCCGGCGGAAGACAAAGAGGAGCGCAAGGACACAGCTTACGCCCTGGCAGAGAAAGGTTGCCCATGCCACGCCTGCCACCCCCATATGGAAACCGGCCACGAACCAGATATCCATTGCGATGTTGCCTGTGGAAGAGACCGCCAGGAAATAAAACGGGGTTTTGGAATCTCCGAGGGCCGAAAAGATCCCCGTGGAAATATTGTAAAAGAAGACAAACGGAAGTCCCCATACATAGATCCGAAGATAGAGGGCAGAGTCCGCCAGCAGTTCCCCGGGCGTACGGATCAGCCCAAGCAGGGAATTACAGCCCAGAAGGCCGGCCAGCATAAGGAGCCCGCAGACAGCTCCGCTCATGATCATGGCTGTCGATACAGCTGTCTTCAGCTCACGGAACCGTTTCGCGCCAAAAAGCGTGGATACGACCACGGAGCAGCCGATGTTGCAGCCGAATGCAAACGCGATAAAGATCAGCGTGATCTCATAGCTGTTTCCGACGGCTGCCAGCGCATTCTCTCCGATGAACTTGCCTGCCACCAGACTGTCCGCTATGTTGTAGAGCTGTTGAAAAATGATACTCCCGAACAGCGGCAATACAAACCGCCGCAGAACGGTTGCAGGTCTTCCTGTCGTCAGATCCGTATTCAATCGACCTCTCTCCCATCTTCCCTGTATCATCAGCCGTCCCGGATTCGGATACTTCATAGGAACAGTACGGAGTACTACCCTATGAAATGACAAGACCGCCCGGGAGGGCGGCTGAATCAAATACATTTCTTTACGATGCGCAGTCGGGTCGATAAGCCGGGTTATGTCGTTGGGTGATCATCTATCTAGGCCATCCGTCACCGGATGGCTCGAGCGACCCACCTGAAAGCACAGCGGGCAGCTGTATCGCTTTCGTTTTGGTCTTGCTTCGAATGGAGTTTACATGTGCCCGCCCTGTTACCAGGACGGCGGTAGTCTCTTACACTGCCTTTCCACCCTTACGTAGCAGCAGTTCCATGCAGTTACGCGGTATATCTCTGTTGCACTGGTCTGGGAGTTACCTCCACCGGACGTTATCCGGCATCCTGCCCTGTGAAGCCCGGACTTTCCTCACCTGGACCCTTTCGTCTGTCCAGCCGCGATCACCTGGCCCGGCTGCGCGTAGGTATTCTAGCACATTCCCTTACGTATGTCAAAAGAATTCGGCATGCTTCATCCGGAGACCCTGACGATCACGGCCCCGCATGCATCTGCTTCCGCATCCTCATGGGCCGTCAGGATCACTGTCCGCCCGTCTTTGCGCTTCAGAAGAAGCTGTATGACTCTGTCCCTGTTCTCCTCATCGAGTCCCTTGAACGGCTCATCCAGAAGAAGGAGGTCCGAGGGGTACAGAAGTGCCCTCAGAAAGGCCGTCCGCCTTTTCATCCCTCCGGAGAAGTCTGCAACGGGCTTATGGCATTCCTGCTCATCGATCCCCAGCTCTCCAAGAAGCCGGATGATCTCCTCCTGATTATACTCCGGCACCGCAAAGCGGATGTTCTCCACCGCATTCCGGTTCTCCAGAAGCCGGTCCTCCTGAAAACAGAAGCCGACCTGTTTCGATGCGATATCGTACATGTAGCCGGCTTCCGGGCAGAGCTTTTCGATGCCATTTTCTGTCCAGCACACCCTTCCGCTGTCCGCTGTTTCAAGCCCCGCGAGCAGACGCAGCAGGGTCGTCTTTCCGGATCCGGAGGGCCCCATCAGCGCGTAGACGCCGCCTTCTTTAAACCAGGCGGAGAATTTCTCCAGGACCACATGGTCGTAGGCGATCGTGACGTCCAAAACAAGCAGGCCGCTCTTCGATGCGTTTATTCCGTTTTCCATATCATTTCCGCTCATTTCACGCATGCCAGCAGTTTTCTCCACAATTTGTCCGACAGAATACTGAGCAGCACGATCACCAGTGTCCAGGCAAACAGGTCCGGCGTATTCAGATACACCTTGGCCTGCTGCAGCCTTTCCCCGATGGACCCGGTGGGCATACCGATCACCTCGGCCGCGATCCCTGATTTCCACGAAAAGGACAAAGCCAGGGATGTGGCCGTCGTGAAGGCCGGCAGGACCTGCGGGACATACAGACGCCGCAGTTTCCGGGGCCAGGACACATGAAAAATCTCTGCCATCTCCACCAGCTCCCTGTCCGTATGGCTGATCCCGGTCTTTACATTCATGCAGACGATCGGCAGTGACATCAGGAACGAGATCAGCTGCGTCAGATACCTGGATGAAAGAAGGATCAGAGCCAGGATGATAAACGAAACCACCGGTACGGTCCTGATGAGCCGCATCACCGGCTCTGTAAGGATTTCCAGCCACTCATACTTCCAGGTAAGAAAAGCCAGCAGCGTCCCCACGCACACGGCCAGCAGGAACCCGGTCAGGATCCGTCCGCTGGTATACAGGACGGACAGATAAAACCTGCCCGTTCCGCAAAGCTCGAACAGCCGCTGCAGCGTTTCGACCGGCGAAGCTACGAACAGTCCCAGGATCCTCTGCATGCTCAGAATCTGCCAAATGGCGACCCAGAAAAGGATCGCCATTGACTGTTTAAACCGTTTATGATGAATGATATCACGGAGCATAATAGAAATCGTCTCCCGGAAGGGCTCCGCCTACGGATTCCGGATTCTGGTCATAAAGGACCTGCAGGTAGCCTGACAGCTTCGCCTTCATCTCATCTCCGGAGATAAAGGTGATATTGCAGGCCGGAAGGGCTTTTTCGGCTACAGGGGCCGGAACGATGTCGAAACCGCCGATCAGCTCGGCTGCTTCTGCGGTATTGGCGTTCACATATTCGACGGATCCTTTGTATCCCTCGAGGAAAGCCGCCACCTCGTCCGGATGCTCTTCGGCAAAGGCTGTACGGACGACCGCCACGCCGGTGATCAGTCCGGAAGCATCCTCCTTGCCTTCCTGCAGCTTGTCCCACTCCTCTGTCAGGTCCAGCGCAACGCGCACCTGGTCGTTCTGCATCTGGGCTGTCGTGACAAAGGGCTGGGGAAGCATCGCGATGCCCTCGGGGTCGGAAAGCAGCGACGCCAGGCACTCGGCATGCTCGCTCTTCCACTCAAGCTGTACATCCTTCTCGGGGTCCAGACCGTTTCCGGTCAGGATATAATCGAGAGCATATTCAGGCGTCGCGCCTTTGCCGCTGGCATAGATGGTCCTTCCCTTCAGGTCTTCGACCGAATTCACCTCTCCGGAAGTATCAACGATATAGATGACGCCAAGTGTATTGACAGCAAGTACCTGCACACCGCCCTGGGTATTGTTGTAGAGGACGGATGCCAGATTGGCCGGGACAGCGGCGATATCGACCTCTCCCTTGACAAGGGCGGGTGCGACCACATCCGCGGAGGGCGCGATCTCGAAGGAATAACCTGCGTCTGCTTCATCCATCATTTTGACAAGTCCCATCGCGGTGGGCCCCTTCAGTGCTGTCACATGTACCGCGGCCTCTTCTGCATGTACCGGGACTGCCAGAAGTGCCATTGCTGAAATCGCTGCCAGAATACACTGTCTCATCTTCTTCATCTTGTAAGATCTCCTCTTATCTGAATCGTTCCTTTGCCTGATATGTTGTATGAAGAAGCTCGTGCGCTTTATGGGAATTGGGCTCACCGAGATACTTCTCATACAGTTCCTTGATCTGCGGGTTATTGTGGGACTGGCGGATCACCTGGCGTTCATCCTCCGAGTACAGGGCCCTGGCCCTCTTCTCCTTGTAGGTCTCGAGGATATCGTCGTCTTCATCCGGAAGAAGCGACGGGCGTACATAAGGCTGGCCGCCTCCGTTGATGCAGCCGCCGGGACATCCCATGATCTCGATAAAGTGATATTTGGATTTTCCTTCACGGATCTCGTCCAGAAGGATCTTGGCGGAACGCATGCCCGAAGCCATCGCCACATTGACGGTCGTGCCGTTGATATCGAGGGAAGCCTCACGGATCCCTGCCTCATGGCCGCGGACCTCTTCAAACGTGATCTTGTCCTTTTCCTTGCCGGTCAGCTTGAAGTATACGGTACGAAGCGCTGCCTCCATGACGCCGCCGGTGACGCCGAAGATGACGCCTGCGCCGGAGTAATCGCCCATGATATCCTGGTCCCATTCCTCATCCGGAAGCTTGTTGAAACGCATACCGCTCCGCATGATCAGGCGGGCAAGTTCACGGGTGGTCAGCACCGCATCCACATCCGGAATGCCGTTGACCTTCAGCTGTTCACGGTCCTTCTCGTATTTTTTGGCGACGCAGGGCATGATCGATACCACAAAGATATCCTTGGGATCCACGCCGTGCTGCTCCGCCCAGTAGGACTTGATGACCGCGCCCTGCATCTGGTGGGGCGATTTACAGCTGGAAAGATGGTCGAGAAGATCACCGTAGTTGTATTCCGCGTAATTGATCCATCCCGGTGAACAGGAAGTGATCATCGGAAGAACGCCGCCGTTCGTCAGACGTCCGAGCAGCTCCGTGCCTTCCTCCATGATGGTAAGGTCCGCACCGAAGTTTACGTCGTAGACACGCTCAAAGCCAAGACGGCGGAGCGCCGCGATCATCTTGCCGGTCACAGGCGTTCCGATCGGATAACCGAACTCCTCACCGAGCGCTGCACGAACAGCCGGGGCTGCCTGCACGATCACATGCTTGCCCGCACGGAAGGCCTCATCCACCTTGTCGATCTCGGAATGCTCCATAAGAGCACCCGTCGGACATACGCTGACACACTGGCCGCACTGGATACAGGGAGAATCCGCAAAGCTGCGGTTCTCGGCCGGAGAAACGATGGTGTTGAAGCCGCGGTTCTCAAACCCGAGGATCCCAAGGCCATGGGCATTCTGGCATCTGGCGATACATCTGCCGCAGAGGATACACTTGGAGGTATCTCTGATCAGGCCGGGCGCCAGCTCATCGACGAACGTCTCTGCATGCTCGCCCGCGTAAGCACCTTCTCTCGCGCCGACAAGCTTGGCCGCATGGAGAAGCTCGCACCAGCCGTTCTTGTCGCAGGCCTGGCAGTTCTGGTTATGATTGGAAAGAAGCAGTTCCACGCTGTGGCGCCGTGCCTCGACAGCGGCAGGCGTGTTGATCCGGACCTCCATGCCTTCCGAAACCGGATAGACACAGCTGGCAACCAGGCCGCGGGCGCCGGTCGCTTCAACAAGACATACACGGCAGGAGCCTGCATTACACTCTCCGTGATTGAACGCGCACAGGGAAGGAATCTCGTATCCGCAGGCCTTTGCGGCTTCCAGGATCGTCAATCCGTCTTCGACCTGATAGGGGATACCCTCTATTTTAATATTTACGATCGACATTCTTTTTCCCTCCTGTTCATCTCTTGCTGATCGCATCGACACGACAGACAGAAATACATGATCCGCATTTTACGCACTGCGTCGGGTCGATATGCATGGAAACCAGCTTATGACCGGGTGCAGTATAATCGGTCTTCTTGATACAGTCGACCGGACATCCCCTGGCACATTTGCCGCAGCCGATACACTTGTCCGGATCGATGTAGTATTCCATGAGCTTCTTACACACATGCGCGGGACATTTCTTGTCCTGGATATGGGCGAGATACTCATCCCTGAAGTGGGCCAGCGTGGAGTTGACCGGGTTGGCGGCCGTCTGACCAAGCGCGCAGAGGGAATTGGCCTTGACCGTCCTGCTGAGCTCTTCCAGCTCCTCCAGGTCTTCCATCACGCCGCGGCCTTCGGTGATCCGGGTCAGGAACTCCAGCATGCGCTTGGTGCCGATCCGGCAGGGCGTGCATTTTCCGCAGGATTCATCGCAGATGAATTCCATGTAGAATTTTGCCACGTCGACCATACAGTTGTCTTCATCCATGACGATGGCGCCGCCGGAACCCATCATGGAACCCTTGGCTACCAGGTTGTCAAAATCGATCGGCTCATCGAGGAAATCCTCGGTCAGACATCCGCCGGAAGGTCCGCCGGTCTGGATGGCCTTGAACTTTTTGCCGCCGGGGATCCCGCCGCCGATGTCGTAGATCAGCTCACGCAGCGTCGTTCCCATGGGCACTTCCACAAGGCCGACGTTGTTGACCTTGCCGCCGAGTGCGAACACCTTGGTGCCCTTGGAGCCTTCGGTTCCTACATCCGAGAAGGCTTTTGCGCCCTCCCGCAGGATAAACGGTACGCAGGCCAGTGTCTCAACATTGTTGATGATGGTCGGTTTTCCCCAGAGTCCCTTGACCGCCGGGAACGGAGGCCTGGGACGCGGCATACCGCGCTTGCCCTCGATGGAGTTCAAAAGGGCCGTCTCCTCACCGCAGACAAATGCGCCTGCGCCAAGACGGATATGGCAGTCAAAACTGAAATCCGTGCCCAGGATATGCTCGCCGAGAAGTCCCTGCTCCCTGGCCTGGGCGATCGCGATCTTCAGACGATGCACGGCGATGGGATACTCGGCGCGAACATAGAAATAACCGTTCTGCGCACCGATCGCATACCCTGCGATCACCATGCCTTCGATAACGGCAAACGGATTTCCTTCCAGGATACTCCTGTCCATGAAAGCGCCGGGGTCGCCCTCGTCACCGTTGCAGACCACGTATTTTTCATCGGACTGAGAGTTGTAGGCAAACTGCCATTTACGGCCGGTCGGGAAACCGGCGCCGCCGCGGCCCCGGAGTCCTGCGGAAAGGACCTCGTCGATCACTTCCTGGCGGGTCATGGAAAGGGCTCTCTTAAGGCCGGAAAAACCGCCCATGCCGAGGGCTTCCATGATATTCTCCGGATTGATGACGCCGCAGCCATGAAGAGCTACCCTGTGCTGTTTTTTGTAGAAATTGATCTCGTCCTGCTTGGAGACCTTCTGTCCCGTAGCGGGATCCTCATAGAGCAGGCGTTCGACAACGACGCCGCCCTCGATATCCTGTTCCACGATCTCTTCCACATCATCGATCTGAACCAGACGGTACAGTGTATCCTCGGGATAGATCTTGACAAAGGGGCCCTGGGAACAGAAGCCGAAACATCCGACCTGGTTGACGGTCACACGGTCTGTCAGGCCTTTATTCTCAATGATCTGTTCGAATTTTTCCCTGATCTCACGGGAATGATTGGAGAGACATCCGGTTCCGCCGCACAGGACAATGTGGCGTTTTCCGTCCGCGCCGGTGATCTTGTCATCCAGAGTTTTGGTACATACAGCGATCTTTTCATTCAGCTGTTCAACTGTCTTAATCATTCTGCCGCCACTCCTTTCGCTTTTTCTTCCTCGATCAGATATGTGGCAATGACTTCATTCACACGGGACGCCGTCATCTTGGGGTAGACCGTACCGTTGATCGTCACAGCCGGGGCAATACCGCAGGCTCCGATGCACCGGAGTGCATCAAGGGTGAACAGGCCATCCTCCGTCGTCTCACCGGGAGCGATGTGCAGCAGTTCACTGAATCTGTCGATGACCTGCTGTCCGCCCTTGACATAGCAGGCGGTACCAAGGCAGCAGCCGATCACATACTTGCCCTTCGGCGTCAGTGAGAAGAAAGAATAGAACGTGACCACACCGTATATCTCCGCCACGGAGATACCGGTCTCCTCAGAAACTACCTCCTGCACTTCCAGCGGGATATAGCCATATTCGTTCTGAATATCGCTGAGGATCATCATGAGCGGTGTCTTTTCGTCCACATACCGCCTGCATATATCCCGAATCTTACGTTCAGCAGCTTCCTGCAGTTTTCCCATCAGAAAACACCTCCTTATAAAAAAATGAACCGGTTACCTTTTAACACAAAAATGACTTTATGCCTCCAATCTGCATTTTTGGTTAAACTTTGACAATATTATAACAATTAATTGTGACTCAATCAACATATATCCCGTATTTTCCAGTCGCGGAATGTTCTTTTTAAGATACAAAACCGTCCACTGATCTTTGCAGCCTTCTGTTTTTATAGTATTCTAAGCTGCTGTTCCGGGCTTATGTTCATCTTTCTGATTATCATCAGATTCGTAAATATATTATGCGTTTTGTAAAACAAATTGTCTTGTGAATTTATCTATTTTATGTTATATTATATATTGAAATATTATATATTCATGGAAGGAATCAGAAAATGAACGTGTTTAGAACGGATTTCTCCCGGATACTTCTGTATCTTTTACTCTTTTCCCTTTTCCTTCATGCCCGCCCGGTGCCTGCAGAATCCACTTCTGCCGAAAAAGCGGCCGGCCTCAGTACCGGAGAGGAAGAAGCACAAACCGGGGATCTCTATCTCGAAAATGAATATAATTATGTCGATGCCTCCATGGATGTCTCCAACGGGATCCCGGACAATGCGGCCGGACGGCTTCTCCGGATCAAGGAGACCGGAAAACTGGTCGTCGCCACCGAGCCCTACTATCCGCCCCAGGAATTCATCGATCCGTCCTTGTCCGGACAGGAGCAGTACGTGGGGGCCGATATGGAACTGGCAAAGCTCATCGCGGAGCGCATGGATGTGGAGCTCATGATCGTTCCTCTTGATTTCACCGATGTCCTCAGCGGCATCGCCGCGGGAGAGTATGATCTTGCGATCTCCGCCCTTTCCTACACACCGGAGCGTGCCGCGTCCATGACTCTCTCCAAGGGCTACTACTACGCAGAAGGCGGAAGCCGGACAGGCCTCATGATCCGCTCCGAGGACAGGACCCGTTTTACGGATGTCGAATCCCTGAGCGGCAGGGATCTGATCGTGCAGCGCGGTTCGATCCAGGAGCTGCTTGCGACGGAGAACATTTCAAGATACCGGCAGTTCCGGCGGGCAAGCACCCTGAACGACGTCTATCTCGCCCTGCAGACAGGCCAGGTACACGCAGCCGCTGTCGATCTTGAAGCCGCTGCGCGTTACATCAGCAGTAATCCCGGATGCCGGCTGGCTTTGATAGACAACGTCAGCTTCTCGCTGGAGGAGCAGTTCCAGGGGGACCGGATCGCCGCGCCAAAGGGAGAAGGACAGCTGATCGGTTTTGTCAACGGTGTGATCGACGAGGTCCTTGCGGACGGCCTGTACATGTCCTGGTACGAGGACGCCGTGGCGCGTTCCGGAGAACTTGGTATGTAGCTTCATGCATGAAAGGATATGGTACACGACGTGAAAAACTGGAAAACGTGGCAGATCGGACTTTTTGTCCTTCTGTGCATTCTCCTGAATTACGGCGGCCGCATGTTTGCCATGCAGCATCAGCTCCCGGTGTGGTTTGATTCCTTCGGGACGGTCCTGTGCGCCTACGTCGGAGGCGTCGTCTGCGGGATCATTGTCGGAATAACCGGGAACATGATCTACGCCATGATGAACGGAGTCTCGTACGCCTATGCACTGATCAGCATCTGCATCGCGGTCGTTGTCGGAATATCCGCCCGTAAGGACAGACTGTCAACGTTCTTCGGTACGATGTCCGTCAGTACGCTGATCACGGCCCTGTCTGTACTCCTCTCCCTCCCCGTCGACATCCGGCAAGGGTGGACCACCGGAAACATCTGGGGCGACGGCGTCGCCGGATTTCTGGAAGAGATCGGATTTCCGAAGCTGCCGGCGCTGGCCATCGGGGAAGGTTATATCGAATTTATGGACAAGGTGATCACCCTGGTCCTTCTTTTCCTGTGCCTGCGTCTTGTCCGCATGTTCTTTGCAAAGAAACAGGCATCCCGCTACAGGCGGCTGCAGGATCCTTCGAACCGGGCAGGACTCTTTCTTCTGCTCCTGCTTCCGGCCGCTCTTTTTTCCCTCCGGGATGTCCGGGCGGAGGAACCGGTCGTGGAGGTCATCGATTACAATGACTATGTCCAGACCGTCTACAGCAGCAACAACGGACTTCCCTGCGGGGAGGCCAACGATATTGCCCAGACCAGTGACGGCATTCTGTGGATCGGCACCTATGCCGGCCTTTACCGGTACAACGGAACGGAATTCCGCTGGATGGACAATTATGAATCCGTGCGCAACGTCAACTGTCTGTATGTGGACAATGAGAGGCGCCTCTGGATCGGCACCAACGACAACGGTCTTTCCATCAGCATCAACGAAAAGATCGTCAACATCGTCGACCAGTCTGACGGTCTTCCCTCCAATTCGGTCCGCTGCATCACCGAGAGTTCGGACGGTTATTACTATATCGGCACGACCAGCAGCATGCAGGTGCTGATGCTCAACAGCGGGCTCAAGCGGGTCACCACGCTGCGCGAGGTCAACTATGCGGACGTCATCGCGGCGGACGGGAACGGCCACGTAGCGGCCATCACGAACAACGGACGTCTCTTTCTTTTGAAGGAAGGCAAGGTCTTAAGCTCCCTGCAGCTTACCGGGGAGGAAGAGCTGTTCAACTCCTGCGGCTTTGACCGGGACGGACGGCTTCTCGTCGGCTCCTCGACCGACCATATCTATGTATATGATGTCTCTTCCGATTACTTTGTCTACCTGGAGGAATACACCTGCGAAGGTCTCTCCAATCTCAACGATCTGTATTTTCTCGAGGACGGCAAGGTCTTTGTCTCCTCCGATAACGGACTCGGCTATCTGGATGAGAATCATTATTTCCATAACATCAACGTCAATGATTTCAGTAACTCCATCGACAATATGCTGGTCGACTACCAGGGAAACCTCTGGTTCACGTCTTCCCGTCTGGGCCTTCTCAGGATGTCCCAGTCCTCCTTCAAGGATGTATACACCACCACGGGTATCCAAAGCCATGTGGTCAACGCGGTCTCCAGATGGCAGGATTCGTACTATTTCGGGACCGACAAGGGACTGGATGTCGTGGACAGTGCCTGCCGCAGCCGGATCGTAAACGAACTGACCGAAAAACTTGCGGATGTCCGGATCCGCTGCATCTATGCAGACAGTAACGGGCATCTGTGGATCTGCACCTACGGGCAGGGCCTTCTGGAGGTGACGCCGGACGGGGAACAGTACCTCTACAACAGTGAGAACGGCAGCTTCGGAAGCCGCGCCCGCCTGGTGACGGAGCTTTCGGACGGGACCATCGTGGCCGGCGGGGATACCGGGATCAGCTTTATCCGGGATCACCGGATCATCCAGACCATCGACCATTCACACGGTCTTTCGAACGCCATGATCCTCAGCATTACCGAGATGGAGGACGGGCGGATCCTGGCCGGCACGGACGGCGACGGGATCGCTGTGATCCGGGACGAAAAGATCATCGACGTACTGGGCCGTGAGGACGGGCTGAGCTCCGGCGTGATCCTGCGTACCGTCAAGGATCCAAAGGCAGACGCCCTTTTCATCGTGACCAGCAACGGATTGTGCTACCTGGATGAAGGCGGTTCGATCCGCTCCCTGGACAACTTCCCCTATTTCAACAACTACGACATCTGGATGAAGGATAACGAGACTCTGTTCGTCATGAGCAGTGCCGGCATCTACGTGGTGGACCGTTCCGAGCTCCTGTCCGGGAGCGACAACATCGCCTATGATCTTCTCGACTCGCGCAAGGGTCTGAACAGTGCCCTGACTGCCAATTCCTGGAACTATGACGACGGACACGGAAACCTGTTCCTCTCCTGTGATAAAGGCGTATTCATCATCGACACGGACCGGTACAGCACCGACACACGCTCCTACCGCATGAACATCTCCTCCGTTCTGATGGACGGCGTCTCCCACAGAGTCGAGCAGAGCCGTCCGGTCACCGTACCCAGAGGAATCAGCCGGATCGAGCTGAATCCGGAGGTGATCAATTACACGATCCAGAATCCCTATGTAGGCTACTACCTCGAAGGGTTCGAAAGCCAGTGGACGATCCTTCCCCAGAGCAGTCTCGGCACCATCGTCTACACCAATCTTCCGATGGGGGAATATACCTTCCATCTGGCGGTCTTCGACAGCAGCAAGGAGAATGTCCTGGAGGAGCGGCTCTATCCGCTGATCAAGGACAAGGAAATCTATGATAACCGCTGGTTCAAGATCTACATGCTGATCGTCGGCATGATCTTTGTCGCGTGGCTGACGACCTTCCTGTTCCGGACCCACATGAACCGTCTCATGCGCAAACAGGCCCAGGAGCTCGCGCTGGTCAGGCGTCAGGTCCAGATGGGCAATGAGACCATCATGACTATCGCGAACGCCGTCGACGCCAAGGACGTGCGCACAAGCGAGCATTCCAAGCGCGTATCGGAGTATTCCTACCTGATCGGACAGGAACTGGGCTTCAGCGAGGTCGAGTGTGAAAACCTCCGCAAGGCCGCCCGCATGCACGACATCGGCAAGATCGGTATTCCGGATGTCATTCTCAACAAACCCGGCCGGCTGACGGACGAAGAATACGCAAAGATGAAAACACATGTTTCCGCAGGCGGCGAGATCCTGAAGGACGTCACCCAGATCGACCACGTTGTCGAGGGAGCCCTGTATCATCATGAGCGCTACGACGGAAAGGGCTATCCGAAGGGGCTGAAGGGCGAAGAGATCCCTCTTTACGGAAGGATCATCGGCGTCGCCGACGCCTTCGACGCGATGACGGCCAACCGTGTCTATCGCAACCAGCTGGATTTTGACTATGTACTGAACGAGATGCGGAAGGGACGCGGGACCCAGTTTGATCCCCAGTTCGTGGATATCCTGCTTCGGCTGATCGAGGAGGGCAAGATCGATATCAAAGCTCTCTATCCTGCCAGACAGGATGCCGGCACTTCGGATCGTTCGGAAGGAGGGACTGCATGAAACGGGTATATATCACAACAGTCATTACCTCTCTTCTGGCTCTCGTCTTTTTCAGCTTTTTCTACTCGTTCTGGACAAAGCGGGTCGCCATGGAGCATCTGCGGATCGGTTTCGTCTATGAAAACGACGAGAGCACACCCTACACCTACAATTTCGCACTGGCGGAGGAGGCGCTCCGTGAGGCCTATCCGGGGCGGATCCAGATCCACTCCATCAGCAATGTCCCCGAATCGGAGACGGAAGAGCCGATCCGGGAGCTGGCCGGCAAGGGCTGCCAGCTGATTTTCACCAACAGCTACAGCGAAACCTTCATGGAACTGGCACGGGAATATCCGGAGATGGGATTCTGCCAGACCTCCTTCCTGAGCGTGCCGCCGGAGGATCTCCCTCCGAACTACCATACCTTCAACGGCCGTATCTACGAAGGGCGCTATGTGAGCGGCATCGTCGCCGGCTTAAAGCTGAAGGACCTGATCGACCAGCACGTCATCGCGCCGGAGGAAGCACTTGTCGGCTACATCGCCGCCAACGATTCGGCCAGCGTCCTGTCCGGGTGCAGCGCGTTTTTCCTCGGGATCCGCTCCATCGTACCGGAAGCTGTCATGCACATCCGCTACACCAATGAGTGGGACAACTATGCGCTCGAATACGCCATGGCGAAGGAGCTTGTCAACGAGGGCTGCTGCGTCATCTCCCACCACACCGATACGGTCGGCGCCGCCATCGCCTGTGAGGAATCTTCGGCGGACCATACGGTCATCTTTGTCGGATACAACCAGAGCATGCTGGACCTTGCTCCGACCACGGCGATCATCAGCACCCGCATCAACTGGACACCCTACATCGTCGGTGCCGCGGGGGCCGTTCTGGAAAACATACCCATCGAACGGTATGTCGACGGAAAAGCCCACGGTAATGACCTGTGCGGCGGGTTTGATCTGGGCTGGGTCGAAATGCTCGACCTTAATACGCATATGGCCGTCGACGGCACCCGGCAGAAGATCAACGAGGTGATCAGTTCCCTGAAGCGGGGCTCACGGCAGGTCTTCAAGGGCAGCTACACAGGCATAAATCCGGCCGACGCCTCCGACACCGTCGATCTGAATCAGGGCTATACGGAGAACAAGGAGTATTCCGCACCGGGCTTTCGTTACATCCTGAAGGATGTGATGATCGAGGATAAGGCAGGATAAGAGGACAGAAAAAAAGAGCCGTTTCCGGCTCTTTTTTTCTGTCCTCTTATTCGTCGTCTTCTCTTTGTCCCGGTACCTCGGCACCGCCCGCCACTGAGGCGATCGCCGCGATCACGGCAGCGATGACTGCGATCAGGGCCATAACGCCAAAAGCGATAACTGCTACCAGTGCTCCTGCTTCCATTCGGTCTCCTCCTTATCGTTTTGCAGCAAACAACGTACCTACTTTTTTTCCTTCGATCACATCATACAAGGCGCCGGGGTTCTTCCCGTTGGTCACCAGCACGCTGATCCCCTGTGCCGTGGCCAGATCCGCGGCCTGCAGCTTGGTGCGCATGCCGCCGGTACCTCTGCGGGAGCCGGCTCCCCCGGCCAGCTTGTAGGTACTCTCGTCGATCGTGTCGATGCGGCTGATCAGCTGCGCGTCCTTGTAGAGCCGCGGGTCCTTGTCATAGAATCCGTCGATATCCGATAGGATCACCAGCTTATCTGCCTCGCAGAGGATCGCCACCACCGCCGAAAGCATGTCATTGTCGCCGAACAGCTTCTCGTCGGATTCGATCTCCGTATAGCTGACCGAGTCATTCTCATTGACGATGGGAATGATGCCCTGCTCGAGCAGTGCTTCAAAGGTATTGGCAAGGTTTTCCTTTTTTTCCTCCTCCTGGATGTCGTCGGCATTCAGAAGGATCTGGGCAACCGTCTTGTTGTAATATCCGAAGAATTTGTCATAAAGAAACATGTTCTCGCATTGCCCGACGGCCGCGGCCGCCTGCTTCATGCGCAGCGATCTCGGTTTTTCGGAGAGGTGCATCTTGTTGGCTCCGACCGCGATGGCGCCGGAGGAGACAAGGACGATCTCATTTCCCATATTCTGGATGTCCGCCAGTGTGCGTACCAGCTCTTCCATTCCGCGCAGGTTACTGTTGCCAAGCTCATTGGTCAGCGTGGACGTACCGACCTTGACAACGATCCGGTTTCTCTTGATTCCCATAATGTTTATTTTTCCTCCAATAGTGCCTGCCTGTATTCATCCAGCTTTGCCTTCTCTTCCGCAGGCATTTCGGGATACTGCGGGTCGATTGCCTTCATGGCGTCCAGGATGGCTTCGGAGACCAGATACCGTGTGTACCACTTCTGATCCGCGGGAATCACATACCAGGGTGCGTTCTTGCTGGCCGTCTCGTTGATGGTCTTTTCGTAGGCCTTCTGGTAGTCGCCCCAGAGAGCCCTCTCCTTCAGGTCGGAGGAAGAAAACTTCCAGTTCTTCTCGGGCATATCCAGGCGCTCAAGGAAACGTTCCTTCTGTTTTTCGTAGGAGACATTCAGGAAGATCTTGACGATCCGGTAGCTGTTCTCAAACAGATAATCCTCATAACTGCGGATGTGCCCATAGCGCTTGCCGAAGAAATCCTCCTTGGACTGTCCGATCACGCGTTCCGCCATATGGTAGCCCTTGTTCATGTCATGCACCTGCACGACCAGGACGTCCTCATAGTAGGAACGGTTGAAGATCGCGATCATGCCCCTTCTGGGGATGCACTTGTTGACACGCCACATGAAATCATGGGCAAGTTCCTCCGCGCTCGGGGTCTTGAAGTTGTGGACCTCAACACCCTGCGGGTTCACGCCGCTCATCACGTTCTTGATGGTGCTGTCCTTCCCGGCCGCGTCCATGGCCTGCAGCAGGATGATCAGTCCTTCTCTCCCGTCCGCGTAAAGCCTGTTCTGGTACTCCTGCATTTTAAGCATGTTCTTTTCGGTCTTCTGAATGATCTTTTCCTTGTCGACCTTGTCCTTTTTGCTGTTGGTCGGGATCTTGGAAAGCTTGCATTTTTTGCTTCCGTCGAAGCAGTAATCCTTGAGTGCCATCTGTTTATTTCTCCTTTGTCACCCGGCTGCGGCAGGAACGGATCGCCCGGTCCTGCCGCATGTCACTCGTTTCTGTCCTTTATCATACTCCAAAAGGAATCTCTTCGCAAGTGGCTCGGGTGCTTTATAGCGGAACCATCATGATTCTTTTTTTAATTCCGCATGTACCTTGTCCATCCGCTCCTGGAATGCGAGCTGTTCCTCGTCGATGTACCCCGTCGAATAGACGGTGTCGATCATCTCATGATCAAAAAGATAAAGATGATCCGCATCCATATATCCTTCCGGGAACAGGCATCCGCAGTAATCATAGATGACCGACGTCTCCTCAGGCTTAGCCTGGCAGAAGCCGATGATCATGACGCGTTTTGTACTCTCCTTTAAGAGAACAACGCTGCCGGCCGGCAGCAGTCTGTGCTCGTTCAATCTGTTCACTTCGTTATCCTCCTGTGTGTATCAGATGACTGAATGTCTTCATCATCGACACAGCGCCGCTTTTGGCGGCCTTGACGACGCCTCCGACATTCACCTCAAAACCGACGCTGGCGCCGAGTCCCAGGGAGGCTCCCACCTCCGCCTTGATCTTTCCGTCCGCATAGCTGAAATCCGCGTGGGCACCGAGTCCGACATTCACGGATCCGTTGACCTTTCCTTCCAGCACGCCCAGCTTTCCGCCGGCGCTTCCTTTGGCTTCGACGGCTACTGCCTCCAGCCCGGCCGACGCAGTTACCTTGGGAGAAAAGCCTCCCTTCCTGTCCAGGATCTGCAGCTTTGCGGACGCGCTGGCTGAGGCTTTGCCGGCCGATGCTTCTCCCTGTACGGTGGCGGTCACGTACTCACCTTCGTAGGAAGACGCGGCCTTCACGGTGGCCGCGCATACGCTCGCCCCCGCCTCCGCCTTGACCTCCGGAGACGGAATAAAAAATCCGGCCGTGTTCACCGCATAGACGCCGGCGACCACCGACGCGTGAGCCTCGGCTTTTCCGGTCTCCGCGTGTACCGTACCGTATTTTCCTGCCAGATCATACTCGTCCCGGACTGTCGACGCGGAAATACTCTTTCCTTTTTCGATGATCGTGGTCTTGCGGCTGCTTTTCTTGTCTTTGACACGCACGCCGGCTTTTTTGACCGTTTTTCCGGACATAGCGGCCGCCCCGGCCATGCTGCTCTCCCGGAGGCCGGGCGATGTACCGCCGGCACCTCCGAATCCGTGCCCTCCTCCGGAAGCGGCCCCCCCTGCTACGGTCCCGCTCTCTCTTTGGGCGGCTGCCCCTGTGCTCCGGTATGTATACTCCGAACCCGGGGAGGGAGCCTCCCCGGCCAGGGAACTGTCCGTATTCCGGTACAGGCGCACGCATTCTGCCAGGATGCTTCCCAGCTGTGCAGCCTGGTCCGCTTCCTGCAGCACCTGTGTTCTGATCCCCAGAAGCGAATTCTTGATCCTTCCGGCCGAGCCGGTGTCGATCCTCAGGCTTCCGGCGAGCGTGCCGACGTTCTCTCCCTTCCTTCTGAGTGTACGGGAAAGTCCTGCCAGCTCATCTGCCAGCCGCAGCGCTTCTGAAGGAGAAATGTATAGTTCAGACATGATCCTCCTCATTTCCAATCAGTGATCCATGTGCAGCTTGCCGGCAGCCTGGTCTTTCTATTTTCTTTTCACAGATTGATTATACCGTCACTCTACCCCCGGACGCAAGAAAAAGTGCTCGACAAATTCCGCCTCGCACTTTTTCAAAAATTCCTTCTTCGATTATAAAAGGACAAAGCCTTTGCTTTTCAGGCACTCCTCGACTTCCATGATCTCCTCGGTGTGCAGGACCATGATGGGCATGCCGCTTTCACGTACAAAGGAGAGATACAGGTAATTGACGCTGATGTTGCTGTCCAGAAGAGCCTTCAGCAGATGGTTCAGCGCCCCGGGATGATCCTGGATCTCTACGCCCAGGACATCGGTCGTCCGGCATATAAAGCCGTTCTCCCGAAGGGCCGATACGGCTGTGTCCACATCCGAGACCACCATCCTTATAATACCGTACTCCGCACTGTCGTTGGTGACCGAACCCAGGATATTGACATGTTGATCTTCGAGGATCTGGGTGATCTTCTGCATGGTGCCTTTCCGGTTTTCCGCATATATGGATAATTGTTTCATCATAGTAGTCTGTCCTCCATTCAAAGATACCTGCCTAAGCAGATACCGAAACGCCATTCACCCGACTATTATACGGTACTTTTTCAAAAAAAGCAATGCGAACCGGGCCGTCCTCTTCCATTTAGTGCCCCGTCATAAACGCCGGACATGGGCTTGACGCTCTGCTCTTCCATATGCTACAATGAATGCAGGTAAAGATAATCGATGGAAAGAGTCTAAACAGTAGATGATTATAGAGGTGCTCCTTACAGAGGCGCCTCTTTTTTTGTGAGGAGGAAAAAAATGAGACAGTTTCTGGTACGCCGGTTCTCACGGGAGACCCGGCAGAATATCATGTGGATCCTGGCGGGGACCATGTTCATGGCCCTGGCCACAAACCTTTTCTTTACGCCCGCGAACATGGTCCCGGGAGGCTTTACGGGGCTTGCCATCATCATCAAACGTCTGTCCGCGCATCTGATCGACGGCGGCATCCCCACCTGGCTCGGCAACCTGCTCCTGAATGTCCCGCTGATCATCGTGGCCATCCTGGTCCGCGGCTGGAAATTCATGCGGAGAACATTTCTGGCAGCGGTCCTGTTCTCCGTCTGGCTGTTTGTGATCCCGGAATACACGCTGATCCGTTCCGATCATTTCCTCGTGGCGATCTTCGGAGGAGGCCTCATGGGGATCGGTCTCGGACTCGTGTTCTTCGGAAAAGCCACAACGGGAGGCACCGACACACTGGCTGCCCTCCTGCAAAAAGCCTTTCCGCACCTCAGTGTGGCAAAGATCATGCCGGCCCTCGACGTCATCGTGATCCTTCTGTCCGTCTGGATCTTCGGCATTGAGATCTCGCTGTATGCAGCCGTCTCCGTGATCCTGTGCGGGATGGTGGCAGACCGGATCATCAGCGGCTTCAAGAACGCCTACATGGCCTTCATCGTCTCGGATAAGAACCGGGAGATCGCGGACGCCATCATGCGCGAGCTTGACCGCGGCGCCACGAACCTGAAGGGCAAAGGCATGTATACCCGGAGCGAACGCCCTGTCCTTTTCTGCGCTGTCTCCAAAAAACAGACGGCGGACTTAAAAGAGATCGTGTACACCCTGGATCCGGACGCGTTTATGATCCTGAACGAATCCCAGGAGATCCGGGGTGAGGGCTTTCTTAAGTTCAGCCGGGAAGAACTGTAGGCTTACGTGTTCCCGAAGGATTCCACAAGCTCCTGCAGTTCGAGATAGCGTTCGATCTTCTCATCCAGGAGTGTGTCCACGGCGTCCTTCTGCTTTGTCAGTTCTTCGAGCTTTGTATAGCTGGTGGCGGAAGCCTCGATCTGCTGCTCCAGATCTTTCGACTGGGATGTCAGATCATCAATCTCCTGTTCGATGGAGTCATATTCTTTTTGTTCCTTGTAGGAAAGCCGGGTCCTTCTACGGTCCGGCTTTTTCCGTCTGCCGGATTCTTTTGGTTCCCTGACCGGCTCCTTCGCGGCAGGCTGCGGGGCTTCCTGAAGCTTCCGGATCCGGTATTCCTCGTATCCTCCTTCATTCTGCTCGATCCGGCCCTCCCCCTCAAAGCTGAAGATGCGGTTTACGACCCGGTCCAGAAAATACCGGTCATGGGAGACGACGATGACGACGCCCGCAAAATGATCCAGATAATCCTCCAGGATCTGCAGCGTCTGGATATCAAGATCATTGGTCGGTTCGTCCAGAACGAGGACGTTGGGGGCTTCCATCAGGATGCGAAGGAGGTACAGGCGGCGTTTTTCACCGCCGGAGAGTCTTCCGACCTGCGTATACTGCGCATTGCTGTCAAAAAGGAACCGCTCGCACATTGCGGAGGCTGATACAAGGCCTTCGGGGGTGCGGATGAATTCGGCGCCGTCGCGGACGTAGTCGATCACGCGCTGATTCTCATCGATCGGCACATACTCCTGCCCAAGATAGCCGAACACAACGGTCTGTCCCACCGAGACAGACCCGCTGTCCGGTTCCTCGAGACCCAGGATCGTGCGGATCAGCGTGGATTTCCCGCAGCCGTTGGGGCCGATGATCCCGATCCGGTCCGTCCGGAGAAACGTGTATGTAAAGTCCCGGAAAAGGGCTTTGCTGCCGTAGGCTTTACAAAGTCCCTCCGCCTCGATGATCTTGTTCCCGAGCCGTGACGGGAGCGAGGTGATGGCTACGTTCCGCTCCTCTACGATCCTGTCCCGGTCGCGAAGAGCCTCAAAGCGCTGGATATGGGCCTTCTGCTTGGTGGCACGGGCCCTCGCCCCACGCATCATCCAGGCCAGATCCTGCTTGTAGAGGGCGGCCATTTTCCGCTCCGCGGCGCGGGCAAAATCCAGGCGCTCCTGTTTCATTTCCAGGTATTTTTCGTAATTTCCGCTGTATCGGAAAATGTCAGCCTTGTCGATCTCCCAGATGGTATCCACGACCTCGTCCAGAAAAAACCGGTCGTGCGTGACCATAAGAAGCGCTCCGCGGTAGGCGGCAAGCTTCTCCTGCAGCCATTCGATCATCTCATGATCCAGGTGGTTGGTGGGCTCGTCCAGGACCAGGAGATCACTGGGCGTAAGAAGAGCTGCGGCAAGCGCAGCCCTCTTTTTCTGTCCGCCGGAAAGTGTATCCGGAAGGGCGTCCGGGTCCGTGATGCCCAGACGCAGCAGCATCGAGCGCGCCTCTCCCTCCGTATCCCAGTGGGCTTCTTTTCCGGATATGGCGCCGCATGCGTTTTCCAGCACGGATTTCCCGGGATCAAAGACCGGATCCTGCGAAAGATACGAGATCCTGAGTCCGTTCCGTGTGACGACGGTCCCCCGGTCCGGCTGTCTCACACCGGCCAGGATCGAGAGAATGGTTGATTTACCGGTTCCGTTGACACCGATCACGCCGATCCGGTCATGATCTTCGATCCCTGCCGTAACATCGGTAAAGATCGTCCTGTCTCCCAGGGTGATCCCGATGTGTTCCAAAGTCATAATGTTCATAGTGTCTTCTTTTCAGTCCATTCTTACAGATCATAGTATTTGGAGAATTCCACCGGATGCGGGATCCGGCTGATCTCTTCGGCATCTTTTCGTTTTCTGGCGATATGCTGCTTAAGCAGACGCTCCGGGAACACGCCTCCCTGCGTGAGGTACTCGTGATCCGCTTCCAGTGCATCCAACGCCTCCGACAGGGACTTGGGAAGTCCGGAGATCTTTTTCTTTTCCTCCTCGGACAGATCGTACAGATTGAAATCGTAAGGTCCCCAGCCCTTGGCATGGGGATCGATCTGCTTCTGAATTCCGTCCAGCCCGGCCATCAGGATCGCGGCGTAGGCGTAGTATGGATTGCAGGTGGCATCCGGATTACGGAGCTCAAACCGCTTGGTCAGCGGGGTCTTTGCATAGGCAGGGATCCGTACGACGGCGCTTCGGTTCGCCATGGCGTAGCCGATGGTGACCGGTGCCTCAAAGCCCGGAACCAGTCTCTTGTAGGAGTTGGTCGACGGGTTTGTGATCGCGCAGAGGGAGCTTGCATGGCTTAAAAGGCCTCCGATGAACCAGTGGGCCTCTTTACTCAGCTGGGCGTAGCCTTCCGGATCATAGAACACAGGCTTGCCGTCCTTCGTGAGAAGCATGTGCACATGCATACCGCTGCCGGCTTCCCCGGCCAGAGGCTTCGGCATAAACGTGGCTGTGACGCCGTTTGAGACCGCTTCATTCCGGATGATGTACTTGGCCGCCATCGTGGCGTCGGCCAGGGAAAGCATATCTCCCAGTTCGACCTCGACCTCCATCTGACCGCAGCCGCCGACCTCATGATGATGATACTTGACGGGGATGCCCCAGTCGTCCATGGTCAGGCAGATCCGGCTTCGCAGGTCGTTGCTGATATCCATGGGCAGACAAGTATGATAGCCCGTCCCGTGAGGGATCTGATAGCCGTTGTTGTTCTCATCGGAAGCGGCTGCCCAGGGGGCCTGCCTGGTATGGACATACGAAGCGACCGTATCCGGACTGATGTCGTAGGCGGTCTCGTCAAACACGTAAAACTCATATTCCGGACCGATGAGCATCTGATCCGCGATGCCAAGCTCCTTCATATAGTCCAGGGCCCGTATCGCCACGTTCCGGGGATACTGGTCAAACGGACGGTTTTCGGGAAGGTCAATGATACGGACATCCCCGATCATGGAAAGAGTCGGGATCTCCATATAGTTGTCGACGACCGCGGAATCGAGGACCGGGACAAAGACCATGTCACTGTTTTCCACAGGCGCGTACCCATAGTTGGACCCGTCAAATCCGATGCCGTTCTCCATGATGCTCTGCGTCAGCCGTTCAGCCGGGATCGAAAGATGACGCCAGCGGCCGTCAATGTCCGTCAGCTTAAAATCAACGATCCGGATCCCGTATTCCCTGATAAGAGCCTGAATATCTTCCAAAGTCTTTTTCATCATACACCTCCTGCCGTTTACCGGGCAAACGATTGCATTGTTATCGCATCAGGCCAAAACGGGAAATGCAGGTATATACAAGGAGTGTGACCATCTGACCTTATTGTCATTATACCGTATCGATACCGAAATCACAAACCCGTATTCGTATTTTGTTGTACGGAGTATTATCCTATAAAATCAAAAAAAGCCCGAAAGCCCAGCAAAGGGATTTCGGGTTCTTCTACTGCCCCAGACCGGACTCGAACCGGTACACTGTCACCAGCGGCAGATTTTGAGTCTGCTGCGTCTGCCAATTCCGCCACTGGGGCTTTTCATTTGAAGGGTACGCCTCGTGCACCTGCTGCCCTACGGCTTATGCATTTCAGCGTACCCATATACCATAGCATAAATTGCATTCGTTGGCAAGTTTTTTCGGCACAAGCGTCCCGCAGGCAAGACACTTTTTTATATGCCGGGCCTTGCGTCTTTCAGCGTCTTTCAGCCTTCATCCGCAAGAAGGCTGTCGAACACCTCCGGGAAACAGTCAAAGGTCGCGAAGTAGTCTCTGGCTGTCTCCGCACGGCGGATCAGCCGGAAGCTGCCATCCTCTTTAAGGAGGATCTCGGCCGATTTCAGCTTGCCGTTATAGTTGTAGCCCATGGAAAAGCCGTGGGCGCCGGTATCGTGGATGACCAGAAGATCGCCCATGTCCACCTTCGGGAGATACCGGTCGATCGCGAACTTGTCATTGTTCTCGCAGAGGGAACCCGTCACATCGTACATGTGATTGCAGGGCTCCTTTTCCTTGCCCATCACCGTGATATGGTGGTAGGCGCCGTACATGGCCGGACGCATCAGGTTGACGGCGCAGGCGTCCACACCAATGTATTCCTTGTGGGTGTGCTTTTCGTGGATCGCGGTCGTCACAAGGCACCCGTAGGGCCCCATCATGAAACGTCCGAGCTCCGTGTAGATCGCCACGTCTCCCATTCCATGGGGCACGAGGACTTCCTCATAGACCTTGCGGACGCCCTCTCCGATCGCCTTGATATCGTTGGGATCCTGATCCGGGCTGTAGGGGATGCCGATGCCGCCGGAAAGATTGACGAAGCCGATATGCGCGCCTGTCTCCTCCTGCAGCCGGACCGCCAGTTCGAACATGACGCGCGCCAGCATCGGATAGTATTCGTTGGTCACGGTGTTGCTGGCGAGAAATGCATGAATACCGAAATTCTCCGCTCCCTTTGCCTTGAGGATGCGGAAAGCCTCAAAGATCTGCTCCGTGGTCATGCCGTATTTGGCGTCGCCCGGGTTGTCCATGATGTCATTGCTGATCTTGAACAGACCGCCCGGGTTATAGCGGCAGCTGATGGTCTTCGGGATGAATCCCACCGCCTCCTCCACAAAGGGAATATGGGTGATGTCATCGAGGTTGATGATGCCGCCGATCTGATCCGCATAGCGGAACTCCTCCGCCGGCGTATCGTTGGAGGAAAACATCACATCGCCCGCTTTACAGCCGCAGGCCTTTGCCATCATCAGCTCCGTCATCGAGGAACAGTCGCAGCCGCAGTCATACTCGCGCAGGATATCGATCAGGAACGGATTCGGCGTTGCCTTGACCGCAAAAAACTCGCGAAAGCCCTTATTCCAGGAAAACGCTTCCTTTAACGCCCTGGCGTTCTCGCGGATTCCCTTCTCATCATACAGATGAAACGGGGTCGGGTACTGTGCGGTGATCTCTTTCAGTTTTTCCAGCGTGACAAAGGGTCTTTTTTTCATAATGTCTTCCTCTTTTCAGTATTGATCCTTTCGTATCCTTATTCCACATGTGTATGAGTAAACAGATGATCCTGGCAGTATTCGTAGTTTCCGTTGCATTTGGAGCAGAAACGGAATTCAAGATTCGGGTCGTCAAGCTCCGTCCGGCCGCAGATCGCGCATTTGTGCTTGGTGATCGTCCCGCCGGAAGCCCGTCCCTGCGGCTCCATGGCCTTTTTGAACTGCTGCCTGCGCCGTACTTCCTTCGGGTTGTACCTCTGTATATTCCGCGTCGACAGAAAGAACAGCAGGAAATTGAGCAGGGAAGCGATGATCGGCACGGAAAGGTACCAGAAGCCGGCCCTGAAATAGCGGAACATGTCATAGACCAGGATCGCCGCATACACAAGCGCCATCCATTTGACCTTGATCGGGATGACAAACCAAAGAAGCACCTGCATGTCCGAATACATGGTTGCAAAAGCCAGAAAAACGGACATGGTGACATAGTAGGTGGTAAACACATTGTATCCGTAATAATCCAGGATGCCTCCGGTTATGAAGTACAGGATGAACGCGCCGATCACCGTAAAGACCATGCCGGAGAAAATGTAAAGCGTATACCGGAAGGAGCCCCATGCCCTCTCCAGAGCCTGTCCGATCGGATAATAGAAGAACAGGACCGAGATGGCGAACAGCAGGACATTTCCGGTCTGCGGGGGATAGATGATCCATGTCACAAGACGCCAGATCTGCCCGTGCAGGATCTGCAGCACGTTCAGGTTGAGCATGGACAGGATGCTCGGATTGATGATATAGAGAAAATAGCCGATCACATAGCAGACGACCATATACAGCGTCAGATTCGGGATCGCAAACCGGCCAAATCTACGTTCGAGTTTATTGATCCAGTTCATTCATCGATACCTCCGGATAAAAATCGTTTTTACCATTATAATGATCAGGTCAGCCTTTGTCAACTTTACAGCGCTCCTCAACTTCGCTATAATAGTCAGAGAAAACGAAAGACCTGTGCTGCCAGGATGCAGCAGATAAAGCTTATGGCCGACATGCATCAGCCGGAATGGAGAACTACATGAGCCGATCAACCTTTGGAACCCGTTTTACCATTACGACCTGGGGGGAATCCCACGGCGAGGCGCTTGGCGTCGTCGTCGACGGCTGCCCCGCAGGCCTGCCCATCAGTACCGAGGACGTCCAGGTCTTCCTGGACCGCAGAAAGCCCGGAAAAAGCCGTTATGTGACGGCCAGGAACGAATCAGACCAGGTTCGCATCCTGTCGGGCGTCTTTGAGGGAAAGACCACCGGCACGCCGATCTCCATGCTGGTCGAAAACCAGGACCACCGGTCCGCGGATTACAGCCGGATCAAGGACGTCTATCGTCCCGGACACGCCGATTACACTTTTGATCAGAAATACGGCTTCCGGGATTACCGCGGCGGAGGCCGGTCCTCCGGCCGGGAGACGCTCTCCCGCGTGGCCGGCGGCGCCGTTGCCTGCCGGTTCCTTTCGGAGCTGGGCATCCGGTTCACCACCTATGCCAGCTCGATCGGGCCCGTGCGGGCTGCTTCCTTCGATCCGGAGGAGATCGCAAGGAATCCCTTCTGCCTGCCGGATGCATCAGCTGCAGAAAAGGCGTCCGCCTATCTTGAAGAATGCATGGCGCAGCATGACAGCACGGGAGGCGTCATCGAATGCCGGATCGAAGGAGTCCCGGCCGGCATCGGAGATCCGGTCTTCGGAAAACTGGACGCGCTGTTCGCCCAGGCCCTCATGTCCATCGGGGCCGTAAAAGCGGTGGAGATCGGCGACGGGACGGCCGTGTCCGAGGCAAAGGGCTCTTCAAACAACGACGCCTTTGCCATGAAGGACGGTACCGTGACAAAGCTTACGAACCATGCCGGCGGGATCCTGGGCGGCATCAGTGACGGTTCCACGATCCTTCTTCGTGCACATGTAAAACCAACGCCCTCCATCAGCCTTCCCCAGCAGACTGTCTCAAACACCGGCGAGCCGTGTACACTGACCATCGAAGGACGTCATGATCCCGTGATCGTGCCCAGGGCCGTTGTCGTGGTGGAGACCATGGCTGCCCTTGTCCTGGCTGATTCCCTTCTGCTGAACATGACGTCACGCCTCGACAGGATACGGGAATTCTACCGCTGAAAAGACAGAAAGACAGGGGACGGTTCTTTGTCTTGTTTGACGAGTCAAACAAGACAAAGAACCGTCCCCTGTCTTTCCTGCACCCTTTATTCTTCTTCCCAATCTTCCTCTTCTTCGGTCGCGGGATCATCCGGAACCGCCCAGATGTGGATGCTGTTGGGCTTGTCTACCTCGATGGGCCTTCCCTTCATGACCATGATATTCTTCTCATAGTCGATCGTGAAAACGTTGAGTGTGTTGCTGGCGTGGTTTGCGACCGCAATGTGCATGTTGTCCGGGAAGATCACAAGGTCCTTCGGATAGTCGCCGCTGACCGGAAGGGTGAACTTTTTGGTCAGCAGGCCGGTCTCCGGATCGATCTCGAACATGGAGACCGTGTTCTCCCCGGCCGTCGTACAGAACAGATGCTTCCCGTCCGGTGCCAGTGCAAGTCCGGACGCCGCATTGTGGATCGCGTCGGGGTCATCCTCTTTGGTCAAAGTGCTGATCTCCTGGATCATCTCGAATTCGGGCTGCTTTCCGCTGCCGTCATAGGTATACACCTTGATCTGGTTGCTCAGCTCGAACAGGATGTAGGCAAACCGTCCGTCCGCGCTGAAGCGGATGATCCTGGGGCCGCTCTCTCTCCGGCAACGGATGATGTCGGCCAGCTCCAGCTTGTGATTCCGCTTGTTGATCCGGTAGACCTTGACCTGGTCGATTCCGTTATCCACGGCGCAGAGATATTTGTTGTCCGGGGTCGGACGTACACAGTTGACATGGGGACGGAAATTCCGCTCCGCCACGCTTCCGAGTCCGCTGTGGAACACACCGTCCATCAGGCTTCCCAGCCGGCCGTCCTTATGTGTATGCACGACGGTCACCTTGCCGTCGTGATAGCCTGCGACATACAGGTACTTCCCGTCCACATCCGTGGCGAGGAAACAGCCGCGCATTCCGTCGATATCCACGCTGTTGATCCTGGTCAGATCTCCGTTCGCATCCCTGCGGAAGACCGCCACACCCTCATCCTCGATGGAATAAAGATATTTGCCGTTTTTGGAAACAGCCGTGTGGGAGGCATTGCTCACACTTACCTCGCTCCGCTTGGTAAGGGTCCCTTCCTCCACATTGACATCGAACACCTGCACACCCTTGCTGGATCCGTGCGTGTAAGAACCCACATACGCAACATACTTTTTTTCCATTACGAATCCTCCTTTACAAAGACAAAAGAACCTGTCCTGCTTTTTCGAGTGTTTCCCCGATCACATCCTCCGTGTGGGCTTCTGACAGGAACATCGCCTCAAACTGGGACGGTGCCAGATGGATCCCTTTCCGGAGCATCCCGACAAAATAATCGGAAAACTTTGCGGTGTCGGATGTTTTTGCGCTTGTGTAGTCCCGGACCGGCTGATCCGTAAAGAACAGGCTTCCAAGCGATGCGATATGATTCAGCTGCCAGGGCAGGCCGTTCTTTTTCAGGAGATCCTGCATGCCCCCGAACAGAAGCTGTCCCTTCTCCGTAAGATGCGTGTATACTTCCGGATGCTCATAAAGATATGTAAGCTGGGCAAGCCCCGCCGCCATGGCGATCGGGTTGCCGCTTAAGGTTCCGGCCTGGTAGACAGGTCCGGCCGGTGCGATCATGTCCATGATCTCTTTTTTACCACCGTACGCGCCTACAGGCATCCCGGCGCCGATGATCTTGCCATAGGTCACCAGGTCGGGCGTGATCCCGAAATATGCTGCCGCGCCGCCGAAAGCCAGCCGGAAGCCGGTGATCACCTCGTCAAAGATCAGAAGTGCCTTGTTCTCGTCACAGAGCGTCCGCAGCCCCTTCAGAAAGTCCTTATCGGGCAGGACAACGCCCATGTTGGCGGCGACCGGCTCCACGATCACGGCCGCGACCTCGCCGGGTGCGGACTCGAACAGTGCCTTCACGCTCTTGAGATCATTGTAGACCGCCGTCATCGTATCTCTGGTGCAGCCTTCCGGGACACCGGCGCTGTCCGGCACCCCGCTCGTCATGACGCCGCTGCCGGCACTCACCAGCATGCTGTCCGTATGGCCGTGATAGCAGCCAGCGAACTTGATGATCTTACTCTTACCCGTAAAGCCCCTTGCCAGCCGGAGAGCGCTCATCACGGCTTCCGTACCGGAATTGACCATACGGATCATCTCCACATGGGGGATCCTTTCGCAGATAAACTCTGCCATCTCGACTTCCCGCTCCGTAGCACAGCCGAAGCTCAGCCCTTTTTCGGATGCCTTCACGACCGCCTCACGGATCAGCGGATGATTGTGGCCGAGGATCATCGGTCCCCAGGAATCGATATAGTCGACGTAGGCATTCCCGTCAACATCGTAGATCTGGCAGCCGTCCGCCCGGTCGATGAACCGCGGTGTCTCATCCACGGAGCCATAGGCCCGCACAGGGCTGTTGACGCCTCCGGGGATCCTCTGCACAGCTCTCTCAAATAAACTCTGTGACTTTGTCATGGGATCTTCTTCCTTCCTCAGCTGTTCTCCTCGTTCTTCATGCGGACCACCAGTTCCACCAGGCTGTCGATCGTGGCCTTTTCGGCCATGTATGTTTTCATGCCCAGGGCCTCCGCAGCCGCTTTGGTCTGCCGGCCGATGCAGGCGGCTTTGACCTTCGTGAAGTCAAGCCCCTTCACGCCTTCCGCAAACCCCTTGACCGTGGAGGCGCTGGTAAAGACAGCGCACTGGATCTCGCCGGCCTCGAATTCCCTGCGTTCGTCGATCAGGGTGCTCTTTTCGTAGCGTGTGCAGTAGGTCGGAAGATCGGTAACCTCCGCTCCGGCCTCCTTGAGCAGGCGGACCAGGTTTTCGTTGCCCTTTTCGGCCCGGGGGATCAAGACCTTCTCGCCCGAAGCCAGGACCTTCGCCAGTGCTTCTCCCAGGGAATCCCCGTCGTAGGTCTCCGGCATCAGATCCGCGATCAGCCCTCTTTCCCGGAGCTTTCTGGCTGTGCCCTCGCCGATCGCCGCGATCTTCGCATTCCCGAGAGAACGGATGTCCTGCTTTTCCCGGATCAGCTTGTCAAAGAATACCTCCACGCCCGTCGGGCTGGTAAAAACGATCCACTGATAATCAGCAAGATTCTTGTAGGCTTCCTTCTGTTTTTTGCCGTCCGGCATGGGAAGCGTCGCAATGGACGGAAGCTCCAGCACCTCCGCGCCAAGCTCCCGGAGCTTCTGGGAGGTCGTCGACGCATGTGCCTTGGGCCTGGTGACCAGGACCTTCCAGCCGGCAAGCGGAAGGCAGCTTCTCCAGTAAAGCTCATCTGCCAGGGTGCAGACCTTTCCGACCACAATGATGGCCGGCGTTACGGCACCTTCTTTTTCGACCGTATCGGCCAGGGTCGACACCGTGGCTACGATCTTCCTCTGTCCGGCCGTCGTCCCTTTGGACAAAAGTGCGGCCGGCATATCCGGATCCATGCCGGCGTCCAGCAGGCCTTTACAGATATCGAGAAGCGCCGTTACGCCCATCAGGAAGATCAGGGTTCCCTTTGTATCCGTCAGCGCTTTAAAATCGATGTCATATTCCTTTCCGGCGCGCCGGTGTCCGGTGATGATATGTATGGAAGAACAGTAATCCCTGTGGGTCACCGGGATCCCGTTGTAGGCAGGTACCGAAAGAGCGGACGTCACGCCCGGGACGACCTCGCAGTCGATCCCGTTCTGAAGGAGAAGCTCCAGCTCCTCACCGCCGCGGCCGAACAGGAAGGGATCTCCGCCCTTCAGGCGTACGACCTTGTAGCCCTTCTGTGCCTGTTCGAGCAGCACCTCGTTGATCTGGTCCTGCGGCATGGTGTGATGGCTGGCCCTCTTGCCAACATTGATCAGGCGGGCCGTATCCGGGATCTTTCCCAGGATGCTGTCCCCTACCAGACTGTCATAGACCACCACATCCGCAGCGGCAAGTACTTCCATTCCTTTTACTGTCATCAGGCCCAGGTCCCCGGGACCTGCGCCAACCAGCCAGACTTTTCCATTCTTCATCCGTTTTCTCCTCTAGTATTCCAGTGCCCGGTCAAGGCCTCTCTGGATTTCTTCACGCACGCGCCGCGCCAGAAAATGGTCCGTTCCGCTCGCGGTGACGCCCACGACCACATTTTCCTTCATGTATACACCCGGAAAATAAAAATCACATTTGTCCCGGTCGCTGGACACATTGACATAGATGCCTTCTTCCTTGCATACCCGGTAGATATCATCGTTCAGCTTATGATCGTTGGTGGCTGCCAGGACCATATACGCCATGGTAAAATCCGAACGCTTTACCGGCCGCTGGACAAGCTGGATCTGGCCAAGCTTGGCCATCTCCTGGACCTCCGGTGCCACCTGCGGTGCGATGACCGTGATATTCCTGGTAAAGGCAAGCAGGGTTTTGATCCGGCGGGATGCAACGCTTCCGCCGCCGATCACGACCACATTCTTGTCAGACAGGTCCACAAACATGGGAAAATAGTGCTTATTCTTCATAAAGCATCTCCAACCCCTTTACACAGTTCATAAAGCCATCGGGAGAAAGGTTGTCCCGAAGGCCGAACATCATCTTGTTCATGACCTTTCCGGCCGCCGTCCGGACGGTCTTTTCGAGCTTTTCTCTCTCTTCATCCGGTATTTCCGCCTTGCGGAAGGTCTTCTCGATCCGGACATACAGGTCCTCGACCGCATCCTGCTGCAGCTTCTGAAGCCTGGGGATCACATCCCGTCCGTCAAGCCATCCGTAGAACTCATCCATCTGTTCCCGGACGATGGCGTCCGCCTGTTCAAGACTTCCCTGCTGCTCCTCCAGAACACGGTCCGACCCGAAGGAATCCATGTCGTAGAGGGTGATCCCGGGGAGGTTTCCAACCTCAGGCTCAATATCCCTCGGCACGGCCAGATCGATCAGGATGACCGGCTTAAAAAGGGTCGCATCCGCGACCTGCTCCGTCCGGAGCGTGAAATTCGGACTTGCCGTCGCGCTGACGACCAGGTCGCAGCGTGGAAACAGCTCCATACGGTCCGTATAATTGATCCTCTTACATCCCCAGGGAATGTCCACGATGCCGCTCCGGTACTGCCGGATGGTCACGGAGACATCTGCCCCCTCATCGAGAAGCGCCGAGGAAGCCACCTTGCCCATCTCACCGTTTCCGATGACCATACAGGTCTTTCCCCTGACGGAGAAGCCCTGTCTGTCAAGCTTTTCGATGGCATCATGGATCACGGACCGGCTCCCGTGGGAAAAAGTCACCTCGGTCTTGATCCTCTTGCCGGCTGTTACGGCCATGCGGAAAAGGACCTCCATAACACTGTCCGTGGCAAAATGCTCCCTGGCTACCGTCAGGGCGTCCTTCACCTGGGTGATGATCTGGTCCTCCCCGATGATCTGGGAGCGCAGGCCGCTCGTCAGGTAAAACAAATGCTCAACAGCATCCTTGTCCTCCCTGGACACGAACAGATCCCGGTATTTTTCTATCTCAACTTCCTTGTCGGCACAGAGCCACCCGAGCAGATCCGGCGCCCCGTCCTTTGAACTCGCCCATATTTCCAGCCGGTTGCAGGTAGAAAGGATCACACATCCATCGATCCCGGGACATCCCTTTAATCGCTCCATAGCCTCCCCGGAAAGCTTCCGTGTAAAGGCAAACAGCGCCCGCACGTCGACCGGCGCTCTGTTGTGATCGATCCCAATCATGGAAATGTGCATTATCAGTCTGCCTCCCTCTTTGCAGTGATCAACAGATCCTTCAAACCTCCGCGCACACTTTGAATGATCATGATAACCGGATATTCTCCTTGACTGCCAGTATAAATTCTCTGCTGCTCAGCACCTCCGGTTCCGCGAGGGACGTGATGAGCGCAAGGTCCTTCGTCATTCTGCCACTCTCGATCGTACTGACCGCAGCCGCTTCGAGCGCTTCCGCAAACGCGCAAAGCTTTGGAAGAGCGTCAAGCTCTCCTCGTTTTCTGAGTGCTCCCGTCCAGGCAAAGATCGTCGCCACCGAATTGGTGGAGGTCTCCTCACCGGCCAGGTGTTTATAATAATGACGCTGTACGGTTCCGTGGGCAGCCTCGTACTCATAGTAGCCGTGGGGCGATACGAGCACCGAGGTCATCATGGCCAGGGAACCGAAGGCGGAGGATACCATGTCGCTCATGACATCCCCGTCATAGTTTTTGCAGGCCCAGATAAAGCCGCCCTCCGCCTTCATGACGCGGGCAACGATATCATCGATCAGGCTGTAGAAATAGGTAAGACCGGCCTCGTTGAACTCTTCTTTATATTCCTCCTCGAATACCTGCTGGAAGATTTCTTTAAATCTGCCGTCATAGGTCTTGGAGATCGTATCCTTGGAGCCGAACCACACGTCCTGGTGCGTGTCCAGGCCATAGGAAAAACAGCTTCTCGCAAAGCTCCGGATCGACGCGTCCATGTTGTGCATGCCCTGCAGGACGCCGGGAGCCGCCATGTGCTGGATCTTCTCCTCCCGGACGGAGCCATCCTCTCCTTTAAAGACGAGGTAGGCGTCGCCGGGCGTATCCACATACATCTCCGTGTTCTTGTATACATCCCCGTAGGCATGACGCGCCAGGGTGATCGGCTTTTTCCAGTTGCGCACGCAGGGCTCGATCCCCTTCACCACGATCGGGGCGCGGAATACGGTTCCGTCCAGGATCGCGCGGATCGTCCCGTTGGGGCTCTTGTACATCTCCTTCAGGTCATACTCGGACATACGGGCCTTGTTGGGGGTGATGGTCGCGCACTTGACCGCAACACCGTACTTTTTGGTCGCTTCCGCGGCGTCGATGGTCACCTGGTCGTTGGTCTCGTTCCTGTATGCAAGGCCAAGATCATAGTACTCTGTCTTCAAATCGATAAAGGGAAGAAGGAGTTCTTCCTTGATCATCTGCCAGAGGATCCTGGTCATCTCATCTCCGTCCATCTCCACGAGCGGAGTCTTCATTTCGATCTTGCTCATTGTTCTCTCCTGTCATTCTTCACATGATGCAAGGACTATGCTGTCTACGGCACCGAAGCTGCCCGTGATCCACCGGGCGCTGCCGGTCAAAGGGAAATTCCCAGGCGCTGACAGCATTCGTCGACAAGCTCCTCCAGCTCTCTGGCCGAAAGCACCGTCACACGGCCTTCCTCGTACTGCTGATCCACCCAGGCTTTCATCATCTTGACCAGCTCGGAGTTCTTTTCGATCTGGTTATCACCTTCCAGGTGGTAGTGCCGGTTGAGCCAGTGGGCGATTCCCGCCGCGCCGGAGGTATTGGAAACAGCCACCTCCACAGGACGGTTCAGGAATTTATCCGTATCAAAGATATTGTAGATCTCTTCATTCTTAAGGAGTCCGTCCGCATGGATGCCGGCCCGGGTCACATTGAAGTTCTGTCCCACGAACGGCGTCCGTTCCGGGATCTTGTATCCGATCTCTTTTTCGTAATACTCGGCGATCTCCGTGATCACCGTTGTGTCCATGCCGCCCAGGTTTCCTCTCAGCTGGGCGTACTCGAACACCATGGCCTCCAGCGGGGTATTCCCCGTCCTCTCGCCGATGCCGAAAAGCGACGTGTTTACGCCGCAGGCGCCGTAGAGCCAGGCCGTGGTGGAATTGCTGACAGCCTTGTAAAAATCATTGTGGCCGTGCCACTCGATCAGCTCCGACGGCACGCCGGCGTGGGTCATGATACCATAGATGATGCCGGGCACCGACCGCGGGATCACCGCGCCGGGATAGTTGACGCCGTAGCCCATGGTATCGCAGCAGCGGATCTTGATCGGGATCCCGTACTGCTGGCGAAGCTTCATGAGCTCGAGGCAGAAAGGAATGACATAGCCGTAGATATCGGCCCTGGTGATATCCTCCAGATGGCAGCGGACCGCCACCCCGATCTCCAGGCATTCCTTGACAATACTGAGATAATGCTCCATCGCCTCGCGGCGGGTCATCTTCATCTTGTAGAAAATATGATAATCCGAGCAGCTGACCAGAATACCGGTCTCCTGCATGCCCATATCCTTGACCAGCTGGAAATCCGCCTTGCTGGCCCTGATCCAGCTCGTGACCTCCGGGAATTCATAGCCGCGCTCCATGCATTTTTCGACGGCATCCCGGTCTTTTTTGCTGTAGAGGAAAAATTCGGACTGGCGGATCTTTCCGTTCGGGCCTCCAAGCTTATGGAGATAGTCGTAGATCCTGACGATCTGTTCCGTCGTATACGGTGCCCTCGACTGCTGTCCGTCACGGAAGGTCGTATCCGTGATCCAGATGTCCTGCGGCATATGATGCGGCACGATCCTGTCGTTGAAGGCGATCTTCGGAACCTCGGAATAGGGAAACAGGTTTCGGAATACGTTCGGTGTTGCGACATCGACCAGCGGATACATATGCTCCTCAAGCTGAAGGAGATTGGTCTGCCGGTTCATGTTGACGCGTCTGTTTTCTTCCATAATGATCCTCCTCGGGTGAACATGTGTCACCACCCCTCATTGTACCTAAAAAGCACTTGTTCGTCAATCACTGCCGCGAAGATGGACGAAAAAATGCCGAAGAAATGGACGAAAAAAGTGCCCCGCATCGCGGGACACTTTTATACGTTCTGAAATGATTCAGGCATTCCTCCGCATGGCTGCTTCCACGACGTGGCCGACCAGGACAGAGGTCGTCACGGAACCGACGCCGCCGGGCACCGGTGTGATGGAATCCACGATCGGTTCAACGGCGTCGTAAGCCACATCGCCGCAGAGCTTGCCTTCTTCGTTGACATTGATGCCTACATCGATGATGATCTGGCCTTCACGGACATATTCCGCGCCGACGACGCCGGCTCTTCCGGCGGCTACGATGAGGATGTCCGCCTCACGCGTGACGGACGGCATGTCCACCGTTCTGGTGTGGCAGATGGTCACCGTCGCGTTCTTCTTGATGAGCATCATGGCGGCCGGTTTGCCGACGACCAGGCTGCGGCCGATCACGACGGCCTTTTTGCCGGTGCAGTCGATGCCGTAATGATCCAGGATCTCCATGCAGGCCTGCGGCGTACAGGGCGGAAATCCGATCTGTTTGCCCGTAAAGACGCCGGACATGGAAAGGTCCGTCATGCAGTCCACATCCTTTTCCGGTGCCAGGGCATTTTCGATCACGGCCTGGTCAAGATGCTTTGGCAGGGGCCGGAACAGAAGGACGCCATGGATCGCGTCGTTCTTGTTGACCTTGTCGATGACGGCAAGGAGCTCCTCCTGGGATACGTTCTCCGGAAGAAGGATCTTCTCGCAGGAAACACCCAGTGTCTCACAGCGCTTGGTCGCGCCTTTTTCGTAGGATATATCGCTGGGATTCTCGCCGACGCGGATAATGCCGAGTGTCGGTGTGATGCCTTTGTCCTTCAGCATCTGCACATTGGCCTTGATCCTCTCATTGAGTGAAGCGTTGACTTCTTTTCCAAGTAATTGTCTGGCCATATTTTCCTCCTGTTATTTCAGACGGGCAAGCACCTTGTCAAAGGTCTCGTCTGCGATCTTTGTATACTTTTCAAGCATCGCGTCTGCTCTCCGGTTCAGTTCCTCGGCATAGGGACGGTCCGTCATGGATTTGGTATTGATGTAGACGTTCAGGCTGGCGCCCTTCAGGGCTGCCTTACAAAAGGCCGCGGCGACTCCGGCGTCGCTGATGGCAAGCGCTGAACCCTTCGCTGCAAATTCTACGATGATGTCGATCGCCTCACAGCATTTTTCCATGATCTCCATCGGCACGGAGCACGCGTCCTTCAGGACGATCTCCATGACCCTGGCCTTTTCTGCTTTCTGCTCCTCCGTCTCCCGGGGCATACCGTACGCCCTGGAAAGAGGCTCAAACACCTCGGCGTCACGCTCGATCAGACGCAGAAAATCCCTCTGCAGCCCGTCGCATTTTGCCTTCAGTTCATACATCTCTTCCTCGACATCGGCATATTTCTTTTTGCCGACCGTGAGGCTGCCCACCATATTGCCAAGCGCCGTACCGACCGCTCCGACCAGTGCGGAGGCTCCTCCGCCTCCGGGAACCGGTGCCTTGGAGGCCAGCACTTCAACAAATTCCGTACAAGTACTCGTTGAAAATCCCATTCTGTTTAACCTCGATTAGTTTGAAATGATTTAAGAGACCCGATGAGGACGTCCCCCATCTGGGCGATGTCTTCCGCCTCAAAGGATAACGGAAAGTTATCCGAAAACAGGAACTGGGACGAAGGCGGAAATTCCTCATCCCCCTCCCAGAGGATCATGCGGACACGGTAGCCCGGATAGATCGAAAGCTCGTAGCTCATATCCCCCTGGCTGATCCTCTCCGCGTGCAGATGATCCATGATCTTCGCAAAATCCGCGAGCCTGTTTCCGTAGGTAAAGGCCAGTCTTTTGATGCAGCGCCCGTCGAACTGCCGGAGATACACTTCTCCCCAGGGCATTTCCCGGTACGTCCTGAAGGTCCCGCTGCTCTCGGCGTTTGTGCCGTTCAGCAGGTACCGGAGGGTCAGGATCTTTGCCTTGATCATCTCCTCCAGCGGGTAATACCCCTGCTCGTCGGGAAGATGCTCCACGGCAAAATCCGGATGCGTGACCCGGTAGGTGCTGCCCAGAAACCAAACCGTCAGCGTATGTGTTTCTTCGTCATAGGGAAGACCCAGCCGCTCGCTGATCGAACGGGGATCGGTCCCGGCATACTGCTTCAGATAATGCTCCCAGGGCTGCTTTGTCAGACTGTCCTTGTCATATTCCAGTTTGTTCATGTAATACCTCTGTATCTATCAGGCGCCGCCCGTCACTGACGGGACGCAAGTTCCTTTTCCACCCGCGGGAACATGGTGGTGTCCGTGTGCGGAAGGAAGCAGGCCCCGACGAATTCGTCCATGTAGGTCGGCACCGTGGAGAGCTCCAGATACGTCATGTTCTGGGCCAGCTCATAGGTCTTCTTCTCGGCGGGCGTGGACAGAAGCATCAGATACGCGCCGCTAAGCGAAGAGTTCCCGATGTAGTGGAATTTCTCGAGCGGGATGTCCGGGAACATGCCGATGTAGACCGCGTTCTGCATGTTGATGCCACTGCCGATCCCGCCTGCCACGTAGACGTCGTCGATCATCGAGACATCGAAATCCAGAGAACTCAGCATGGTCCTGATCGCGGAGAAGATCGCGCCTTTGGCACGGATAAAGTTATCGATATCCACCTCGGTGATCTCCACGTCCTTGACGGACGCGGCTTCCTCTTCAAAGGCGATCACGTAGCTGCCCATGCCGTACTTGTCGTGGCGCACCCGCTTGCCCTCACGGACAAACTTGCCCTTGGGGTTGATGATCCCGGTCATGAAGAGCTCGCTGATCACGTCGATCAGGCCGGAACCGCAGAGTCCCACCGGCTTTGTCCCGGGCTCTCCGACCACCTTATAGGTAGGCTCCATCGTCTCCTTGTCGATGGTGCAGGCTTCGATCGCGCCATCCGTAGCGCGCATGCCGCAGCTGATGTCGCCGCCTTCAAAAGCGGGTCCCGCCGAGCAGGCACAGCTCATCATAAAATCACTGTTTCCGAATACCAGCTCACCGTTGGTACCAAGGTCGATGAACAGGGAGAATTCAGGCCTGTTCCAGATCATGCTGACCAGGGTTCCGGCGGTGATATCTCCGCCCACATAGCTGCCGATGTTCGGCGCGATGATGATGTGAGCATCCTTGTTGATATCGATCCCAAGCTCGCCCGCAAAGAGTGAATTGGTCTTGAAAAACGCGGGGATATACGGTTCCATACGCAGCGGATCCGCATTGATCCCGGCGAACAGATGATTCATGGTCGTGTTGGAAGCGACACACATCCGGTAGATCTGGTTCCGGTTGATCCGGGCGCTCTTGCACATTTCATGGATGATCGGGTTGATCGTCTCCTTGATGATGGCATCCTGCAGCTTGCGGACGCCTCCGGGCCGTCGGGACTCGATGATCCGGTTGATGACATCCGCGCCGAAACGGATCTGCCCGTTTCCGGACGAACCCTTGGCAAGGATCTCGCCGGTCTCCATATTGATCAGCACGGCTGAGACCGTCGTCGTTCCGATATCGATCGCAAGGCCGCCGATCACCACATCCGTATCGGCCCCGAACACATCGTAGACAAACATATCGTTCGGAGTGGCCCTGAGTACGCATTTTACCTTGAAGTGATTGTCGCGCAATACGTCCGGAAGCTTCCGGAGCACGGCATAGGGAACACGGACTCTGTCAAGATTCATAAACTTCCTGAGTGCCCGTGTGAGTCTTTCATTATCCGGCATGGTGTCGTCCAGGGATGGTTCCTCCATATCGACTTCCACCACGTCAAGAGAATTCCGTAGTTCGATCCCGGCCAGCGTAATTTCCCTCTTGGCATTCTCAAAAATGGCAATTTCCTCCGGAGAACTCAGGTCCGCCACCTTCATCCGGCTCTTGTAGGCCGAAGAAATGTCCGGCACGAGCACGTTGACGTCCCCCGAGACGAGGCTCACGCAGGCCAGTCTCCAGCCCGCCGCATACTCCTCCTCGGTGATGTGAAGCGTCTTTTTGGAATCCAGTTCTCCGTCCCTCAGCTGAACCCGGCATTTTCCGCAGGATGCGTTTCCGGAGCACGGCGCATCGATCGCAACATTCGCGCCGCGCGCGACCTCCAGAAGATTATCCCCCGCATTGGCATATGTCTCTACCTGACTGCCATCTTCAAATGAAAAGGTTACCTTAAACATTGGGAAACCACCTTTCTCAACTGTATAACGAATGGAAAAAGGCCGGAGGCCGAAGCCTCCAGCCCTTTCAGTGCTTACATCCATGGGGAACACACTTCAGACATTCCCTGCATGCATATTACAGATCAAGATAGGAATCTGCGTACAGCGTATTGTTCTTGAATACGTCACAGGACTTGATGGTCTCCATCAGTCTTCTGTCGTTGGGGTTCACGATCGCGGAGGTAAGGCCCTGCATCATGCACATGGCAACAAGGGCGGAATCCATGATCGGGCGGATGTTCTTCGGCATACCGTTGCTGTTGTTGGAAAGTCCGCCGGTGGAGTTAAGTCCCATCTCGGAGAACAGCTTGATGCACTCAAGAACTTCCATCTGCTTGTCCTGCATGCCTTTTACGACCAGGAAAAGCGGGTCAAACCACAGATCGGTGGGCTCCATGCCAAGGCCCATGCCTCTTTCCAGCATGTTCTGGCAATGCATCATACGCTCGTCGTTGTCGGAAGCGACGCCCTCTGCCTGGCAAAGCGCGATGACGATAGCGTCATTGGCAGCCGCAAGGTCGATGTTCTCGATACGGTCGCTGGCGTTTGCGGAGTTGACGATCGGTTTGCCCTTTTCTCTGTTATATACGGAGATACCGGCCTCGATTGCCTTCTTGTTGGTGGTATCGAGTGCCAGCGGAACATTGTCAAAGTTCGACTGAAGGAGCTGTACTGCCCACTTCATCAGATCTTCGCCATCGCTCTCGGCGGGTCCGATGTTTACGTCAAGGTAGGTAGCGCCGGCTTTGAGCTGCTCAGCTGCTCTTGCAAGGATCGGCTCAGGATCTCTGGCTGTGAAGGCTTTGTTCACTGCCGGTGCAGTTGTGGAAAGTCTCTCTCCAATTGTAATAAATTTTGCCATGTCTCGTAATCTCCTTTTTTTATTATTGTTTCATGCAGGAACTGATCAGGCCTGCATATCCTTCAGGAACTTCACAAGCTGAACGGCTTCTCTCGGTCCTACGATGATCTCCCAGCCCGGAAGCTTGGCTTCCAGATCGCCCTTCAGAACGGCGACCTTGCCGGGGATGACGAGCTTTCTGCACTTGATCTTCGGCTCGATCTCCTCCTTGATAAAGGTGGAGATGCTGGTGCTGGAGAACTTGCCTGCAGCCCAGGAGGTAAGAACGGAAAGTCCGCCCGCATCGTTGATGATGAAGTTAAGCGGCACACCGGAACGCTCCAGCTCGCCGTTGACAACGAAGTAGGTCAGGGCGAAGTCAACGGTCGTGACGCACAGAGAATTCTCATCCGCACCGTTCAGCGGGTAGATGCCCGGCTCGACCTTCATCGGCTTCTGCGGGTCTGTGTAAACGTTCTGACGCAGACCGAAGAGCGGAAGTCCTTCTGCATAGGTCAACTGTTCCATGACGATGATGGAACCGTATTTCATGGTGAACAGAGCTGCCAGAGCCGCCTGCATATGCAGATCGCCTTTTGCGACTCTGACCGTATTGACGATGGACGGATAACCGAAAGTCCTGTCCTCATCCTTCAGAGCGGCACGGCGTACAAGTACGGCGTTGGCAAAGGTCTCTTTGATATCAGCGCCGGTCACATCGAGGACCAGTTCCTTGTTGTCAAGCTTCTCAAGAGCGGCAACGGTATCATACAGCTCGTTCAGGTCTTTGCCGGATACGCCGAGCACGACGCCTGCTTCCTTGGCAACAGCACTCATGGCTTCATAGTTGGATGCATTCGCGCCGTTCAGGATCGGCTTGCTGTCCTTGACTTCAGCAAGAGCAGCCTTCGCGATCTCGGGATCGGAGCAGCCAAGTACCATGGACCTGCCAAGGCCCGCAGCCTTCTTGACCAGTGCGGTATACTTGTCAGCGTCAGCGCCTTCGCCACAGTTCACATAAACGACCTCGGCATACATTCTCTCACCGATACGCTCATAGTCGACCTTCGGGATCATGGCGAGCTTCTCTTCTACCGTGGCATCATCCATGTCGGTGCAAAGAGCGACTGCATATCTGGGTTTGCTGACGAAGGTCTTCTCATGACGGAAAAGAACGGTCTCGCCGCCAAGAGTGAATTCCTGGTCGCCGGTACCGAATTTGATCGTCTTCATGGGCGGAGCGGTCGCTGCGGACAGCTGTGCGATCGCGTCTGCGGACATATGCGGACACTGCTCGATCTGCATTGCGCCCTGTGCAACCTTCATGGAGAAAGCCATACAGGTCGGGCATCCGCACTCTTTACAGTTTTTCTTGGGTGTCAATTTAAAGATCTGAATACCATTCAGTGCCATATCTTTTTCCTCCTATACGATTACACAAGTGCGGCGATCATTTTGGAGATCGTCTCAACAGACTTCGGATGTCTCAGGATAACTGCGTCAGAACCGGCCGCAAGGTCTGCTGCGGCGGTCATGATCTCCATATCGATCCCTCTCTCATCCTCGGGTCCCCACTCAGGCATATCTGCTTCGGAAGCGGTGGCTTCCTTCACGCCCCAGGTCTCCGCGGAGACCGGTGTAATGATAGGCATCTGCAGCATGTTGTCACTCTGGCCAAGTGCTGCACCTTTGATACGGTCCATCGTGGATACTACATATTCATATCCATATCCGGCAGCTGCGGATCCGACGTTCATAACGATCTTCTGCGCGTTTACGCCCAGCTGGGTCGTTACAACGTTCAGCTGCTTGGCAAGGTTGATATCAACAGCGGACTCCGCGCCTACGACCTGGTCGTATGCAAGGCCTGCTGCTGCACCGATTGCCTTGTAGTTTTCTTCTTTTTCGGACATAACAAGGACGTTGCGTCCCTGCAGTGCCTCTGCTACCTTGGGAAGAAGCTCCGCATCCTTCTCCACATTCTTGCAGCCCTCGACTACCAGCGGGCAGTCGACTGCGCCTGCTACTTCCTTCACGATTGCGATCAGCTCGTCAACGGACTTGTTGGTGCCGTTGGGATCTCCACCTTCCAGGTTCAGCGCCAGGAAATCGGCTCCCTCGACGGAAGCGGCCTTCTGTGCGATCTCAGCCATGGTGGAAGCACCCTCGTAGAATGCTTTCACTCCCGGAGCAAATGCATCCAGCCCAAGATCAGAAATCTCGATACCGACCTTCGGGGCATTTGCCGTCGGAGCATCAAAGGTGTAAAACGGGAAAGTGCTGTTTCCGCCCAGTGTTACCGTCTTGTCACCGCTGCCGATCGTAACTGTGTTAATCTTTGCATTGAATTTCTGTGGTTTCTGATTAAACGGCATGTCGCGTGTGCCTCCTTATAAAAATTTGATGCAGGGCATACCACGCCTGGTATGCCCGCATATTCTGACATATTATACTACATAGATCCTGTCATTGACAAGATAAAGATCGGTTATTTTGTCAGAACAAACTCAAGTGCCCTGAATCTCCGCTGTCAGGGAAATTCTAAAAGAATAGAAAAAATGCAAAAGCTGTAGACGGAGCCTTAAGCTTTCGAATTGCTCCGTTGCTTCGCAACTCTCGCAATTCCGGCTTCGCCGCCCTGCCCGCCTTCCGTACGGACGGAGCCTTAAGCTTTCGAATTGCTCCGTTGCTTCGCAACTCTCGCAATTCCGGC
>JAFTPT010000031.1 GCA_017463155.1 Blautia sp.
CTGTTAGAAGATGGAGAATGAACATGGAGATCATTTGTGATAAATGCGGAGCCGTGATCCCAAATCCGGAGTGGAAGACGATCCGGGATGGGGAGATCGAGCACACCTATTATGAATGCCCGGACTGCGGGGAAGCCTACCGGATCAGTACGACCGATAAGGCGCTCCGGAAACGAATCGATGATTACACAAAGATGGCTGCCCGCCTGAAGAAGGGACGCTGCACGGAAGCATTCCACAGGCGGGTGCAAAAACTGAAGGAAACAAATGTGAAAAGGAGCCGGGAGCTTGGCAAAGACCATCCTCTGGCTCCTTTGCTTTTGCAGAAATAACGAGGGAAAGGAGGCGCATGGGCGATGGCAAACCGGATCAAGGGAATCACGGTTGAGATTGATGGCTCGACCACCGGGCTTGATAAGGCCCTGAAAGATGTCAATACCACCATCAAAAATACCCAGACCCAGCTGAAAGATGTGCAGAAGCTCTTAAAGCTTGATCCGTCCAATACGGAACTGCTCTCCCAGAAACAGCGCCTCCTAAAGGATGCCATCGGGGCCACTAAGGATAAGCTGGAATCCTTAAAGACCGCACAGGAGCAGGCAAAGAAACAGCTGGAAGAAGGAACCCTTGGTCAGGACAAATACGACGCCCTGCAGCGGGAGATCGAAGAGACCGAGCAGGCTTTAAAGCAGCTGGAATCCCAGGTCTCCACTACCTATGCAAAGCTCGAAAAGATCGATGAGACCGGGAAGAAATTCAAGGAGACCGGCGATAAGATTGCAGGCGTCGGGAAAGACCTGACCATGAAGGTGACGGCTCCGATTGTAGGGCTTGGCGCTGCCGCAGTGAAAACGACAGCAGATTTCGATGCCCAGATGAGCAAGGTGCAGGCGATCTCCGGCGCGACCGGTGAGGAATTTGACGACCTTCGTGCCAAGGCCCGGGAGATGGGTGCAAAGACGAAATTCTCTGCATCCGAAGCCGGGGAAGCCTTCGAGTACATGGCGATGGCCGGATGGAAGACCGGAGACATGCTGGAAGGTGTCGAAGGTATTATGAACCTGGCTGCCGCATCCGGGGAGGATCTGGGTACGACATCGGATATCGTAACAGACGCCCTGACTGCCTTCGGTCTGTCGGCAAAAGACTCCGGCCACTTCGCGGATATCCTTGCTGCCGCCAGCACGAACGCGAACACGAACGTTTCCATGCTGGGCGAGTCGTTTAAGTATGCGGCCCCGGTGGCAGGTTCTTTGGGTATCAGCGCAGAGGATACCTCTGTGGCACTGGGCCTGATGGCAAACGCCGGTATCAAGGCATCGCAGGCGGGCACCTCGCTCCGTACCGGACTTACCAATCTGGCCAAGCCTACGAAGCAAATGCAGACCTACATGGATCGCTATAACATCGCTCTCGTGGAAAATGATGACGGCTCCATTAACCTGCGGGAGACCATGATCTCCCTTAGAGAGAAGATGGGCGGTCTGTCTGAATCGGAGCAGGCAGCTGCGGCCTCTGCGATCTTCGGGAAAAACTCCATGGCAGGCTGGCTTTCTATCATCAATGCTTCGGATGAGGATTTCAATAAGCTGACCGGTGCGATCGATAACTGTGACGGATCTGCGCAGTCCATGGCGGAGATCATGCAGGATAACTTATCCGGGCAGCTGACAATCCTGAAATCCCAGTTGGAGGAGCTTGCCATTTCCTTTGGTGACCTGCTCATGCCGATCATTCGGAAGGTGGTCGCGGCGGTACAGGGCTTTGTCGATAAACTCAACTCCATGAGTGATTCCCAGCGGGAAGCGATCATCAAAGTACTGGCACTGGTGGCGGCGATCGGGCCGCTTCTTCTGATTCTGGGGAAGACGATCAGCACGGTCGGATCAGCCATGCAGGGCTTTGCCTCCCTCGGGAAGGGGATCATTGCCCTTGGCACAAAGATGCAGGGCCTTGGTGGTGTCACCGGGATTCTTTCCAAGGTGATCGGCTTTTTAACATCGCCGATTGGCCTTGTGATCGCAGCAGTAGCGGTGCTGGTCGCGGCGTTTGTCCATCTGTGGCAGACGAATGAAGAGTTCCGGGAAAAAGTGACCGCCATCTGGAACCGGGTGAAGGAAGTCTTCTCCGGTTTTGTGGAGGGAATCAAGGAGCGCCTTGATGCGCTGGGCATTGATTTCGGTAAGATCACAGAGACCATAAAGAAGATCTGGGACGGCTTCTGCAACCTGCTGGCCCCGGTATTTATCGCCGCTTTTGAGATCATCGCAAATGTGTTAGAGACAGTGCTTGGCGTCCTGACCGGCCTGTTTGATGTCTTTGCCGGGATTTTTACCGGCGACTGGGATATAGTCTGGACAGGGGTGAAGGAGATTTTCTCCTCCATCTGGAACGGGATCAAGGGAATTTTCGAGTCCGTCCTGAACATGATCAAGGGCATCGCGAATACGGTGCTTGGCTGGTTTGGCACGAACTGGGAGACGGTGTGGGGAAATATCAAATCATTCTTCGAGACCATATGGAACGGAATCAAGACGTTTTTCTCCAATACCCTGACGGCGATCAAAACGACGGTCACGACTGTACTGACAGCCATCCGCGATTTCTTTGTGAATATCTGGACGGCGATCAAGACCACGGTCACCACGGTAATCACCGCGATCCAGACGACGATCAGTACGATATGGAATGCCATAAAGACATTTTTCACGACTGTTCTTACCGGCATCAAAACGACATTTGATACTGTATGGAACGGGATAAAAACGGTGGTTACCACGGTGCTTTCAGCGATACAGCTGGCGATCACCACGATTTGGAATGCGATCAAAACCACTGCGGAAACCGTCTGGAATGGAATCAAAACTTTCTTTACAACGACATTGACGGCGATCAAGACCACATTCTCTACCGTGTGGGATGCGATAAAAACAGCGGTTACGGCTGTCTGGAATACGATCAAGACGACGGCAACGACCGTGTGGAATGCGATCAAAACATTCTTCACGACGACGCTGAATGGGATCAAGACTACGGCGACCACTGTGTGGAACGGGATCAAAATCTTCTTTTCCACAACGCTGACGTCGATCAAATCTACCTTCTCCAACATATGGGAGGGGATCAAAACGACCGTCAGCAACATCGGCACGAACATTAAAACCGGTGTCACAATCACATGGAACAGTATAAAGACTTCGCTCTCTACGACGATGACGAATATCAAGTCGGCTGCCTCGACCGCATGGGAGGGCATGAAGACCAGCATCGGTACAATCGTCGATGGGATCAAGACCAAGGTTTCCGGTGTATTCGATGGGATCAAGACCACGGCCTCCAATGTCTGGAGCAATATTAAAACTGCGATGACTTCCCCGATTGAAACGGCAAAGACCACCATCGGTAATGCCATTGACCGAATCAAGGGCCTGTTCAATTTCAGCTGGAGCTTTCCGAAACCGAAGATGCCCCACTTTAACTGGACGTGGCAGAGTGTAGGCGGAATCCTGTCGATCCCGTACTTTACCATCGACTGGTACAAGAAGGCTATGGACGGCGGTATGATCCTGAACAATCCGACAATCTTTGGTGCGATGAACGGACAGCTCCTTGGGGCGGGGGAAGCCGGGAGCGAAACAGTGGTCGGAACGCACAGCCTTATGGACATGATCCGGCAGGCGGTCGGGTCTGTGGAACAGGCCATGAATATCTACTATGGCGGCGTGACGGTCAATGTCTACAGCCAGCCGGGACAGGATATCTCAGAGCTTGCCGATGAGATTGAGGAGCGCATCAACATGAACGTGGCCCGTCGGGCCGCAGCATTCTCATAAGGAGGGGGCAATGCATAAATTCATCTATAACGGCAGAAGCTCTGCCGATTTTAACCTTGTCCTCTCCGGAGAGGATACCTGGGGTAAGCCCATGCCGGATGTGGAGCGGATGCAGATCCCGGGCAGGAATGGTGACCTGCTGCTTTCGAATCACCGATATAACAACGTGGAGATCACTTACCACGTCGGCATCAAGCGGAACTTTGATACGAACTTTACAGCCTTTATGAACTTCCTTCTGAAAGAGCCCGGGTATCACAGGCTGGAAGATTCCTATCACGGGGAATATTACAGGATGGCAGTGCTGGATAAGGAGATCAGCCCGAAGATGGGGTTCCAGAACTTTTCTGGGACGTTTGACCTGACTTTCTCCTGCATGCCGCAGCAGTACTTAAAATCTGGGGAGCGGCAGCAGGTGCTGACCGGCTCCGGTACAGTCTTTAACCCCACGATGTATGATGCAAAGCCGCTGCTGCGGATCTACGGGCAGGGAAAGCTCACCATTGGGGAGGAGCAGGTGACGGTCACGGAGAATGACTCTTTTATCGACCTTGACTGTGAGCTGGAGGATGCCTTTCGGGATACCATCAACCTGAACGGCTGCATCGAGCTCTCCAACGGGGATTTCCCGATCCTGCCGCCGGGGAGCACGAGCATCACGTTTGGCTCCGGGATCACCCGGGTCGAACTGGTACCAAGGTGGTGGTGCCTATGAAGCCGATTTTATATCCTGCAGGCGAGACGCAGTTTAAATCGAACGGTCTGGGCCGCCTCGCAGAAGCAACGAAATGTCTGGTAACAGAGGAACGCAACGGCCAGTATGAACTGGAAATGCAGTATCCCATCACCGGGCGGCATTATAAAGAGATCGTGGAAGAGCGGATCATCGCGGCGAGGCACGATGACTCCGACGATGTGCAGCCCTTCCGGATCTATAAGATCACCCGGCCCATGAACGGGATTGTGACCGTATCCGCCCGGCATATCAGCTACCAGTTATCAAAGGTGGCTGTTATGCCCTTTGCAGCGGATACCTGTGCGGAGGCGCTGGCGGGAATGATCAGTCATTCCGTCGGCGATTGTCCCTTTACCATCTGGACAGACAAGCTGTTGGAGGCGCATTTTTCTGTGGATGTGCCGTCCTCCTTCCGATCACTGCTCGGCGGAGTATCCGGATCAATCCTCGATATCTATGGCCCGGGAGAGTATGAGTGGGATAAGTTTACGGTTAAGTTTCATTCCCATCGCGGGAGTGATCAGGCTGTTATGATCCGCTACGGCAAGAACATGACCGATGTGAAAAAGACGACCGATACCAGTAATATCTGGACAGGAATCCTACCGTACTGGGCCGGAACCGACGAGGCAGAGCAGGCTGTGCTGGTGACGCTGCCGGAGAAGGCCATCTACTCCGATTTTGTGAGCGATTACGTCTATAAGATGGTCGTCCCGGTGGATTTTTCCTCCGCCTTTCAGGAGCAGCCGACAGAAGAGCAGCTTCGATCCCGGGCACAGTCTTATGTGAAAGCGAACGCTGCGGACGGTATCCCGGCAAGTATCGATGTGTCCTTCGTGGCCCTCTGGCAGACGGAAGAATATAAGAACTGGGCACCGCTGCAGAAGCTGAAACTCTGCGATACTGTGACGGTCTATCACAAGGGCCTCGGCATCGAGAATAAAGCAAAGATCGTCTCTATCACCTACGATGTGATCTTGGAGCGATATGAAAAAATGACCATCGGAGAGGTGAAGACTTCCCTCGGGGATTCCATCCGGCAGATCTCAGAAGAGATCAAAAAGGAAGTGCCGACAAACGCATCGGTCTCGCAGGCGATTTCATTGGCGACCAACATCCTCTCCGGGAGCACCGGCGGCAACATCGTGATCAACACGAACGCGAAAGGTCAGCCGGTGGAGATCCTCTCGATGGACACGGCGGATATCAAAACCGCAAAGAAGATCATAAAGATTGATAAAGACGGCATCTCTGTATCCAAAGCCGGGTACAGCGGTGCCTTTACTGTTTTGCTGGACATGGACGGGAAGCTGGACGCAGGCATCTTGAAAGAGATCATCGATGCAGCGCTGATCAAAAAAGGTGTCCTGTCCGATAAGCAAAGTAACGTGACCTGGAACATGGCAACTGGGGCTTTTGCCGGGAAGAAGATCACAATCACGGATCTGACAGCAGAAAAGATAACCGTACAGTCCTTTACTGCAGAAGAGTTAAGTTCCGGGGACGGCTACACCGGCACCTACCACGTGGATGGTGCGACGGTGACTGTTCGGGCAGGAATCATAACAGCCGTAACGCCAGATCCGGAAGAAGAAACACCGGGTGGTGAGGAAGGAGAAAATACAGAATGATCACGACACAGACAGAACTGGATGTATCTCCGGGCGGCATTGCCCCGGTGATCCATGTGAGCCAGTACGATACCGGGAGCCGGACGCTCCTGTTTAACCTGATCGCGACAGCGGGAGACTTGATCCTGCCGACCGGCACCAAGGCAGAAATCCGAGGAACCAAACCGGATGGGAACGGCTTCTCCTATGATGCGCTGATCAACGGCAAAACCGTGACAGCGGATGTTACAGAGCAGATGACAGCGGCTGCGGGCAAGGCGGTGTGTGAGATCGTCCTCTACACCGGGACTCCGGCCAGAGAGGGCGCGGAAGCCTCCGCTGATTTCGCACAGCTTTGTACCGCCAACTTTATCCTGTTTGTGGAGCGGGCAGCGCTGGATAAAGATACCGTGAAATCCGGGTCGGAGATCAAACAGCTGATCACCGTCCTTGATAGGACGGATGAACTTCTGGCAGCAGCCCAGACGATGGATGATGCCAAGCAGGCGATCACGGAAATGACAGAGTCTACCCGGTCAGATATGAGTGAGCTGGCGGGGCGCGTGGAGCGTAATGTGCAGGAATTATCAGAAGCGTCTGCCGCTTCTGCGAGATCTGCTGCGCAATCCGCACAGGATGCTGCAGAAATCCTTGAAACGGTGGAGGCAAAAGGAGAATCGATCTCAAGGATTTCATTAAACGCGGACACGCTTGCAAAACAGGCATTGGAGAAAGCAACGAATGCGGAAAATGAATCTGCAGAAGCGGCAAACGCAGTAGATTCCATCAACAGGGACATCGCAAGTTTGAAGCTGATCACGGAGGGAAAGGTGGACGATGCCTATGTGGAGGATGGTTTCCTTTACATGACTTCGGAAGGAGATGTCGTGGTAGGGCCGCTTGGCCCATTTTCTGGAACAGGCGGAGGCGGTGGTGGTACCTCCGGGAACAACGCGCACATCACGCTGACAAATAAATCTGGATTCCTTTCCCGGACAATTGCACAGGGGGATGCGCTGCCGATCACCATTAACTGGACATCAGAAGAAGATAATATTCCAACTGGAAACGGTACCATGAAGGTGACTGTCGGCGGCGTGGTAAAAGCCATTATTGATGTGAAGCAGGGCGATGTGACCGTGGACGTTGCTCCGTATCTGTCTGCCGGGTCTTCTGTGGTGAAGCTTAACGTGGCGGATATTTATGGAAACAACCGGACATTGAACTTCTCCATCACAGTGGTTGTCCTGACGCTGACATCTTCCTTTGATGATTCTGCAGCCTATACCGGGCCGATCAGCTTTCCGTATGTCCCGACCGGCAATATTCAGAAGACGATGCATTTCTTGTTGGATGGAGATGAAATCGGAAGGACAGTAACTTCCGTTTCAGGCAGACAGCAGTCCTTTACGATCCCGCAGCAGCGGCACGGGGCGCACAGCTTTACCTGCTACTTTGAAGCGGACATCAACGGTCAGACGGTTAAATCGAATGAGCTTTACTATGAGATCATCTGTCTGGAGACCATGAACCTGACGCCGATTGTAACCTGTGATTTCCATACAGAAACGGTGAAACAGTATACGACGATCCGCATCGGCTATTCCGTATATGATCCGACATCCATGAACGCGGATGTGGTAATCAAACGGAACGACGCTGTGATCTCGACACAGACAGTGGGTCGGTCAAAGCAGGACTTTGCTGTCCGCATGGATACAGTCGGCAGCTTCACCTTTGAGATCAGTTCCGGTGAGGCCAGCAGATCCTTTACCCTGACGGTCACGGAATCCGATATTCAGATCGAGGCAGAAACCGAGGCGCTGGCGCTGTTCCTTACCAGTTCCGGGCGGAGCAATTCCGAAGAGAACCGGTCGGTATGGAGTTACGGCGATGTGACGGCACAGCTTTCCGGATTCAACTTTGCCTCTGACGGCTGGCAGAAGGACGAAAAGGGCATCAGTGTCCTTCGAGTCGCTGGTGATGCGAGAGTGCAGATCCCGTATCTGCTGTTCGGCTCAGACTTCCGTACCGCTGGCAAGACCATCGAGCTGGAATTTGCCACCCGGACAGTCATGAACTATGACGCCGTGATCCTGTCCTGTCTTTCCGGCGGCAGGGGCCTATCCCTTACCGCGCAGAGGGTACTCCTGAAATCCGAGCAGTCGGAAATTGGCACGCAGTTCAAAGAAAACGAGCATGTGCGCGTGGCCTTTGTAGTACAGAAGAGAACAGAAAACCGACTTGTGCTCTGTTATATCAATGGCATTATGAGCGGTGCCATTCAGTACCCGGTAAATGATGACTTTGCCCAGACGGAGCCGGTCGGTATTTCCATCGGAAGTAATGAATGTACCATCGATCTCTATAACATCCGGGTCTATGATAACGACCTGACCAGAAGCCAGGTGCTGGATAACTGGATCGCGGATACACAGGATGTGGACGAGATGCTTGCCCGTTATCAGCGCAATCAGGTATATGACGCCTACGGAAATATCGTGAAGGAACAACTGCCGCCGGATCTTCCGTACCTGATCTTAGAGGCCGATGAGCTTCCGCAGTACAAGGGCGATAAGAAAACGGTCAGCGGCTCTTATATTGATCCGCTGCATCCGGAGAAATCCTTCACTTTCACCGGTGCTCAGTTCGATGTGCAGGGTACTTCCTCTCAGTATTATGAGCGGAAGAATTATAAGGGCAAGTATAAAAACGGCGTGGTGAATGCGAACGGCAACACAGCGGAGACGGTGAAGCTGCGGGATAATTCCATCGCAGTGGCGACCTTCTGTTACAAAGCGGACGTGGCCTCCTCCGAGGGCGCGAACAACGTGGAACTGGTCATCCTATATAACGATGCCTGCCCGTACAAGACTCCGGCGCAGCAGGAAGATCCGAGAGTGCGGCAAGGGATTGACGGCTTCCCGATTGTGATCTTCTGGCATGATACTGTGAAGGACGAGACGACATTCATCGGCAAGTATAACTGGAATAATGATAAGTCCACCGAGGAGGTATTCGGCTTCCGGGAGGATGATGAATCGTGGGAGGTGCGGAACAACACTTCCGACCGTGTTCTGTATAAGAGTGCGGACTACTCCGGCGAAGCATGGCTTGGTGACTTTGAGGCCCGTTTCCCGGATACGGAGCCGCCATATGCAGATCCTGCCCAGCTGCAGGAATTTGCAGAGTGGCTCGTCAGTACGGATACGGAAAAAGCGACTGGGGCAGCGCTTCCTACGCCTGTGACCTATGGGGAGGAAGAATACACCCACGATACTTCCGAATACCGGCTGGCGAAGTTTAAAGCGGAAGCAGGCCAGTACATGGAGCTGGAAAGCGCAGAGTTCTATTACCTGTTTACCGAACTGTTCCTGATGGTAGATAGCCGGGCCAAGAATATGTTCCCGTCATTTATGGGAGGTGACATTTCAGCATGAAGAAAAAGATAGTATTCCTGCCGTATGACTTTGATACGGCGATCGGGATCAACAACGAGGGCGCTCTGGTGTTCTCGTATAATCTGGAAGACATCGACCAGACGGAAGGTGGGGCGGATGTTTTCAACGGGCAGCAGTCAGTTCTGTGGAAGAACATGAGGGCTGCCTTTTTTGATGAGATCAAAGCGATGTACCAGAATCTGCGCTCTACCGGGAAGCTCTCTTATGAAAAAGTGGAGCAGATGTTTGAGGAACATCAGGCCAAGTGGCCGGAGGCGATCTTCAACGAGGATGCCTGGTTCAAATACCTGGCCCCGCTGGTGGAGAAGGGAAATGCGTCATACCTTTCCATGCTGCAGGGATCGAAGGCAGAACAGCGGAAGTGGTGGTTATATAACCGCTTCCGCTACATCGATTCCAAGTACAACGCTGGTGACAGCCTCTCTGATGTCATTACGGTGCGTGGTTATGCCAAGGCAGATATCACCATCGAGCCTTACGCCGACGTGTATGCCAGCATCAAGTATGGTTCCTATCTGGTGCAGGAGCGGTCGGCCAGAAATACGAAGACCACTCTGGAATGCCCGCTGGATAATGTGAATGATACAGAAATCTATATCTATTCAGCTTCCCAGCTGGCGGACGTAGGAGACCTGTCCGGATTGATGGTCGGTTATGCGGACTTTTCCAAAGCGGTGAAGCTGCAGGGTCTGAAGATTGGAGATGCCAGCACGGAATATAGCAACGGCAACCTGACCGAGCTGTATCTCGGCAACAATGAGCTGCTCAGAAGCATCGACGTCAGGAATTGCCCGATGCTTTCACAGGCTGTGGATCTGTCCGGCTGTGCGAATATTGAGCACATCTATTTTGACGGTACGGCGATTACCGGTTTGGATCTTCCGAAGGGCGGCATCATCAAGACCCTGCACCTTCCGGAGACGCTGGCAAACCTGTCGATCATCGGGCATCCGGGGATCACGGATTTCTCACTGGAGAGCATGGAGAATCTTTCGACCTGCAGGCTGGAGAATGTTGGTGGGATCGATACAAAAGCGATTGTAAACAGCCTGCCTGCAGGGTGCCGTGTCCGCATCATTGGTTTTGATTGGACAGTAGCAAATGAAGCAGAACTTTCCTCACTGAAGCGCGTTTTTGACACTATGCGTGGTTTGAATGAGAGCGGGATGAACGAGGATATTGCGCAGCTTTATGGGCGAATCCATATTGTTACCATCACAGGGGCAACCCTGAAGGAATTTCGGGAGAGCTACCCGGATGTGTCTGTATTCTACAGCAACATCACCAGCAAATGCTATTACTGGAATTATAACGGGACGAGCTTGCTCTATACTGCGAATTCCACCAATGGAGCCAATGTTGATTATTCAGGCTCTACACCGACGAGACCAGCCACGGCGCAGTACAATTTTTCATTCGCCGGATGGTCGAGGACGATTGATGGTGTTGGAGACCCGGATGCTCAGAAGCATGTGGTAGAAGACAGAAATCTGTATGCTGTATTCACAGGAACCATACGGACTTATACTGTGAAGTTCTATGTTGGAAGCACGGTTCTCCAGACCAAAAGCAACGTCCCCTATGGCAGCACTGTTCATTACGATGGCGACACTCCGACAAACACAGCCGTGGCAAACCCGGAGGACTATGTGTTCACGGGGTGGGATGTATCTGCTGAGAATATTCAGGGCAATGTTGACTGCCATGCGGTATTTGCTTATATCGGCTATGCCTATAAGCAACTGTTGGATGGCAATGTCAGCGGAAAAATTGAAATCGCTTCTGTGACGGAAGTTGGCAGATATGGGCTTTCGCATTTTCCAAATGTACCGACTATCATCCTGCCGAATGTCGAATCTGTGGACTACAGGGGGTTCTATTGGGATGGCAACGGGTCTGCAACCAAAACGATATCCCTGCCGAAGGCCACTACAATCGGAGATCAGGCATTCTATAATCAAAAATCTTTGGAGACAGTCGATCTGAGCAGTGCTGAAACGCTCGGGAAAAATGCATTCCAAGGCTGCTCGAAGCTGAAGTCTTTATCGCTGCCGGAAGTGACAGAAATTGCGGAAGGGTGTTTCCAGGGCTGTTCCATGCTTGAAAGTGTTTCGATGCCCTCTGTCGTTCAGATTAAAAACAGTGCGTTTAGCAGTGCGGCAGCACTCAAATCACTTACATTGCCGGAAACGCTGGAGACAATTGGTCAGAGTGCTTTCTCTAACTGTTATGCCTTGGAAGAAGTTGTTTTCCCGGCAAGTCTGACCACTATTAATCAGCTGGTCTTTTCCAGATGTACAGGGCTTAAGCGTGTAATCTTTAAAGGGTCATCGATAAATATGAAATGGGATAATATCTTCGCGAGTTGTACCGCGCTGGAGGATATTTACGTTCCGTGGGAGTACGGGCAAAAACCGAATGCTCCGTGGGGAGCTACCAACGCAACCGTCCACTATGTGGACGAGGGCTGGCAGGCGGAGCTCTTCCCTGAACAGGGCGGAATTTGAGAGGAGGGATCTAAATGGCTGTTGTAGAGAGAACTGTAGATATCATTGGTGATGATGCGTTCTGCTCATTGATCATCAAGAGGACTGTTCCTGATGGAATGCCAGTCGATTTTTATGACGATATGCTGACGAAGCTGCGGCAGCATGCTTTGAGAAATATGAGCGGACTGGAATCTGTTAATTTCCCGAATGTTACCACAGTCGAGAAATACGCCTTTGCAGAATGCCCTGATCTAAAGCGGGTTAATATGCCGAAGGCAACATCTGTCCCGGAACGGGTACTGTTTTCCTGCCCATCGCTTTTAGAAGCGAAATTCCCGCAAGCAACTTTTGTTGGTGATTTCGCCATCACCGGAAAATCGATTAAGCGCATTGAGCTGCCGAATGTGACATCGGCTGGAGGAAGTCTGACGTTTTATAACTGTACATCCCTTGAAGAAGTGATTCTTCCCAAACTGGGGTATATTCCGCCCAGTATGTTTTCCGGATGTTCAGCATTGAAGCAGCTTGATCTGCCTTCTTCTAAGACGATTAGTACCACCATACTGAACGGGGCCTCCTCTATGGAGGTACTGAATTTGGGCCCTAACATCACGAGTATTAACGCAAACGCTTTTGGAGGTACGCCGGACGGTATGATCATTAACCTTCCTGTTTCAGAAGGCGTCATTTCGGGAGCTCCTTGGGGAGCTGCAAATGCTGTGATCAATTATGACGTTGAATATAGCGGCAAAGTGCCAATGCCAACATAAGAGGGGGTGATTAATATGATTCGAAAGATGCTTTATCGAACTGAGCGCGAAGGTGGAGGTTATACAGTCTCCCTCGCAAGGCCGCCGGAGGGTAAGAGTTATAACGTCCGCTGGCGTCTGATCGCTGATGAAGGAAGGGCGATCACAAACGGGGAGACAACCGTGACTGTGATCGATGTGCAGCACCGGAAGGACTGCGAAGCCTGGTCAGACTGTGATCTGCCGGAGGAACTGAAACCACAATCCATAGAAACTATTGTACAGGGCATCCAGTGATGGGTGCCTATTTTCATGCAAAGAAAGAGAGGTAACGGACATGAAGGAATTTTGGACTGGAACACAGGTGATCTTCACCGGGGTTGGCGGCTGGTTGGGTTACTTCCTTGGCGGCTGCGACGGCCTGCTGTATGCGCTCGTGCTCTTCGTGGTGGTGGATTACATCACCGGCGTCATGTGCGCGGCGGCAGATCACAAGCTGTCTTCCGAAGTCGGCTTTAAGGGGATCTGCAGGAAGGTGCTGATCTTCCTGCTGGTCGGGATCGGCCATGTGCTCGATGCGCAGATCATTGGAACCGGGTCGGTACTGCGGACAGCCGTGATTTTCTTCTACCTGTCCAATGAGGGCGTGTCCCTTCTGGAGAACGCCGGACACCTGGGGCTCCCGATCCCGGAGAAACTCAAGGTTGTGCTGGAGCAGCTCCATGACCGGGCGGAAAAAGACGATAACGAATGATGAGGGGCGGGAGCAATCCCGCCTTTCCCAATTTATGAAAGGACGGAAATGACGATGGCTTATACAAACAGTAGTCTTGTAGCATATACGAAACTCTCCCCGAATCACTCGGGAGCAAGGACACACAGCATCGACCGCATCACGCCGCACTGTGTAGTGGGTCAGTGTACGGCGGAGGGCCTTGGTGACTGGTTTGCGAAATCCAGCACTCAGGCATCCAGTAACTACGGCATCGACAAGGATGGACGTGTGGGGCTTTATGTGGAGGAGAAAAACCGCAGCTGGTGCAGCTCTTCCAATGCAAACGACCAGAGAGCAGTCACGATCGAATGTGCGTCGGATACCTCGGAACCCTATGCATTCCGGGATGTGGTCTATCAGAAGCTAATCACGCTGTGCGTCGATATCTGCTGCCGGAACTGAAAGAACAAGCTGATCTGGTTTGGCGATAAAGAGAAGACGCTGAACTACTCCCCGAAAGCGGGAGAGATGATCCTGACCGTGCACCGCTGGTTTGCGAACAAGTCCTGCCCGGGCAACTGGATGTACGCCCGCATGGGAGACCTTGCAGCAAAGGTGACCGCCCAGCTTGGCGGCAGCACCGAGCAGAAAAGTGAAGAACAGGTTAAGACCGGCGGAATGCAGGCAACCGTTCTGAAGAATCTGTCTGAGGCAGATGCAATCAAGAAAGTCGGTGCACTCTTCACAGCGGACATGAAGAAGTCCGGTATTCTGGCATCGGTCTCTCTGGCGCAGTTCATTCTGGAATCTGGGTACGGGAAATCCGAACTGGCCCAGAACGCTAATAACTGCTTTGGAATGAAGAAATCCCTCTCCGGGAATACGTGGGCGGGATCTGCGTGGGATGGAAAGAGCATTTATACCAAGCAGACAAAGGAGCAGAACGCGGATGGTTCCTATGTGACTATCACAGCAGACTTCCGCAAGTACCCGTGCATCGAGGACTCCATCGCTGATCACTCTGCCTACCTTCTGGGGGCGATGAACAGCAGCAAGCAGCGGTACGCTGGTCTTAAAGGCTGCACGGATTATAAGAAGGCTGTGCAGATCATCAAGGACGGCGGCTACGCCACAAGCCTCTCTTACGTGAGCAACCTCTGTTCCATCATCGAGCGTTGGAACCTGACGCAGTATGATACGGCAGAGGCAGCACCGGCGACACCGGCTGCAGATGCCTGGTACCGTGTCCGCAAGAGCTGGGGTGATGTCGCTTCGCAGGTTGGTGCTTTCAAAATGCTGGATAATGCCAAAGCCTGTGCGGATGAGCACCCAGGTACCTATGTGTTCGATCCGGACGGTGTGAAGATCTATACGCCGAAATCCTCGGTGGCGGTTCCGTTCCTCGTGAGGGTGAGCATCCGGGATCTGAACATCCGGAAAGGCCCGGGCACCAATTTCAGTAAGACTGGAGAGTACACTGGTATTGGCGTATTTACCATCGTCGAGGTGGCAGACGGGCAGGGCAGCAGCGCTGGATGGGGGAGACTTAAGTCCGGGGCGGGCTGGTGCAGCCTCGATTACTGCCAGAAAATATGACGCACAGTCTTGTCGGTAATCGACAAATGACAGGGTAACAGGAGGCCGGAAATTCTCCGATTTATCGCAGAAAAACCGGCCTTCTTCCTATTATTATAAGTTGCTATTCCCGGCACCTAACGGTAATATGCTACTACCCCGGAAGGGGTGCAACAACCGCAGTGATCACCTGCGGAATCACGACGGAAAGGAGAGAACATACATGGCAGAAGTCAAAGTAGTGGAAGCCCGGGATATGATCAACCGGGGTTTTCGGATGAGGCCGGGGACATTGGATGCCTACAGGAATGCAAACACGGCAAAGCCAGAGAAGGACAATACCCGCCATCAACCAGCAAAAAGGGCTGTGCAGGTAAAGCCGGTCACCATTGCTGCAGCCCCCAAACTGGTCAATAAGCCAAAGGTCGCTGCTTACTGCCGGGTGTCAACACTTCTGGATTCTCAGGAGACTTCCATTGAGTCTCAGCGGGAGCATTACGAGCAGGAAATCCGCTCGAATGAAGAATGGGAACTGGCGGGGATTTACCTCGAAACCGGAGTGAGCGGCACCAAGGCAGAAATCAGGCCCGAGCTGCAGAGGATGATCGCAGACTGTAAGGCCGGGAAGATCGACCTGATCCTGACCAAGAGCATCAGCCGGTTTGCCCGGAATACGTCCGATTGTCTGGAGATGGTACGAACGCTGACAGCTCTTGGTGTGAACATCCGGTTTGAAAAGGAGGAGATCGACACCGGGACGATGGAGTCGGAGTTCATGCTCAGCATCCTCGCCTGCCTTGCAGAAGATGAGAGCCACAGCATATCCGGCAACATGAAGTGGGCTATTCGGAAGCGTTTTGAAGCAGGAACGTACAAACAGGTCATCGCACCTTACGGATATGAGTATCGGGATGGCAAGCTGGTGATCGAACCGGAAGCGGCAGCAGTTGTTCGGCGGATCTTTGGGATGGTGCTTTCCGGTAACGGGATGACTACCATTGCAAAGACACTGAATGGGGAAGGGATTCCGAGCCCAAATGGGAAACGCTGGGCACAGCCTTCCCTGCGCTCGCTCATTAAGAATCCTGCTTACATTGGCGACATGCTTTACCAGAAAACGTTCAAAGACGATCATTTCATGCAGCGAGTGAACAAAGGCGAACTTGACCAGTTCTACGATGCCGGGCATCATGAGCCGATTATCAGCAAGGAAGATTTCGACAATGCGCAGGCGGCGGTGGAGCAGCGGGGCAAAGAAGTCGGATACCAGGAGGGTGTGAACAATAACCGGGGAAACAACCGGTATTGCTTTACCGGCATCCTGATCTGCAAGGCCTGCGGGTGCGTGATGCATCGGCAGCCTTCTGTAAGAGCAAACATCCGCTGGATCTGCCACAGGCATGCCAGCCATCCGGATCTTTGCCGGATGAAGCCACAATCAGACGAGGATCTGAAGTGTGCCTTCCTTAACTGCCTGAATAAGCTGGCGTGGGCGCAGGAGAGCAAGGGCGCTTCAAACCGTGTGCTGGATGTCTATGAAACCATGCTCGGCAAAACGGAAGCGGAAAAGAGCGCGGATCGCCTTCAGGAGATCGAAGAGCTTCTGGAAGAAAATCGCCGGGAGAGCCGGAAACTTACGGCCATCATCATGCGGGATCATTTCCTGCCGGAGCACAGGGAGAAGAAAGCCTTCCTGACCAAACAGGAGAAAGAACTTATGACCGAGAAAAACCGTATCCTGATTTCCGGTGCACCAAGCGGGACGCTCCAGCAGCTCAAAAGCTTCGTGGCGGGCTGGAGGATCACAGACGATCCCGGGGCTTTTCCGGAAGAGACTTTTACAGAGTTTGTCGAAAGCTGCACAGTAAACAGCCAGAAGATGGTGACCTTTCATTTTCGCTGCGGCCTTGAGCTGACAGAGAGCCTTTACAGAACGGAGGTAGAGTGATGCCGAGCAAGATTCCTTTTGGCTATGAGATCATCGGCGGAAAGGCCTATGTAAATGCACAGGAAGCAGCGCAGCTGAAGACTTATTTTCGCAAATACCTGGAGGGTTTGTCCATGAGCGCAGCAGCGCAGGAGGCGAGGCTTCCATTTTCCTCCACGACATATCCGCATCTGTTTAAGCGGAAGGAATACCTCGGAACGGATTACTACCCGGCACTCATCACCGAAGAGTACCAGCGACAGCTGATTGATGAATGGGAGCGCCGCAAAGAGGAAGCTCCGAGGTGGTCGAAGAAACAGCCCAGAAAGGGCGTGAAGATCTACACCGATTTCAGGCTTGTCCGGGCGAGATCCTACGAGCCGGAAGATCCGGTAGACTGTGCGGCGGCACTTTATCAGCGCATCAGACCTAAATATAAAACTGACCAGGCTCCGACCAGAGAATAAACTGGCGGAGTCTTTTCATTCAAAACAGGAGGTACATTATGGCAGTACAGGTAATCAAAGCAACAAAGCAGACGCAGGGCCTTGCCCCGTCCGTGTTACGAAACAGCACAAAAATGAAGGTGGCGGCATATTGCCGAGTCTCCACGGACAGCGATGAGCAGGAGACTTCCTACGAAGCACAGTGCAGGCATTACACCGATTTCATTTCCGCCAATCCGGAATGGGAGATGGCAGGCATCTACGCGGATGAAGGAATCAGCGGAACATCGACCAGAAAGCGCGAACAGTTCAATAAAATGATTGCAGACTGCGAAGCCGGGCTGATCGACATGGTGATCACGAAGTCCATCAGCCGGTGGGCCAGAAACACCATTGATTCCCTGCAGAACATCCGGAAGCTAAAAGACCTCGGTATTCCTGTACTCTTCGAGAAGGAGAATATCAACACGATGGATGCGAAGGGAGAGGTGCTCATTACAATCATGAGCTCCATTGCCCAGCAGGAATCGGAGAGCATCAGCAAAAACGTGAGGATCGGCATCCAGTACGGGTTCCAGCAGGGGAAGGGCAGGCTGAACACCACTCAGTTCCTCGGGTTGGAAAAAGGGGAAGACGGGAGGATGCTTGTGATCATCCCGGAAGAGGCGGCGCTGGTGCGGCGGATTTACAGGGAGTACCTTGAGGGCTACAGCCCGGGAATGATTGCAGGAAGGCTTACGGCGGATGAAATCCTGACGCCTGCCGGGAAGAAGACCTGGTATCAGTCCACGGTCGTGAGCATCTTGGAGAATGAAAAATACTGTGGCGACTTGCTGATGCAGAAGTACTTCGTGGTGGATTTCCTGACACATAAGATCATTAAAAACACAGGCCAGCTGCCGCAGTACTATGTGGAGGATGCGCATGAGCCGATTATCCCGAAACCAGTCTTCTTTCAAGTGCAGGGAGAGATGCAGCGCCGGAGCCTTCTTCGGAGCGATCCTACCAAGCTGCGGTTTGGTAGTACAATGGCGCTTTCCGGCAGACTCGTCTGCGGGCGCTGCGGACGGGTGCTGAAGCGCTACACCAATCCGAATCCACAGCTGATTGACTGGCGCTGCCGGAAACGCTCGTACAATAAACGGAGCATCACAAGGGAAGTGGAGCCGCTTTGCCCCTGCCGGAACGTACCGGAGCGGGAAGCGAAGATGGCGATCATTACAGCCTTTAACCAGCTGCCCGCACAGCGCGATGAGCTGATCCGGATGCAAGGCGCGGTGTGGAACGGAACCATCGGACGGATCGATGCTGAACTGAACAAACTGGAAGAGCAGCAGGAGAGGATTACCGACCGGCTGGACAGCCTTCCAGAGGAGGAAGCAGATCAGGCAGCTTTCCTGAAGGAGGAGTTAAACCGGATGGGAATTGAGCACACCAGCCTTCTTCTCGACAGGGCCGATGCTGCAAACAAGGAAGTGCAGATCAGGCTTCTTCTGGAGCTGGTCGACGCCATGAAGGAGCAGCGGGAAGACGAAGCGGAAGAGTACGATTCCCCTGCCTGCTACGATTACGATGAGTTTTTCCGTCGGACGCGCTACGTTTTGGACGAGGGGATCATTGGTGAGGACGGAAAGGTGATGAGCTTTTCAAACGACATGGTCATCCGGTACCTGGACAACGTGGTCATTCAGGACGATGCCTACGAGGTAAATTTCAAATGCGGCCTGACCGTCCGAGTCGCCATTCACGAATAAAACAACACCGCTGGCCGGGATCTGGTTCCTTCGGGGATCAGGTTCCGGCCTCTTTTTGTTTGTCTCCGGAATTATCTTGCTAATTCAGAACTTTACGTTTATAGTGCAAAGCAAAAAGATCGGGAAGGAGCGTGGCGGATTATGACCGCTTTAGAATATGTACGAGCGGAGCTACGAAAGGAATACGGATCAAAAGCAGCGATCATCGAGACCTGGCTTGAAAACCGGTTGGCAAAAATGATGGATCAACATGAGCTGACGGAAGAGGAGAGGCAGAGTGCTTTTCAGGTGCTTCTCAACGAAATGCTCTATCCCTTCATAGCCTGCTTCGGTGCAATGAAGGATGCGGAGATCCCGCTTGCAGAGGTGAACGAGTTCTGCAGGAGGATTTGGGATCAGATGCCGGAAGAAATGAAGCAGGAGATCGTACGCAGGGACACAGATATAATTAAATAAGGAAGAATCATACAAGCACCGATGCGATGAGATACTCATAACTTTGGTGCTTGTACCCGTCTATCACATTTCTCATAACGCATACAATCACTAAAGTGAACAGGTCGTGTTAACGTCTGACTGCGCAAAGGTAAAATCTAAGAAATTGGTAGATAAGCCAGATTTCAGCTAAAAACAAGCCAAATATTCGTGCTGATTATGCCCGGAATGTGCACGGTTTTCCAAGTGAGGGCAAAAGAAAGCATCGGTACGTGTTGTCAAAAATGATGGCGTTGGTCATTGCTATGGTGATGACTGTTGCAATGGTACTGCCGGCAATGGCTGAAGGTAGCGTGGCAGATGGTGCTTCTAAGACAATCAAAGTTGATGGCTTGGCCGCAGGTGATACTGTAAAATATGTTCAGGTGATTGAGTGGGATCAGACTGCTGGGTGGAAATGGGCAAGTGGCTTTACTGATCTTTCAAGCCAAATGCTTTCTGAAGTTGTTGGAACATCAACAGTAGCAGGGAAAATCACAGATGCAACAGCAACAGCAATTGCTGCAAAAGCTACATCTATGACGGACGGTGGTTCTGTTGCTGCAGGAACAACATCTTGGACAAAAGACAACCTTGCTCCTGGACTTTACATGGTTCAGGCTGTTGCAACAACTGCAGAAGTTATTTATAACCCTGTATTTGTAGCTGTTCAGGCTGATGGAACAGGCACGGTTGTTACACTTCCGCTTAACTATGCTGATAATGGCACGGCTAAGAAGTCTGATGTGACTGTTGATAAGAAAGCTAAGAGTGCTGGAGATGCCGAGTGGCAGGATGCAACAACTGAAGATGTTGGAGATATCATTGACTATAAGGTTGAGACAACTGTTCCTGCTTATCTTGAAAGCTATACTGATCCAATCTTTAACGTAACTGATGATCTTAGCGACGGTCTTACTTTTGCAGTTAAAGAAGGCTCAGGAGAAGCTGCATTAACTGATATCACTGTTAAGGTTGGTGAGACTGCTCTTACTCTTGATACAGACTATAAGATTACCACAAAGACTACTACCAAATGGGTTATTGAGTTCCAGAAATCTTATCTTCAGAGTAGAACTGCAGCTACTGTAGTGACAATCGAATATAAAGCGAAGATTACTGATGATGCTAAGAGCGTTAACCCAGAGACTAATAAAGTAAAGATTGAATATTCACGTAACCCCAACGATACTAGCGATCATGGCACAAAGGAGGATAAGACTACTCATTACACCTTCGATATCGACGCTAAACTTCAGGGTGATGACAACTATACAACTTCTGAAATTATCAAAGTTGGAAAGAATGCCGATGGTACAGACATTACAGAAACCAAGACCTATAGTAACAAGACTACACATCATCCTGTTGATGGCGCTGAATTTACTCTTTACAAAGCAGATGGTACTACCAAATATACAAACAGTACTTATCCTGATGGAGTTGTAATCAATTCCGCTAATGGAGGTCTTTTGGAGATCAAAGGTCTTGACGAAGGTATCTATGTACTGAAAGAGACAAAAGCCGCTACTGGATATATGCTGATGACTGATTATCTTGAGTTTAAGATTTCCGCCACCTATAAAGACGTTCCGGCCACTGCCACCTGCAATGCATATAAGGAACTTGATACTTATAAGGTTGAAGTATGGCATGTTGCTGCTGATGGGACTAAAACACAGGGTAATACTTCCACATATACTCTTAATCAGGGAACAATCACAAAGACAAACGAGGTTGCTGGCGATCAGAGTAATGAACTGATTAATACCAAGGGCCAGTCTCTTCCCAGCACTGGTGGTATGGGTACCACGATCTTCTACATCATCGGTGCAATCCTTGTTATTGGTGCCGGCATCCTGCTGGTGACTCGTCGTCGCATGAACTCGAACTAAGAGCAAACATCTTAGGGTGTATGGGAGATAAGATCTCCACGAACAAAGCTCACAACATTAGCAAGACAAAATAACAAATCATACGAGGGTCAGGCTAAAACGGTCTGGCCTTCGCTATGTCATAGTTATTTTTACAAGAGGCTGACCGCTGTCTTTTTCTTGACAGATTTGAACATAACCTTTAAACTTACAAATAGAAAGAGGGACACAACGATAAGCGGTTGGCCCCTGTTTTGACTAGAATATTAAGGTTTTTACCTCAACATCCGTCACTTGGCAGAGTGGCGGTTGTTGCTTTTCTTCTTAATGGTCAATGTGAAGGTATAACCGAACACATGCCAGGTCAGAGTAATAGGCATAAGCTCTCACCTCCTTTCGGAGAGAAGGTCGTGAAGAAGCCTGGGAAGAGGCACGCAGAGAGGGAAAAAGAAAGCTGATATCCGTTGTATGCAAAAAGCTGATCAAAGGGAAAGCTCCGCAGGAGATAGTCGAAGATCTGGAAGAGGATTTTTCCGTGATTCAGATAATCTGTGATGCGGCATATGCATTTGCGCCGGAGTATGCGGCAGATGATATATTGGAGGCAATCGAGGAAGGGCAAGGAGGAGAGATTCTTTGGAATTCATAAACGGCGAATTTATTATGCTGGGGTGTGGGGCGGAAGATGCGTTGCACACTGTCTCTGACTGCACTGCTTTTATCCACAAGGTTGGCTTTATACCGCTTTTTTCGAACTCGATTCCCGGCTTCTCCATCGAGGAGCATACGATGGCTTCACAACAACAAGGGTCAGGAACTACCTTCCACTGGTGGCATGGGTACCACAATCTTCTACATCATCGGTGCAATCCTTGTTATTGGCGCCGGCATCCTGCTGGTGACTCGTCGCCGCATGAACTCGAACTAAGATCAAACATCTTAGGGCGTACGGGAGATAAGATCTCTACGGACAAAGCTCACATCATGAGCAGTATTTAATGACAAACCATACGAAGGTCAGGCCATAACGGTCTGGCCTTCGCTATGTCTAAGTTGTTTAACAAGAGGCTGGCCGCTGTGTTTTTCTTGACAGATTTGAACATAACCTTTATACTTAAAAAAGAAAGAGGGACACAACGATAAGCGGTTGGCCCCGGTTTCGAAGATTTGGGTTTAATTATTTAAACAGCCGTCACTTTGCCGAGTGGCGGTTGTTGCTTTTCTTCTTTATGGTAAACGTGAAGGTATAACCAAACACGTGCCATGTCAGAGTAATAGGCATAAGCTCTCACCCCCTTTCGGAGATAAGTAGGCCAACCGCTTTACGTTGTGTCCCTTGCGAAGAATCACGCATAGAGGGACAAAGAAAGCTGATATCCGTTGTTTGCAAAAAGTTGATCAAAGGAAAAGACCCGCAGGAGATAGCAGAAGATCTCGAAGAGGATCTTTCCGTGATTCAGAGAATCTGTGATGCGGCATCTGCGTTTGCACCTGAGTATCCTGTGGAGGATATTTTGGAGGCAGTCGAGGATGAGAGTATCAGATAGAGCTGGAGACGGCGGAGGAAATGGTCAGATGAAGATTCGACTCATGCAGATTGATGACTACGACAAGGTTTACAACCTGTGGTTAAACTGCTCCGGTATGGGCTTGAACAACCTGGACGATTCCCGGGAAGGTATAGAAAGATACCTGAACCGGAATCCGGAGACTTGTTTTGTCGCAGAGGATGGTAATAATATCGTGGGTGTCATTATGGCTGGTCACGATGGCAGGCGTGGCACTATTCACCATACAGCGGTTCATCCGGAATACCGACATTGTGGGATCGGAAAAGCCCTGGTAGAAAAAGTTCTGGGAGCTTTGAAACGGCAGAGTATCCACAAAGTGAATCTGGTTGTGTTTGAACGGAATGAAGACGGAAATGCTTTCTGGGAGAGAATGTGCTTCACAGATCGACCGGATCTGGTTTATAGGAACAGAGCCCTGTCAGAACTGGAAAGAATTGACACGTGAGATAGAGGGGCACAGCTTGCTAAAGTCATGGCGGTGGCAAGAGTGCTGCGGAGAAGAGCAAAGGGAGTGATTATTTGGAATTCATAAACGGCGAATTCATTATGCTGGGGTGTGGGGCGGAAGATGCTTTGCACACTGTCTCTGACTGCGCAGCTTTTATCCACAAGGTTGGCTTTATCCCCCTTTTTTCGAACTCGATTCCCGGCTTTTCCATCGAGGAGCATACGATGGCTTCTCAGTGGTGGACAGAGGATCCGGAGACAGATCCGTGGGTTTGGAGACAGTTGTTATCCTCGGACCCTGTCATCGCTTACGGAAAGTTCTTCGGGCGAAATGCGGGGTTCATTTCGAAGGAATTCTTCCCGACGTTTGCAAACTACCGCCGCAACGGCTACGATTTCGATGCTCTTTTTGAAGATGAGCTGGCGAGCTACCGTGAAAAGAAGATTATGGATGTGTTCGAACTGGACGATGAGAGTGTTGGCCGGCAGATCATGTCTTCGGAGGTAAAGCAGCTCGCAGGCTTTTCAAAGGACGGCGGTGAGAAGAATTTTGAAGGTGTACTGACGGATCTTCAGATGCAGACCTATCTGATCATGGGTGATTTTTGTCAGAAGAAGAACAAGAAAGGCGTGCCTTACGGCTGGTACATTGCGGTCATGGAGACGCCGGAAACGAAATGGGGACGAGAGTTTGTTGCTTCCGCGTATGCGGAAGATCCGGCTGAGAGCTGGCAGAAGATAATCACACACATGAAGAAGTTCTTTCCGGAAGCATCGGACGACCAGCTGCAAAAGCTGCTGGGAATCAAATATCCAGGCGTGGAAAGAAAACCCGAGAAAAAGGAAAAGAAGCTTCGTCTTCCAAAAGAGTGGATCATACCGGCCAATCCAAAGTACTATGATATTGAAAGCGCCTTTGAGAGCGCCGAAGAAATCGACTGGAAACAGGGGGCAGGTATTCGAAAAGGCGATACTGTATTCGTGTACGTTGCGGCTCCGGTTTCTGCAATCCTGTACAAGTGTGAGGTGACCGAGACGGACATTCCGTTCGAGTATCATAATGGAAATGTGCAGATGAAGGCTCTGATGAAGATAAAACGTGAGAAACAGTATCAGAAAGACCGATTCACGTTTGACATATTGAAGAGCGAATACGGAATCTTTGCGGTCAGAGGACCGAGAGGGATTCCGGAAAAACTGAGTGAGGATCTGAAGAAGTAGAGGCTGGTCTCATGGAGACCGGCTTCTTACAATTTCAGGGGATAGGACAACTCGAAAAGTGGACGAATATGGCAAAACTTAAACAAGGGACAGCACCTCCTTTTGACGCAAAAAAATAATGATCTGCAATACGCTCATCCCAAAGTATTCTCATAGGCTCAATCCTCAATCAGTGCGTGTTCCGCAAGGGTAGCTCTTCCGGAATCAATCTCAGACACCACTTTTTTTAGATAAGCACTGTTTATATCAGAATCAAACGGATCAGCAGATACCTCAAAAGGAATCCTCTTCTCATGCCGCATCTTTTTAGCAAAAATAGTAAACGCAGTGGACATGCTTATACCAAGATCACGGCATACATCTTCCATGCCTTTCTTATCGTCTTCATCCAAGTGGAAATTGACTAAAACCTCTGCCATTTCAAATACCTCCTTGTTTGGGTATAGGATAACACGCTTGAAAGCATTTATAAAGCGCTCTGCTTTATAAAACCTAAAAAAAGTTTATGAACGAGAAACACGGCCATTTTGGCGGAGAACTGGAAAATCAACTAGTGGCGTGATGTGTTTTTGTTCGGAGAAAACCGAGTCGGATGCGACCGAATAAATTTGTACGAGCGGTAGTCAGAACGGAAACTGTTGCGGAGAATCCTTATATAAGAAGATATGCAGACTGTTCTTATTTACGGAGAGTATAACGGAGCTGATCAGATTAACGGGCACCAGAAGGGACAGGACTAAACTGTTACCGGTACAGGTTCATTTCCCGTTCCGGCTTTGACGACATGGAACCGGAGGAAGACCTGGAACTGATCAGCCTGGAACAGCTTTATGAATGGGCTCCGACACATACCTAAAAGTACTATACTATTGAAAACGCCTCCAATCTACTGGGAATTGTGTGGCGAGTTGATATGAATACTATCAAAGCATAAGAATGTACTAAAAAAAATACATATGTGATGCTGCATAATGCTGGCTTTGTTGGACATTTGTTGGACACGGTGTGTTATTGTATAAACAGGAGTACAAAACGATGGACTAGCGTTTTTATATTAGTTAAGAATAGAAATAAGTAAGGGAATAGGATAACAACTTCGGAAACAATTGAACAAATGTAAATTAAAAGGCAAAGCAGATGAAAGTCTGTGACGCAAAACTATAGGGTCTGAACTGTAATCGGTATTACGGAAGACAGCCAGCTGCATTTTACGATAAGACTAAGTGGACGTCACGGAATAACTGTATTTGTGATGTCCTTTTTGAGTTATCTAAACAAAAATCCGAAGCAGATGGACGAAAACGCCTTCAGGACAAGGAAACGGACAGTAAAGTGAGAGGAGCATTCATGCATGTGTATCAGACTGCAGAAGAAGCATGCGTGAGGAGAAGGAGGAGCGCTATGAGAAAGAAACGATTCATGGAGAGACTGATCAGCATGATGCTGAGTGCATCAATGGTGTTCGGCTCAATCACACCATTGTCAGCTTCGGCTGTCTATGTGGATGAACCGGCAGAATATGTCGAGGCATCGGACCAGGTGTATGAGATGCCAGGCGAAGATGAAGCGGATGCATCTTCAGAAGCCATCCTGGACGACGGTAGTGAATATGAGGATGATTTCGAAGAAGCTGTCTGGGAAGACTCCTCCGGGTATGAGACGGAAGAGAAAGCAGAAGGATCGAAAAACGAATTCGAAGAATTCGAAGATAACGAACAAAACGAAGAAAACGAAGTTCTTTCGGATTCCGAAGTACTTCCTGCGGACGAAGAAGATAATTCGGAAGCCACGAAGGATTTCTACGAATTTGAAGACCGGAATATCTATGTAACCGCCACGCTCAACCGTCCGGATGCAGTCCCGGATGACGCTGAGTTCAAGGTAACCCGCGTGACGCCGAATGTCCGCGGCTACAACTACGATGCCTATATGGAGGCCCTGAACCAGGAAACTGCAGATCCTGCGGAAGAGCCGTACTATACGGATGAGAACACCCTTCTCTATGACATTGCGTTTATGGTTGATGAGTTGGATGAGGAGGGAAACCCGACCGGCGCCAGAGTCGAATATCATCCGGACAACGATGATGTCGAGATCGCCTTCTCCTTTAAGAAGGCACAGCTATCCGAACAGATGGGTGCGGATAGTTCGGATTCGGTGAATGTGTTCCATTTACCTCTTGAGGACGACGTGATCGAGAATTTCGATTCCACCAGAGACGCGACTGACATATCGGCGGATGACATTGCTGTCGATTATGTTGATACCCGGATCGAAGATCTGGGAGCTGATACCGGATATGATGAGACGGCCGTATTCACCACCGACGGCCTGTCTGTGTTTGCGTTCACCGTTGACTTCCATTATGAAGGGACCGACTACAGCATCCCCGGTGAAAGCCAGATCCTGCTGAGCGAGCTGATCACGCAGCTGCGGATCATGAACGGCGGTGTGCTTCTGGATGTGGCGGATGTGGAGAGTGTCGAGTTCACTGATGAGCATCTGGTGACCGTCGAGGAGGTCAGCGGACTGATCAGCTACAACAACGAAGAAGGCGTCGATGTCGAAGATAAGGATTTCCTGCTGAGCAGCAAGGAAGCATTCACAAGTGAAGAGAAGCTGACGATCCGGCTTATGAACGGTGAGGAAATCGAAGTCGGCGTGACGGATGCACAGGGTGATGTCATTGTTATGGACAATGACGGATATTTCACATACGGCGGTCTGGAGTACGGAGAACGGATCGATGATTTTGACGGCATCGTGTGCTACGGATATGACGCGAACGGAGAATATCCTGCCGATATCACGATCCCGGCCAGCTTCAGCATAAAGTATGCTGACGATGATTATGTGTGGGAAGATAAGCCTGTCATCAGGGTCGCGGAAGAAGCATTTGCAAATGATACGCATGTAGTCAATGTGACCTTTGAGGGAGATATTGAACTGCCGTCGAATTATTACGGCGTTTTTGATTCATGCAATAGTCTTAAAAAAGTTACTTTTAATGGTTCAAAAGTCAACCTGGGTTTGTGTACTTTCTGGAACTGTTCTTCCCTGGAGGAAGTGTGGGCCGGGAATGCGACGGAACTGACGATTGGGCAGGAGGCCTTATCGTACTGCGGAAATCTGAAAAAGTTTACAGCCCACAGCGAAGCGGAAACGACGATACATCAGAATGCTTTCAATGGATCCGGCATCTCTGCGGAACAGATCACCTATGTTGTTGTTCCTGAGACAGAAGAATATGACGATGGAGTCTACACGTACAAGCTCAACAAAGAGAATAATACGGCCAAGATCACAGGCCTTAGTGACAGCTACAGCGGCGATTACAATCTGAATATTCCGAATACAGTGACTGCCGGTGAGGGCGATGCTGCAAAAATCTACACTGTAGACGCAATCGATGCCTATGCGTTCAGCTATGATGAAAAAGGCTGGGATATCCAGAATGTTACGTTGGATAGTCCTACGGGTATTTCCATCGGTTTGCAGGCCTTTATCAGATGTGCCAATATGACCGGCGATCTGAAGGGCGTTACAGCCGTCGGTGAAAATGCGTTCTGGGGCACAAAGCTCAACAGCATCGAGCTCAACATCGCAAAGATCGAGGATATCGGGAACTGGGCTTTTGGAGACCAGGGAACCGAGGCCAGTGTGACCGTAAATGCCAAAGATCTGACCATTACGCACGGACACTTGAGCAAATTGCAGGGTGTTACGGATCTGACAATCAACGCGGACAGAATAGCCTTTAACTGGTGGGTACTCCAAGGCGATTATTATGGAGAATCAAACCTCCGCTCCATTACGATCAACTGCGAATCTGATATAGACCTTCCTTTCCAGGTGTTTGGGGACCATAAGAATGCAGGCTTCAAGTCGATCGTCATTGATGCGCATGTTGGAGAAGTGTCCGACCAGGCTTTCGAATGCCTTGGAGATGGAAAAACTGCCGTGTACGTAGAGTTCAAGCAGGGAGTGGATAAGATCAATGAGAATGCTTTCAGCAACTTCAGCGGAGGCAAAGGCTCTGTGATCCGCATCCACAACAACATGGCCGATACGGACTTTACGGAGGGACAGTCCTTCCCGAAGGATCCGAACCTCAGCATTGTTTTTGATGATGAAACGCTCAGCTACGAGCAGATTCATGACGATGCTCTGACCTACGAGGAGGAAAACGGAAGTCTCGTCGTTACAGGCCGCTACGTTGAGGACGACTATACGGCTCCGGCCACGACCTTTACGGTGCCGGAGACACTGACATGGAAGGATAAGACCTATCCTGTCATCGCTATCAAGGAAGGCGCCTTTAAAGGGCTGTCAGACCTGAATGTTACGGTTGAAGGCGACGTGGATGTCCGCGGGACTTACTCGAACGACAGCACCTGCAACGGCGCGTTCTCCAATACCAGCAATATCACCTTGACCTTCAACGGTGAGAACACAACTCTCGGTTCTGCCGCATTTATGAAGGGAAATGGTGTTACAATCGTATCAAACGGCACCGGTACCTTTGACATCGGCAGAAAGTCCTTCTTCGACTGCAAAGATTTGGATCTGACGGTTAAGGACGGCTCAATTCCAATCGGCACGACAAAAGGATCGGATGGCTGGACAGGAAACTCTTTCCAGTATGCAACGGGTGAACTGACTCTCCTTGGCACTGTCACGGGAGTTAACGACCTGTATGCGGTTCAGCTCACAAAACTGACCACACTAGCCAAAAATGCGGATAAGCTCAGCGGATTCGGCGGTGGTTGGGCAGATATTGATGTGGTTCTGGAAGCGGAACCTGATGATACTATCAGCTGGAATAATTGGAGTAGAGTCAAGTCCCTGACCGTAAACTATGATTCGAAGGTGAATACGGTATGGCCGTTAAGTAGTGCATTAGGTAACGATGGTTCTGTACCTGTGACCATCAATTATAATGGCGGCATCGGAACGATGCAGGGAGGCGCCTTCGATGATCTTTATGGAGCGGAAGGAACCACGATCAATATCAAGGGCAATTCTGCGACGGTGTCTTCGGGATCCTTCCCGGACGATGCCAACCTCACGGTTCACTTCATTGATGCGACCTGGTCGAATGTAACCGGTGCGGAGACCATTGACAACGAATTGGATGAAACCACGGTTACGTATAAGGTATGGGATCTTCGCCAGTCCGGAGAGGAACAGAAACTTCTTTCCGACCTGGTTGACGAGATGGACATCAAGCGGGAGGATGGTTCCAAGGTTGACGTGACCGAAGTGGAGTCTGTCAAGTTTGCCACTTCCCACTCTGTAACGGCCACCCGCGTTGCATGGGATATTCTTTATAATGAAAAGGGAGAAGAGGCCGTCAACGTAGGCAAGAAGAATTTCCTTTTGGCGAGCGGCTCCGAGTTTACCGACAAGGAAGTCCTGACGATCACCATGACGGATGGCGAAGTCATCGAGGTCGGTGAAGAATCAACCGGTGATGTGGTATATGACATCGGCGATAACGAGACCTTAAAGCTGTCCCAGGTTTTGAAGGAGACAAAACAGGAAGGGTATCTCGATCAGTATGGAAGATATACCAACTATGGTGGTATGTACTATATCTGGTATGGGATATATGCGTGGGATGATGACACGGATGACTGGAAGATCGCCGATTCCGCAAAAGACCTGTATGATCCTGCCCAGTATAGAGATGTCGAATTGTTAAATCTGAACAAGATCGCCTATAAAGACAGCGGCTATTTAAAGATTTATGTGATCGGCGACAACGGCAGCGGCTATGTGACATTCAGTTCGGGTGATAAATGGATCTGGCTCTACCAGAGCGTGAAGCCCAAGAATCCGGAATCCGATGGCATTTTCATCTACAAGCTCGAGAAGGGCGAGGCTGTGATCACTGGTGTTGATCCCACTTATGCCGGGGATGGCGATGTGACTGTGCCTGCGACCGTCATGATGGAAGACTATGACAGCGAAGAAGCAGGAGCAAAAAAGGAATATCCGGTTACAAAGATCAAGAGCATGGCGTTTAATGGTGATACCAAGCTTAAAAATGTCACCCTGGCCGACAGTGAGAAACCGCTCCTTATCGAGGATGCTGCTTTCTTCCAGATGGCAAACCTGGAATCTGTAAGCGGGGATCGACCGGTGACATGCCAGTCCTCCGTTAATAATGTGTTCGCCGGTAACCCTGAATTAAGGTCGCTGACATTGCACGTAGATGGAACAAATGTTCCTATTGGCAATAATAACAGCAAACTTACGGATATTGAACTGTATATCGATGAGCTTACCATCAGCGCGGGAGTGTTCAGGAATGCTGACAGCCTCGAGAATCTTACGATTCATGGAAACAGCATCAATATCGGCGATAATGCGTTCACGCAGAATGATAAGCTGACAATACTGGCCATTGACAGCGCGAAGGCTTCGACCATAGGAGCCTATGCGTTCAAGGATGCTGCCGCTCTGAAGAGTGTTTCCTTCCCGGGCGGTGTTACAAAAATCGATGCAAACGCTTTTGAAAACGACAATGCGCTGACCACGGTCAACCTTGGTACGAACGGCGACAACAACGGGAAGGATCTTACCATTCAGAAGGATGCCTTTAAAGGCTGCACAGCGCTTGCACAGAACGTGACCTGCAGGCAGATCGTAGAGAGCAAAGACGGCATTGTGACTGTTCCCGGTAAGGTGGACGGCGTGCCGCTTGGTCTCTATCTTGTCAAGAAGGATATCGATGCGGTAGAAGCCATTAAGGCCTATGCAGACAGCTGGTACAAAGAACAGGGAAAGATCAATCCCATCGAAGTCATTCTGTACATGGACCTCAGCCTGCAGACACCGGCCGGAGATACCGTTACCGATGTGGCTGCAGATATTCTTCTCAGTAATAACAATACCAATACGATTTCCATGGGACCTGATGGTTCGGATATTGACCAGACATCCTTAGAGGTGTTCCACCTGACAGATGCTGAAACCAGAACGGTTGAGCACGTGGATTCCCAGTGTGCAGCGATTAATGGTACGGCTGTCCAGAATCTGAGCTTCCATGTGGACAGCCTGAGCCCCTTTGCATTAACGACCCTGGGCAATAAATACCACGATGATCAGTTCTGGTACGAGGTATCCGACGCGAACCCGAGGACAGCCACGATCACGGGTGTCTATGATGGAGGAGAATACCCGGTTACAGAACTGGATTTCACAGGGTATACCCACGACGCCAACGCGTTCAAGGTGACGGGCATTGCGGCCAATGCACTGAATGCAGTAGCAGCAGATGGAAAGACCGAGGATGCCATCAATGCCAACAAAGCGGTCAAGAGCATCAACTTCACCAATGATGGTATCAAGAATACGCTGAAAAAGAACAATGGCGGCTATGACCTGCCCGAGAGCGTGTTTGAGGGCTGCAGTGGTCTCGAGAGCGCGACCTTCGGCAATGGAGAAGATGATCTGCTGAAGGAACAGCTTCGGTTCACGAGCAATGCTTTCAAAGCAGTTACGGGGCTGAAGACGCTTGCTGTCCATACCGATCGGGCCTCTGTGCACAGCCTTGGCTTTAATGGTGCTACAGGCCTTGAGACCATCATATTTACCGGTAAGGGCACACATGCCATGTCGAATAGTGCTTTTGTGGATGCAAAGGCCCTCAAGTACCTGCGAATCGACAGCATGAAAGGCGTGTCGACAAACGCGTTCATGGCCAGTGCGGGCACAGCGTTCGTAACGAAAGGCGATGTCGTCAATGATATCGGCAGCAGGATCGGTTCGTTTGGCACATATATCTTTGCGGGCGATAACATCAATGAGTACAACAATGTTCTTAAGTATAATGCCCCGGATACGCTTTATATCGAACAGCCCAATCCTGATAAGGCGGATCAGTTCTATAAGCAGTGGATCCAGTCTGCCGGCAAGGACCTGAAGGATGTTTACTTCAACTGCGACCGGGAAGACTTTGGCGACGTCGCCGATGCAATTGATGAGGCAGCTGCGGCAAAGGGCGTTACGGTTCATTATAATACCAACGAAGTGGACAGGCCCTTCTACCTGGATGGCGTAAAGGGTTCTGACGCAGATCCCGCAGATGGCTCCTATGACAAGCCGTATAAGACCTTCGCCAAGTTGAAAAAGGCGTGGGATGCGGTCGATCCGGAGGCTGACGGCGTTCCGGAAAAGGACGAAGTCATCGAACTGATCGTCAACGAGGCGTATAAGGCGTTGGGGATCGACAGCGAATGTGGAGAATTCAGGGATAACATCCACCGTGTACAGGAAGCTTATATCAAGAACACCGTGACTACGACGGGTGAGACCTGGGAGAGCACCGACGCGGAGAACCCGATCGTGCTGAACCGTGATCCCGGATTCAAGGGGGTCATGGTCCAGAACAACAGCGGTCTGAGCCTGAAGAACGTGGTACTGGATGGCGGAAGCGAAGCCGGCCTTACGGCAAATGCTCCGATCATCAATTCCAAGGCGAACTTGGAGATCCATGAAGGTGCGGTGATCCGTAACAATAAGCGCACTACCTTTGGTTATCCGGACGGAGCCGGCGGTATCTACGCCAGCGGTGGAGTGACCATGGATGGCGGCGAGATATCCGGAAATACCGGTATGTATGGCGGCGGCATCCAGATCTGCGGCAGTGGTTCTGAATTTACCATGTCGGGCGGTGTGATCAAAAACAACACTGCCGATCATGTAAAGGCATATGGTGGTGGTGTAAACGTCAGTTGCGGTGCGATCATGAATCTGTCCGGCGGTGAGATCCTGAACAATAAAGCGACCGGCAGCAATAATGCAGTAGGCGCGGCAGGAGGCGGTATTGCCATTGGTGCTGATGTCAGCGGCATGTGCCAGGGCGCAAGGCTTGTGATGAAAGGCGGGACGATCGACGGAAATGAGAGCGGGCAGAGCGGCGGCGGTATCTTTATTCAGACCAACTGCATGGCGACCATCACCGAAGGACGTATCACCAACAACACGGCGCATGGCGGTGCTTACGGCGGCGGCGGTATCTATGCCAACGGCGTTCGTGATGATACCGAGGATGGACGTCTGTATTTGATCAATGTACTGATTACGGACAACGATGCAAAAGAGACCGGAGGTGGTTATGCCGGATGCTGTACATCGACCACGTATATCTACATGGGGAATGGCGCTGCGATCTATGGAAACGACGCAGGAGATAATTCGGACATTCATATTGGAACAGAGTATCATGTCACTTCATGGGGAATGCAGAGCGGGACGCCTTATGCGTATGTTTCGCAGTACATGTTCAACGGGACGGAATACAACTGGAAGGATTCCGAGACCGGAGAAGCGTATACCGTAGCACAGCTGGCAAGGATCTCGACGACAACATCGCTGACGGCCTATCCCGATGGAACGCCTCCAAAAGAAGAAGATGCCAAGGTCATTATCACCGGCAACCATTCCGACACAAAGGCCGGCGGCGTTGGTTCCAATGGCTTTGTGAGCATCGGTGACAAGCCCGAGCCGATGGATGTGAAATGGACGCCTGAAGCTGACAAGGTTCTTTATAACCGCGATATGAAAGAAGGAGAGACCTTCACCTTCAAGGTCTATGAAGAGAAGACATCTCAAGGACTCAACTTCTGGTGGACCAGATACGAAGATGTTGAGGTCGGGGAAGGCTCCGTAACAGGAGGTGAAAAAGGAAAACCTGTTTCGATTAAATTCGATGAGATCGATCTTGGTAACTGTACGGCTGATGATATCGGCAGCACCCGGACCTTCCTGATCGTCGAGGATACTCCGTCCGATACAAATGTGATCGTACCGAAAAAGTACTATGCGGTTACAGTGATCATTGGTACAAAACTGGATGAGAATAAGGAGAAGCTGATCCTGACGGCTGAAACACTGAAAACCGAAATCGGTAATATTACCGAGAATGGCTATTTTGAATACGATGATATTTTTTATGGAGAGGATGAGCCTTCTCCGAACGCAACTCCCTATAACAACTTCGGCCGTATCCGTGAGAAAGCTGAGGATGGAAAGGCGGTATTTAACAACTATTCCACCTCTACTTCCGTCGAGGCTGACAAGGCATGGCTGCGTGTAACCGGGTCCGAAACTCCGCCGGAAGGCGCGAAGATCACCTTTACACTCTACGCAGACTATGGCGATGGAGCGGGCGAGAAAGCAGTCGTGGATAAAAATGGTGATCCGTGTACCGTAACCCTGGATGGAGCGGCAGATTTCCAGCCGGGACAGGATATTGACCGGCTGAATTATGAGAAAGAGCCCTGGACCGCTATATGGACGGAACTGCCTGCCTACGTCACGGATGAAAATGGAAACTTCATTCGGGAAAATGAGGATGACGAAGAGTACAAGAAGATCGTCTATTCCATCAAAGAAACGACAGAGTGGCCCGGCTATGCGCCGGATTATGGCACGGTTCTGACGGATCCCGAGGATCCCGAATCCGAAGAGGCAAAAACCTCCGCAGCTCCGGATGGAACGATCACCAACGAACAGGTTCCTGTCAAAGTATCTGCAACGAAGAAATGGACAGATATCAACGGAGAAGAAGCAGCTGCGCCTGAAAAGGCTGAGATCGTGTTCGGCGTGTTTAGGAACAGCGAGACGGATCCGCTGGTTACCGTGACCGTGAACGGAACTCCGGATGCGGAGGAAGCGGAAGAGGATGAGAATTACAAGGGCTCCTATGATTCTTACGAGTCCGCAGCCTGGACAGCAGTCTTTGAAAAGCTTCCGAAGTATGACGAAAAAGGCAAAGAGATTGTCTGGACTGTCCAGGAGCTGGAGATTCCAGAAGGATATTACATCAGCGGAACAGAGGAGATCACCACAGAGGATAGCGGCAAGCATTTCGACATCACAAACACACCGCAGCCTGTCCGGATCGTGGCCGCGAAGGAATGGAGCGAGAATGACGATCAGACCGGGCTCCGCGAAGATGTAATTCTGACGCTGTACGCGAAGGATGCGAATGGCAACGACGTCATGGTCACGAAGGATGAGGAACTCTTTAAGAATGTGACCATCACGAATCCGCAGACGATCAGGAAAGGAACCGTTCCGAAGGATGCATATGTTGTCTGGGAGAATCTGCCGGCTTACAATGGCACAATCAGGATTGAGTATGTTGTCAAGGAAAAAACCATCAGGGGTTATACCACTCTGATAAAGAATGACATTTCCCGGTATGTTGACATCAACGATCCGAAGGCAGATTTTGATCCGGCCAATCCTAAAAAAGACAACCTCCTTCATTTCACCGTTACAAATACCCGGGAAGAGCTGACACATCTGAAGGTTACAAAGGAATGGGTCGACGGTGAGAACAAGGACAATCTGCGTCCCACGTCCATCACAGTTAAGCTGCTGGTAGATGGAAAAGAACCGGTTGATGAAGATAAGGTTCTGACAAAGACCCTGACCCTGGATGAGAGCAACAATTGGACTGGAACGTTTACACATCTTCTGACGACTTCGGCAACTGGGGAACCGATCGAGTATTCCGTAAAGGAGGTCGGAGAAGAGAATCACCTGTATAAGGATGGAGAGAATACCTACAAGGTCTCTGTATCCGATCCGGCTAATCACTCTACAACGGTAACCAACACGCTGGTCAAGGATATTCCGGTCAAAAAGATCTGGGATGACGCAAATGACCAGGATGGCTTCCGTCCGCGTGCCATTACCTTTACACTGAAAGCGGATGGACATGAGGTCGAATCCGAGACGGTGACCGCTGCGGATGACTGGAAGACAGTCTTTACGAATCTTCCGGTCTACAAGAGCGACGGACAGAAGATCGGATACAGCGTCGAAGAATCCGTGGCGGAGACCGAGACGGATAATATGAAGGAATACACCCTCCAGACGCCGGTCAAATACACGGAGAAGGATGGCTTTGAACTGACAAATGTCCACAAGCCGAACACGGTCAATATTCCGGTCACAAAGCTTTGGGACGATAGGACCAACCAGGATGGCGTCCGTCCGGAGAGCATCAAGCTGATCCTCTACAGTCAGACTCCGTCTGAGAAGGCTGCGGGCAAGGAAGAGACCCGAAAGGAAGTGACCTTCATCCCGGATGATGATGACACGCCTGATGAGTGGACGTATGAGTTCAAGGATCTTCCGGAGCGGAAGAACGGTGAGATCATCAGCTATCGTGTCGAGGAAGTGATCGAGGCTCCGTATACGCAGACGGCTTCGAGCGGTGATGCTTCGACCGGGTATGTGTTTATGAACAAGTACACGCCCGAGAAGACTGAGATTCCGGTGACCAAGACCTGGGATGATGCCTCCGACCAGGATGGCAGACGGCCGAAGAGCATCACGCTCAATCTGACCGGCACCATCGAAGGCGACAAGACCTGGAAGTACGAAGATACTCATGTGCTTACGGCTCCGTTCGGAGAAAAGGCTGATAAATGGATCTACACCTTTGAGGATCTCGACAAGTATCATGCAGGCAAGCTGATCAGCTACAAGGTCGAGGAGGTTCTGCCTGAAGCTGCCAATGAGTACTACGAGGCGAAAGTAACCGTAAATAAAGATGGCTCCTACAGCTTTGTCAACACTCATACGCCGGAGACGACCGAGTTAAGCGGGGAGAAGAGTTGGAACGATAAGGACGACCAGGATGGCATCCGTCCGGAGAGCATCACGATCCATCTGCTTGCGGATGGAATAGAAACAGATAAACAGCTTACAGTCAAGCCGGATGCGGATGGCAAATGGAAGTACGTGTTCACGAACCTTGATAAGTTCAAAGATGGCAAAGAGATCGGCTATGGTATCAGGGAGAATAAGGTAGATAAGTACGATACCACCTACCTTGGTAACAACATCATCAACACGCATAAACCCGAGGAGATGGAGGTTTCCATCACCAAGACCTGGGCCGATGCAAATGACCAGGATGGCCTTCGTCCGAACGCCAGAGCCTACGCCGCCATGGTACAGCTGAAAGCAGATGGCAAAGAAGTTACCAATGCGAATGAAACCGTAACGGACAACGGCGACAACACCTACACGGTATCCTTCACAAATCTTCCGAAAAAGAGCGCCGGTAAGGACATTGTCTATACGGTTGTCGAGACGCCGGTCACCGGCTACGAGGCAGATAATCTTACGGTTTCGAATGGCGGTAAGATCACCAACACGCACGTACCGGGTACGGTTTCTGTCGAGATCACCAAGACCTGGGATGATGCAGAGAACCAGGATGGTATCCGTCCTTCCGCAGAAGAATACAAGAAGTATGTCCATCTTTATGCGGATGGCGTGCTGCAGAAGGATGCGGCGGCGACTGTGGTTGGCAAGGAAGACGGAAGCTACGCAATCGCCTACGCGAATCTGCCCGAAAAGAAGGCAGGCGTTAAGATCGCCTATACGGTTAAGGAGGATCCGATCCCCGGCTACACCACCAAGCCTGACCCGGCTGAGGTGGAGGACGGCGATGAACTGGTCAATCACCATACACCGGAGCTTACAAGCATCACGATCAAGAAGGTCTGGGACGATGGCGGCAACCAGGACGGCATCCGCCCGACGACTGCAGCGTTCCTTTCAAAGATCCATCTGATGAACGGTGAGACCGAAGTCAAAGGTCATACACCGGTTACCAGAGAGGAGAATGACGGCTCCCTTATGATCACCTGGTCCGGTCTGCCGAAGTATACGGAAGGAAAGGAAAACACCTACTCCGTCAAGGAGGATGTGATTACCGGCTATGCGGTCGTTCCCGCAAACGGGACCGTGCAGAACGAGGGAACCCTGACCAACAAACACATTCCGGAAACCACGGAGATCTCCATCACCAAGGTGTGGGACGATGATGATGACCGTGATGGCATCCGCCCGGGTGCGGCGGACTTCGCGGATATGGTCGAACTTCTGGCTGACAACGTCAAGGTGAAGGATGCTGTCGGCATCGTGACCGACAACGGGGACGGCACCTATACAGTGACGTACAAGGATCTGCCGAAATATCGGAAGACGGCCGATGGTTCTGTCGAGATCGAGTATTCCGTCAAGGAAAACCGGATCGAGGGCTACAGAACCGTTCCGGCTAACCAGACCGTGAAGAGTGGTGAGACCATCACCAACACCCATAAACCTGAGGAGACGGAAGTTTCGATCACCAAGGTATGGGAGGATGCGGATAACCAGGATGGTATCCGGCTTACGGCAGAGGCATTTGCCGCGAAGCTCCATCTGTTTGCAAACGGAAAGCCGGTTGAGAAGGCGGTGCCGGTTGTTACAGACAACGAGGATGGAACATACACCGCACTCTACGAACATCTGTTGAAGAATGAAGATGGAGAAGTGATCACCTACACGGTGACAGAGGATGAACTTCCCGGTTACAATACGATTCCGGCGAACAGGACCGTGAGAGACGGCGGAACGCTTCGGAACATACATACGCCGGAGCTGACGGAGGTTGGCGTCATCAAGTTCTGGAACGACGAGGATGACCAGGATGGTATCCGTCCGGACAGCATTGAACTCAAGTTGTATGGGAAGACTGCCTCCGAGACGAATGAGACTCTTGAAAGGACCGGGACATTCGAAGGGCCGGAAGATGTCAGCGAGTGGACTTATGCATTCACGAGACTGCCGAAGTACAGAGATGGAGAACTGATCGTTTATACCGTAAGAGAGACTGCGGTTTCCGGTTATGGCAAGCCTGTTGTCACAGGCGATGCAGCGAAGGGCTTCCGCATCGAGAACCCGCACACGCCTGAAAAGATCAGTATCCCGGTCACAAAGAAATGGGAAGACAAAGACGACGCTGATGCGCTTCGTCCGGAATCCATCGAAGTTGTTCTTCTGGCAGACGGAAAAGAAACGAATCAGAAGCTGACACTCTCTGAAAAGAATGAGTGGAGCGGTGAATTTACGGAGCTTGACAAGTGCAAGGACGGCAAGGAGATTGCCTATACCGTGACCGAGGTCCAGGTCAAGGGCTATGACAAGCCGCTGATTGAAGGCAGCCAGTCAGAAGGCTTCCTGATCACCAATACACATGTGGTCATAACACCGACACCGACGAGCACGCCGACACCTACACCGACGAGCACGCCGACACCGACACCGACGAGCACGCCTACACCGACGCCGACGAGCACGCCGACACCTACACCGACGAGCACGCCGACACCGATACCGACGAATACGCCGACACCGATACCGACGAACACGCCGACACCGACACCGACAAATACGCCGACACCTACGCCGACGAGCACACCGACACCTACGCCGACAAGCACGCCGACACCGACGCCGACGGAAACGCCGACACCGACGCCGACGAACACGCCGACACCGACGCCGACAAGCACGCCGACACCGACGCCGACGGAAACGCCGACACCGACGCCGACGGAAACGCCGACCCCGACACCGACAGAAACGCCGACACCGACACCGACGGAAACGCCGACGCCGACACCGACGAGCACGCCGACACCGACACCGACGAATACGCCGACGCCCACACCGAATCCGGAGAAGACGAACATCTTTGGTACCAAGACGTGGGAGGACGATGACAACCGCGACGGCATCCGCCCGAGCGCGATCGTTGTACATCTGTTCATGAACGGCAGTGAGGCGGCGAAACAGACGGTCAAGCCCTCTGCAGACGGAACCTGGAGCTACAGCTTCAATGACCTTCCGGAAGAGGACAATGGTGTCAAGATCAACTACACGGTTACCGAAGACCCTGTCGACGGATATACACCGACGATCAACGGCTTTGATATCGTCAATACACATGAGGTGGAGAAGACCGAGATATCCGGCACCAAGACGTGGCTTGATGACGACGAGGAGGACCGTCCGGAATCAATCGTTCTGCAGCTCTATGCAGATGGTGATCTGTTGGATACGAAGACCGTTACAAAAGAGGACGACTGGAAGTATACCTTCACAGACCTGCCCAAGAACAAGAACGGACGGGAGATCCGCTACAGTGTCGTTGAGGAGCCGGTTGAAAACTACAGCATGTCTGTCGATGGCTGGAATATCATCAACCGTTATACACCGGGCAAGACCAGCATTCCGGTCACCAAGACCTGGAATGACAGTAACAACCAGGATGGCCTGAGGCCAGCATCCGTCACCGTGCATCTTCTCGCAGACGGTGCAGATACCGGCAGAACGCTTGTCCTGAGTGAGGAGAACGCCTGGACGGGTCTGTTTGATGATCTTGAAATCGAGGATGACGGCGAGAAGATCATCTACTCTGTCGAGGAGGAACCGGTTGCGGAATACACCTCCGAGGTGAAGGACGAGCCGGCCGGCTTTGTGATCACCAATACCCACGAGCCTTCCGTGACGACCCTGAACGGCAGCAAGACCTGGAATGACGACGAGGATAAGAACAAGGCGAGACCTGCATCCATCATCATCCGGCTCCATGCCGATGGCGATGTGGTCGACAGCCGTACCGTGACAGAGGATGACGACTGGGCATGGAAATTCACGAATCTTCCGGTCTACAAGGATGGCAAGGAGATCGACTACACGATCACCGAGGATCCGGTCATGGATTATACGGCCGAGGTGAGGGATTACGATGTGATCAACACCTTCGTACCCGGTACGGCTTCCGTGGAAGTGACCAAGGATATCAAAGATACTCATGACAACAGCGTCTTTGTGAAGGATGAAACCTTCTACGTTGCGTTGTTCGGCGATGAGGCCTGCACGAATCTTGTCAGCGGTCCGCAGGAGCTGCATTTCCAGGATACCGCGACAACGAGCACGACCTTCACCGGTCTGTCGATCAACACGCGGTACTATGTGGCGGAGACAGACGCGGATGGGCTGCCGCTCTATGTCGGTATGACGAAGGGCGATGCGGAGATCGAAGCAGTTCCCTTCACCCCGTACTACGGCGGCGAAGAATCCCTGGCTGTGGTGACCGGAGGTAACCGAAGCGAAACAAAGGGACGCATCGAGAATCATCTGATCAGAGTGCCGCATGGTTACTACTATGAAGGCAACATTGAGATTACGAAGGTATTGCTTGGCACGGACAAGAAGGCGAAGGAATCCAATGATACATTCTATGCGGGCGTTTTTCTCGACGAGGACTATAAGACGCTGGCACCAGTGGAGACCGTCGTTACCAACCCGATTCCGATTGCCATGAACGGTTCAAGCAGTGCGAAAGGCAGATCCAAGGTAATCATTGTCGGTGATGAACCGCTTCACCTGTATATCACGGAGGTTCTGGAAGACGGAACACCTGTGGAAGATGCCGAGGACTTCATGTATGAGTTCACAGTGGAGAATGGTGAGATTATCATCTCCAGGGATAATCTGGAGGAAGCTTCCACCATCACCAACGAGGAAATACCTGGACCCTCCGACACACCGACGTCAACCCCGACTGACAAGCCAAACCGGACGCCTCGCCGTGGCGGCAGCACACCGCCGAGCGGACATAGCACAGTAACGAAATCCGCAGCTAAAACAGGCGATGATACCAACCTCGCCTTCTGGTATCTGATGCTGCTGACGGCAGCACTCGGAATCTCCATGACTCTCTTCGCAAGAAAGAAGAGAAAAGAGGAGTAACCGGGATCTGCCAATGTACACAAAAATGCAGGCTCTGCGTGATCAAAACACAGAGCCTGCAGCAAAATCAAAAAGGAGAATTGTCTTTAACGTGACATTTCTCCTTTCTTTTATGCAATTCTTCCTGGGTGAGGCCAGCTTCTTTTCTTTTCCTCTTAGGCCGCCGCATCAAGACAAGCCTCTTTTCATTTAGAGGCAAATAGGATATAATAAGCAGATACTATAAATCGAAACCAATGAGGTGTTTATGCGTAAACTGGCGTTAAGTGATGAATTATTGATGCAGATCGACAAGGCCGCCCGCTACATCGGCGGGGAGGTCAATGCGGTCGTTAAAGATAAGGATGCAGTGGACATCCGTTTCTGTATGTGCTTTCCGGACGTCTACGAGATCGGCATGTCCAACCTCGGCATGATGATCCTGTATGATCAGTTCAATGAGCGGGAGGACGTCTGGTGCGAGCGGTTGTTTTCACCGTGGCTGGATCTCGACAAGGTCATGCGGGAGCAGAAGATCCCGCTGTTTGCCCTTGAATCCCAGGACCCGGTCAGGGATTTTGATTTCCTCGGGATTACGTTGGGCTATGAAATGTGCTATACGAATGTGCTGCAGGTGCTGGAGCTTTCGGGCCTGCCGCTTCGAAGCATCGATCGTACGGAGGGACCTCTTGTGATCGGCGGCGGCGCCTGCGCCTATAATCCGGAGCCTCTGGCGGCGTTTTTTGATCTTTTTTATATCGGCGAGGGCGAGACCGTCTATGACGCGCTTTTTGATGCCTACAAGGAGAACAGGGAGAACGGAGGTACACGGGAAGATTTCCTCATAAAAGCCGCCAACATTCCGGGTATCTATGTGCCGCGCTTCTACAAAGCGGCCTACAACGAGGACGGCACCCTGGCTTCCTTCGAGCCTGTCAGGGATGACGTTCCCTCCGTGATCGAAAAGCAGCTGGTCATCGATATGGCAAAGGATTACCACGCCATCAAAAAGCCGGTTGTTCCCTTTATCAAGGCGACCCAGGACCGCGTCACGCTGGAGATCCAGCGGGGATGCATCCGCGGCTGCCGGTTCTGTCAGGCCGGCATGATCTACCGGCCGACAAGGGAACGTCCTGTGGAGGATCTGAAGGCTTCCGCCCACGAAATGCTGCAGACGACGGGCCATGAGGAGATCTCTCTTAGTTCGCTGAGCTCCAGTGATTATTCGCATCTGAAGGAACTGGTGGACTTTCTGATCGAGGAAGCCGAAGGAAAAGCCATCAATATTTCGCTGCCGTCGCTTCGGATCGACGCGTTTGCGCTCGATGTGATGAGCAAGGTCCAGGACGTCAAGAAAAGCAGCCTGACCTTTGCACCGGAAGCAGGCACCCAGCGGCTCCGAGACGTGATCAACAAGGGCCTTACCGAGGAAGTGATCCTGAAGGGGGCTTCCGAAGCCTTTCACGGCGGCTGGAACCGGGTCAAGCTGTATTTTATGCTGGGCCTGCCCACCGAGACCGAGGAGGATATGAAGGGCATCGCGCATCTTGCGGAAAAGATCGCAGAGACCTACTATGATATACCCAAAGACCAGCGGAACGGGAAGGTGCAGATCAATGTGAGTACGTCGTTCTTTGTACCGAAGCCCTTCACGCCCTTCCAGTGGTGCGGGATGTTCCGCGAGCAGGATTTTATCGAAAAAGCCAAGGTCGTCAAGAACGAGATCCGTTCGATGCTGAATCAGAAGAGCATCAAATACAGCTGGCACGAGCCGGACGTCACGATCCTGGAGGGCTTTCTGGCCAGGGGAGACCGGCGCTGTGCCGATGTGATCGAGCTTGCCTACAAAAAAGGCGCACTCTACGATGCCTGGTCGGAGAGCTTCCACTATGATCTGTGGAAGGAAGCTTTTGCGGAAACGGGCATTGATATTGACTTTTATACCCTGCGGGAGCGCAGCACGGACGAGCTGCTCCCCTGGGACTTTATCGACGCCGGCGTGACGAAGGAATTCCTGGTGCGTGAATGGAACAATGCAAAGCAGGAAACCGTGACGCCCAACTGCCGTGCCCGGTGCTCCGGCTGCGGCGTACGTAAATACAAGGGAGGTGTCTGCTATGAAGGTAAGGATTAAGTTTTCAAAGCTTGGCCCTGTCAAATTCCTGGGACACCTGGATACCATGCGCTATTTTCAGAAGGCAGTACGTCGTTCGGGCCTGCCGGCGGCTTTCTCCGGGGGCTACAGTCCGCACATGATCATGTCCTTTGCCTGCCCGCTGGGCGTCGGTGTGGAGAGCGAGGCGGAATACTTTGATCTGGAGCTTGCGGAATATGTCCCCACGGAAGAGGTCACACAGAGATTGAATGACGTGATGGGGGAAGGCTTCCACGTAGCCGGGACCACCGAGATCGAGGAAGGCAAGGCGGGCAACGCCATGTCTCTTGTAGCCGCCGCGGACTATCTGGTGACCTTCCGTGAAGGCAAGGAACCCGATGGCGATTTTTATGCCGGTCTTGAGGACTTTCTTTCGCAGGAGGAAATACCCTTTACCAAGGTGACCAGGAAAGGGGAATCCCAGGTGGATCTGCGGCCGAATATCTATGAGATGCAGCGTCGGGATGACGGGATTTTCCTTACGCTCGCATCCGCCAGCAGCAATTACACAAAGCCTGAGGCTGTCATGAAAGCCTATGCAGACTATCTTGGTATCGAGCTGGCCCCGTTTGCGTTTCAGACCCGGCGGCTGGAGATCTACGCAGATGAAGGCGTGGAGGGAGAACGGAAGCTGGTGACACTGGCCTATGCACATGCGGCTCGAAAAGAAGATGAAAACTGATTCCGGACAGCGTGAGAGCATATGACAGGACGATGTTAAGCAGGAGCCTGCTGTATTTTCAGGCAGAAAACAGGAGATTACGAGTGAACAGATTGATCATCGGCAGGATGCCGGTTTATGAAAAAAGCTGTACCGTGCTTGCCCTTCAGGAGGAAGGACGCATCATGGAGATCCAGGTCATGGCGGACGGAGACGCCTCCATGACCGGGAATATCTATGCAGCACAGGTGGAGCGCATCGCCGCCAATATCCAGGCGGCTTTTTTGCTGGTCGCGCCGGGCGTGCGGGCTTATCTGCCCCTTGCCGGCTCCGAAAGAGCAGTTTTTTTGTCAGGTCGTACCTGGGACGGCAAACTCCGACCGGGAGATCTGCTGCTTGTGCAGATCCAGAGGGAATCGCTGAAGAGCAAGCTCCCGACTGCAACCGTAAAGCTTACGGTACCTGGCCGCTGCATGGTGGTCATGAATGAAGACAGGAAGGACAGCTTCTCGCATAAGCTGTCCCCGGAAGACAGGGAACGTCTGCGGGGATGGCTGGAAGAGAAGAAAAACGCGGCAGAACCCGGCAATAATATAACAGCGGACACTGCAGCGGCTGGGAGAAACGATACGGTCTGCCGGAGTTATCCGGTCATTATCCGTACAAATGCCGGAGAAGCCTCCCGTGAAGAGTTCAACGAAGAGTACCTGGAGCTGCAGAGGACCATGGACGGGATCGTTCGCGCGGCATCCTCCAGGACGGCTTTTTCCTGCCTGTATGAGACGCCGCCATTCTATATGGAAGCCGTGCGGGATCTGTACAGCCGGGGCTTTGATGATTATGTGACCGACGATCCGGAGATCTATGAGCAGATCCGCGGCTGGGTGTCTGTACATGCCCCGTCCGAGATCTCAAAACTCCGCCTCTATGAAGATCATCAGCTGCCACTGTACAAGCTGTATTCCCTGGAAGGCGTGCTGGATGAGGCGCACCGCAAAAAGATCTGGCTGAAGAGCGGAGGATTTCTGGTGATCGAGGAGACGGAGGCTCTCGTCGCGGTGGATGTGAACACCGGCAAATGTATCGACAAAAAGAAGGACGGAGAGATCTTCCGGCGTGTCAACCGGGAGGCGGCTGATGAGATCGCGCGGCAGATCCGCCTTCGGAATCTGTCCGGGATGATCCTGATCGATTTTATCAATATGGACAGGGCGGAGGATGAGGAGGAACTGCTTACGTATATGCGGGAGCTGTGCGCAAAAGACCGTGTACAGACGCGTGCCGTTGATTTTACAAAGCTCCATATACTTGAAATGACACGGAAAAAGGTGCGCAGATCTCTTGCCGAAGATTTGCAGATGCTCTATGGTCAAAATCACCAAAATACGGATTGATATTATAGAGGATTTGTACGAAACGGCAACGAATTGGCCAAACACCTTGACTTTTCGAAAAAAATATTTATAATATTAATTGGTTAAACGTTTACTCTACTTTGTGTATGATTGGACTGTTCATATGGGAAACTACGCAAACAGAGTGACCATCCGGGATATTGCGTCGGCCTGCGAGGTCTCTACGGCGACCGTGTCTCGCGTGCTGAACCACATTCCCGGAGGATACAGCGCAGAAACAGAAGAGAGGATCCGCGATACAGCGGAAAAGCTCGGCTATGTTCCCAACCGGATGGCCAGGTCGTTGATCACCAGGAGGACGAACCTGATCGCCGTGCTGGTTCCGGACATTCATTACTGCTTTTTCCAGGACTTCTTTGTAAGACTGGAGCAGTATCTGAACGGATTCGGCTACCGGGTGCTCCTTTGTAACACGCAGGAACAGCAGGAACTGGAGGAGCAATATATACGGGAGCTCTGTAACGGGCTTGTAGACGGACTGATCGTCTCCACACTGAACAAGGACGAGAGCAACGAAGCACTTCTGGACATCAGCCGGAAAGGGTTTCCGGTGGTACTGCTGGAGCGGTATGGCGAAGGACTTACGGAACTCTGCAGATTAAGCGTCGATAATGTCGGAGCTGCCAGGGTGGCTGTGAACCATCTGTATGGAGAAGGACATCGAAGGATCGCGTTTATCAGCGGCGGCGAGGATGCCCAGAATGCCCGTTTTCGTTTTGAAGGATACCTCGAGGGCCTTAAGGACAATGGCCTCGAGTATGACAAGGAACTGGTTTCCGACGGAAACTACAGCTTTGAGAGTGGTACATCCGCCATGCAGAAGCTTCTGGAACGCGGCGGATTCACCGCGGTGATCGGTGCGAATGACCTGATGACCGTGGGAGCCTGCAAGGCGATCACACAAAAAGGCCTGCGGATCCCGGACGATATCTCCGTCATGGGCGTGGACAACACGATCCTGACAAGAACACAGGAGCCGGCGATCACGGCTGTCGATTTCTGCGCGGCTGAGCTGGGTGAGAAGGCAGGCAGCCTGCTCATGAAGATGATCCGGGATGAACTTCCGGAAAAAGAGATCTACATGCAGGAGCCGAGGCTCGTACCTGGCCACAGCGTCAGTAAGGTACATGGATAACTGCCACCGGTTGGTAGACCGGCGGTGATTTCATAGATGGTTAAACGTTTACTCACAGGAGTTTAACTGGGTGCGCTTTCTGCTTCACACATCATACGTTTAACCTGTGAGACATAACCGGATTATCGGGGTCTATAGCAGAAAGGAGTGTTTCAAATGGGACTTACATCCAGAGAACGGGTTTTGACGGCACTTGAGCACAAGGAGACGGACCGGGTTCCGATCGACCTCGGGTCTTCCCGTTCAACAGGAATCAACGCGAACGCCTACAGCAAGCTGAAGAAGTATCTGATCGAGAACGAGCATCTGGATATTTCGCCTGATACGGTCTGCTTTGATGTAAAACAGGATCTGGCTTATGCCGATTTCAATCTCCTGAAGAGGCTCGGGAGCGACGTGGTGATCCTTCCGAGACTGGTTCCATCCATAGGTGTACGGATCGATAAGATGAAAAAAGGCATGCTCCCGCAGGACGGCGGCGAGTGCCTGCTGGCAGAGGCTTTCAACCCCGTGGATATCGGCGGCGGAACGCTGGGCGTATTTGACGCGCAGGGCCATCTGCTTGCCAAGAGGCCGAAGGACGGACTTTATTTTGACGAATGCTACAATCCGCTGAAGGAAGTGACCAGCGAGTCCGAGATCGACGAGCTGCTGACGCTTCCGTCCATCACGGACGAGGAGTGTGAATGGCTCCGGGCCCGGGCAAAGGATATCTATGAGAACACGGATTTCTGCATCTCCGGTGCGACCAGCACCAGCCTGTTCGAGAAGGGCTGGAAGGACTGGGGCATGGAGACCTTCATGGAGAACCTCTACGAAGAGCCGGAGCTGATGGAGTACTATCTGGACAAGATGACCGACGCCTACATCGTCATGATGGAGAAATATCTGGACGCGGTCGGCGATTACGTGCAGATCGTCCAGAACAACGATGACTTCGGTTCCCAGAAGAGCATGCTGCTTTCGCCTTCCACCTACCGGGAGTTCTTTAAGCCCAGGCATGCGAGGATCAACGAGGCTATCCGCAAAAAGAAAAAAGACATCCACATTTCGCTCCACTGCTGCGGAAGCATCATGCCGATCATCGGAGATATCATTGAATCCGGCTATGACATCCTGAATCCGCTTCAGAAGGAAGCAGCGGACATGGATCCCTACGAGATCAAAAAGCGCTTCGGACAGAACGTGACGATCTGGGGCGGTGCCTGCAGCACACAGACGACCCTGACTCACGGGACGATCGACGAGATCATCGCGGAATGCAAGGAGATGATCAAGTGCTATGCGCCGGGCGGCGGGTTTGTCTATTCACAGATCCACAATATACAGGCGGATATCTCCCCGGAGAAGATACTGGCTGTTTTTGATACAGCCCTGAAATACGGAGTCCCGGAGTTTTACAGACAAGCTTGAAGGAGAGCGTGAGAGATGAAAAAGATTGCGGTTGTGGGCAGTTACGCAGTAGGAATGACGATCTTCGGCGACCATTTCCCGATCGCGGGCGAGACAGTCCCGGGTCATGGGTTTTTCGCCTGCCACGGTGGCAAGGGATCGAACCAGGCCGTCGCGGCGGCGCGCATGGGCGCGAAGGTGGTCTACGGTACCTGTATCGGAAACGACAGCTTCGGCGACGGAGCGATGAAGCTTTTTGACGAGGAAAAGATGGACGCCTCCTTCGTGACGAGAAGTAAGGAAGGTCAGTCCACCGGCGTCGGCATTGTCATCATCAACAGTGAGGGCGAGAACGAGATCGTCATCGATTTCGGCGCGAACAAGGAATTCTCGCCGGCTGATATCGACCGGATGGTGCCGGCCCTCAAGGAATGCAGCCTTCTTCTGATGCAGCTGGAGTGCAGCATGGAAACCGTCGAATACGCAGCTGCCAAGTGCAAGGAGATCGGTGTTCCGTTCGTCCTGAATCCGGCTCCGTTTTCTCCGCTGAGCGACGATCTGCTCCGGAACTGCACCTATGTGACGCCGAACCAGACGGAGGCAAGACTGATCCTGCACCTTGCAACCGACGATCCCACGCCGGACAGCGAGATCGCCAGGATGCTCTACGAGAAGGGTATCCCCAACGTGATCGTGACTCTCGGGAACGAAGGCTGTTATATCAAGAATGACACCCTGGACGTACAGGTTCCGGGGATCAAGGTGGACGCGGTGGATACGACGGGCGCGGGCGACACCTTTACCGGTGCGTTCTGTGTAGCGATCGCCGAGGGGAAGAGCATCACCGAGGCCTGCCGGTTCGGAAATGTGGCGGCCGGTATCGCGGTGACTATCCCCGGTGTTGTGGAATCCATTCCCACGAGGGAAGAAGTGGATAAAAAGATGGAGGAAATGTGAAATGAAAAAACATGGGATCTACAACAAAGCACTGATGACAGCCATCGCCGATATGGGGCATGAGGAATTCATGGTGATCGGTGATGCAGGGGTCCCCATTGCACGGCCCGAACAGCGTATCGATCTGGCGGTAGCCCAGGATCTTCCGACCATCGCGCAGGTCCTCGACCTGATCATGGATGAATTCATCTTTGAGGAGGTCATCGTGGCGGAAGAACAGAAAAAATTCAACCCGGTCCATTTCAAGAATGTAGAAGATATGGTCCATGCCCGCTATGAGGGAATGGAAGTCAAGACGATGCCGCACTATGATTTCTTTGCGGAGTATCTTCCGAAGGCTAAATACATCGTCCGTACGGGCAGCCTGATGCCCTGGGGCAACGTCGTGCTGAAGGCCGGTATCGACGCGAAGATCTGGTTCCAGAAACCCGGCTGCATCACACCGGATTTCTATGAGGAGAGAGCATCCTACGATAACGAATAAACAGACTTCATCAAATCTATGTTTTCAACGGATACAGGGCGTATCCGTGAAAAATACACATTTTTCCAGCAGAAAGGAGAAACAACTATGAAGAAAAGAATTATGGCACTGGTACTCGCCGGAGCAATGGCCCTTTCCATGGGCGTCACTGCATTCGCGGAAGAAGCAGACGACATCAGCATCGCATTCGTTATGCATGCACAGAACGGTTCCTTCTACACCAAGCTGTCTGACGGCGCAGAAGCTGCTGCGGCAGACCTGGGCATCACTGTAAATGTTTCTGCTCCGAATACCGCCAGCTCCCTGCAGGATCAGATCAGCCTGCTGGAGACCGCTGTCGCTTCCGATGTTGACGGTATTGCAACGGTTACCTGGGACCTTTCCGGTTTCAACGGCATCATCGCTGAGGCTGCTGAAAAGGGTATTCCGGTTATCGGCTTCAACCAGGATGCAGAAGGCTGCGGCACCGTGGCATTCGTAGGCCAGGCTTATGAAGAGGCCGGATATTCTCTCGGCAAATACATGTTCGACCTGATGGGCGGCGAGGGCAAGTACATCATCGCTTCCTGCGGACCGACCGATTCCGCTCTGATCGCAAGAGAAGCCGGTATCGACCGTGCGGCTGCCGAGTATGACGGCGTAGAAAAGCTTGAGACCATCGATATCGGAACCGACCTGACCAACGCTTACGGCGTTATCGAGAACGCTCTGCTGGCTCATCCGGATTGCACGGCTGTCCTTGGCGTTGACGTGTTCTCCGAGGCGATCGGCAATGTTATCGAGGACCAGGGTCTGGAAGGCCAGGTTTATGCAGCAGGCTTCGACCTTACCGAAGGTATGCTCGGCCACATCAAGAACGGTTCCGTACAGCTGACTGTCGGCCAGAACCCGTTCCTGCAGGGCTACTATTCCGTACTTGAGCTGTACCTCAACAAGAAGTACGGCAGCGACTTCCTGAACATTGACACCGGTGCTCAGATGGTTACCAGCGAAAACGTTGACACTGTTCAGCCGGAATAATCAGAACGATCTGAAACTGACGAACAACTGACAAGCAGGGCTGCCGCTGCGCGGCAGCCCTATTCCACAGACAAATATTCAGATAGGAATGGGTGCTAAAGGCTATGAAGGAAAAGCGTAAGAAAAAACAACTCGGAGAGCTTGGCGTATTTGCGGTCATGGTGATCATCTTTGTGATCATGAGCATCGCGTCTCCGGTATTTCTGAAAGCAAATAATCTGATCAACATCGTACGCCAGACAGTAGAGATCGGGATCATGGCGATCGGTATGACTTTTCTGATCATTGCCGGTGAGCTGGATCTGTCGATCGGATCGCTGTTTGCGACGACAGCCATGTTCGGAGGGTATCTGTTTAAATATGAGATCGTTCCGCCGACAGCGGTGTTCTTCCTGACGCTGCTGCTGGGTATCCTGATGGGCTGTGTGAACGGTCTTCTTGTAACGCGGGTCAAGATCCCGTCCTTTATCGTAACGCTCGGCACGATGAAGATCTACCGCAGCTTTGCCTACGCCATCGGCGACGGCCAGAGTATCGGCCAGTTCCCGGAATCCGCGTCAAAGAGCTGGGTGTGGTCACTGGGAGCCAAGATCAACGGCATTCCCGTACAGATCTTCGTGATGCTGGCACTTTTCATCATCGCACATATACTGTTAAAAAAGACGACCTATGGATACCAGGTGTACGCGACGGGCGGCAACCCGAGGGCAGCGCACCTTTCCGGTATCAATATCAAGAATGTACGACTGATCGCGTTTGCGATCATGGGCTTTTTGTGTGCCGTGGCGGCGCTTGTCAGCACGGCGTATCTTGGAACGGTGACCACAACCAGCGGTGCCGGCCGTGAGATGGACGCCATCGCAGCCGTCATCCTCGGCGGTGCGGCCTTGTCCGGTGGACGCGGAACGATCCTGGGGACTTTCCTGGGCGCGATCATCATGGCAACCGTCAAAAACGGAATGGTCCTTCTGTCCGTTCCGGTATTCTGGCAGGATGGTTTTATCGGCGTAGTCGTTATCCTGGCTGTGCTGGTGGATACCCTGTTCCATAAGAATGATTCAGAAAGATAAGGTGAGCGTATGGCGGCAGTGATCGAATTTAAGAATATTACAAAACGCTTCGGCGGTACCGTCGCTCTCAATGACGTTTCCTTTTCCATAGAAAAAGGCGAGATCCATTGCCTTTGCGGCGAAAACGGCGCCGGAAAATCGACGCTGATCAATCTTTGCGGCGGCGTGTTCACCCCGACGGAGGGGCAGATCCTTGTCAACGGCCGTGAAGAGAATATCAACACAATCCGTAAGTCCGAAAAGCTCGGCTTCTCCATCGTGCACCAGGAGGTTCCGCTCTGCCTGAATATGAGCGTCGCCCACAATATTTTCCTGGGCTCAGCGGAGGCCACAAAGGGCTGGTTTCTGAATGAAAAGCATATGAGTGAGAAGACCCGCGAGCTGCTGGACATGTTCCGGCTGCATGTGGAGCCGACGACACTTCTCGGGTCCTTAAGCATCGCGGAACAGTCGATCGTCCAGATCGCCAAGGCGGTCTATTTCAAGCCGGACATCCTGATCCTCGATGAGCCGACAGCGGCCCTGACAAACGACCAGCGTGAGGTCATGTTCGAGGTGGTAAGGAAGCTTGTCAAGGAGCATGGAACCACGGTCCTCTACGTCAGCCACAGGCTGGAGGAGGTCATGATGCTTGGCGACCGCCTGACCGTCCTGAAGGATGGCAAATACGTGACCACCCGGAATGTCAGCGATGTGACCATGGATGAGATCGTGACCCTGATGGTCGGACGTAAGATCGAAAAGACCGAGTGGGACAGAAGCTATGTGACGAACGAGGAGCTTCTCACCGTCAAAAATCTGTGCAACGGCAAAAAGTTCCAGAATATCAGCTTTTCCCTGCACCGCGGGGAGATCCTGGGGCTGGCAGGCTTTGTGGGCGCCGGGCGGACGGAGGTGCTTTCCTCCATCTTCGGGGCGGACAAGCTTGATTCCGGAGAGGTCTATGTAAAAGGAGAGCGGGTCAATATCCGTTCCCCCAAGGACGCGATCCGCAAAAAGATCAGCATGATCCCGGAGAACCGGCGTGACGACGGCCTGGTCACCAGTATGTCGATCAGGCAGAACGCGCAGCTGGCGGTCATGGACCGGATCTCCAGCAAAGGCTTTTTAAGCGAATCGAAATCCGTCAGCCTGATGGAAGAGATGATCAACAAGTACTCCATCAAGGTCGGCGGGATGAACGACATGATCCTGACGCTCAGCGGCGGCAACCAGCAGAAGGTTGTCATCGCCAAGTGGATCGGAAACGATCCGGAGATCCTTCTCTGCGACGAGCCGACCAGGGGTATCGACGTCGGAGCCAAATCCGAGGTCTACACCATCCTGAAGGATATCGCAAGCCATGGGATCGGGATCCTGATGGTTTCTTCCGAACTTCCGGAATTGATCAACCTGTGTGACCGCATCATCGTCATGCACGAGGGCAGGATCACCGGCGAGATCATGAGGGAGGAAGCGACCGAGGAACTGATCACCCGGTACGCCGCGGCGATATGATTACAGCGCCAAAAGTCTTCTCCCACGTCGTGCTTGCACGTAAGTGGGAGTAAGACCTTGGGCGCGCCTCTACATGAGCAAAAAAGTGGTGCGGCAGCGCCACGATTTGCGAATGGAGAGCAGAATTGCGAGAGTTTCGCAGAAACGGAGCAATTCGTAATCATGATTTTTATATAATAATGTACGGAGGAGCAGCGATGAAGCATATATTGATCTATGGAGATTCCAATACCTTTGGCTGCAATCCGGCCGCCAGTGACGGGAAGGATCCAAATGAAAATCTCCGCTACGAGCCGGAGAACCGCTGGCCCTACATCCTGCGGGATAAGCTCGGCGTTGACTACGAGGTCATCGATGAAGGACTGCCGGGCCGCACCGCGGCTCTTGATGAGCCCTTCAAGCCGTTCAGGAAGGGGACGGGCACGTTTGTCGCGATCGCCCAGTCCCATTATCCGGTGGATCTTCTGATCTTCCTTCTGGGCGTCAACGACCTGAAATTTGCTTTCCATGAGCAGGATGTGCAGAAGAGCATGGAGGCACTTCTGCAGATCGCGATGAATCCCTTCACCTGGGACAGGCAGAGCGTGCCGAAGATCCTGCTGATCGCGCCGCCGGCTCTTGCGGATCCCATCCGTGAGTCCTGCTTCTACGGGATGTTCCGGGAGGAGCATGTGGCCATGTCCAAAAAGGTGGCCCCGCTCTACAAGGATCTGGCAGAGGAATACGGGTGTGAATTCATGGATGCCGGGACCATCATCGAGGCGTCACCGATCGACTGCGTGCACTTCACCCGCGAGGGGCATCATGTCCTTGCGGAAGCGGTGGAGAAGAGGATCCGGGAGATCCTGTAAAGCCAATCGAAAAGAATGTGCAGAAAGGCGGCTTTGCCGTCTTTTTGCGTAAAAAAGTATAAAAAACCATGTTGACGAATGGCCGGATCCATGCTACTATAACTGAGTATGCCGCACAAAGAGGTTTAAGTGCCATGCCCAAAAGGCAGGCCACCACATTTGGCGAGTAATTATTCAGGAGGTGCCACAGATGTACGCAATTATTGCAACTGGTGGTAAACAGTACAAGGTTGCCGAGGGTGACGTGATCAAGATCGAGAAGCTCGGCGCAGAAGCAGGCGAGACCGTAACATTTGACAATGTGCTTGCCGTTCAGAACGAAGGCCTTAAGGTCGGAGAAGATGTAAAGAATGCCAGCGTTACCGCTTCCGTAGTCGAGAACGGTAAGGACAGAAAGGTCATTGTTTACAAGTACAAACCGAAAACCGGTTATCACAAAAAGAACGGTCACAGACAGCAGTACACCAAGGTAAAGATTGAAAAGATCAACGCCTGATCCGGTGTCCGTATGATCCGTATCAATGTAACAAAAAAATCCGGCAGCTATGTGGATTTTGAGTCGGCAGGACATGCCGGCGCTGGGGAAGAAGGGCATGACATTGTCTGTGCCGCTGTCTCCGCGCTGATCATCAATGCCGTGAATTCCATCGAGCGTTTTACCGATGATGCCTTTACCGAGGAATCAAAGGACGGGTACGTCCGCATCCGTTTTGACGGGCCGAATTCCCCGGGTGCCAGGCTTCTGATGGATTCGCTCGTGTTCGGACTTGAGCAGATCCGCGAGGATTGCCGGGATTACTTGAAAGTACATGTCAGGGAGGTCTAATACCATGATGAAGATGAACCTTCAGTTATTCGCGCATAAAAAGGGTGTCGGTTCCACCAAGAACGGTCGTGATTCCGAGTCCAAGAGATTAGGCGCAAAGAGAGCAGACGGCCAGTTCGTAAAGGCCGGCAACATCCTGTACAGACAGCGTGGAACCAGGATCCATCCGGGTGAAAACGTTGGCTGCGGCAATGACTACACATTGTACGCATTGAAGGATGGTGTCGTCAGATACACCAGAAAGGGCCGCGATAAGAAACAGGTTTCGATCGTAGTCGCCGATGCAGAATAAGCAATAGGTCATTAGAGGGCTTCAAATCGATTCGGTTTGAAGCCCTTTGTCACTTACGAGGTTACAGAATGTTTGCAGACAGAGCGAAGATCGTGATCCGGTCCGGCAAGGGCGGAGACGGCCATGTGAGCTTCCGGAGAGAGAAATATGTGCCGAACGGCGGTCCCGACGGAGGGGACGGCGGCCGTGGCGGCGATGTGATCTTTGAGGTGGATCCGGGCCAGAATACCCTTGGGGACTACAGACATCACAGAAAATACAAGGCCGGAGACGGCCAGGAGGGCGGCAAGCGCCGCTGCCACGGATCTGACGGTGACGACGTGATCCTTAAGGTTCCGGAGGGAACCGTGGTGATCGAAGCGCAGTCCGGCAAGGTGATCGCGGACATGTCCGGCGAAAACACGCGCCAGATCGTCCTGAAGGGCGGGCGCGGCGGCAACGGTAATATGCACTATGCCACGGCGACCATGCAGGCGCCCAAATACGCCCAGCCCGGCCAGGCGGCCGTTGAGCTGGAGGTCGTGCTTGAGCTGAAAGTGATCGCGGACGTGGGGCTGGTCGGATTTCCGAATGTCGGGAAATCCACCTTCCTTTCCAGGGTTACCAACGCGCAGCCGAAGATCGCGAATTATCATTTTACGACACTGCAGCCGAATCTCGGCGTCGTGGATACAGAGAACGGCGGCTTTGTTATCGCGGATATTCCCGGGCTGATCGAAGGCGCTTCCGAAGGTGCCGGACTCGGGCATGAATTCCTCCGCCATATCGAACGTACGAGGGTCATGATCCATATCCTCGATGCGGCGTCCACCGAGGGCCGGGATCCAATCGACGATTTTTACAAGATTACGGAGGAACTGAAAGCCTACCAGGCGGATCTCGTCGAGCGTCCGATGGTGATCGCGGCAAACAAGATCGACTGCATCGTGCCGGGAGAGGATCCTGTTGCAAGGCTCCGGGAGGAGTTTGAGCCGAAGGAGATCCGCGTGTTCCCGATCTCGGCCGTGACAGGCGAGGGCGTGCGGGAACTTCTCCTTAAGGTCAAGGAAATGCTGGATCAGTGTCCGAAGGAGCGGATGGTGTTTGAACAGGAATTCTTCCCCGAGGATCTGATCCTGAAAGAAAACCTTCCCTTTACGGTGGAGAAGGATGAAAAGGATCCGCATGTCTTCATCGTGGAAGGGCCGCGTATCGAAAAGATGCTTGGCTACACCAACCTGGAGTCCGAGAAGGGCTTTGCGTTTTTCCAGCGCTTCCTGAAGGAAGGCGGTATCCTCACGGAACTCGAGAATGCCGGCATCCAGGAAGCCGATACCGTGCGGATGTACGGCTTTGAGTTTGATTACTACAAATAAGGAGCAGACCATGACAAGTAAGCAGAGAGCCTATTTAAAGGGCCTTGCCATGAACATCGATCCGGTCCTGCAGATCGGAAAGAGCAGCCTGACGCCGGAGCTTACCGCCGCTGTGCAGGAAGCGCTGGATGCGAGGGAGCTGATCAAGATCAATATCCTGCAGAACTGCCTGGATGACCGGATGCAGCTGGCGGATATGCTGGCGGAACGCACGCATTCCGAGGTCGTACAGGTCATCGGCAAAAAGATCGTTCTCTACAAAGAGGGCAAGGATGACAAAAAGAAGATCGTGCTGCCGCCTGCAAAGGCAAAATAACGGGCTATGAACGGAAAAAGACGCCGGGTCGGGATCATGGGAGGAACCTTTGATCCGATCCATATCGGACATCTGATCCTGGGGGAGAAGGCCTATGAACAGCTGGAGCTTGAAAAAGTCCTGTTCATGCCGTCCGGCAATCCTCCGCACAAAAAAGACCGGCAGGGAAGGGCCTCCGACGAGGAAAGGACCGACATGGTCCGTCTGGCCATCGGGAACAATCCGCATTTTGAACTGTCGCTGGTCGAAATGCATGAGAAGGGCTATACCTATACCTTCCATACGCTCGAGATGCTCCGAAAAGAGCATCCCGATACGGATTATTATTTTATCATCGGAGCGGATTCTCTCTATACGTTCCATACCTGGATGGAGCCGCAGCGGATCTGCGACGCCTGTACACTGGTCGTGGCCACGAGGAACCATACCTCCCTCGCGGAGCTGGACCGCGAGATCGGAAGGGTGAGAGAGGATTTTCATGCCCGGGTGATCCGGCTCGATACCATGAACATCGACATTTCCAGCCAGATGCTGCGGGAGTGGATCGGTGACGGGAAAAGTATCCGCTATTATCTTCCGGATCCGGTCATTCAGTATATTGACGACAAGCAGATCTATCGTACGGGAAAGGCAGAATGATCCCACATAGCAGGAGGAAAGTATGTCCAGATATGATTTCATCAAGATGAAAAAAAAGCTTGCCAAATACCTGGATGAGGAGCGTTTTGCTCATACCATGGGAGTCATGTACACCTGTGCTTCCCTGTGCATGGTGCACGGAGGAGATTTGGGCGATGCCCAGGCGGCGGGCCTTCTGCATGACTGTGCCAAGTGCATTCCGAACAAAAAGAAGATCAGGCTGTGTGAACAGCACCATATAGAGATGACCTCGTTTGAAAAGGATCATCCGTTCCTGCTGCACGCCAAGCTGGGTGCTTATATCGCGTCAAAGAAATACGACATCGACGACAAGGATATCCTGTCCGCGATCCGGTACCATACGACCGGCCGTCCGGGGATGAGCCGGCTTGAGAAGATCGTCTACATTGCCGATTACATCGAACCCATGCGTGACAAGGCACCGAATCTTTCCAGAGTCCGCCGGCTGGCCTTCGAGGATCTGGATGAATGCATGTACGAGATCCTGAAGGATACGCTGGATTATCTGGAGGAAAACCCGCGGGAGATCGATCAGACGACGGTGGAGGCGTACCGGTATTATAAAGAAGTGCACAACGATCGAAAAGATCGATAGACTGAGTACAAAGAGCGTGTACAAAAAGTGTCTCGGAAACGGGACACTTTTTTCTGTCAATTTGGCGGAATGTGTGTTATACTATGGATAGGATCCCTGAATTGCATAAAATGCATGATCCCAAATGACTTTTTGTGAATAAAAATGACAGCCGGACAAAAAAGAAAGTAAAATAGGGAGGTTGCTATGGGCAGAGAACTTGAGATGACCAAACTGGCCTGCAAGGCGCTGGAAGAAAAGAAGGGAAAAGATATCCAGGTGATCGATATCCACGAGGTGTCTGTCATCGCGGACTATTTTGTCATCGCCAGCGCGACAAATCCCAACCAGCTGCAGGCGATGGTGGATGGTGTGGAGGAAGAGCTCGGGAAAGCCGGTTTTACGCCAAAGCAGATCGAGGGAAGCAAGAACTCCTCCTGGGTGCTGATGGACTATGAGGATATGATCGTCCATGTATTTGATGAGGAAAACCGCCTGTTCTATGATCTGGAGAGGATCTGGCGCGACGGAAAGATCGTAAAACCCGAAGAACTGTAAACTGAGGAAAAGACAGGGGACGGTTCTGTGTCTTGTTTTCGATGAAAACAAGACACAGAACCGTCCCCAGTCTTTTCCTGTCAATTCAGAAGAACCGGAATACGCCGAACACTTTTCCGAGGATCTGCAGGTCGCCGGTGACGATGATGGGATCCATGTGATCGTTCTCCGGCTGAAGGCGGATATAGCCATTCTCGCGGTAGAAGGTCTTGACCGTCGCAGAATCCTCCAGAAGCGCCACCACGATATCACCATTGCTCGCGGTGCTCTGTTGTTTGACCAGCACCTGGTCTCCGTCGAGGATGCCGGCGTTGATCATGCTTTCACCCTTTACCTTCAGCATAAAGCTCTGCTGGTTGGGCATCAGCTCCGCAGGGATCGGGAAATAGGATTCGATATTCTGAACGGCAAGAAGCGGCTCGCCGGCGGCCACGGAGCCGACCAGCGGTACATTGACGACCTCGCGGCGCGTCAGGTTGAAATTCTCGTCGACGATCTCGATGGCGCGGGGCTTGGTGGCGTCGCGATGGATATAGCCGTTGCGCTCCAGGGCTTCCAGATGCGCGTGCACCGAGGAGGTGGACTTGAGATTGACCGCCTCGCAGATCTCACGAACAGAGGGCGGGAAGCCCCGGTTGAGGATCTCGTTCTTGAGATAATCCAGTATTTCTGTCTGCTTTTTGCTGATCTTGCCGTAAGCCATTCTGAAGCCCTCCCGAACATACTTTCGATATTTTTATCTTATCACACGGAATACAAAAAAGCAAACATATATTCGGAAAATCCGGAAGCCGTTCAACAAATAATTATGGAAACCTTGTTTTATTGAATGGAAAATGATAAAATACAGTGATATATGAACTGGACCATACCACTGCGTTTCACATAAGGAGGCTTTTGTGGCGTCAGGAAATAGCAGAAAGAATATACCGGCGGAGATCGTGCTCAGGATCCGCCGGATCTTCGGACACAATATCGCGACCATCGTTTTCAGCGTGATCTTTCTCTACGTCGTGCTGAGTGCGGTGTTTTATATGAATGCAAACCACATCGAGTCCTACCAGGTCACCTCGGGCCCTCTTTCCCGGAATGAGACCTACACGGGGCTTGCGATCCGTGAGGAAAATGTGGTGCAGGCCGACTCCAGCGGTTATATCACCTATTACGCCCGGGAAGGCGATAAGATCAACGCCAACGGGGCGGTCTTCGGACTCAGCAGTACCCGGATCCCGGAGGTGACGACCAGGCTGAGCCAGGAGGATCTGCAGAAGATCAGGGATCAGATGCTGAGCTTCTCCAAAGGCTTCGATTCCGCCAAATTCAATAAGACCTACAGCTTTAAATACCAGCTTGAGGGCAGCATCCTGCAGTATGCGGGGGCGACGGGACAGTCATCCTCGGCACCGCTTACCTCCGAGGAGCTGGATGAGTACGCTGAGGAGGTTGATTCTTCGGACAGCGTCACCCTGGGCAACCAGACGATCAACAAGGCGGAGGCCGACGGGATCATTCTCTATGCCGAGGACGGATATGAGGATGTGACCATGGAAAACATCACCGAGGAGGATTTCGACCAGAATTCCTACCATGAGACCGATCTGAAGACCGAGGATCCGGTCAAGGCGGGAGATGATGTCTATACGATCATCACGGACGAGAGATGGAGCCTGCTGATCCCGCTGAGTGACAAACAGGCTGTCAAGCTGCAGGACAGACCGGCGATCCGCGTAAAGTTCCTGAAGGATGACATGACGCAGTCCGGCGATTTCTCCATTGTGAAGATTGGGGACGGCAAATACGGCAAGATCGATTTCAGCAAAGGGCTGATCCGCTACGCTTCGGACCGCTTCCTGGATATCGAGCTTGTCACGAACACGGTCACGGGCCTCAAGATCCCGCTTTCCGCGATCGTGACAAAGGAGTTCTACACGATCCCGTCCACCTTTGCGACGACGGGGGCGGATGGTGCTTCCGAGGGCTTCCTTGTGGCGACCAGGAATTCGAACGGCAAGACCGAGACCACCATGGTGACGCCGATGATCTACGCCCGGATCGAGAACCCGAAAAAGAAGACGCTCGGCGCGGATGATGATTCCACCGCCAAGACGACCTATACCTACTATGTGGACCAGACGGCCTTTGAGGAAGGGGACGCTTTGGTGACAACGGATTCCGAAGCCAAGTACATCATCGGCGAGACAGCCGCTCTGGAGGGTGTGTACTGCATCAACCAGGGCTATGCCGTATTCCGCCGCATCCAGATCCTTGACCAGAACGAGGAGTACGCGATCATTGCGAAGGGGACGACCTATGGCCTGACCAGGTATGACCATATCGTCAAAAACGCGGACAAGGTCAAGGAAGAGGATATTCTATATTAATAAGGAGTATACCATGATACAGGAACAGGTGAGATCGGTGCAGGAGAGGATCCGTGCGGCCTGCGCGGCGGTGGGACGTGATCCGTCGGAGGTCACGCTGATCGCGGTGAGCAAGACCAAACCGGTGCCGCTCCTTACGGAGGCCTACGATGCGGGCTGCCGTGAGTTCGGGGAGAACAAGGTGCAGGAGATCATGGACAAATATGACCAGCTTCCGCCGGACATACACTGGCATATGATCGGCCACCTGCAGCGGAACAAGGTCAAATACATTGTGGACAAGGTAACGATGATCCACTCCGTGGATTCCCTCAGGCTCGCGGAGGCCATCGATCACGAGGCGGGCCGGAAGGGCTGCGTGGTTCCTGTACTTCTCGAGGTCAATGTGGCGGAGGAGGATACCAAATTCGGCCTGAAGGTGGAGGAGGTCCTTCCGCTGTGCGAGACTCTCGACGGCTTTTCCAATCTGAGGGTTATGGGGCTTATGACCATCGCGCCGTTTGTGGCCGATCCCGAGGAGAACCGTCCTGTATTCCGTAAATTAAAAAAATTAAGTGTTGACATTTCCCATAAAAGCTTTAATAATATTACTATGAGTGTCCTGAGTATGGGAATGACAAATGATTTTGAAGTGGCCGTACAGGAGGGCGCTACTTTGGTGCGTGTAGGTACCGCGATCTTTGGTGAGCGGGACTATGGCGCGACAGTCTGAAATATAGAATGGAGAATGAGAATGGGTGTTTTAGATAAACTTCTCGATGCAATAAAACTGAACGACGAAGACGACGATTACATGGATGAGGATTTCCTGGATGAGGGCGATGACGATTTCGATGATGAGATCGACGAGCGTCCCAAAAAGAAGTTCTTCGAGAAATTCTCCCGTAAATCCTCGGTTGACGACGATCTGGATGATTTTGACGAAGAGCCTGTCGTGACCAAGACCCGTACCACGTCTGTCAAACCGGCCGCGTCGACACAGACGGCTTCTACGACGAGAGTCACGGCCAAGGCGGAGAAGGCTCCCAAACAGTCCTCCAAGATCACGCCCATGCGTTCCAGCAGGCGTTCCGGGGCTGCCAATGTCGAAGTCTGCGTGATCCGTCCTACTTCCATGGAGAATACGAGGGAGATCGCGGATACACTGATCGACAATTCGTGCGTCATCCTCAACCTCGAGGGACTGGATGTCGAGCTGGCGCAGCGGATCATTGACTTTACGCTTGGTTCCTGCTACGCACTCGGCGGATCGCTCCAGAAGATCTCCAGCTACATTTTCGTGCTGGGACCCTACAACGTCGATATTACCGGCGATCTTCAGAATATTCTGGGAGGACCGGCTCCTTCCGTACGGGCAGGCTATTGATAAACGTGGGTGGTCGAAGGACCATTCCGTACATATGTAACAATGTTCAGGACGACCCGGTTCCGGGCCGTCCTGTTTTTTGGAGGTAAGTATGAAACAGCAGCTTTTGGTGAAACGGGAGAATGAGTTTTCCTATCCGATCGTATTTTGCCGGGACTTCAGTGACCTTGCCGGCTGCATACAGGAGCTTTATCCGGACAGACGATCCGCCTGTGTGATCACGGATTCCAATGTGGCACCCCTGTATCTGAACGAAGTGCTGGAAGCGCTTTCGGCCGTCTGCGGGAAGGTCGTTTCCTATGTGATCCCGGCGGGGGAGGAGAACAAGCATCTTACCACGGTCGCCGATATCTACAGGTATCTGATCAGGGAAGGACTGGACAGGAAGAGCTTTCTGGCCGCGCTCGGCGGCGGCGTCACAGGCGACATCACCGGCTTTGCGGCTGCGACCTATCTTCGCGGGATCGATTTTGTCCAGATCCCGACGACGCTGCTTTCGCAGGTGGATTCGAGTGTAGGCGGGAAGACCGGCGTGGATGTCGACCAGTTCAAAAACATGGTCGGTGCTTTTCACCAGCCCAGGCTTGTGTACATGAACCTGTCCACGCTTTCGACCCTTCCGGAAGAGGAGTTTATCTGCGGGATGGGCGAGATCATCAAGACCGGCCTCATCTGTGACGAGGAGTTTTTCCGCTATTGCGAAGGAGCCTCAGGCAGGATCCGGCGGCTGGAGCCCGATGCGGTCCTTCACCTTGTATCCACATGCTGTGAGATCAAGGCCGGGGTCGTGGAGAGGGATCCGAAAGAAAAAGGAGAACGGGCTCTTCTGAATCTCGGGCATACCATCGGCCACGCGGTCGAAAAGAAGATGAACTTTACATTAAAGCATGGTCAGTGTGTGGGTCTGGGGCTTCTATCGGCCGCCAGGATCTCCGTAAACAAGGGGACACTTACCGAAGAAGAATTCGGCCGGATCCGGAAAGTTTGCCGTGAGTACGGCCTTCCGGAGAAGGTACAGGGCCTTACGGAGGAAGAGATCCTGGAAGCTTCCCGAAAAGACAAAAAGATGGATCGCGGGCAGATCCGCTTTATCCTGATGCGGGGGCTTGGACACGCATATATGGATACGAGCCTCACAGCGGATGAGCTGCGTGCCGGCATACGGGAGATCCTGGTATGAGACAGCGGATCCGGATCCTGGCCATCGCATTGCTGCTGATCATTTTCGATCAGCTGACCAAATATGGCGCTGCCGTCTTCCTGAAAGGAAAGAACGCCGTGCCGCTGATCCCGGGTGTGCTGGAGCTGTATTATCTGTATCCGGAAAACCGGGGAATGGCTTTTGGCATGCTGCAGGGCGGAACACCTCTTTTTGTGATCTTTACCGTGGCGGTGATGATACTGCTTCTTTACGCGGCAGGGAGGATACCGGCCGGCCGGCGGTTTTTTCTCCTGCGGCTGGTCTGTGTACTGATGCTGGCGGGAGCGGCCGGAAACCTGATCGACCGTGTCGCACGGGGCTATGTCATCGATTTTATTTATTTCGCTTTGATCGATTTTCCGGTCTTCAACGTGGCGGACATATTTGTTGTGAGCAGCGGCGTGCTGCTCGTCGGTTCCTGCCTTTTCTTTTATAAGGATGAGGACCTTCAGTTCCTGTTCGGGAAAAAGAGTGAGGAATGAATGATGGAAGAATACCGTTACACGGCGTACGAGGCCGATGAAGGGCTAAGGGTCGACCGTTTTGTCGCGGAACTGAATGAGGAGATCAGCCGCTCCTACCTGCAGAAGCTCTGTAAGGAAGGGCTTCTGTCCGTAAACGGAAAGCCTGTCAAGGTAAGCTTCAGGCTCTCGGACGGGGATGAGGTCTGCCTTCAGGTGCCGGAGCCGGAACCGCTTCTGATCGAGCCGGAGGACATTCCGCTGTCGATCCTGTATGAGGATGAGAGCCTGCTTGTCGTCGACAAGCCTAAGAATATGGTGGTCCATCCGTCGGCAGGACATACCAGCGGAACGCTCGTAAACGCGGTCCTGTATCATTGCCGCGGCCAGCTTTCCGGTATCAACGGGGTAATGCGTCCGGGGATCGTGCACAGGATCGATAAGGATACGACCGGCGCTCTTTTGATCTGCAAGACGGACGAGGCCCATCAGGCGCTCGCTTCCCAGCTGAAGGAGCACAGCATCACGCGAAGATACAGGGCGATCGTCCGGGGAAACCTGCCGGACGAGGAGGGTGTGATCGAGGGACCGATCGGACGTCATCCCGTGGACAGGAAAAAAATGGCCATCAACCATAAGAACGGAAAACCGGCCGTGACCCATTACAAGGTCCTGGAGCGGTTCGGCAGCGACACCTATGTGGAGTGTGTTCTGGAGACGGGGCGGACGCATCAGATCCGCGTCCATATGGCGAGCATCGGCCATCCGCTGCTCGGAGACGAGGTATACGGAAGCGGAAAATGCCCTTTCAGGCTGCAGGGACAGGTGCTGCACGCCATGATCCTCGGGTTCGAACATCCCGTGAGCCATGCGTACATGGAATTCACGGCACCGTTGCCTGACTATTTTACGGAATTGCTTCAAAAATTAAGAAAGTAATTTGCATGCCCTTCCATGATGGGGTATAATAATTATAGCGGAACAATCCGTAATTACGCTTGACATAGATAGATCATCATATTTGCATGCAGAAAGGGCGTGAGTATATGAGTACTACATCGATCATTACCATCGGAAGAGAATACGGCAGCGGAGGCCGTGAGATCGGACAGAAAGTGGCGGAGGAGCTTGGCATCCGGTTCTTTGACAAGGAACTGCTCGAGCATGCCGCCAACGACAGCGGGATCTGCAAGGAACTGTTCGAGAACCAGGACGAAAAGCCGACAAACAGCTTTTTGTATTCCCTGGTCATGGACACGTATTCCTTCGGTTATTCATCCGCGGCCTATTCGGAGATGCCGCTCAACCACAAGGTCTTCCTGGCCCAGTTCGACGCCGTCAAAAAGCTGGCTTCGGAAGGTCCCTGCGTCATGGTCGGACGCTGCGCGGACTATGCGCTCGCCGACAACAAGGACCTGTTCAGTGTGTTTGTCCACGGGAGCATGGACGCCCGGATCGCAAGGATCTCCGAAAAGTACATCAAGACACCAAAGGAATCCCGGGATATCATCAACAAGACCGACAAGAGCCGTGCGAGCTACTACAATTATTATACCAACAAAAAATGGGGCGCCGCACAGAGCTATCATCTTTGCGTGGACAGCAGCCGCCTCGGGATCGATGGCGCTGTTCGTACGATCATCGAAGCGGTCTCGATCTTTGATTCTTTAAAGAACAAATAACATACAGAAAGGAAGGCATAGAGTATGAGTGATCTGAATTCACTGGAGCTTGATTTTGACGTTCTCCCGGAGTATCCGGCTTTTGTCGAAGGGATCCGGAGAGCCCCCAAGAGAGAGTCCCACATGTCACAGGCGGACAAGGAGCTGGCACTGGGGAATGCGCTCCGCTATATTCCGCCTAAATTCCATGAGCAGATGGCGAAGGAATTTGCACAGGAGCTGGAGGAGAGAGGCCGGATCTACGGCTATCGGTTCCGTCCGGCCGGGGCGATCGTCGGGAAGCCCATCGATGAGTATGAGGGGGCTTGTGTTGAAGGAAAAGCCTTCCAGGTCATGATCGACAACAACCTGAATTTTGACGTGGCCCTGTATCCTTATGAACTCGTGACCTACGGCGAGACCGGACAGGTCTGCCAGAACTGGATGCAGTATCATCTGATCAAAAAATACCTGAAGCAGCTGACTCACGACCAGACTCTGGTGGTCATGTCCGGCCATCCGCTTGGCCTTTTCCGCTCCAACGAAAAATCGCCCCGGGTCATCATCACCAACGGTCTGATGGTCGGCGAGTTCGACGATCAGGAGAACTTCAACCGTGCGGCGGCTCTCGGCGTAGCCAACTACGGACAGATGACGGCCGGCGGCTGGATGTACATCGGCCCGCAGGGTATCGTACACGGCACCTTCAACACGCTTCTGAATGCCGGCAGGCTGATCCTCGGGATCCCCAAGGACCAGGATCTGGCCGGGAGGCTGTTTGTCACCTCCGGGCTTGGCGGCATGAGCGGTGCCCAGGGTAAAGCGGCGGAGATCGCCGGCGCCGTGGCCATCATTGCCGAAGTCGACATTTCCAGGATCATGACCCGCTACAACCAGGGTTGGGTGAGCAAGTATACCGACAGCATGGAACAGGCCCTTGCCTGGGCCGAGGAGAAGCAGGCGGCCAAGGAGCCCTGCGCCATCGCCTACAACGGCAATATCGTGGACCTGCTGGAGTTCCTGATCGAAAAGAACGTCACCGTGGACCTTCTGTCCGACCAGACTTCGTGCCATGCCTGCCATGACGGCGGCTACTGTCCGCAGGGCCTTACGTTCGAGGAACGTACAAAAATGCTGTACGAGGATCCGGAGCAGTTCCGGGCGCTGGTGGACAAGACGCTTCGCCACCACTATGAGCTGATCTGCCAGCTTCATGACAGAGGCACTTATTTCTTTGATTACGGCAACAGCTTCCTCAAATCGGTCTATGACGCAGGAGTCACGTCGATCTGCAAGAACGGCGTCGATGAGAAGGACGGCTTTGTATTCCCGTCCTATGTCGAGGACATTCTGGGACCGCAGCTGTTCGACTACGGCTATGGCCCGTTCCGCTGGTGCTGCCTGTCCGGCAAGGAGTCCGATCTGGACGCGACCGACCGGGCGGCCATGGAGTGCATCGATCCCGACCGCAGGTACCAGGATCGCGACAACTATGTCTGGGTCCGTGACGCAAAGAAGAACAAGCTCGTGGTCGGCACCCAGTGCCGTATCCTGTACCAGGATGCGCTGGGACGTCTCAAGATCGCGCTGAAGTTTAACGAGATGGTCCGGAACGGAGAAATCGGACCGGTCATGCTCGGAAGAGACCATCATGATACGGGCGGAACGGATTCTCCCTTCCGTGAGACCTCCAACATCAAGGACGGTTCCAATATCATGGCGGATATGGCCACCCAGTGCTATGCCGGCAACTGCGCGCGCGGCATGAGCCTCGTGGCTCTGCATAACGGCGGCGGCGTTGGCATCGGACGCGCCATCAACGGCGGCTTCGGTATGGTGCTTGACGGCAGCAAGCGCGTGGACGAGATCCTCGAAAAGGCCATGCCGTGGGATACCATGGTCGGTGTTTCCCGCCGTTCCTGGGCACGGAATGAGAACGCCATGTCCACCGTAAAGGAATACAATGAAATGTTCAAGGATACCGATCATATCACGGTGCCTTATCTGGCGGACAAGGACCTGATCAAAAACGCGTTTTCCGCAGACTGACACGAAAGGAGCAGCTGAAGCGATGAAGAGGATCCTGATACTGCATGCTTCACAGCTCGTCACCTGCCGGGGCAGCCATGCGAAGAAAGGCGCCGAAATGCAGGAGATCGGAGTGATCGAGGACGGGGCACTCCTGACCGAAGGTGAAAACATCCTGCTCGTCGGAACGACGGCAGAGGTGCTGGCCGAAATGGAAAAACGCGGGATAAAGGTGGACGACTGTGCCGTCACGGATGCCTTCGGACGCACCGTGCTTCCGGGCTTCGTGGATTCCCATACGCATTTTATCTTCGGCGGATACAGGGCGGATGAATTCTCCTGGCGCCTGAAGGGCGACAGCTATATGTCGATCATGGAGCGGGGCGGCGGCATCAACGCGACCGTGACAAAGACCCGCGAAGCCTCCCTTGCGGAGCTCAAAGAATCCGGCATGGACAGGCTTACCACCATGCTGGCGTTCGGCGTGACCACCGTGGAGGGCAAGAGCGGCTACGGACTGGATCTCGATACGGAAATCCGGCAGCTGGAAGCCATGAAGGAACTGGAGAGCGAGCAGCCCGTCGAGATCGTGCGCACGTTCCTGGGTCCCCACAGCGTTCTTCCGGAATACAAGGGAAAGGAACGGGAGTTCCTGGATCTGATGCTCGATACGGTCATGCCGGTCGTCCGTGAACGGAAGCTCGCCGAATTTGCCGATATCTTTACCGAGCAGAACGTTTTCTCCATCGAAGATTCCCGCTATTATCTGAACCGGGCAAAGGAGATGGGGTTTGCCCTCAAGATCCATGCGGATGAGATGATGCCGCTGAACGGAGCAGGGCTGGCGGCGGAGACCGGCTGTATTTCGGCCGACCATCTTCTGAAGGCATCCGAGGAAGGCATCCGGGCCATGGCAGAGAATGGGACTATCGCGACGCTTCTTCCGGCGACGGCCTTCTGCCTCAAGGAGGAATTCGCGAACGCCCGCAAAATGATCGAAGAGGGCTGCGCGGTGGCGCTCGCCAGCGACCTGAACCCGGGCAGCTGTTTTACAAATTCGATCCCGCTCCTGATGGCTCTCGGCTGCATTTATATGCATATGTCCATCGAGGAGGTCATCACGGCCCTCACCATCAACGGAGCCGCGGCGGTCGGACGGGCGGACCGGATCGGCTCGCTGGAACCCGGCAAACAGGCGGATATCGTGTTCCTTCGTTTCCCGTCGATCAATTATATTCCTTACCATACAGCGATCAATCTGGTCGACTGTGTGATCAAAAAAGGCGACCTCGTGTGGGAAGCACAGGTCTGAGAAAAGCATGGAGTGAATAGAACAATGGACAGAATACTGGAATGTGTACCGAACTTCAGTGAAGGAAGGGACCTCGCAAAGGTTGAGAAGATCGTGGACTGCTTCCGCGGAAAAGAAGGCGTCAAGCTGCTTGACTACACTTCGGATAAGGACCACAACAGGAGTGTCGTTACGGTGATCGGCGAGCCTGAGCCGCTCAGGGATGCCATGGTCGAAGCGATCGGAAAAGCCGTGGAACTCATCGATATGACAAAGCATCAGGGACAGCATCCGCGCATGGGCTGCGTGGACGTCGTGCCCTTTATCCCGGTCCGGAATACGACCGTCGAGGATGCGGACCGTATTGCGAAGGAGACCGCCGCACTCGCGGCGGAACGCTTCGGACAGCCATTCTTCCTGTATGAACAGTCGGCGTCCGCACCGCACAGGGTCAATCTGGCGGACGTGCGCCGCGGACAGTTCGAGGGGATGGCCGAAAAAATGAAGGATCAGGAAAAATGGAAACCGGATTTCGGTCCGGAGACCATTCATCCGACCGGCGGCGTGACCGCCATCGGCGCGAGGATGCCGCTGATCGCCTACAATATCAATCTGGATACACCGAACCTCGAGATCGCCAAAAAGATCGCGGACAAGATCCGCTATGTCAAGGGCGGCTTCCGCTTCTGCAAAGCCATGGGCGTCATGCTTGAGGACAGAGGGATCGCCCAGGTTTCCATGAACCTGACGGATTATACGAGGACCGCGGTCTACACCGTGTTCGAGACTGTCCGCATGGAGGCAAAGCGCTACGGCGTGAACGTTCTGGGCAGCGAGATCGTGGGCCTGGTTCCCATGCAGGCCATGGTGGACTGCTGCGAATACTATCTGGGCCTTGAGAACTTTGATTCCGCCCAGGTCCTCGAGAACAGGCTTTCCTGAGGAATGGAGTGACAAGATGAAGAATCTGTCGATCAACGATTTTACCAGGAAGACTGCCTCCGGCGAGCCTACGCCGGGCGGTGGCAGTATTTCCGCACTTGCAGGGGCACTTTCGGCCGCCCTGATCGCGATGGTGGGCGGACTTTCCGTGGGAAAAGAGAAATATGCAGAGCATGAGGCCGAGATGAAGAGTGCCTCGGAGCGCATGACGGCACTTTCCGAAAGGCTTCTCGATGAGATCGAGAAGGACAGCCGTTCCTTTGACCTGTATATGCAGGCGCTGGCTCTTCCAAAGGATACGGAGGAGGAAAAAGCCGCCCGCAGATCCGCCATGCAGGAGGGATTGAAGGCGGCTGTGGAGGTGCCACTCGGGGTCTGCATATCCGTGATGGAGGTATTCCCGCTTGCGGAGCTGATGCTCCGGCATGGGAATCCCACGGCGGTCACGGATGCACTGGTAGGCACGATGATGGCGAGGACCGCTGTTCTCGGAGCCGCCGCCAACGTAAAGATCAATCTCCGGTCCATCAGGGACGAAGCCTATGTATCCGATACCTACCGGAAGGTCTGTGAGCTTGAAAAAGAAGCTCTTTACCGTGAAGAAAGGCTCAGGGCCATGGCATCGACGGCACTGGATCCCTGAAAAACAATGCAGGAAAAGCATAAATGATACAGTAAATACAGGATAAACTCTAGTCATTTCATGCTTTTTGTGGTATAATTATTCATCATTGTACATCGGAACAGCAACTGTTCCCTACAAAAAAGGAGGTTCAACCTATGAAAAGACGTGTAATGGCATTATTACTGGCTGGAACCATGGTATTCGGTCTTGGCGTTTCTGCCATGGCTGAGGAAGCAGAGCCCATCCGCATCGGATTCTTCTGCCCCGAATCTGCTCCCTCCGCTGCTGCAGACGGACAGAGCTCCCGTCAGTCCGCTGAGCTGGCTGTCAAGATGATCAACGATGCCGGCGGCATCAACGGCGCGCAGGTAGAGCTGGTTGCCTATGATGACGGCCTGGATACCAAGGAAGCTGCGAACATCGGTGAAAAGCTGACCACAGCGGACGATGTTGTAGCGGTTGTTTCCGGTTCCTACTCCGGCCCGACCAAGGTCGTGGCCCCCATCTGCCAGGATTCCGATATGCTGATGGTTTCCGCATACGCTGTTCATCCGGACGTTGTTAACGCCGGTGACCTGATCTTCTCCCAGTCCTTCCCGGGTTCCGTACAGGGAACCGCAGCCGGAGAGTTCGCTGCCAACACACTTGGCGCCAAGAAGGTGGCCATCGTGGCTGTCGACCTTGACTTCGGTACCGAGCAGGCGACCTACTTCAAGGCTCAGGCTTACAAGTACGGCATGGAGATCGTCTCCGAGGATTACATCGCCATCTCCGATAACGATATGACTTCCGTTATCACCAAGATCAAAGACGAGGACGTGGACCTGATCTACTCCGTCAACTACTATGAGCAGGCTTCTGAGGTCTGCCGTCAGGCTGCCCTGCAGGGCCTTGACTGCGCGATCCTCGGTACCGAGGGTGCCGACTCCTGGCAGCTGCTCGAGACCGCAGGCGAATATGCGAACGGTCTGTACATCACTACCAACATGAACCGTGATGACGAGAACGCGAATACCCAGGCCTACATCGACAACTATCGTGCAGAGTACAACATGGAGCCCGACATGGTCGGCGCATCTGTTTACGATGCATTCCAGGTTCTGTTCACCGCTATCGAGAACGTCGGTACCGACACACAGGCCATGAAGGATTACATCGCCGGCATGAAGGATTATGACACCGTCACCGGTAAGCTCCTTTACTACAATGCAAGCGGTTCCGCTGTCAAGCCCGTACAGGTGCAGCAGGTTGTGGACGGAGAGTATCATTTCGCAGCTACCATCGATGACGAAGCGATCATCGATCCCGCAAACTTCGAGTGATCCCAGGCATTTCGTTCATTTCATAATGTGATCTTATGACAGGCATTCCCCCTCGCGGGGGATGTCTGTCATTTAAGGAGAATCCGTATGTTTATACAGCAGCTTATCAATGCACTGATGATCGGAAGTCTGTACGCGCTAACGGCTATGGGCGCAACGCTGATCTACGGGATCCTGGGGATCCTGGATATCGCCAACGCGGGCGCATATCTGATCGGTGCATATCTTGGCTATTATGTCTATACGGCGACGGGAAATATCGTGCTGGCTTTCCTTGCAGCCATCGTGCTCGTCGGAGCCGGCGGTGTGGTCCTGCAGAGGACCATCTATTCACCGATCCTCGCAAAACCCCGTACGCTGTCCATCATACCGCTCGTAGCAGCGGTCGGATTGTTTACCATGTGCTCGGACGCGGTTCGTCTGATCTGCGGGCCGGGGACCAAGGCCTACAACCTGAAGTTCCCCGTGGACGCTTTCCATATCGGAAATGTGACCATCCTGCCTGCCTGGATCCTGATCTTTGCCCTTACGGCGGCATTGCTCCTGATCCTCTGGTTTATCCTGAACAAGACAAAACTGGGCCTTGCCTGGCGTGCATCCGCCGAGGATCCGGAGATCTCCGGAGTCTGCGGCGTGAATACCCATGTCTCCATGGCTCTATCCTATATACTTGGCTATGGATTTGCAGCAGCAGCCGGTATCATGACCGGCATTCTCTATAACTCCATCACCCCCGCGCTGGGCGATGTGCCGTCCTACAAGATGCTGGCGATCATCGTTCTGGGCGGACTCGGAAATCCTCTCGGCACGGTCGTGGCAGGTCTTCTCATCGGTATTGCCGAGGTGTTCCTGTCCGTGTATACGACGCTTCCGATCCCCAAGGACGCCATCGCTTTCGTGGTGCTGATCATCATGCTGCTCATCAAACCGTCCGGCCTGTTCGGACAGAAGAATAAAGTGTAAGGGAGGGGAGAAGAATGAACGCATATCTGTTTTCGATTCTGGCGACAGCAGCAATCTTTATTCTCCTGGCTCTTTCGCTGAATATCATAACCGGCTTTGCCGGCCAGGCCATGATGGGCCAGGCCGCCTTCTTCGGGATCGGCGCCTACACGGCGGCCATCATCACCACCAACGGCGGCAATTTCTGGCTGGCGCTTCTTTGCGGCATGGTCGTCTCGGGACTTTTCGGGGCCGGACTCGGCGTGATCTCCATGCGTCTGCAGGCGGATTTCCTGGCGATCACCACCATCGGCATCAACTTTGTCATGGTGGCGCTGTTCAATAACATGAAGATCACCGGGGGGTCTCTCGGCCTCACGGTCAGCAAACCCACCGTGTTCGGGATCAAGTTCGGGAACCGTGAATTCTTTATCATGACGACGATCCTGATCGTGATCCTCTGCCTTCTGATCGTCAAGATGAAAAGATCCTGGTTCGGTATGGCGCTGGCTTCCATCAACAATGATGCGGGCGCGGCCGCTTCCTTCGGGATCAATGTCCACAAATACCAGATCCTCACCTTCATCATCGGCACGTCCATTGCCGGACTCGCCGGAGGCATCTACGCACACAGGATGGGCTTTATCGCCTCCTCGGACTTTGCGTTTACGGTCTCCATCGAGATCCTTTCCATGGTCGTCATCGGCGGGATCGGGACCATCCGCGGCCCCATCGTCGGCGGCATCCTGCTTTCGTTCCTGCCGGAGGTGCTCCGGTTCGCAGACAATTACAGAAGCCTTGTCTATGGTGCCCTGCTTGTACTGATGGTGCGCTTCATGCCGGAGGGCCTGATCGGGATCAACAGTCCTCTGGTACGGCTTTTTACCCGGCTTTTCAAAGGGCAGAAGAGCAGTGAAGGAGGCGCGGCATGAAAGAACTGATGAGGATCGAAGGACTCAAAATGTATTTCGGCGGCCTGAAGGCCATCGACGGCCTGGACCTGGTGATCAATGAGGGCGAGACCCTGGGCATCATCGGCCCCAACGGTGCCGGCAAGACGACGCTGTTCAACGCGATCTGCGGTGTGTACAGACCCACAGGCGGCCGCATCGTGTATCTCGGCAATGAGGTGCAGGGACTTCCGGCCCACAAGATGGCCAAGCTTGGCATTGCAAGGACCTTCCAGATCTCAAAACCGCTCGTGGATCTCACCATCCTCGACAACGTGGTGGCTGCGGCCGGCGTGCATGAATACACGGGGATCCGCTCGTATTTCCACAAGAGCCATACGCCCGAGGTCATCCGGAAGGCGGAACAGGCCCTGGAAAGGACCGGCCTTACGGAATTCCGGAACAAAAAAGCCAGCGACGTGTCCCTCGGGTATCTCAGGCGGCTGGAGATCGCGAGAGCCCTGGTCACGGAGCCGAAGCTGATCATGCTGGATGAACCCTGCGCGGGCCTTTCCAATTTTGCCATCAACGAGATCATCGAGCTGGTCCAGAAACTGAAAGAGGAAAAGCAGAGCATCGTCCTGATCGAGCATAACCTGCCGATCACGATGAAGGTCTGCGACCGGATCGCGGTCCTGAGCTACGGCGTCAAGATCGCGGAAGGCGTTCCCGAAGAAGTCAAGAACGACCGCAAGGTCATCGAAGCATATCTGGGAGAGGAGGAGGACTGATGCTGGAAATCAAAGATCTGTATGTATCCTATGGCATGATGGAAGTCCTCCACGGGATCTCCCTGACGGTCGAGGATCATGAGCTGGTATCCGTGATCGGGCCGAACGGTGCCGGCAAGAGCACGCTCATAAAGACGATCATGGGGATCGTGCAGCCGAAACAGGGCAGTATCCTGTATGACGGCGTCGACATCCTGAAGCTTCCTTCCTACAAGAGAGCCGCCATGGGGATCGGGTATGTTCCCGAGGGACGGCGCGTGTTTGGACGGATGTCGGTGGAGGAAAACCTGAAGATGGGAGCCTACTCCGTCGCCGACAAGGCAAAGATCCGCTCCGGGATCGAGCGTGTCTACAGCATTTTCCCGCGGCTCGGCGAGAGAGCGAACCAGCTGGCCGGGACCATGTCCGGCGGCGAGCAGCAGATGCTGGCGATCGGCCGCGCACTGATGCTGGAGCCGAAGATGCTCCTGATCGATGAGGTCTCGATGGGCCTGATGCCCATCATGGTGAACACCTGCTTCCAGGTCATCAAGGAACTCAACGAGAACGGCATCACCATCCTTGTGGTGGAACAGAACGCCAATAAAGCCCTGAAGGCGGCGCAGCGCGGCTATGTGCTTGAAACCGGAGATATCGTTCTTTCGGGCACCACCGAAGAGCTCCGCAGCAACGACATGGTCAGGAATGCGTATCTCGGCTGATCATCTCTTTTACATTTTAAAGAAGTAAAGAACTAAAGAATAATTCTTGACATGAAACTACCTTCATGGTAGGATAAGTTGAGGCAAGGGTGTCGATCCGTATACAATGTCGGCACCCTTTTTCATTAAATATCATTTTTAAAGGAGTGTGTTTACGTATGAAAATGAGATTGACAGCCATGGTTCTTACAGGGGTTCTTGCGGCGGGCATGTTCAGCACGACCGCGTTTGCAGAGGAGAAGGTCTGGAAGATCGCTACGGATACCGTATTCAAGCCCTTCGAGTACTATGACGAGACCGGCGAGCAGGTCGGTATCGACCTCGACATCCTTGCGGCCATCGCCGAGGATCAGGGCTTTACCTATGAAAAGAACGACCTCGGCTGGGATTCCGCCATTGCTGCCTGCCAGGCCAAACAGGCAGACGGCATGATCGCCGGCGCTTCCATCACCGATGAGCGTAAGGAGAGCGGCTGGACTTTCTCCGACGGATACTATTATGCGACCCAGTGCATGGCCGTCAAGGGAGACTCCGAGATCGCCGGATTTGAAGATCTTGATGGACTGAACGTCGGCGTCAAGAACGGAACCATGGGTGCTTCCTATGCGGATTCCCTGAAGGATGAGTACGGCTTCAGCATCACCACGTTCGAAGATTCCCCGACCATGTACCAGGCGGTTGCCGGCGGTCAGGTCGTTGCCTGCTTCGAGGATACCCCGATCATGGCTTCCTCCATCCAGGATGGCGGACTGGACATCAAGATCGTCGAAGGTTCCGAGAACGAAGGTTCCCCGTATGGCTTTGCCATCTTCAATGAGGACAGCCAGGAACTGATCGACCTGTTCAACGCAGGCCTCAAGAACATTGTCGAGAACGGCAAATACGAAGAGATCGTTGCCAAGTACCTTGGCGAAGAGACGGCCAAGTCTGCCGTAGAATCCCTGAAGGGCGCGGAGTAAGCGTACAGGGTTTTTCAACCATCAATAATGCACAGTCGGATGGCAGGGCGTTTATAAGCGCCCTGCCGTATGCCGTCTGAAAAAGGAGTTGTAGAATACATGGGTCTGATTATTTCCAAGTACGGACAGCTATTGCTGAGGGCAATGGGGCAGACACTGCTGCTGGCGTTGTGCGGTTTGTTTTTTGCCTGCATCATCGGCATGATCTTCGGCATGATGAGTGTTGTAAAGAATAAACCATGCAACATCATCGCACGCGTATTTGTGGATGTCGTGCGCGGTGTTCCCATGATCGTCCTGGCGTATTTTATCTATTTCGGCTTTCCGTATCTGATGAACAACATGCTGGGGAACAATATCACGCTGTCCGCACTGCAGGCCGGCACGATCTGCCTGGCCCTGAACTGTGGCGCCTACATGGCCGAGATCATCCGCGCGGGCATTCAGTCCGTGGATAAAGGCCAGATGGAGGCGGCAAGAAGCCTGGGCCTTCCCTACTGGAAGTCCATGCGGAAAGTCGTCCTGCCGCAGGCGATCGCGACCATGATCCCGAGCATCATCAACCAGTTCATCATCACCCTGAAGGATACGTCGATCCTGTCTGTCATCGGTTTTCCGGAGCTGGTCAACACGGCCAAGAACGTGGTGGCCAATACCTTCATGTCGTTTCAGACCTGGACCATCGTCGCGGTCATGTATCTGGTCGTGATCCTGCTGCTTTCGCAGCTTTCCAAGGTCATGGAGAGGAGGATGAATCGTGGCAGAAACTAAAAAAGAACCGAAGATCCATGTTTCTCATCTTAAGAAGAATTTCGGACACCTGGAGGTCCTGCAGGACATCTCCATCGATGTCGAGGAAGGAGAGGTCGTCGTCATCATCGGCCCCTCCGGCAGCGGTAAATCCACGTTTCTCCGGTGCATCAACCAGCTGGAGGAGGTTACGAGCGGCGAGATCTGGATCCACGGAAAGAACATATGCGACCGTAAGACCGATATCAACAAGGTCCGTGAGACCGTAGGCATGGTGTTCCAGCACTTTAACCTGTTCAACAACCTGAACGTGATGGAAATCCTTACCCTGGCACCCGTCGAGCTCAAAAAGGCGTCGAAGGAAGAAGCCAGGAAGAATGCCATGAACATGCTGAAGCGCGTCGGCCTGGAGGACAAGGCGGACGTGTATCCGTCGCAGCTTTCCGGCGGGCAGAAGCAGCGTGTAGCCATCGCGAGGGCATTGTGCATGAATCCAGACATCATGCTGTTTGACGAACCCACCAGCGCACTGGATCCCGAAATGGTGGGAGAGGTGCTGCAGGTCATGAAACAGCTGGCGTCCGAAGGAATGACCATGATGATCGTGACGCACGAGATGGGCTTCGCGAGGGAGGTCTCGGACCGTGTCATCTTTATGGACGGCGGCTACATCATAGAAGAGGGAACTCCGCAGGAGGTCATCAACAACCCGCATCATCCGAGGACGATCGACTTCCTGAACAAAGTTCTTTGAAATGAAAACAAGACAGGGGACGGTTCTCTGTCTTGTTTTTTCTTTGAACAAGACAGAGGAATAAGACAGAGGAACAAGACAGAGAACCGTCCCCTGTCTTGCTTGAACATTCCCTCATTCCACATGCCTTATTTCAAAAGTTTGTGGAAAATGTATAAAAAGACATAAAAAAACGCTGATATCTCATACGTTTATTACATAAATGTTGCGGAGATTTGACTTTGGGTTTCGAATGTGTTATAGTTATCTGGACACAAGATGTTGTGGTTCAGACATTCTCCGCATTGCCGGTATAGTAATCGATGCTGTGCGGCGGATGTAATTAAACGGAAGTGAGTTATGTTTACAAAAATTAAAAATACGATCCTCTATATGGCACTGATCACGGTCATCCTCTGCAGTTCGCTTAACGTATCCGCTGCGACAAGGACCACGGAATCGGAGACGAACGTCTACACGATCAACGGCGTCCAGGTGGTTTATACGGATGCGTCTGAGTATTTCGGGAGCGGCCAATGCTGGAATTACGCGCAGAAGATCTACAAAAAGATCTGGGGGCGCAGCTTCACCAGCAGCTTTGACAGTGCCGATAATATTCTCCGGTATTATACCAACGATGAGGATCTGACCCTCACTCCCGAGCATCTTCGGAAGTATGTCCTGATGGCAAAACCCGGCGCGGTCCTTCGGCTTACCCCGTATGTATATCTGCGCGGCGGCGATTCCAGCGACTGGGACGGACACAGCATGATGATCGTCCGGATCGAGGAGGATGGCTTCCAGGCGATCCAGGGCGGCGGCGTTCCCGCAAGTTCCCGTGATGTATTCTATACCTGGGAGGGCTTCTGCAAGGAATGGAAGGGCTCCCGTTACGCGTATATCAAATACATCAAATGGCCGAATGCAGCCGCGTCCTTAAAGCCGAGCCAGAAGATCTCGGTGACGACCACGCAGACAAAGACCATCGGTGAGAAGGCCTTCAGCATCGGTGCCAAGATCACCACCGGTGACGGAAAGCTTACCTATACCTCCAGCAACCAGAAGGTCGCGACTGTCAATGCAAAGGGGACGGTCACACTTAAGGGCGTCGGCAAGACCACGATCAAGGTCACGGCCGGCAAGACCAGCAAGTACAAGACCTCCTACAAGAACGTGACCCTGACCGTACTTCCGAAGAGCGTCAAGGTGACGTCCGTCGTGAAGACGGCGACGAACAAGGCCCGCGTTTACTGGACCAGAAACAAGGATGTGACCGGCTATCGTGTGAAGTTCGACACAAACGGAAACTTCAAGAACGCAAAGATCGTCACGATCACGAGCAACAAGGTCCTCAGCAGAACGATCTCGGTCAAGAAGGGCAAGACCTATTACGTCCGGATCCAGACCTACAAGGGTAATTATTCCTCCAAGTGGAGCTCGATCTACAAGATCAAGATCAAATAAATAAAAAAGATCCGCCTGTTTTATCCCGGTTACAAGGGAGTAAAGCAGGCGGTTTTTTCGTTCTGTAAATGATGAGCGGCAGGTTATTCTTCCCTAAGCCGTACGGCGGTCGCGGCGAGACGCCGGCGGTTGTCATCGAGGGCTGCGTAGTGCTTTTTGGTCGTATTTACGTCCTTATGCCCGAGAACGTCGGCGACCAGGTAGATATCGCCGGTCTCCTGGTAAAGGGCCGTTCCGTAGGTGCTCCGGAGCTTGTGCGGCGTGATCTTTTTGGTGGTCGTGATCTGGCGCGCGTATTTTTTGACCAGATTCTCGACTGCCTGTACGCCGATCCTTTTCCGCTGGGTGGAGTAGAAGAGTGCATGCTCATGACCGGCGACCGGTGTGATGCCTTTACGGACTTCCAGATACCGGTCCAGGGCATGGGCCACCTCATCTCCAAAATAGACCGTCATCTGGTTGCCGCCCTTTCGGGTCACCGTGATGCCGTTGTTCTTGAAATCCAGGTCTTCGACGTCCAGCCCCACACACTCGGAGACTCGGATGCCGGTCCCCAGAAGGAGCGTGATCAGTGCCAGGTCACGTTCCTTTGTCTTTTCGTAGTAGACCTTTTTCTGTCCGGTCAGCGAATCACCGGCATGCTCGATGTAATCCAGCAGCATGGCCACCTCATCGGCGTCCAGACGGATGATGCTCTTCTGGTGGATCTTCGGCACGTCGATCAGCACGGTCGGGTTGGTCGTGATCATCTCACGCCGGTAGTAGTAGGCGTAGAAGGAGCGGAGAGCCGAGATCTTGCGTTTGAGGCCTCGTTCACCGTTCGTCTCCAGCTTTTCCCCGTTTTTGTAGACCTTTAAGTATTCTTCGTATTCCTCCAGGTCGACGGCCTTGACCTGATCCAGCACGTCGACGGTCAGGTCATGCATGTCCTTGCCCCGGAAGGCCGGGTTCTCGTTCAGAAGGAATTCGAAAAAGATCCGGATGTCGTAGGCGTAGGAGATCCGGGTCCTCGAAGATGTCGTAGCATCGATGGCCCGGAAATAGTCCCGCGCAAAATCCGGGAGAGTCTTTAAGACCTCCCGGAGCTTCAGCGTGTTTTCAACATTTGTCTGGTCATGATAGGTGGTACGGTCTGCCATGGGTAAGACTCCTGTTCTCAGTTATCCTCCGCGTCCGCCTCGCTGACGGTGTAGACGTGGCGTTTCTTGGCCATCTCGTCGCTTGCAAGGTATTCGTCGTAGGTGGTGATCTTGTCGATCAATGTACCGTTCGGCAGGATCTCCATGATACGGTTTGCCGTTGTCTGCACGAACTGGTGGTCGTGGGAGGTGAAGAGGATCACGCCCGGGAACTTGATCAGCCCGTTGTTGAGAGCGGTGATCGATTCCATATCCAGATGGTTGGTCGGCTCATCCAGGATCAGGATATTGGCGCCGGAGATCATCATCTTGGACAGAAGACAGCGGACTTTTTCGCCTCCGGAAAGGACCTTGACACGCTTGATGCCGTCCTCGCCGGGGAAAAGCATACGGCCCAGGAAGCCGCGCACATAGGTGGCGTCCTTGATCTCCGAATACTGGGTCAGCCAGTCGGTGATCGTCAGATCGTTGTCGAATTCCCTGGTGCTGTCCTTGGGGAAATATGCCCGGCTCGTGGTGACGCCCCACTTGTAATTGCCTTCATCAGGTTCCATCTCGCCCATCAGGATGCGGAAGAAGGTGGTGATCGCCTGCTCGTTGGAGCCGACGAACGCGACCTTGTCGTTGTGTCCCAGCGTGAAGGAGATGTTGTCCAGCACCTTGACGCCGTCGATGGTCTTGGAAAGGTTTTCGACCATCAGGACTTCGTTTCCGATCTCTCTGTTGGGGCGGAAATCAATGTACGGATATTTACGGCTGGAGGGCTTCATCTCATCCAGCTGGATCTTTTCGAGGGCACGCTTACGGGAGGTAGCCTGCTTGGATTTGGAAGCGTTGGCACTGAACCGGGAGATGAATTCCTGCAGTTCCTTGATCTTTTCTTCCTTCTTCTTGTTGGCTTCCTTCATCTGCTTGATCAGAAGCTGGCTGGATTCAAACCAGAAATCATAGTTTCCGGCGTAAAGCTGGATCTTGCCGTAGTCGATATCGGCCGTCTGCGTGCAGACCTTGTTGAGGAAATACCGGTCGTGGGAGACGACGATAACGGTGTTGTTGAAATTGATCAGGAATTCCTCCAGCCATTCGATGGCAGGGAGGTCCAGGTGGTTGGTCGGCTCGTCGAGAAGCAGGATATCCGGGTTTCCGAACAGCGCCTGCGCCAGAAGCACCTTGACCTTCTGGCTGCCGGTCAGGTCAGCCATCTGCGCGTAGTGATATTCCGTGTCGATGCCCAGACCGTTCAGAAGAGTCGCCGCGTCAGATTCGGCTTCCCAGCCGTTCATCTCGGCAAATTCACCTTCAAGCTCACTGGCACGGATGCCGTCCTCATCGGAAAAGTCCTCCTTGGCGTAGATCGCGTCTTTTTCCTTCATGATCTCATAAAGGCGGGGATTCCCCATGATGACCGTGTCCAGGACCGGATACTGGTCGTATTTGAAATGGTCCTGCTGCAGGAAGGAAAGCCTCTGGCCGGGCGTGATGATCACATCGCCCTTGGTGGGCTCAAGCTGGCCGGAAAGGATGCGCAGGAATGTGGATTTGCCGGCTCCGTTGGCACCGATCAGGCCGTAGCAGTTTCCTTCGGTGAATTTGATATTGACATCTTCAAAGAGCGCCTTTTTGCCGACGCGAAGCGTGATATTGCTGGCAGCGATCATAGTTGTACTGGTTTCCTTTCATAGGTTTCTCATTTCATTCTCCGGAAAGGATCTGCTCGAGCGTCTTTCTCCTGAGCAGTTCCCAGAACCGGGTCTGGATATCCTGCAGTTCCAGGTGGACAAGACAGGGCTTTCCATCCGCACCATGCCGGCTGCAGGGACGATCCGGATTCAGGCATTCGATGATGAACATGTCCGGATCGATGGCGTAGTACACATCATAGAGCGTCAGCTGGGAAGGCTTTCTGTGCAGGGAATAACCGCCGTGAACGCCGCGGTAACCGTTCACGATGCCTGCCTTCTGCAGCTTTTTGAGGATCTTGTAGGCAAAAGGACCGGTAATGTCCTCAATCTCACAGATCTCGGATACACTCAATCGTTCTTTTCCGGCCAGGGCACGGATCACACGAACCGCATAGTCACATTCTCTTGTAATAAACATAAGCAAAACCTCATGGGAAGGCGGACGCCTTCTGTGAAAAACGGGGTGAAACTATGTCAAGTATACAAAAAATCAGGACAGAAGTCAAACCACGCATGCATCCTGACGGGGCAGGTATTCAGCGTGTGTACCCGCGGATCTCTTCGCAGATCACATCCAGAGGCCTGCTGTCAGACAGGACTCGGTGATCGGCCGCGTTTTCGTACCGGGGACGACGTTCCTCCATCATTTTCTCTATATACGCGAGATCTTTGTGGCCTTCGAGAAGCGGCCGGTTATGATTCCGGCTGACCCGTTCGAGGATCGCTTCCGGATCGGCGTCGAGCCAGATGATCACGCCTTTTTTCTTCATTTCTTTTACGTTCTCCGGATCCAGGACGGCGCCGCCCCCGCAGGAAACGACAAGGTCTTCATCGGGGGAGAGTCTTTTAAGGAGCGCAGACTCGAGGCTGCGGAAATGCAGTTCGCCTTTAGTCCTGAAGATCTCGGAGATCTTCATTCTCTCTTCTTGTTCGATCGTGCTGTCCATGTCAAGCTCGCGATAGCCGTATTTCCGGGAGAGCCTCGCCGCGATCGTGCTTTTGCCGGCGCCCATGAAGCCGGTAAGATAAATATGTCCCATAGTATTTCCTCTGTCCTGCGATCACGTTGTAAATATCCGTTTTTCTGTTTTATTCATCATACAACAGCCATCCTTTGCACACAAGTATTATTTCAACAAACAAAAGAACTGGGCCACACCAATGAGATGATCTCCAAACGATCGGGAGAGACCTGCTGCATCGACTTTTCGGTCGTTCTCGAGGCGCTCGGCAGCTGACATGTTCGTCAGAAGATACAAAAATCGACAATAATATTTGCCTACTTTACGGTTTATGTGCTATAATGGCATGTGAGCATATAGGCATTGCTGTGCCTATTCTATAGTTTACCAAACTTTTCATCATCAAACCGCTAAGGAGGAAAACGAAACTATGGCAAGAAAGATGAAAACCATGGATGGTAATCATGCAGCCGCTCATGCATCCTATGCATATTCCGACGTCGCTGCTATTTACCCCATCACCCCTTCATCCGTTATGGCGGAAGCTGCTGACGAGTGGGCAACCCAGGGCCGCAAGAATATTTTCGGCCAGGAAGTGCAGATCACCGAGATGCAGTCCGAGGCCGGTGCCGCAGGTGCCGTTCACGGTTCTCTGTCCGCAGGCGCCCTGACCACCACCTTTACCGCTTCCCAGGGTCTTCTTCTGATGATCCCCAACCTGTACAAGATCGCCGGTGAGCAGCTGCCGGGCGTTATCAACGTATCCGCCCGTGCGATCGCTTCCCACGCACTTTCCATCTTTGGAGATCATTCCGATGTCCTTGCATGTCGCCAGACCGGCTGTGCAATGCTCTGCGAATCCTCCGTACAGGAAGTCATGGACCTGACTCCGGTAGCACATCTGGCTGCCATCAAGGGCAAGGTGCCGTTCATCAACTTCTTTGACGGTTTCCGTACCTCCCACGAGATCCAGAAGATCGAGACCTGGGATTACGAGGACCTCAAGGACATGGCCGACATGGATGCCATCGCTGCTTTCCGTAAGCATGCGCTGAATCCGAATCATCCCTGCCAGAGAGGTTCTGCTCAGAACGGCGATATCTTCTTCCAGGCAAGAGAAGCCTGCAACCCGTACTATGACGCCCTTCCGGCCATCGTACAGGAGTACATGGACAAGGTCAACGCCAAGATCGGTACCGATTACAAGCTGTTCAACTACTATGGCGCTCCGGATGCAGAGCATGTCATCGTAGCTATGGGCTCCGTCAACGATACCATCGAGGAGACCATCGACTACATGCTGGCACAGGGCCGCAAGGTCGGTGTCATCAAGGTCCGTCTGTACAGACCGTTCAGCAACAAGGCCCTTGTCGAGGCAATTCCGGATTCCGTCAAGCAGATCACGGTTCTTGACCGTACCAAAGAGCCGGGTGCTCCGGGCGAGCCCCTGTATCTGGATGTCGTTTCCGCTCTGAAGGGCAGCAAGTTCGAGAATGTCAAGGTCATGGCAGGCCGCTATGGTCTGGCTTCCAAGGACACGACTCCGGCCCAGATCGTTGCCATCTATGACAACACCGAAAAAGAGCACTTTACCGTTGGTATCGTGGACGATGTGACCCACCTTTCCCTGGAAGTAGACGCTCCCATCGTGACCACTCCCGAGGGAACCACCAACTGCAAGTTCTGGGGTCTTGGCGCAGACGGTACCGTCGGTGCCAACAAGAACTCCATCAAGATCATCGGCGACAACACCGATATGTATGCACAGGCATACTTTGATTATGACTCCAAGAAGTCCGGCGGTGTGACCATGTCCCACCTTCGTTTCGGCAAGAAGCCGATCAAGTCCACCTACCTGATCCGTAAGGCAAACTTTGTGGCCTGCCACAATCCGTCCTACGTGAACAAGTACAACATGGTGCAGGAGCTGGTCGACGGCGGTACATTCCTGCTGAACTGTGCATGGGATATGGAAGGTCTTGAGAAGCATCTTCCGGGACAGGTCAAGTCCTTCATCGCCAACCACAACATCAAGTTCTACACCATCGACGGTGTGAAGATCGGTATCGAGACCGGCATGGGCCCGACCCGTATCAACACGATCCTTCAGTCCGCATTCTTCAAGCTCACCGGCATCATTCCGGAAGAGCAGGCCATCGACCTGATGAAGGCCGCTGCCAAGGCTACCTACGGACGTAAGGGTGACGACGTCGTCCAGAAGAACTGGGCTGCCATCGACGCAGGCGCCAAGCAGGTTGTCGAGGTCCAGGTTCCCGAGAGCTGGAAGGATGCTCCGGATGAAGGTCTGTTCATGCCGCACGCAGAGACCGGCCGTCAGGACGCCATCGATTTCGTCAACAACATCCAGACCAAGGTCAACGCACAGGAAGGCTATGGCCTGCCCGTATCCGCGTTCTCCGCATATGTGGATGGCACCACTCCCTCCGGTACGGCTGCTTACGAGAAGCGCGGCATCGCCGTCAACGTTCCGGTTTGGAATCCCGACAACTGTATCCAGTGTAACCGCTGCTCCTATGTCTGCCCGCACGCAGTCATCCGTCCGATCGCTATGACCGCCGATGAGGCCGCCAACGCTCCGGAAGGCCTGCAGGCGCTTGACATGACCGGCATGAAGGAATACAAGTTCACGATGGCTGTTTCCGTACTTGACTGTACCGGATGCGGCTCCTGCGCGAACGTATGCCCGGGCAAGAAGGGTGCCAAGGCTCTTACCATGGAAGGTCTTGAGGCCAACCTGGACAAGCAGAAATACTTCGACTACGGCGTGACCCTTCCCATCAAGGAAGACGTTGTTGCCAAGTTCAAAGAGACCACCGTCAAGGGCAGCCAGTTCAAGCAGCCGCTGCTTGAGTTCTCCGGCGCATGCGCAGGCTGCGGCGAGACTCCGTACGCGAAGCTCGTGACCCAGCTGTTCGGTGACAGAATGTACCTGGCCAACGCGACCGGATGCTCCTCCATCTGGGGCAACTCCGCACCGTCCACTCCGTACACCGTAAACGCGAAGGGACAGGGTCCTGCATGGTCCAACTCCCTGTTTGAGGATAACGCAGAGTTCGGTTATGGTATGCTTCTGGCCCAGAGAGCGATCCGTGACGGTCTGAAGACCAAGGTCGAGGCTCTCGTCTCCGAAGGCAAGAACGACGATGTCAAGGCAGCCGGCCAGGAATGGCTCGACACCTTCGATAACGGCGCTGCCAACGGCCCGGCTACCGATAAGCTGATCGCGGCTCTGGAGGCCTGCGGATGCGATGCCGCACAGGCGATCCTGGCCGACAAGGATTATCTGGCCAAGAAGTCCCAGTGGATCTTCGGTGGTGACGGCTGGGCATATGATATCGGCTTCGGCGGCGTGGACCATGTCCTTGCCAGCGGCAGAGATATCAACGTCCTCGTATTCGATACCGAGGTTTACTCCAACACCGGCGGCCAGTCCTCCAAGTCCACCCCGACCGGCGCGATCGCACAGTTCGCGGCAGGCGGCAAGGAGACCAAGAAGAAGGATATGGCTTCCATCGCCATGAGCTATGGCTATGTATACGTGGCACAGATCTCCATGGGTGCTGACTTCAACCAGGCGATCAAGGCCATCACCGAGGCTGAGGCATATCCGGGTCCGTCCCTGATCATCGCTTACGCTCCGTGTATCAACCATGGTATCAAGAAGGGCATGTCCAAGGCACAGACCGAGGAAGAGCTGGCCGTCAAGTGCGGTTACTGGCATAACTTCCGCTTCAATCCGGCTGCTGAGCAGAAGTTCACGCTGGATTCCAAGGAGCCGGATATGACCGATTACCAGGATTTCCTGAACGGCGAGGTCCGCTACAACTCCCTGCAGCGTTCCAATCCCGCCAAGGCGGAAAGACTATTTGCGAAGAACCAGGCCGAAGCAAAAGCAAGATACGAGTATCTGCAGAAGCTCGTCAACCTGTACGGCGCAGAATAATCACAGAATCAAAGCGAAGGCCCGCGGTGCTTGCACCGCGGGCCTTCTTATATTATAATGAGTGATGGAATGTGGTTCGTAAGGAACCCGTCACTACATGATTTATGAGGAAATGATCCATGCCCCTTCTTTCGGTGATCCTGCCAGCCTACAACGAAGAACTGATGATCCACAAGGCCTGTGACCGCATCGCTGCGGTGCTTGCAGAGGCCGGGATCCGCTATGAGCTTCTTTTTGTCGATGACGGATCGGCCGACGGGACCTGGAAGGCTGTCACCAAAGAGGCCCTTGCGGATGAGAGAGTGCGGGGCATCCGGTTTTCGCGGAATTTCGGCAAGGAATCCGCGATCTTTGCCGGGCTTTCGGAGGCTGCCGGCGACGCTGTGGTCGTCATAGACTGTGACCTGCAGCATCCCCCGGAGAAGATCCCGGAGATGTACGCCCTGTGGCAGCAAGGCTACCAGGTGGTGGAGGGCCTCAAGAGTACGAGAGGCCGCGAATCCAGGACCTACGGCTTCTTTGCCGGCCTGTTCTACCGGATCCTGTCCCGGACCTCCGGAATCGACATGGCACGTGCCTCGGACTTCAAGCTGCTTGACCGCACGGTCGTGCAGGCGATTCTGTCCATGCCGGAACGGAACATGTTCTTCCGTGCCACGTCCTCCTGGGTCGGGTACCGGAGCACCAGTGTCCCGTTCGATGTGCAGGACAGGGAGAACGGCTCCAGCAAGTGGAATACGCGCTCCCTAGTGCAGTACGCGGTGAATGATATCGTGTCCTACACTGCGGCGCCGCTGCAGATCGTGACCGCGGCGGGGATCATCTGCTTTATCTGTTCCGTGCTGCTGGGGATCTATTCCCTTGTGCAGTATTTTGCGGGGCATGCGGTCGAGGGCTATTCGACCCTGCTGATCGTCCTTCTGATGACCGGCAGCGGGATCATGCTCAGCCTCGGGATCATCGGCTGCTATATCGCGCGGATCTACGAGGAGGTCAAAAACAGGCCACGTTATCTGATCAGTGAGAAGACGGACGCGGAGTCCAAACGGAGATCAATAAACCATGAAAAAGTGGATAAGGACATTCTATGAAAATGATGTGATCCGGTATCTGTTTTTCGGCGGCTGTACGACACTGGTCAACCTGGTGTCCTTCCGCCTTCTTCGGATGGCCGGAATCAGCCTGAATATCGCCAATCTGATCTCGATCATCCTGGCCGTGCTTTTTGCCTACGTGGTCAATTCACGGTTCGTCTTTAAGGATGAGGTCCATACGCTTACGGAGCACCTGAGGCCCTTTGGCAAATTCATCGCGGCCAGAGCCTTTTCCATGCTTGTGGAGCTGGGGGGCGTGTGGCTGCTGGTCGAAAAGCTGCATATGCCGGAAATGGGAGGAAAGCTCGTCACGCAGGTGATCGTGATCGTGCTTAATTACCTATTCAGTAAATTTTTTGTGTTTACCTCCGGGAAGCACAACAGTACAGGAGGAGAGTCATCTTGACATTGAACGAGACACTGGAAAAGATCAAGGAGCTTGACGGGGAGGCCATGCGGATCGCCTCCGCCAGGTGGGACAGCATTGCCAAGCCGCTGCATTCGCTTGGCAAAATGGAAGAAATGACGATCCGGATCGCCGGGATCACGGGGGATCCGGATATCCCCATCGCCAAGAAGGCGCTGGCTGCTTTTTGTGCGGATAACGGGGTCGTCGAGGAAGGCGTGACCCAGACCGGGCAGGAGGTGACGGCCATCGTCGCGGAAAATTTCCTTTCCGGTGATACGACAAGCTGTGCCCTCTGCCGAAAGGCCAGGGCGGATGTGTTCCCGGTGGATATGGGCATGGCACGGGATACAAAGGTGCGTACCGACCTGAAGGTGGCCATGGGCACACGGAACATGGCAAAGGAGCCGGCGATGTCCAGGGATGAAGCGCTGAAGGCGATCCAGGGCGGGATCACCCTCGCGGAGGAGCTGAAGCAGAAGGGCTATCAGCTTCTGGCTGTCGGCGAGATGGGGATCGGAAACACCACCACCAGCAGCGCCATGGCGTCGGTGCTCCTTGACAAGCCGGCCGAGATGATGACCGGCCGTGGGGCCGGCCTTGACAACGAAGGGTTGGTCCGCAAGACCAATGCCATCAAAAAGGCCATTGCACTGCACAGGCCGGACCCTTCTGATCCGGTCGACGTACTGGCAAAGGTGGGCGGATTCGACATCGGCGGAATGATCGGGCTGTATCTTGGCGCTGCGGCGAACCGTATTCCCGTGGTGCTCGACGGCTTTATTTCCTGCGTCGCCGCGTTGGCGGCTGTCAGGCTCTGCCCGGTGGTCAATGACTATCTGCTGGTTTCCCATGTCTCAAAGGAGCCGGCCACGCAGGCCGTCCTTGGGGCTCTCGGAAAAGAGGCCATGCTGCACGGCGATATGTGCCTCGGGGAAGGAACCGGCGCCATCGTGCTGTTCCCGGTGCTCGACATGGCTGTCTGTGTGTACCATTCCATGAGTACATTTTCCGACATTCATGTGGAAGCCTATGAGGATTTCGCAAAGTATGAAAGCTAAGCTTTCATATCTACCTTTATGACGCAGTGAATGCGTCACAGAGAGGAAAAACCGAAAAAAGATAACAGACTGTACAGGAGAAACGGATGAAGATCTTGATCACAGGCGGAAGCGGAAGTGGCAAATCCGCCTTTGCAGAGGATACGGTCCTGTCACTGGGAGAGGGAAAGCGGATTTATCTCGCGACCATGTATCCCTATGACCAGGAGTCCTACAAGCGCATCGACCGGCACAGGGCCATGCGGAGCGGGAAGGGCTTTGAGACCAGGGAATGCTACCTGGACGCGGGAAGCCTCGACCTTCCGGAGAACGCCATCGTCCTGCTGGAATGTATGTCGAACCTTGCGGCCAACGAGATGTTCATGCCGGAGGGCGCAGGCGATCAAACCGCCGAAAAGATCACGGAAGATATCCAAAAGCTCTCCCAAAAGGTACGGCATCTGGTGATCGTGACCAACGAGATCTTCTCGGAGGCCGCCATCTACGAGGGAGATACAAGAGCCTACCAGCAGACCCTCGGCACCATCAACCGAAATCTGGCGGCCATGTGCGACGCCTGCTATGAGGTGGTCTACGGGATCCCCATCCCGCTGAAGGGAGGCGCGGCATGAAGGCACTCTGGAACAGCCTGAAGATCGCATTTGCCATGTTTTCGAGGATCCCGACACCCCGCGCGGACTGGTCCAAAGAGAATATGAAATACATGTTCTGCTTTTTTCCGCTGATCGGAGCCGTGATCGGCGTCCTGGAATATCTGCTGGTCCTGCTCGCCGGCCGCTTTTCCTTTGCCCCGGGCTTTCTCGGGGCGCTGATGCTGCTGGTCCCGGTCCTGGTGACGGGCGGGATCCACATCGACGGCCTTCTGGATACATCGGACGCCATGAGCTCCTGGCAGGAGCGGGAGAGAAGACTGGAGATCCTCAAGGATTCCCACGCGGGCGCCTTTGCCATCATCGCCTGCAGCAGCTATTTTATCGCTTTTTACGGCGCCTGTGTGCAGCTTTGCACCAGCAGACGGGCGACAGGCGTGTTCTGCCTGGTCTTCGTTCTGGCGCGCTGCCTGTCCGGGTTCGGCGTTCTGACCCTTCCCAAGGCGAGCGCAAAAGGGACGGTGGCTGAATTCTCCAGGAATGCCGAGGAGAAGCCGGTGCGGATCGCGGTGGTCGTGATCGCGGTCCTGTCCGTGATCGGGATGATCTATATCCAGCCGGTCATGGGGATCGTGACAGCCGTGTGTGCCGCCCTGGTGTTTCTTTTTTACAGGCACATGGCGCTCAAATACTTTGGAGGGACCTCCGGGGATCTTTCCGGATTTTTCCTCTGTACCTGTGAGACGGCAGCGGCGCTGGTCCTGGCCGTCTGTACGGCGATCCTGTGAACAGAAAGATGGAAAGGATGAGAGAACAGATGGAGATGATCATCGGAGGGGCTTTTCAGGGGAAAAAGGACTTTGCCAAGGCTGCCTATCCGCTTCTTCACTGGTGTGACGGAAGAGAGGCGTCGGAGGAGGAGATCCTGAAGGCCGGCGGGATCCTGGACTTCCAGGAATACATCCGCCGCTGTCTTGCGGATGGACAGGATGTGTCTTTGCTTGCGGAAAAGCTCATCGAGGCAAACCCTGATGTTGTCCTGACCTGTGACGAGGTCGGCTACGGGGTCGTGCCCATGGATGCCTTTGAAAGGCAGTACCGCGAAGCGGTGGGACGGGTCTGCACAAAGTTGGCCGCCCATAGTGCAAAAGTCACCAGAGTCATCTGCGGGATCGGAACGGTGATCAAGCATGTGTGAGCTTTGGCTGATACGTCATGGACAGACAGCGGGAAATCGGCAGAAGCGATATATCGGCTGCCGCACGGACGAACCCCTCTGCCGTGAAGGAATCGAGGAGCTTACAGGGTTATCTTATCCGGCGCCGGAGCTGCTCGTCGTGAGCCCCATGCTCCGCTGCCGGGAAAGTGCGGATATTCTGTTTCCGGAAACCGCATCGATGGTGGTCCCGGAGCTTACCGAGTGTGATTTCGGGCGGTTTGAGAACCGCAATTACCTCGAAATGACGGATGACGCCGAATACCAGGCCTGGATCGATTCAAACGGGATGCTTCCGTTTCCGGGCGGGGAGAGCCGCGAGGGCTTTCAGGAGAGAACACTGGCAGGCTTTCGGAAGGTTCTCTGCCTCTGTGAACAGAAAAAAGCCCAAACCTGTGCGCTTGTCGTTCACGGCGGCACGATCATGAACATCATGGAGACCTGTGTGCGGCCGCATCGTGACCTCTATGCCTGGCATGCGAAGAACGGACACGGATTTAAAGTGAAAATCACGAAGACGGACGAGGATGCGCTCCGGATCGATGCGTGGGAGAGTATCTGAATACCGGATGGGCAAAAAAATGCCGGCATATCTGACGGAAAGTATCAGATATGCCGGTTCTTTTTATGCGAAATGATTCTTGACAGCCTCCTCCTGGACGATCCGAAGGGTCTCCTCGGAGGGGTTGGAAATGACGGCCGCCGCGATGATCTCACAGGGGGGATCCGTCTTGACGCTCTCGACGGCTGCCGTGACGGCCGCGACATCACCGCTCATAAAGACGGTCGCATGACCGCCGCATTTGACATGCCAGGTGCGGAAATCCACTTCGGACGTCTTGAGCATCTGGTCCACGACCCGGATGGCATTGGCGCTGCCCAGGGTCTCCACTAATCCAAAAGCACCATATGTGGTCATATAATCTTCACTCCTTATTTGTTCGCAGTCATGTACATGGCCTTCTCGGCGTCCTCGCTCGGGGAGGCGATCACGGTGGAGGAGGTGAGTTTGCCGTACGGCTCCGCGGCCTTAAGGGCGGCGGCCATGGCGGCCTCCACGTCCGATACGGAGCCCCTGATCTTGACGCAGGCGCCGGCCTTCAGACGGTTCCGTTCGATATTCTGCACCTTGATGGCGGCTGTCTTGGCAGCGGCATCAAGTCCGACAAAGCAGGCGACGAGCGTATCCATCTCAAATACGCCGACGGCCTGACCCTTATATGATTCTGCCATATGCTTCTCCTTTATATGAACTTGCCGGGAACCAATTACAGCGTCGTCCGGCATTTTTGCTTCGTCCTTTTTACTATATCGGATTTTATGGAAAATGACAAGAAGTAATGCATTTTATTTCGAAAGGTGTTATAATCGGTATTTGATTGGAGTGAAGACAGATGAGAGCGCATCAGACGGACTTTTCCGGAGGCAGCGTGAAACGGAATGTCATGGAGGTCGCGATCCCCATGATCATTGCGCAGGTGCTGAATCTTTTATATAATATCGTCGACAGGATCTACATCGGACGGATCCCGGAGGTGGGGACGACGGCCCTGACAGGCGTCGGGATCTGCTTTCCCATTATTTCACTGATCTCGGCCTTTACCTTTCTGTTCGGAAACGGCGGTTCTCCGCTGTGCGCCATGGAGCGGGGACGGGGCAACCGGGACGAGGCGGAAAAGCTGATGGGAAATACCTTCAGCCTGCTCCTTGTGACCGGGGGCGTACTGATGCTGATCGGCTTCCTTTTTTACCGGCCGATCCTGTACCTCTTTGGCGCCAGCGACGTTACATTTCCCTACGCCTCCGCCTACATCCGCATCTATCTGTGCGGAACGCTGTTTGTGATGACGAGTCTCGGGATGAACCCCTTTATCAATTCCCAGGGCTTCGGGAGCACAGGCATGCTGACGGTCCTGATCGGGGCCATCCTGAATATCGTGCTGGATCCGCTGTTTATCTTTGTGTTCGGCCTCGGCGTCCGCGGCGCTGCCATCGCGACGATCCTGTCGCAATTTGTATCCGCCGTCTGGGTCCTCCGGTTCCTGACGGGAAGGAGAGCGGTGCTGACACTCAAAAAAAGCGCGATGAAGGTGACGGCCGCGAGGGCAAAAAGCATTGCCTCCCTCGGCATGTCCGGCTTCTTCATGGCCTTTACCAACAGCCTGGTGCAGGTCGTCTGCAACGCGACGCTGCAGCGCTACGGCGGAGACCTGTATGTCGGGGTGATGACGGTCCTGAATTCCGTCCGGGAGATCTTTACCATGCCCATCATGGGTCTTGGAAACGGCGCGTCTCCCGTCATGAGCTTCAACTATGGAGAGAAGGCGTACGGAAGGGTCAAGGAGGCCATCCGGTTCATGACCGTGACGGGCGTGGCCTACACGATCATCGCCTGGGGCGTGATCTTCCTGTTTCCGGAGGTCTTCATCCGGATCTTCAATTCGGATCCGGAGCTGATCCGGGCGGGGATCCCGGCGCTTCATACATACTTTTTCGGATTTTGCTTTATGGCGCTCCAGTTCAGCGGACAGAACGTTTTTGTCGCTCTTGGAAAGGCAAAGAGGGCGACCTTCTTTTCGCTGCTTCGGAAAGCGTTTATCGTGGTGCCGCTGACGCTGCTCCTGCCGTTGATCGGAGGGCTTGGCGTAAACGGCGTCTTCTGGGCGGAGCCGATCTCGAACCTGATCGGGGGCTGCGCCTGCTTTACGACCATGCTGGTCACGATCTTACCGGAACTGAAGGAAAACGAATAATTGGGAGGAACCTGGAATATGGCAGTATTTCGAGCATTTAAGGCTTTGCGGCCGGCAAAGGAGATGGCTTCCCGCGTGGCCGCGTTGCCCTATGACGTTGTCAGCCGCGCCGAGGCGAGAGAGATCGGGGAGAAGAATCCGGATTCTTTTCTGCATGTGGACCGGGCGGAGATGGACCTCGACCCCTCCGTCGACCTGTATTCACAGGAGGTGTACGACAGGGCGAGGGCCAATCTTGACAAAATGGAGCAGGATGGCGTCCTGGTCGAGGACCGGACCGCCAATTATTACCTGTACGAGCTGACCCGTCGGGGAAAGGTGCAGACCGGTATCGTCGGCTGTGCGTCCATCGATGATTATCTGGACGGAACCATCAAAAAGCATGAGCTGACCCGGGCGGACAAGGAGCAGGACCGCATCAATCATGTGGATGTATGTGACGCCAACACAGGCCCGATCTATCTGGCCGCCAGCTATCCCGGGGAGCTTCTTTCCCTGATGAACGGCTGGAAGGAAACCCATGCGCCGGTCTACGACTTTACGGCCGAGGACGAGATCACTCACAGGGTCTGGGTGGTGGATGAGGACGAGGCGATCCGGCAGATCCGGGAGCAGTTCGAAGGGATCGGAGCCATCTACATCGCGGACGGCCATCACAGGGCCGCGTCTGCGGTCAAGGTGGGCCTTAAGCGGCGTGAGGAGCATCCGGGCTATACCGGAGAAGAGGAATTCAACTATTTTCTGTCGGTGGTCTTTCCCTATGACCAGCTGACGATCCTTGCCTACAACCGTGTCGTGCACGATCTGAACGGCCTTTCGGTCCAGGCATTTCTTGGCGGGCTCAAGTTCCATTTCGAACTGATGGCGCTGCCGGGTTTCCCCTGCAAGCCGGTGGAAAAGCACTGCATCGGCCTGTATGTGGACGGAGAATGGTATCATCTGAAGGCCTACGAGGATGTGTACGCCAGGGAAGATGTGGTGGGACAGCTGGACGTATCGATCCTGCAGAACAAGGTCCTGACCCCGATGCTCGGGATCGAGGATCCGAGGACCGACCAGCGGATCCGCTTTGTCGGCGGGAGCCACCCCCTTGCAGAGCTTGCCGCCATGGCCGACGAGACCGGCGGGGCCGCGTTTGCCATGTTCCCGACCTCCATGGAGGATCTGATGCAGATCGCGGACGAGGGGAAGCTGATGCCGCCCAAATCCACCTGGTTTGAGCCGAAGCTCCGGAGCGGCCTGTTTATCCACAAACTGCGCTGAGAGAAGCAAAAGCCGGATTCACAGAATTCTACTTGCATATGAGCGGAAAATCATGTATATTATTAAGTAAGTATTACTAAAGTGTATCGATGGAGGATTTTTAACAATGAAAAAGGCGGGTCTTGTTGCTGCTTTTCTTGTTCTTGCACTTTGCATCCCCGGATGCGGCTTCAAAGAGGGGGCTGATGCGGTGGTGACTGTCGTGAAGGCTACGCCGACACCGCTTCCCACGCCGACACCTGCTGCCACGCCGACTCCGGAGCCCACGCCGACGCCTGCGATCGTGACGGAGCAGACACCCAGCGGACTTACGATCGAGGTAAAGAACGGTACGTACATGGCAAATTCCGATATCAACATGCGGACCGACGCTTCCGCGGAAGCGGAGCTCATCATCGGCATTCCGAACGGAACCGAGCTTTCGAGCACCGGTGTTGTGGAGAATGGATGGGTCCGTGTGGAATATGACGGCAAGACCGGCTTTGTATCCGGAGATTATGTAACAGAATACGCAGGTTGAATGAATGAAAAAAGGATCAGAGGCGAAAGTGCCTCTGATCTTTTTTTGTTACAGGTTTTTTACTTGTTTATTGACATAAAGAAGAGTATAATAGACTCTGTATACGTATAAATATCAACGGATTATGCGCTGTATTCCGCGTATGCGGAGCGGATAGACTTGTTACGGAATAGTTACGGAAAGATATTCGAAACATAAAAATACCGAAAAGTGGCTGAAAGAGGACGCAGATATGAGATTTTCAGGGAAAAGATGGCTGTCGGGCGCGCTGGCTGCGGTACTGATGCTGCAGCAGCTTGTTCCAATGACGGCGCTTGCAGAGGATTTATCATCGGGAGAGGAAGCCGTGTATGCGGAAGATACGGCTTATTCCGTGATGTCATCGGAGGAGGATATAACGGATGATCAGGATCTTCCCGAACTGGAAGAGGCGGATCTTGTTGATCCGGATGAAGAGTATCCGGATGAAGAATATCCGGATGAAGAATATCCGGACGAAGATATTGTGCTTTCGGACGGATCAGATGGATCCGCCTGGGAGGAAGGTGATGAATATCCCGGTACTCCGTCAGAAGAAGACGGAACGCAGGATCCGGATGCGGAGGATATGGATGAAAGCGGATCCATCGATGAGGAGGCCTTTGACGAAGAGGATGAAGAACTTGAAGAAGATGACGAGGATCTGCTTCTTTCCAGTGCACCTCTGGTAGGAAGTACTTTGAATGGTGTTTTTTACATAAATGCGGACGGTGATCCGGCAACGGCGCCCTCCTGTACCCGGGTCGAAGAGGATGTCACAGCCTGGAAGAACGGGTGGTATGTGGTCGAAGGGGATGTCACGATCGACACGCGTGTCAAGGTGACCAAGGATGTGTCCCTGATTCTCGCGGACGGGGCAAAGCTGACCGTTCCCATGGGAATCGAAGTCAACGGTACCTCAACAAACGCACTGCACATCTATGCGCAGGAGGAAGGCACAGGCGCACTCGTATCCGGCGGCAGCTGCGCCAAAGGCGCGGCCGGGATCGGCGGGAAGAGCGGTATGCTCTCCGGTCCCATCTCCATCCATGGCGGAACGATCACGGCCAGGGGCGGTCTTCGGGGCGCCGGCATCGGCGGCGGTCTTTATTCTGACGCTACGGATATGATGATCACCGGCGGCACTGTCACGGCTGTCGGTGGTGATCAGGCGGCCGGGATCGGCGGGGGCTACCAGGGCGGCTGTCAGAAGCTGTGGATCAGCAAGGGGACGATCACCGCGATCGCGGGAAACAGTACCGCCAGTGCTTCGAAAGCGGCGGAGGCGATCGGAACAGGCCAGGATCCGACGGCAGGGTCGGGGACGCTTAGTTTTTCCCTGTACGACGGGGCTGAGATCCGGGCCGGTTCCGATGAGGATCATGTCGAGATCTATTTCAGTGACGATGTCGGCGTTGATGCATGCCGAAACAATCCCTATGTACGGATCTCACAGGCGACGGAGGGTATCCGTTATATTGATAAAGATGGAATTGAATGGCTGCTGAGCGTCAATCTGTTTAAGCGGATCACGGCAGATACGGTTACATGGGACCAGTCCTGGTATGCAGTGACGGGTGATATTACCATCCGGGACCGTGTTCTCGTTTCCGGAAATATAAATCTGGTCCTTGGCGACGGCGCCAGACTGAACGCTTCCAAAGGCATCACTGTCCCGGAAGGGTGCAGTATCCGGATCTTCGGGCAGAAGGAACAGTCGGGGAGGCTGGTCGCCGAGGCCGGCTCTTATTCCGGAGCCGGCATCGGCAGTGAAAATGAGAAGAACGCCGGCACCATTGAACTGTATGGAGGCCGGATCTCCGCGGTAGGCGGTCCTGGTGCACCAGGCATCGGAGGTGCCCGGAACGGCAGCGCCGCTGTCATTATCGGACGGGGTGAGATCAACGCGGCCGGCGGAAGCGACGGTGCCGGGATCGGCGGCGGTGCCGATACATCCGTAACGATCAACGGCGGAACGGTGATCGCCACAGGAAACGGCGGAGGTGCCGGGATCGGCGGGAATAATTACAGGAATGGCGGCACTGTCAACATCACGGACGGAACTGTCACGGCGACGGGAGGCGAAAATGGTGCCGGGATCGGCGGGGGACGAAACGGAGACGGAGGATCAATCGAGATCTCCGGAGGGACCGTTGAGGCTTCCGGATCACGGTCAGGTGCCGGGATCGGTGGCGGAAACGGTGGAAAGGGTGCTTCGATCACCGTTCGCGGAGGTTCCGTGACGGCCTCCGGAGGAGGATATGGCGGCTGCGGCATCGGCGGCGGGAATAACGGCGCCGGGGGAGATGTGACGCTAACGGGCGGAATCGTTCTCGCGACAGGCGGAGGCTCCGACATGGCCATCGGCGGTGAGGGAATGGAAACAGGAACCATCCGTTTCGCGGACATGAGGGTATTCGCGGGCGGCAGTCCGGATACTCTTTCTCCGGTAAAAGTGGGCCCCGGCAATGATATCCGGGAACAGGAATGCCACAATGTGTGTGCCCGGATCGATCTCTGTGAAGAACATGCGGCCGCGGAAGGCTATGTCCATAATGAAGAAGGACACTGGAATGTATGCGCGAACTGTATGACGCCTCTGAATGGGGAATATCACCGGTACAGGGAATACGCCGATAAAAACAAAGAAGAAAAATATACCTTTGAGCCGGTCGATGAGACCTGGCACCAGAGGGAATGTGAAGTCTGCGGTTACATCGAAAAAGGCCTGCATTCCTATGATACGGGCGATCTGCGATGCCAGCTCTGCGGCGGCGGAGAGATCGTTGTGACCTATGTGGATGCAAATGGCACCAAAAAACAGCATAAGGGGTGTCTCCAGATCCACGGGAAGGACGCTGACGGTACGGAAGTCTTTGAACTGAACGATGAACTTTTCGACGGCTTCTATATGGTGAAGGATGACGTTGAGATCGAGAACCGGATGACGGTAGATGGAAAAGTCAATCTGGTATTGTGCGACGGTGCTTCACTGACGGCCACCAAGGGTATTGAGGTGAACAGTGGCAATACCCTGACGATCTGGCGGCAGGAGAAGGGAACCGGAAAGCTGTATGCCCGCGGTTCCTCCGGGAACGCCGGAATCGGAGGCGCCGATGATGACAATGGCGGAACCATCGTGATCAACGGCGGTAACATCATTGCCATTGGCGGGGAAAACGCTGCCGGGATCGGAGCGGGCAGCTTCCTGGATGATCCTCCGACGGAAAAGGTAATCAAAGGAAGCACGTATTACTTCCTGTACTGCAACGGGCTTGGCGCAACTGTGACGATCAACGGAGGATCTGTGGATGCGCTCGGTGGTGCCGGCGGCGCCGGGATCGGCGGGGGCAGATACTGTGCCGGCGGAACGATCACCATCACAGGCGGTACGGTAAAAGCAAGAGGCTCTGCGGGTGCCGGGATCGGCGGCGGTGAAAAAGGGACCGGCGGAACGATCACGATCAGCGGCGGTGATGTAAGTGCAAGCGGCGATACAGGAGCCGGCATCGGAAGTGGTCATGAAGGCAGTCATGACCGGCTGAAAAAAGGAACGGTGATCACGATCACCAACGGAGCAAAGGTCGATGCCTACAGCAGTGATGCTACTGCCATCGGACTTGCGAGATGCTATTATCCGGTTTTGACATTGGCCACTCCTTGCGAAGTCAACATACTGAGCGGGCGAGTAAAAGCAACCAGCAGAATTGTTTTCCCTGTCGGCGTCAGTTTACATCCCGCATGGAATCCGAGTCTGTCAAGCGCCAGGCTCGTAAAGATTACGCTTGCCTGTAACAGACCTTCCGATTATATCTGGCTGAACGGTCCTACGGACAATGATATCTATACGTTATACTACAGGATTCCGACGTACCGTGGTCATAAGCTGGACATCGCGCCCGGATCCGGATATCCGCTTGCTGACAAAGATACGAACCGGGTCATCAATCAGCTGGTCGATGGGTGGGGATATGTTTCCTGCTGGGATCTGGGCCGGACGTATCTTGTACCTGCTACCGTTTATTATGTTCATTTTGACGGCAACGGGGCTGATGGATTCATGGAAGACACGGCTGCTGATCCTGCCAGTGAATACAGGCTTCCGGAGAGCGGTTTCTATCCGCCTTACGGGAAATATTTCAGCGGCTGGCGTGCGGACGTGGACGGATCCCTTTACCAGAGCGGAGAAGTCTTTACGAGTAATGTATACCCGAAGGATATCACCTTCAAAGCAGAATGGGAGGACGGATATGGTATCTGGGTCGGCAACAGGCTTATCACGCCCCAAAATGCGAAGGATGTTTTTGGGGACGGATCGGTTTCCTATGATGACGCTGCAAAGAAGCTGAAGCTGTCAGATCTTTCGAAGATATCTGTAGATCGCGGTGATCAGACCGGGGATCAGCCCTACAAACATGCTCTGATCTATGCGGAAGACAGAGATCTGAACATTGAGCTCGACGACGCGGCCGTCAGTGCCGATGAACTTACGGATTACGGGATCCGGGTCGTGAACGGGGAACTGCACATAAGCGGCGCCGCCGGAGGAGACGGAACTCTTCAGGTGGAAGGCGCGAAGATCGGTATCTGCGCGGATGAGAAGGTCGTGATCGAGGATCTGCGCAGGCTGACCGTCCTGGAACAGTCCGGGAACGGCATCGGAATTCAGAGCAAAAACGCAAGTGTAGAACTGCGCCGGAACAATCTTTCCGCATACTCGGCCATGCAGTATGAGATCACCGGAGGTACCGGCATCGAAGGAAACGGCGTCAGCATACAGGATATATCTTTGGTAACGGCAAAATCCACGGCTCCGAAGGGATACGGAATCCGATCTTACAGCTGGGTGAACCTTACCAGGACGACCTCTTATACCAGGATCGACGCACATGGAGGAACCGCCGGTGTCTATGCGGATAATATGATCACCCAGCAGGATTCCGACCTGAGAGCGAGCGGGGATGCCTACGGGATCTATACCGGCAGAGGCCTGACCCTGCTTCGTCGTGAAACCTCCGTGCGGGCAACGGCAGAAAGCCCGGGAACGGGCATATATGTAGGCGGGTATCTTCGGAACGAGGATGGCATCGTTACGAGCCGCGGAGGTAAGATCGGTATTGAGAGCGACGGCGTTTATCCCAGATGGATGGATACCTCCTATACGGATATTAAGGTGGACGCGTCCGGGACAGTCCAGGCCATAAAAGGCCCAACCCAGATCGAGTATGCCATGGAGATACAGCGGCCTGATGAAGCATCCATGCGTTCTGACGGGATCATTCTGGACAAAGACGGCAGACCGGCCACGGATGTGCTGATCGTTCCCAGAGAGTTCGAGATCTCCTTTGATCCCGGAGAAGGTTCCGGGACAATGGCTTCTTTGTATGTAACACAGGATGCGGAAACCTTCCTCCCGCGCTGTTCCTTTACAAGTCCGGAACCCGGCCTTCTGTTTGCGGGCTGGAAGATCAACGGCAAGATCTATGGAGAAGGCGACGCGTTTACGACCGCAGATGACGTAACCGCCGTCGCGCAGTGGGGATTTACCTGGTGGACATTGCAGAATCTTCTGAAAAAGGGCGGTGAGATCGTGCTGCCCTGTGATGTCACAGCAGGGAGTGCGGATACATATCTCAGCTCCACCCGCGACGCGGTCATCGACCTGAACGGACATACCATCGACCGGGGCCTGAACAGCATACGATCCGACGGACAGGTCTTCCGGGTGACCGATGGCACGTTGACCATAAAAGACAGTACGGGAGAAGGCAGGATCACCGGCGGAAAAGCCTCCGGAAACGGGGGAGCCGTCCTGATATCCGGCGGATCCTTTATCCTGGAGGGAGGCACGATCACAGGGAATGAAGCTGCGCCCGAGGAGTCCGGAAAACAGATCTACGGCGGAGCTGTCTATGTGGACCACGGAACCTTTACCATGACAGGCGGAGCACTCTCCGGAAACAAGGCGGAGAGCGCGGGAAGCGCAGTGTTTGTCGCGAACAGCGACGCCCGTTTCGTCATGACCGGAGGTACCGTCACGGATAATTATGCCCGTTATGGCTGTGCGGTCCTCCCGAGGGATGGTTCCTTTGAGATCTCGGGTTCGCCCGTGATCACGGGTAACCGAATGCTGCAGGGGACAAAGACGTCGGATTATGATCTGTATTATCTCGGAAGCTATATGCGCCGTACAAAACCGATCCTGGTAACAGGAGCGCTTGACGAGAACGCCTGTATCAACGTCGGTACATCGAACTTCAATTATCCGGTCATCACCTCCGGTCTTCCCGGAAACGGCAGCTATAAGAGTTTTGTCAGCAGCAATCCCGATTACACGGTATATCCGGATGAGAACGGGGAAGCGGCCCTGATGACAAAGAAGACACTGACCTTCTACGCGGATGTGGCCGGAAGTAAGGTCTTTCTGACGCAGAAGGTGTTTCCGGGCGAGCCTTTGTCACAGTTTTTAAGTCAGCTCTCACTTGAAAAAGAAGGCTTTACAGCAGCAGGCTGGACCAGACAGAAGACGGACCAGGACGCTTACAGCTACAAAGCAGCGGTACCCGGAGATGATGCTTACTGTGTGGACGATCTCAGCACCATGGAAATGCCCGGGCAGGATACTTTTTTCTATCCGGTCCTGATCCGGCACCGGGTACAGGTGCATCTGGATCTTGGAGCCATTGACACGAATGCCAATGCGCAAAACCTGAACGGATGGGAAAACCCGCCCGTCTATACGGATACGGAGACACCGGCCAGCCTGGCGATAAGCCAGTACAGGTGTTTCAATGTCGAGCTTGGTGAGACGATCCGTATGAACGAGGGAATGAGCGCCATTACACGCAAAGGCTATGATCTGGATGCGTGGCTGACCCGGAACGGGACCCGGTGGAATTCCGGATGGGGTGCTGATCCGCAGTACTGTGATACGGACAATGCGGGAAATCCTTTTCTTACAAAAAGCAGCGAGTATCCCTATTCCTACTACACGATGACGCTCAGGCCGGCCTGGAAGTTAAAAAAGGCGACGGTGCGGTATGACATCGGCATGGGCCGGGGTATGGTCACGACACAGTCGACGGCGACCCCCTATAGTACGGTGACGGTCATCCGTACAAAGCCGCTGCCTCCGGACAACTATATCTTTGTCGGATGGCGGGACAAGCAAGGCAACGTGTACAAAGGAGGAGATACCTTTGTGTACGATGGCTTTGACAAAGTGACGGTCATCACGGAAGGAACCGGTAATAATACGATCCGCCTGAGTGCGGTTTATGCGAAGATCCCGCAGGGAGCTTTGCTCTTTGACTCCGGGGGCGGTACAAACGTAGATCCGATCCAGAAAAAACCGACGGACGGTTCGACGTCCTACCAGGTGACAGAATCCGAGGTGATCAGCAAACAGCCCACGAGAACCGGATATACCTTTACCGGCTGGTATACGACAGAAGAATGCACGGAAAAGGTGAAATTCCCGATGACCATCACGGGGGACGACAATGTCACCATCTATGCCGGCTGGGAGGCAAATGAGTACAGGATCGAACTTGACTACGGCCCGGATGCAGGCATGGCAGTTTTTATGGGGCACTACGGGGACCCGGTCAACATTCCGGATCCGGTAAAAATGCATTATCGGTTTGACGGCTGGACTCCGGCGAAACCGGCTTACATGCCCGCGTACAACATGCGGCTGACGGCCAGATGGGTTCCGCGGTATTATACCATCACCTTTGATCTTGGCGGAGGATCAGGCACCAGCTATATCAGTGCGATCTACGGTGCTTCGATCACCGCTCCCGCCGATCCTGAAAGGGAAGGATATGTATTTGCCGGCTGGGAACCGGATATTCCGTCCAACATGCCGGACGACAATCCTGTTATCACGGCACGCTGGATGCAGCTTCAGGATCAGCCGGAGGCTCCTGTTGTAAAAGAAGTACGGGATACATCGATCGAGGTCGTACCGGAAGAAGGACAGGAGTACGCGATAAGACCTGCGGATACGGCCGAAAAAACCGAAGCATATAGCTGGCAGCTGCCGGATGAAAACGGCCGGATGGTCTTTGAAGATCTGGTTCCTTCTTTGTGGTATCGGATGGTTACCCGAAGAGCCGGAGACGATACAAAGCTGCCCTCCGAAATATCGGAAAGTGCACTCGCGAAAACGAGAAAAAGCAGTCAGGAAAAACCGGCTGCCCCGACGCTTCAGGCGGGCCTTACGTACATTGAAGTCGTTCCGGCCATCGAAGGACAGGAATACGCGATCAGAACCATTGGCACACCGGAAAGCACAACGTTGAATTATCAGAAACCGGACGGAGACGGCCGGATGGTATTTGACGGGCTGCTTCAGGATACGCCCTACCAGGTGGTGACCCGCGTTGCGGAAACAGATACAAGGTATGTTTCACCGGTTTCGGATCCGGCAGAGATCTATACACAAAAAACGACAGTCGAATCGGTGCGGATCACAGGCACGCAGCGTTTCCGGGAGACGCTGACGGCAGTGGTGCAGCCGGAGGACGCACAGGATCTTGCTTTCAGCTGGTACCGGACAGGATCGGGGGGCGAGTCCGAAGAGATCACTGATGCGGAAAGCCGTACCTATGCGCTGACGGCGGAAGATATCGGAAAAACCATAACCCTGGTTGTGCTGCAGACGGTTCGGGGCGGCGAGGACGTGACCGTGTCCGCATCTTCCGGGACAATCCGGAAGGGAGTCGGACCGGAAGCACCTGCACTCTCGGCCGAGGCGGAGGAAACGACGATCAAGGTGACGGCTCCGGTTCAGGAGGACGCCCGGTTCGAATACAGTCTGGACAATAAGACGTGGCAAAGTGCAGTATCCTTTGCCAATCTGACCCCGGGATCCACCTATACGGTCTACGCACGTGAAAAGGAAACAGAAACCCATGAGGCCGGAAAAACGGCCAGTCTGCGGATCTCCACAAAGCTTACAACGGCAGAGGTCTATGAGATCCGGCAGAACGCCGACGGAAGCTGGCCGGAGCCTGGAGACCCGCTTGCCGCCAGAGCGGTTGCCAGGTATCAGGTTCCGGAGGATACGGATGCCTTTACCGCGCACGGGTACCGGTTTGACACATATATCGGGACGGACGCCGGCACCAGAGCCTGTTCGGCAGGGGCGGCCATTGTGCTGCCTCCGGGTACACAGAGGCTGTATATTTATTATTCCAGGAATTCCTACGACCTCATTTTCCACGCGGACATCGCAGGAGAGAAGGTAAGTGCGGTATACCAGGTCCTGCATGGCGCTTCACTTGAATACTATGCGGAAGAAAGCATCCTGCCGGATGGCTGTACCTTTGCAGGCTGGACCGAGAAGCCGAAGACCGATGGTGAATACTCGTGGAGAGAGGGCATGGCGGGCACAGAGGAGTGTGTGCTGTCCGACCTGACCGTCATGACCATGCCTGCCGGAGAAAAACACTTCTACCCGGTACTGATCCCGCACAGGATTCAGGTGCACCTGGACGTAGGCGCCGTGGACGCAAACGCGGATGAGACCAACATGAACGGCTGGACGAACCCGGTGACGTACGAGGACGAGGACACAGCCGCTGTCATGGATAAAGCCCAGTACCGAAGCTTTACCACCAACCCGGGGGAAAAGCTTCGTATGGACGGCGGTATGAACAGCGCGGCTCGTGCGGGCTATGTGCTTGACGGATGGTACACCTCCGGCGGCGTCCAGTGGACGGCCGACATGGGAACAGATCCGGAATACTGTGACAAGAATGAGGATGGTGAGGTGCTCCTTACAAAGCATCCGGACAGGCCCTATTCCTATTATACGATTACGCTGACGGCCGCATGGGCACTCCGCTGGGCCGATATCGTTTATGATACGGCAGAAGGAAACGGTGACGTGACGGGCGATACACCTGTGATCCCCTACGGGCGTGTCATTGTTACGGATCAGACACCCGTGCCTCCGAAGGGATACGGCTTCATCGGATGGGCCGACAAGACCGGTCATCTGTACAAGGCCGGACAGAATTTCGCCTACCATAACCTGAGCAGGGTAACGGCCCTCGGTACGGGGGACGACAACAATACCATCACACTGACGGCACAGTATGCCGAGATCCCGCAGGGCTCTCTGTTCTTTGATACGCAGGGAGGCACGCAGGTGGAGCCGATCCATAAAGAAGCGGCACCCGGTTCCGGCTCCTATCCGGTCACGGAGGAAGAGGCGGTCGACCGGGTCACCACCCGGGAAGGGTATACGTTTGCCGGCTGGGTAACTGCGCCCGGCGGTGATCGAAAAGTGACCTGGCCCGTACAGATCGGCAGCCAGGATGTGACGATCTACGCGTCCTGGACACCGAATACGTATACGATCACGTTCGAAAGCATGGGCGGCAGCAAGATACCGTCGATCACACTGCCCTATGGGGAGAAGCTGCCTGCACCTGCTCCTGTACCGGAGAGGCTGCATTATGTATTTGAAGGCTGGAAACCTGTGCTTCCGGAGACGATGCCGGCGTATGACCTTACAGTACAGGCGGCCTGGACACCGCAGAAGTATACGATCTCCTTCGATACGGCCGGCGGCAATGCCATCGATCCCATTGAGGATATCTACGGGGCCAGGGTGACACCTCCTGCGGATCCTGTACGGGAAGGATATACCTTTACCGGCTGGGAGCAGGAGATCCCGGCTTACATGCCGGATACAGATCCGATCATCCGGGCACGTTGGAAACAGAACCAGACGGCACCTGCGGCCCCTGTGGTCACGGCTGTCACCGACACGAGCATCGAAGTCGAGGCGGAAGAAGGGCAGGAGTACGCGATCGAGCGTATATCCGAAGAAGCTGCCGGCGGATCCGGGGATACGGACGACGAAGACCCGGCACAAGGAGATCCGTCCGGGACGGACGAGGAGAAAAACTGGCAGATGCCGGACGAGAGCGGCCGGATGATCTTTACGGATCTGTTGCCCGCGACGGCGTACCGCATTGTGACCCGCCGGGCTGGCAGTGATACAAAGATGCCTTCCGAGGCTTCCCGGCCGACCGTGCAGACCACGAACAAATCCACCCAGGAGGCGCCCGGGACGCCGGCCCTTGTGGCCGGACGAACCGACATCGAGGTGATCCCGGTCCTGAAAGGACTGGAATATTCCATTGACGGAGGAACGACCTGGCAGAAGCCGGATACGGACGGGCGGATGGTCTTTGACGGCCTTTCGGAAGACACGGAGTACAGCGTCCTTGCCCGCAGGGCGGAGACAGAGACGAAATACGCGTCGGAAGCATCGCCGGCTTCCCGTATCTTCACGGCCAAGACCCTGCTGGATGTGATCCGCGTCACCGGATTGCCGAAATACGGCGTGACCCTGACGACCGCGGTTACGCCGGCGGATGCAGCGGATATTACGTACCAGTGGTACCGTACCGATGCGTCCGGGGATGATTTCCCGGGGACAGCGATCTCCGGAGCGACGGGAACGACCTACGCCCTGACGGCCGCTGACATCGGACAGATCATCACCGTCCGTGCCGTGCAGACGGTCCGGGGAGGGGAAGATGTGACGGCACAGGATACCCTGGCACAGGTGATCCGGAAGGCCGACGGACCGGCTTCTCCCGAGGTGCAGGCGGAATCCGATGAGACCACGATCACGGTCACGGCCCCTGCGCAGTCCGGAAACCGATACGAGTACAGCCTGGACGGAAATACCTGGCAGGAGGAGCCCTTGTTTGAAGGTCTGATGCCGGGAACAGCATACCTGGTACACGCCAGGGAGAAGGAGACCGCTGAACAAAATGCCGGAGAGCCCGGGACAGCCCGCGTGGAGACAAAGAAGACCATTGCGGATGTCTACGAAGTATTCGAAAACGTGGACGGAGGCTTTACGGAGCCCGGAAAGCCGCTTACAGATAAGGCGGAAGGCTCCTATGTGATCCCGGCAAGGGATGCGTTCACCGTTTCCGGGTACACGTTCGGATCCTTTGAAGCAGACACGTCCTCGCTTGTGTACGCCAGGGAGGGAGACGAGGTCGACCTTCCCGCCGGCACAACGAAGCTCTATATCTACTACCGGCGGAATGTCCATACGCTGACCTTCTACGAGGATATCACGGGCACCGCGAAGAAGACGGAATATCAGGTGCGGACGGGCGTGACATTGTCCGATTATGCGGATGAGTCCGTCGTCCCGGTGGAAGCGACCTTCGCAGGCTGGACGGATACGCCCAGGACGGAAGGCACCTATGACTGGGAGGAAGGGAAAGAAGGGAACGAAAAGAGTGTCCTCGTTGATGTTGGATCATACACGATGCCGGATGCGGATCTTTCGTTCTATCCGGTGCTGATC
>JAFTPT010000032.1 GCA_017463155.1 Blautia sp.
GATGGTATAACCGCTCCAGTCGGAAACGATCGTCATGTAATGGCCGTTGGTGTTATAGGTGTACGAAGACTGTTTGCCGTCCACGTCGGTGATCTTTACCAGATGGTTCCCGGAATACGTAAAGGTCTTGTTGCCAAGCGGCGTAGCCACCTTGGTCAGGTGTCCGCTTGTGTACGTGAGCGCAGCCGTACGTCCGGCACCATCGGTAATACTACTGATCTTTCCATCCGAATTGTAAGTGATCGTGGTTTGGTTCGCGTTCTTATCTTTTACCTTGATCAGCCGTTTGTTTGCGTCAAAGGCCAGCTGGTTGTTCTCATGATCCTTGATGACGTAACGGTCGGTACCGCTGCTGTTCACAGTCAGGGTCGTTTCCGGTTCCGTTTCGTCCTTCCATACATTGTCTACTTTTGAGAAATAATGGGCTGTGCCGTCGGCGTCCGTATGCCTGTAATACTGGGTGCTGCCGATGGTCATCGGCCCTTCCAGTGTCTGCTGGTAGCTGAGGCGCCAGCCATAGCCATAGCCGATGTCCTTTTTCCTGTCATTGCTGTTGTAGACGTGCGACAGGGACAGGGGCAGGCGGGAACCGCCGAGGGAGGCTGTGTCATGTACCAGGATCAGGTTGCCGGTGTAATCATTCACATGTACTGTGCCTGCCCGGCCGACCTCCTGGGAGTGATAGGTCCAGTAGTCCTCAAGCCCTGAGCAGTTCAGGTAGGCGATATCGATATGGGGGCGCAGATCGCTGTCACCAAACTCATGGTCGGAGGACAGGAACTCTGCCGTTCCTGCCAGTTCATAGTCGCCCTTCAGCAGGATGCCGTACCAGGGGCTGTCTGCCGTAGCCTGTTTGACAGCGCGGGTAACGTCAAGTGAGACATACTTGGCACTATTCGCTGTGTAGGTGCAGATATCCAGCGGTGCTTCCTCGTACAGCGGGCTGTTGTTCCAGGTCGTCCAGGTGTTGGATGTTCCCGATGTCCAGGGCCAGTCCCACTTGGTCAGAATCCGATGCGCTTCAATCGTCTTCGACGCATTGTCTGTACTGGAAGATACCAGCACAAGGTTCGCGGCTGTCACCATGTCACCGGAGGACAGTTCGGGCAGCGGGAAATACAGCAGGCTTCGTCTGAGGCGTGTGCCGCCCTTTGTGTACAGGCGCGTACCTGTGTGGTACTGAGTGCCGGGGGCATTGGTATCGATGTAGGTGTCATAGATGTCCGTCACGCCCAGGGAGGTGGAGGTCACGGGATCGATGGTCACAGGATAGGCCCGGGAAGGGTCGGAAAGCCACTTCTGATCCGCTGTGAGGATGATCCGGAAATCCCGCGTCTCCGCCTCATTTTCCAATGTCAGCTTAAGTCCCTCTGACAGGTTTCCTTTGGCATCGGTCATGCAGGGAGCCGTGATCGTAAAGACTGGTTCTCTTTTCGGAGAAAGGCCATCTTCCGAACGATCGTCCTCATAAAAGACGATCCTTCCGTCCTCCTGCACAGGCACAAGGCCTTCCGTCTGGTAAAGATATCTAAAGGATGACGGTGCCTTTTGGGAGAGGAGCACCAGATTCTCCTTGACCTTCAGGTCACCCACCTGGCATACGAGATCCGTATCCGGTAAAAGCCCGGGATAGACGACCGCATTCTTTCCGGCAGGTTCACCCTTCACATTCGCTGTCCCTTCAAGGCTCCACCGCAGCTTCCTGCCGGTCTTTTCTGCCTGGGAAGCGGTTCTGCCGGTCATGGTTTCCGCAAAGTGGAAGATGGTCTCGCCATTCCGGTTCACATAGAAACGTTCCGGCGCGTCTTTTTCTGTATCCTTTTCTTCCAATACCAGTGTACGGTCGATCTCTTTATAATCGCCATCAGTATCCTTAAAATGGACAGCCCCAAAGTATCTCCGCTCGATCAGGGAGTGATCCTCCCGCTCAAACACCTTGGTATTGCCAGTACGCTTCGAAGTCACTTCTCCTATGATCTTTGTCTCTGTATCTGACACGGAAACAAAGGTGGAGGATGCGTTGTTTTCATGTTCCATATTCAGTTGTACGTTCTTCGATGCTGCATCCAGATGGGATGCCTGTTTTCTATTCTTGTTCATGATATGTCTCCTTGTCTTTAGAATCATTTGCCATTATTTCCTCTTTGTGAGGCATTCGCTGTGCATGAAGGGGGATATGAAAGTTTTGCCCTTGTACTTGCAAGTTCCTGCCTCTTTATATAAACGGAACCTGTCTATAGCCGGGTCCGGAGTTTTGATTTTTTATAATGCTTTCTCTAGTCAGAAGGAATTTGATCTTTTTTTGTTTGCTTCTGGTATTTGCATTGTTGCAGGAAAATATGTAAAACTCCATACCGTTCAAGGGGACGAACATTATGGTCCGTAAAAATGACGAAAGATAGAATACATGTGACTTTTTTGGGAAGAATGAAAAGGAGCAGGAATGAAAACAATGCCTTTTCTCAATATTTCGTCCCGTGTTATGGGATATTGAGAAAAAGTTCACAATAGATTTGTCAGAATTGAGAGTAATCACAAGAAGCCGGGAACAGGATAGATTGTATTTTCCATATTGCCATGAGCGGCCTGCTGTGCTATAATACCCTCCGTAAAGAAAATTCTTCGGGGCAGGGTGACTGCAGCAATGTGGAATTCCCTACCGGCGGTAGAGTCCGCGACCCGCGTGAGGCGGCTGATCCGGTGTGATTCCGGAACCGACAGTATAGTCTGGATGAGAGAAGAAAGACGTGGCATGTTTTTGTGTGTGCGTATGTGCTCCCGGGAGATTTCTTCCGGGACTTTTTCTTTGTTATAAAACAGATGAATTTTCTTTCAAAAATCATTTTAAAGGAGAGAAAGGAACATGACTAATCTGACAAACACAGCCAATTCATCTGCCTACAGCCGCAGGGGCGTGAGTGCCCGCACCATCGCCGTGATCGGCGTGCTTTCCGCGGCGGCCTTTGTGCTGCAGCTGATCGAGATCCCGGTGCCCATGCTGATGCCTGCCTTCATCAAGTTCGATTTTTCGGATCTGCCGGCGCTCCTCGGCGCGTTCGCCCTCGGGCCCGTCAGCGGCATCCTGATCGAGCTGATCAAGAACCTGCTGCACACCATGGCCTCCGGCAGCTTTGCGGTGGGAGAGCTTTCGAACTTTATGCTCGGCGCGGTCTTCGTAGGAGTTGCGGGTCTTATCTACAACAGGAACCGGACCAAGAAGGGTGCCGTGCTCGGGGCAGTGGCCGGTGCGGCCGCGATGGCGCTGTTTTCCGTGCCCTCCAACTACTTTATCGTTTACCCGGTCTACTATAACTTTATGCCCCGGGAGACGATCCTGGCCGCCTACCAGGCGATCGTGCCGGGCGTCAAGAGCATCTTCCAATCCCTGCTGGTCTTTAACCTGCCGTTCACCTTTGTAAAGGGCATGATCGACGTGGTGATCACCTTCTTGATCTACAAGCAGCTGTCGCCGATCCTGAAGGGAAAGCAGTGATCCTGAAATCAGAATAAAAAGGAAAGGACGAGGCTTCAGGCAGATCCTGCCTGAAGCCGTATTTTGCCATGGGAAAGATCCACAGTGTAAAAAAACTGACCGACAACCGGTTTGTCAACCTCTACAACATCAAGGCGACCAGCGTGCATGAGACGCCGGTGAATTATTATCTGGCCTCGCGACAGACCGACCCGGACAAGCTCAAGCTGTATACACGTGAGAATACTCCGGACGGCGTGGTGATCTACAGCCTGTACGGGGAAAACCATGACAGGGTCGTCCTGATCCGGCAGTACCGCTACACGATCGGAGACTATATCTATGAATTTCCGGCCGGCCTCGTGGAGCCGGGCGAAGAGTACCACGAGGCGGCGATCCGCGAGATGCGGGAGGAGACAGGCCTTACGCTTTCGCCCATCAAGGTGCGCGAGGAATACCAGAAGCCGTATTATACCACGATCGGTATGACGGACGAGTCCTGTGCCACGGTGTACGGGTACGCCTCCGGGGAGATCAGCAAGGAACTCCAGGAGGCCTCTGAGGAGATCGAAGTGGTGCTGGCCGACAGAGCCGAGATCCGGCGGATCCTGAAGGAAGAGAATGTCGCGATCATGTGCGCCTACATGCTGATGCATTTCCTTGCGGATGAGGAACCCTTTGCGTTCCTTGACAGAAAATAGGAGATGCGCTATAGTAGGCAGAAGAGTTTGACGGATATAAAGGAGACAGAATATGCCTGCATGGGAGAAGAACATCCGGAAAGTCGTGCCCTATACCCCCGGTGAGCAGCCGAAGGAACGGGACATGATCAAGCTGAATACGAACGAGAATCCGTATCCGCCGGCCCCCGGCGTGGAGAGAGTGCTGCGGGAGTGCAATGCGGATGCGCTGCGGCTGTATCCGGATCCGAAGATCACGGACCTGGTGCAGGCAATCGCTGGTTTTTACGGCCTCTCGGAGGAGCAGGTGTTCGTGGGCGTCGGCTCGGACGATGTGCTGGCCATGGCATTCATGACCTTCTTTAATTCGGACAGGCCCATTCTTTTCCCGGATATCACCTATTCTTTTTATGATGTGTGGGCGGATCTTCTGAAGATCCCCTATGAGCGCCCGGCGCTGGATGACCGGTTCCATATCCGTACCGAGGATTACCTTCGTCCGAACGGGGGCGTCATCTTCCCGAACCCGAACGCACCCACGGGCGTGCTCATGCCGCTCTGTGAGGTGGAAAAGATCGTGGAGGGAAACCCGGAGGTCGTCGTGATCGTGGACGAGGCCTACATTGATTTCGGCGGGGAATCCGCCCTGCCGCTGATCGAAAGGTACGACAACCTGCTGGTGGTGCAGACCTTTTCCAAGTCCCGGTCGATGGCCGGCATGCGGATCGGCTTTGCCATGGGAAACGCGCGTCTCATCCGGTATCTGAACGATGTCAAGTATTCTTTTAATTCCTACACGCTGAACCGTGTGGCGATCGAGGCCGGAACGGAAGCCGTGAAGGACAGGGCTTATTTTGAGGAGACCTGCAGAAGGATCATACGGACGCGGGAGTGGACCAAGGAGGAGCTTCGAAGACTCGGCTTCACCTTTGAGGATTCGATGGCGAATTTTGTGTTTGCTTCGCATAAAACGGTTCCGGCCGCGGAGCTTTTTGAAGCTCTTCGGAAAGCACATATCTATGTCCGCTATTTCCCGAAGGGGAGGACGCACAATCATCTGCGGATCACGGTCGGCACGGACCATGAGATGCAGGCGCTGATGGATTTTCTGAAGGAATATCTGTCGGAGAAACAGAAAGAATCAGGAAAAGATTGAGAGAACGGGAGAGCTGCAGAGCGAAAAGACTCCCGTAGGAGCAAAAGGAAGTAACAGGAGGAGAAATGGAATCACTCGTACAATGGTTTTCGGATAACCTTTCACAGTTTATCTCTCCGGAGGGAGTCATCTTTATCATCTCGATGATCCCGATCCTGGAGCTGAGAGGCGGCCTGCTGGCGGCGTCGCTGCTGAAGGTCAGCGCAGCAAAGGCGATCCCGATCTGTATCATCGGCAACATTATCCCGATCCCGTTCATTCTGCTGTTCATCCGTCAGATCTTTAAGTGGATGAAAAAAACAAAGGTCTTCCGGGGCCTCGTTCTGAAGCTGGAAGACCGTGCAATGCGAAAGAGCGATACGATCAAAAAATACGAATTCTGGGGTCTGACGGCCTTTGTGGGGATCCCGCTGCCGGGGACCGGTGCCTGGACCGGCTCCCTGATCGCGTCTCTTCTGGAGGTGGATATCAAAAAATCCTCCCTGGCGATCTTCTGCGGGATCATCATGGCGACGGTGATCATGTACTTTGTATCCTACCAGCTGGTCGGAAATCTGGTACACTGATCTGAATTACATAAGCTTGCGGCTGAGCATTTCCCGGTTGGTCGCAAAACGAAGGGCGGTATCTTTGGTGATAGCGCCTTTTTTGTACAGGTTCAGAAGGCTCTGGTCCATGGAGATCATCTTCTCCTGGGCGGAGGAGGCGATCACGCCTTCGATCTGGTGGACCTTGTCGTCGCGGATCATGTTCCGGATGGCCGGCGTGAGGATCATGATCTCAAAGGCAGGGATGGTGCGTCCGTCCACATCCGGCAGCAGCTGCTGGGAGATGACAGCCTGCAGCACCATGGACAGCTGCACGGCAATCTGGCGCTGCTGGCTGGGCTGGAATACGTCGATGATACGGCCGATCGTATTGGCGGCACCGATGGTATGAAGGCTCGAGAGCAGCAGATGGCCTGTTTCCGCGGCTGTCATGGCGGTCTGGATCGTCTCATAGTCGCGCATCTCGCCGAGCAGGATCACGTCGGGACTCTGCCGGAGCGCGGCCCGGAGTGATACCAGGTAGTTGGCGGAGTCGGTGACGATCTCGCGCTGGCTCACGATGCACTTGTCGTGCCGGTGGAGGTACTCCATGGGATCCTCCAGCGTGATGATATGCCCTTCCCGGGTGTGGTTGATCCGGTCGATCAGGCAGGCCATGGTCGTGGATTTGCCGGAGCCGGCAGGCCCGGTCACAAGGACCATGCCCTTGGTGTAATCGGCCGTGTCGAGGACCGCCCTGGGGATCTGCAGCGCCTCCGGATCGGGCATCTCGAAGGAGATGACACGGATCACGGACGCGAGAGAACTCCTCTGCCGGTAGGTGTTGACACGGAATCTGGAGAGGCCGGGGATCGAGAAGGAGAAATCATCGTCTCCCGCATCCACGAGCTGTCCGATGTTCCGGTTGTTGGCGAGATGATACAGATCGCGGATCATCTGGTCCGCGTCGTCCGGCATCAGGCGCTCGCCGATGTTCTCAAGCTTTCCGTTTACTTTGATGCAGAGAGGACGGCCGGCAATGATGAAGATATCGGACGCGTTCCGCTCGCAGGCTTTTTTCAAAAAGGAAGGGATCAGAAGTTCACTCATAACAGACCTCCATGCAGATCAGGTTCGTATGGTTTGTTTCAGCTGACCGGCAGTGTCCCGCTGAAGAGGTTCATGTGCTGGTCCGGATTCCACTGTCCCGTGGTGACGGAGGACCAGTTCAGGATGGACAGATACGGATCGCCTGCAGCCCCCGCGTACGGAGCGGACATGGCGACAAACAGGCTCTGGGTATCACTGTAGGGAACCGAGAAGGACAGAAGCGCCGATTCCCGGCTCCAGGTGATCTCGGGGATCGTTTCGGAGATCCTTCCGAGGGCGTCCAGATAGGCGGCTTCATCGGAGGCCTCCTCCATCGCGCCGATCACGTAGGCTTCGGTTTTTTTGTACAGATCCGTGGCTTTGACGCCGGCGTCATAGTAGGCACCGGTGACCTCGATGGAGGTCTGGCTCGCCTTCAGGTCGGAGCGGGCATTGCCGAGGCTCATCAGTGACAGGGTGACCATGGTCAGCACGGCAAAGATGACCAGGATCGAAGGGATGCCGATGGTCACAAAGGACCCGGAGCTGCGTTCATTCATCCGGCTCCCCCCTTCTTTGGGCAACAGGATAGAGGATCTGCTGCGAATAGAGCGAGCGGCCGGCCATATCGGTGAAGGAGAGAAGTCCTCCTCTTTTTCCGGTGCTGTGCTCCGGATAGATGATCATCTGGTAAAAAGCATCCTCTGCAGAACAGGAGGAGAAGGTCTTATCATAATAGAAACGGCAGCTGTCGTCCTTTACGCTGCCTTCCGGAAACAGCTCCGTGAACTCGTCCGGATCACCGCTCCAGATCTCCATGGTCTCCCCGACGTTGGTGACAAGATCCTGGATCCGGTTCAGCTGCCTGGCCTTGACCCGCCCGATGTAGGCCGATGAGAACAGGCGGATCGTGGCGGCGGAGCAAAGAGCCAGGAACAGGATCGCGATGATCAGCTCCATCATAAACAGGGATGTCCTGGAATGTTGTCTCAGCTTTTTCATGAGTCCTCCTCTCAGCCCGTGGAAGGGCTGCCGGGGTGCATGAGCAGTTCTGCGTGGATGCCCTGCAGGTCCTCCATCCGGATCCGGTAAAGCCCGCCGGGCTCTTCGGTGACGGTAAAGGAGGACAGGGATGCGATGGTCGTGCCCACATCCGGCGGAAGGGATCCGGTGTCCGCGGAGAAGAGCTCCTTCAGCTCCTCCCGGTACAGATACAGGCAGGTGTCATAGGAATCGCCGTCGATCGTGTCGGTAAAGCGGAGACAGGGGATCCCGCCGATCTCGGCGAGTGAAACGCTTTCCGGCTGGTCATGCTGGCGGAATTTGGTCCCGACGTAGGTCATGGCCGTGTGCAGGTTCTGGTTCTCCTCCAGGTTGGTGACGGAGATCTGGTACATCCTGGCGGAAAACAAGAGAAGGAGCAGCAGGATCAGCACAAAGATGGCGAACAGAAGGATCGAAAAAAGGGTATCGACGCTGTGCTTTTTCTGGCGTGCACGGTTCATGAGGCACCGGCCTCCTTTCCCTCGCCCATACGGATCACGGTGATCTGCGGCAGCAGGTTGGACCCGCTGGGCATGTAATCGACCACGAATTTTGTGTGGTCATAGGTGATGCCGTACTCGTCAAGAAGCGAGTCCAGGCTTTCCGGATAGCGCCCCGTCAGGGCGTAGGCGTGGACGGCGCTCTTGTGGAGCGCACGTTCCAGCGTGGCCTGCTCCTTGCCCAGGGTGTCGCTGGAGGTCTGGTTTACGCTGGTCACGAATACCACGAGGACGGCCGCAAGGAAAAGGAGCGGCAGGATCCTCCGGATCCATGAGAAAGCGGTTTTTTTACGCGATGTATACAGGTTCATGGCGCTTCCTTTCTGACAAAGGACGGATTCTGTCCGGGCAATGGCTCCTGCAGGGGAGAATTCAGCCCAGCATCTCGGAGAAGATCCCCAGAAGCGGTGTGATCACCGCCAGAAGGACGAGTCCGACCAGGACGGAGAGCAGGATCACGATCGTGGGCTCCAGGATCGCGACGGTCCGGGAGATCTGGTCCATGGCTTCGACCTGGTAACGGTCGGAGAGGGTCTGCATGACCTCGTCGCCCGAGCCTGCCTGGAAGCCGATGTTGATCAGGCGCGCGTCCATACCGTGGAACAGGCTGGATTCCCTGAGGGAATCGGAGAAGAGCTCTCCGTGGCTCAGAAGCTCACAGGCCTTGTCCACGCGGGTGCGGACGACCGGATGGGAGACCAGGTCCCTGGCCAGCTCCATGCTCCGGTCCGGCGTCAGGCCGCTGCGGATGCCCATGGCGATCCCCTGGGTCAGCCGCCCGTAGTCACGGCAGTAGGGGATCCTGCGAAGGCCCGGCAGGCTGCCGGCGATCCGGACAGCGAAGGCCCTGCCCCTGGGGTGGAACAGCAGGAACAGGATAAAGCCGATCAGAAGGACCGCGATCACGAGGAACACGGCGGAGTAGCGGGTGATGACCTGTCCGACGGACAGCATGCGGCTGGAAAAGCCGGTCATCTCCATCCCCATCTGGCGGAAGACCTGTTCAAATACCGGCAGGATCCTGACCAGCAGGATCACGATCACGACACACATCATACCCAGCATGAGCAGAGGATAGGAGACCGCGCTGCGGATCTGGCGGCTGACTTCGTCCTCCTGCTGGTAATGAAGGGACAGGTTTTTCATGACCTCGTCAAGGTAGCCTGTCTCCTCGCCGACGTTGACATAGGAGAGCATGGTATCCGGGAAGATGCCCGCCTCCTTCATGGCATGGGACAGGGAACCGTATTCCTCCATGTCCGCCTGCATGCCGGTGAGGACTTCCCTGGCATTTGCATCGGCCGTGTCCTCGGCCATGATCTGCAGGCCGTCCACGGCGGAGATGCCGGAATGCAGAATGATGTGGAACTGCTCGCAGAACTGGTACAGCTCCTGGTTGCTCATCATCTTCATGATGCAGATACTCCTTTCAGCGCATAAACTGTACAGCGTAATTGGATCCTTCCCCGATGTATTCCTGGATCATCTCCCGGTCCTCGGCCGAGGAATCGAAGGTGGGATCCATCCGGGTCCAGGTCTTGCCGTCGAAGGAGATGGCCTTGCTGATCCATCCCTTGCTGAGCAGGTAAACGTCGATCCAGGCATGCTTGATATCGCCGGCATAGCCGATCATCAGCTTGCAGGGGATCCCGCGGGTGCGGAGCATGGCCGACATGAGGGCGGCATAGTCAAAGCAGATCCCGCGGCCGGTGGCGAGCGTCTCATCCACATCCGGAAGATAGCCGGCTTCCACCGAAACGGCCTTGGCCTCGTCATAGACCGTATTGCCGATCACGTAATCGTAGATCGCCCCAAGGGCGTCGATATCCGACGCATCGTCGGGCAGCATGGAGATGGCCAGCTTTACGGCCTCGGAGTCCGGGGCGAAATCCACATACTGGTTCGGGTACAGGAAGGGCAGGAATTCGTTTTCCAGCTCGATCTCCAGCTGCTTGCTCAGCATGGCGGCATACTGGCTGCCGGCCACCTGCTCATAGCATACCAGCTGGTAGTTCCCGCTCCCTCCGGAGAAGGGGATCACGGCCGTCTCCTGCGGTTCGAGAAAATAGGAATAGTTGATCCCTTCGGGATCCATAAGCTGCACATTGATCTGCCGGTCCGGGGTACGGCTGATTGCCGTCAGGTACCCTTGTTTTATATTGGATAAATCAAGAAGAAGGGAATCGCTTTCGATCACGCTCTGTCCGGGGGATTCCGGGACCAGGGCATGAGGTTTATCAAACACAGGAGGGACCTGTGTGTCGGTACCGCCGCCGGACCCGCCGCAGCCTGCGATCAGCAGGCAGACCAGGAGAAACGGCAGGACAAAGCCGCGGATGATCATCGATCTTTCCATGAAGGAACACTCCTTGCAGAGGCACATCTTTTCTTACTTCCTATAGTATAGCAGATTTTGTGAAAAAAGGAAGGGAAACCTCAAAACAAGGCTGTCGAAACCGGCTTTTTCAGGGCTGTATACAGATAATTGAAAAAAGTTAAAAAAAATAAAAAAAATATATTGACAAACCTTACAAAATCAGTTATGATTGACTCATGAAAATAAAAGGCAAACCTGCTGAAAAGCAGGGACGCAAAGCCAAGGGTCTAAGGTTAGTAAACTATGACAGCCGGTTGCCGCATTGAATTTCTATTTGATGTTGATTTTTTCAGCGAATAGCATGGTGTGTGGTAGCCGTTTATACAAACGGTTATTTTTTTTATCATTAATCCGAAATGCATTCGCCAAAAATCGAGGCAATTACCACACCAACAAGAAAGGAATGTGAACAATGAAAGGAAAGAAGATCAGAGATTTCATCAACAAGAAGACAGCCATTATTGCAGGATGCGTAGTTCTCGGTATCGCTGCCGTCAGCGGCGGCCTGGTACTTAAGGATTATAAAGAAGCGATCGAGTTTGCTTCTTCCCATGTCGATCCGGTCCTTGAGGCCGAGCTTGAGCAGGAGGAGACTCCGCTCGCCGAGAAGCCCAAGGTCACCAAGACCACCAAGAAGAAAACGACCACCAGCAAGAAGACCGTGAAGATGTCCTCCGCTTCCAAGAAGACCTACAAGAAGACGCTTCCGACCACGACCAAGACGAGCTCCAGCACCCAGCAGAAGAACTCCAACACGACCGTCAAGACCGATACGACCGTGCAGACCGCTGTTACGGAGCAGTACAAGAAAAAATCCAAAAACAAGACCGTGACGACCAAGACGACCACCACCGTTACCACGACGACCACCGTGACCCCGACCACGACCAAGACGACCTCTTCGTCCTCTTCCTCGTCCTCGTCCTCTTCCGCCAGCACGGTCAAGGCGACCCCGACACCGGCTCCGTCCAAAAAGGGACCGTATGAGCTGAGCGTCAACAAGGCGGCTCCCAAGATGGATTCCCGCGTTCTGAACGCGTTTACTTCGATGGGACTCAAGCTGATCGTCAACAGCACCGTCAGCTATTCCGGCTACTTCTCCGCCAGGGACAAGAGCATCACCCTTCGTCAGGAAGGCGATACGATCTACCATGAGCTGGGACATTTCCTTGCCTTCATCGCCGGCAACTATGACACCGGCAAGGACTTCCAGAAGGTCTACGCGGCTGAGAAGGGCAAATATACCGGCTACAACAAATCCTACGTGACGCAGAACTGTTCCGAGTATTTCGCGGAGTGCGTCAAGGATTACATCCTCGATCCGTCAACCATGAGCAAGGTTCGTCCGGAGAGCTACAAGGCTGTCCAGACCGCGCTCAGCAAGGTGACGACCGCGCAGGTGACCAAGATGAAGCTCATCATGAGCGTCCTTTGATCGGAAAATGATTTAGATGCCGGCAGGCAGAAGACGTCCGGCGCTGTGATCATAACATATGAAAAAGAGCAGAAGGCTCTTCCGGGTTTCCGGAAGAGCCTTCTGTTCTTTTTCGAAGAGGTTTTGCTTTTTTGTTTATTCCTGGTTTTTGAGAGCTTCGTCCATCGGAACCTTCCGGATCTTCCGGAATTCGAGGACGGCGACCACAAGGTAGGCCAGTACGCCGGCCAGGAAGACCTTCAGGATGACGTCAGCTCCCAGGTAGAAGGGAAGATAGCCCTTGATCATCGGCAGCAGGACGTTCCGGTAGATCAGAAGGAGCAGCCCGATCCCGATCGGGATCGTGACAGCCACGAACAGGATCATCAGGATCGAGGTCGGCAGGATGTACAGACGGCCGATCTCTCCGTTTGTGTAGCCGAGGATCTTGGTCATGGAGATGGAGTGGGCGTTTTTCTCGATGATGATCCTCGACAGCAGATAGACCAGGATGAGCGACATTACCACGGAGAACACGGCGATGACATCCATCATGGAGCCCATGGAGACCATCAGCTGTCTCGAGATCTTGGTGAGGCTGTCCCGGTCGATCACGGTGCCCACGAAGGACGGGTCGATGTCCGTGACGGGGGTATCCGAAAGATACCCGGTAAAGGTGTGTTCACCGAAACCGAAGGTTCGGTTGAGCGCGCCCTGGTCCATAAAGACAGCCAGGGAGCCCTCGTAGTCATAGACCCCGGTGACGGTAAACGTATACGACGCATCTTCATAGCGTTCATGGAGGCTGATGGTATCCCCGGGGGACAGCCGGAATTTTTCCGCGTAGGCGGAAGAGATATAAACATCCTCTTCTGTAAGGGAAAGGTCCACATACCGGCTGCCGGGCGCGATCCCGTAGAAAAGGATGTCCTCCGTCCCGAACAGGCCTTCCTCATAGGTGGAGAGAGAATAGGCACTGTATTTCTCCGCGTCCGGATTTTTGCTCTCGGTTCCCAGCTGCATACGGGCCAGGTTCTTAAGAGATTCCAGCGGATCATCGGTCATCATGCTGGCAGGCATGGTCAGTACATACTGGTAATTGCTGAAAAGATTATCGCCGATCGAATCCTGGTAGTGCGTGAGCACGGACGGGAACAGCAGCCCGAACAGGAGCAGAAGATTCGCGAAAACAACGCCGATGAACAGCAGAATGTAATTGCTCATGTTCTGGAAGATGACCCGCAGCCGGAACCTGTGGAAGATCGGCAGGGAGGGTGAAAGCCGGACGGCTTTCTTTTTTCCGCTCTTTTTGAGGTCGTGCCGGAGGAACTGCAGCGGAGTGAGGGCAAGCTTCCTTCGAAGGATCAGATAGTCCACCAGCAGCATGATGATGATCGGTACGAGCGTTGTCTTGACAAAGGCCTCGGCACTCCAGACCGTCCTGTACGTAGGCAGGCTGTAGCTGCCGTAGTAGAGATCGGCGTTTACCTGCTTCATCACGGTGTATCCCAGGATGTTGCCGACGAGTGCACTGAAAAGCGTGACCAGTACCGGGAGCGTCATGTAGTGGACGATCAGTTCGTGCCTTGTATAGCCGGAGGCCCGGAGAGTGCCGATCACGCCGGCTTCCTTTGCGATGGTGTTGGAGATCGTGACCGCAAAGACAAAGGCGATGATCAGGATGACCAGATACAGGAAGACGGCCATCTCGACACTGTCGCTGCCCATATCATCTCCGGTAAAGACGATGGCCTGGTTGAGATAACGGGGGATGTAATCCTCCAGATGGACGGTCTTTACCAGTTCTTTGAGAAGAGCTTCGGCAAGTTCCCGCTCCTGACGGTCATTTTCCGGCGCGTTTTCGTACAGCCATCCGTATGTCCAGGCCGTGGACGCTTCGGGGTAGGAAGCGAATTCCTCCGGCGTCGTGACGGCGGTCCCGAATTTGACGGAGTCGAACATGGAGTCATTGTTGTTCTCGAACATGGTGCTGTAATCGGAGAGCGCGACCAGGCCGGTGATGGTCCATTCCGGAACAGCCTCCGCCTGCGCGGCTCCCTCTGCCGGGCGGATCGTGTCGCCCACACGAAGCTTGTTGTTGTCGGCGTACATCCGGTCGATGGCGATCTCCCCCGGCTTTTCGGGAAATGATCCGTCCATCAGGCAGACCAGATCGATGTCGGTCCGGATCCGGAAAACACGGAGCTTGCTGTCGTTGTCGAGCGGGATGTCCTGGGAATACAGCGGCGTGAGTCTGATCCCGTTCTTTTCGATCGCGGTGGTCTGTCCCGGGGTCAGCGGCTGCGAGACGGTGAAATGGCCGTCCTCGATATTGTATTTTTCGAAGCTTTCGTTGTAGGCTTTGATCATGCTGCTGTCCGCGACCAGAAAGCCGGATACCTCTGCGATGGAGAGGACCATCAGCAGGAGGATGACAAGATATTTTCCGAGATCGTCTTTCAGCTCCCGGGGAAGGCGTTTCAATAATGGATTTTTCATGACGCCTCCTTACCAGTCGAGATCCGACGCGGAGAGTTTGTTTTCGTTCAGGTAGTTCTTGCGGATCATGCCGTCCCGCAGGCGGATCACACGGTCGGCCATGTCCTTGATGGCGTCGTTGTGCGTGACCATGATCACGGTATTGCCGTATTTCTGGTTGACCGTTTCGATCAGCTTCAGGATCTCCTTGGAGGTGGTGTAATCCAGAGCGCCGGTCGGTTCGTCGCACAGGAGGATATCCGGGTTTTTGATGATCGCCCGGCCGATGGCCGTCCGCTGCTGCTGTCCGCCGGAAAGCTGGCTGGGGATCTTGTGCTGGTGGGCTGAAAGTCCCAGGGTATCCAGAAGCTCGTCCACCGCAAGAGGGTTGGTGCCGAGGTAGGCGCCGACCTCGATGTTCTCCCGGACGGTCAGGTTGGGGATGAGGTTGTAAGCCTGGAACACATACCCGAGGTGGGTACGCCTGTACTGGGTGAGTCTTTTGTCGTCCATGTCGCGGATCTTTTCGCCGTTGATGACGATATCGCCCGTGTCGGCGGTGTCGATGCCGCCGATGATGTTGAGCAGGGTGGATTTGCCGGAGCCGGAAGGTCCGAGGAGAACGCAGAATTCGCCTTTTTCAAGCGAAAAGTCGATCTCCTTCAGCACCTGGACACGGTTTTCTCCCTGTCCGAAGGATTTGGTGATCTTTTGTATCTGCAGAAACATAAAAGCCTCCTTAATAGTTAGTTTTTTGAAACTAACTGATACTATAAGGCGAGGATGCCTGTTTGTCAAGAAACAAAGTAGACAAATCCCGGGAAACGTGCTATGATTGTGGCAGTTTAAGGAACGGAACAGTCTGCAAGTATGTTTTAAAGCAAACGACAAAGTACTCTTTACTTTGCATATCTGGTCGCTTCGGCCGCTCGTTTCCAGTTTTTTTTCAGTTTTATGATTTGAGGTAATTACATATGATGAGAGAACGTTATGAATCACTGTCACTTGCTGTCCTCCGGGATCTTGCAAAGGCCAGAGGCCTGAAAGGTGTGTCAGCCCTTCGGAAACCGGAGCTGATCGACCGCATGTGCGAGGAGGATGACAAAGAAGCGGCCGCGAAGGAACCGCCCGTGAAGGCGGAAGAGACGTCTGCAAAAGCGGAAGAGACGTCCGGGACGACTGTGCCGGGAGAAGAGCCCCGGCAGCCGGCGCGGGTACGGAGAGAGGCATCGCCCGCGGCGGAGCCGGCAAGAGAAGAGCGCCAGCCCCAGCGGACGAACCGGTTGAGAACCAGTACGAGGCAGGACGGAAGGTACGAGAACCGGCAGGAGAACCGGCGCGAGATGCGCCCGGAGAACCGGCGTGAGATGCGGCAGGAAAGTTCGAATGAAGGCCGTACAGAGAGTTCGTACGAGAGCCGCCAGGAGTTCAGAACGGAAGCCCCGCAGCCGGAGCGCATCGCCGACGATCCGTCCGGCCAGGTGAATATCCCCGCGGAGACGATGCAGCTCGACAGCGGAGAGAAGGCAAACGGGATCCTGGAGGTCATGCCGGACGGTTTCGGCTTTATCCGGTGCGAGAACTACCTGCCCGGCGAGAACGACATCTACGTGTCGCCGTCCCAGATCCGCCGCTTCAACCTGAAGACCGGCGATATCATCCAGGGAAGCATCCGTATCAAGACCCAGGGGGAAAAGTTCAGCGCGCTTCTGTATGTGACGTCCCTGAACGGCTATCACCCGAACGAAGGCCAGAGACGCTATAATTTTGAAGACATGACGCCCATTTTCCCGGACGAGCGGCTCCGGCTGGAACGCCCGAACGGGACCACCGCCATGCGGATCGTGGATCTGATCAGCCCCATCGGCAAGGGCCAGAGAGGCATGATCGTCTCGCCGCCCAAGGCCGGCAAGACGACGCTGCTTAAGGACGTGGCCAAATCGATCCTCCGCAACAGCCGGGATATCCACCTGATCATCCTGCTGATCGACGAGCGTCCCGAAGAGGTGACCGATATCAAGGAAGCGATCCAGGGACCGAACGTGGAGGTGATCTACTCCACCTTCGACGAACTCCCCGAGCATCACAAGCGTGTCTCGGAGATGGTGGTGGAGAGAGCCCGCCGTCTGGTGGAGCATAAGCAGGACGTGGTGATCCTGCTGGATTCCATCACAAGGCTTGCGAGGGCCTACAACCTGATCATCCCGCCCAGCGGACGTACCCTGTCGGGCGGCCTTGACCCCGCGGCCCTTCATATGCCGAAGCGGTTCTTCGGCGCCGCCAGGAACATGCGCGAGGGCGGCAGCCTTACGATCCTCGCGACCGCGCTTGTGGATACGGGCAGCAAGATGGACGACGTGATCTACGAGGAATTCAAGGGCACCGGCAACATGGAACTGGTCCTCGACCGGAAGCTGCAGGAGCGGAGAGTCTTCCCCGCCATCGATATCCAGAAATCCGGCACCCGCCGGGAGGATCTGCTGCTCAGCCGCGAGGAGCAGGAGGCGGTCTATCATATGCGGAGAGCCCTGAACGGGATGAAGTCCGACGAAGCCGTCGAGCAGATCCTGAACATGTTCGCGCATACCCGGGACAACGCGGAGTTCGTCCAGATGGTCCGGAAACAGAAGCTTATGTAAACCCTGCAAGAAAAGGCATTTTTCTGATATATTTTCCTTGCATTTACAGAAACGCTATGTTATAATCAAAAAGCTGTTTGGCATAATGAACATTTGCCGGTCGCCGCACAAGGCGGCGAGATGTCATATAGAAAGTATAGCGAGGTGAAAGTCATGAGAGAAGGTATCCATCCGAATTACTACGAAGCAACCGTTACCTGCAACTGCGGCAACACATTTGTAACAGGCTCCACCAAGAAGGACATCCACGTTGAGATCTGCTCCAAATGCCATCCGTTCTACACAGGTCAGCAGAAGGCTGCTCAGGCACGCGGACGTATCGATAAGTTCAACAGAAAGTACGGCTTGAACAAATAAGTGAACATTGTACGGGAGAAGGTTGAGGTTGGAAGATCTCAACCTTTCTTTGCTTGTGCGCCCGGCGGCGCACGTTTCTAACCGGTGAAAGTCCGGAATCCGCCCGGCAGTGGGAAGGATATAGCCGAAGACAAGGGTGTCCATCGCGAGATGGAATCTGAAGGAAGTCGGATGTCGGGGAAAGTACTAAC